>NZ_DAMBMM010000003.1:0-60920 GCF_032065005.1 Sphingobacterium sp.
GAATACAACATGCCCAAATTTATTTAAAATCAACAAAAAAAGTATTGCTTCACGGTTTGCATTGGCGTACAGGTCCTTTACCTTCGGTAAAGAATGACAGGGACGTAGAGTGGGGAACCGTACAAATTCCTCACTGATCGTTCAGAATAAAAATGCTAAAGAGAGGGATTCAGAGTGGAGCGAAGAATCTATTTTTTATTTTTTTAGGATCCGTGGCATTGTAAGCCAAGCGAACGAACTGTTTTCTCTCTTCAGAAAAAAATTACATTTTTCCTCGCTACTTTCGTCTTTACGAAGGAAGGATCTCGGAATTTTAAAGACATAATCAGTTTCGGATGGCATTGGCGAACAGGTCCTTTACCTTCGGTAAAGAATGACAGGGTCATGAGGGGGCGAACCGTACAGATTCCTCACTGATCGTTCAGAATAAAAATTGGTCTTTTCCCAGATAGTTTTTTTTCGGATAGCGTCCCTAATTTTTCCTTTTACGTTATTAAATTATTTTGAACTGTCCTGAGGAAGGGTTAAGTTTGTAGTGTTATTTATAATCATTCTAAATAATTGTTGATAGGCATGATTTGACTTTACAAAAGTCAACAAAGAATCTCCATAATCTCTTTACTACTATTTCTATTGAGCTCCTGTATCCTTTCCACCGATACGGGGGCCATAGAAATAATGTTGACCTGATTAAATTCCTTTTCCCGGATATAAAAATTTAAGTTTCTATTGTATTCTACGCTTTAATTTTCATAAAATATGTTCTAAATTCAGGGTGTAAAATTACCCTTATGAAAGCTCTCTTCTTTATTGGATTTTGGCTCTGCCAGATCAGTTCAAGTATTATTTTCAAATATGGAGGTATTCAACCAAAATATCAGTGGATGGCATTGGTCGGTGGGAATATCATCTTACTTTCTGCTTCCTGGTTTTTGGTCCAATTATTCAAAACTGTTCCGCAGCCCATAGTAATAGCGCTATGTTCAGGTGGAACCTTTTTAACCGTGCAATTAGCCATGGCGCTATGGTTTAAACAACCTTTGAGCTGGATGCAGATATTGGGGTCGTTGATCATCATTGTGGGCATGGTAATGGTCACCTTTGGAGATAAATCAATCAGTCAAAACTAATTTTATTAAGATGGACGCAGAAGAAAAACAACCAGAAGTTTGGATGCGGGGTCCTATCCCCCAAGTTCCAGCTTTGCTTCAGCCTGTTGCGCATGCAATATTGCAGGTCAATGAAGATATCCAAAAAATTGATTCAGACAGATATGAAAAACAATTATGGATCAAGCCTTATGGCATGGCATCAATTGCATTTCACTTACAGCATATAGCCGGAGTAATAGATCGATTGATGACCTATTCGCGGGGGGAAAGCTTAAATGAAGAGCAATTTGATTACCTCAGTCAGGAGGGTCAACGAAATGACAGCCTATGTTTGGAAGACTTAAAAGGTAATTTGGAAAGGACTGTTGAAGGTTTTATAGAGGCTTTAAAGGCTATCAATCCAGACAGCCTGACCGAAGAGCGGTTCTTGGGTAGAAAAAAGATTCCTACAACTCAAATCGGTCTCCTGTTCCATGCAGCAGAGCATGCTCAAAGACATTATGGGCAATTATTGGTCACACTGAATCTTTTACAGCATTTGGACCATACAGCATAGGCTTAAGCCTTACACATAAAGGAAATCCTAAAGCCAATGATCTTGACTTTAGGATTAACTTTTGCTAATTAAGCAATCTTTTCATCAAAGAAAACGATAAACTGGGTTGGGTTGAATCCAGTTCGATCTTTAATGCTTTTAGCAAATTTTCCATAGGATGAGAAGCCTGATAGCGCAGCTAAATACGTTAATTTAAAATTTCTAGCTTCCTCCACTGTTCTTAAATAATTGTTCAAGAAATCCAGCCTTAAATTATTTACATAATTTGGGAAATCAATTTTCTTGTTTTTATTTACTACGAATGAAAGATATTTAGAATTACATCCTATCTCTTTAGACGCGGTGGTTATAGAACAAGAAGGATTTAAATATGATTCCTGTGCTTCCCATTGAGTAAGTGCTGCCAGAATCTTATTCTCCGTGTCTGGGTTCATATACTCCTTTTTGATAGTTGAAACGTTGTCAATCATAATAGAATAGATAGTGTTAATTAATTTGATAGATATTCGGTTTGTTATTAATATGGTGATTTACCCAATTTGGTAGTTTATTTGTTTCGTAAGTGCTTCTTCAAAGAAGGTGTCCGTAGTTGTTTTTTCCTGAGTTTCTGTATCACGGTGATTTCTGATGATTTTCATGGCGTGAATTAACTCTTCTTTTAAAGCCCTGTCTTGGGATTCGAAGAAAATTTCATTCAGGAACTCCAGTCCAAATTTTGTTTTAAACTCAGTAACGGCCCTGATAATTGCTTTTTTCACCTTTTTGTTACTGGAATGGTAACATGCGATGATATGTGATTCGCTCTGTTTGTGCTTTAAACAGATCAAGGTTTCAATAATGGCCAATCGGATATCGTTACAAGGCTCATTATGAAGCAAACTGGCTAGTATAGCTCCACAACCACGTTGATTAAAAAATGAAATCTCTTTAATCATAAAAATCCTGAATGCGGTATTTGTCGAGTTTCTCACCCATCTGCTCAAGAGCGGCAATCGGCCTGCTTCGGCTTTTACCATTAAAAACTGGTGAACAAGAATTTCATCCAGAGGATTAAATTCATTGATAAAACTTTCGTCCAAGAACTTATAGGGTTCGTGATTTTCAGTTTTTGAAATCTTCTGTGGGCCTTTATTATTTAACCTATTCGGGAGGTTGTGAGCTGAAATATGAAGGATCTGTTGCTGATAATTGCTCTTCAGGTCATCCAGGTTCTTTTTAGCTTTAAAAATTCTATTCAGATTATTGGATACAAGTTCTAATTCCCAGAAATTAATCAGTCCATAGGTGTTCAAAATGATATTATAGTTATTATCATTAAATGCGACCTTTCCAATTTTAGATTTGAGATTGGCTTGGATCAATAATTTGGATAGGAACTTTAAGCCTCTTCTGGATCCTTTTATATTATAGATAGATTCAAAATCATTTAAGACATTCTGTTCCGAGAGATTATTTCTATTCATGAGGATATCATTGATAGAACTCTCCAGTCTCTCTTTAAAAGGTCTAAATGATTGATCATCCTGATTATATTTTGCTTCGAAAAACAGATTTCTCAATTGATTAATAATCAGAACTAAGATTAAGGATACGAAGATTACAATTGTTAACCTTGATAAGGAAGGATAACTCCATAATTTTGCCTGTACATATAACAGATAAAATTGAAGGTAATAACCTAGATACATATTCTTTAATATTTGTTATTAATAGTTAGTTGGCGTATTAATAGCGGAATTAGTCTTTATTTTAAATGTTAGTTAATTCCTCGTTTGTGATTACTCAAAATTACGTCTAGTCCCCAAAAAAGTATGTCCCATAAAATATTTTAATTGTCTAATTGCAATAATAAGACATGTCTTAAAACGTGATAAAGTGCTATTTGTCAATATATTACAAAGCCCTATTTAATTTGATTATATTAATTGTTGATTTTCAGGAAATTGAAAATCTGCACAATATTTCCAGTAAATAATTAGACTTAAATTGAGGTGGACATACGCTCTTTCGGACAATTTATGATCATTATCAGGGAATACTTAGCCATATTCACCCGAATTATCTGTTATAAACAGCTATAATTAGTTGATTTTAGCAAAAATTTAGTCTAAAGAGCTACAATATTTTGGTTGATTTTTAGATTGGAAGAGATATGTAGAAGAAATTAGGTGAAAATGGTAGATGAATAACTGATAAAATCGAGTAATGTCCACCCCTCTATCCGCTATTATTTGATAATATTAACCTATAAATTAAATCAAACATTCATCATATGCTGGTTTCCCAAGCAGCCTGAATAAAATAAGAATGTATTAATTAAGGGCTTTATGTTTTAGTTCCTCAATAAATAAGGATGGTGTAGTATCCATTACTGATTTAAAAGCGAGTGTAAATTTACTATGTGAAGTAAACCCAGCCATATCCGCAAGATATGACAGTTTATAATCCAATAATGCCTTGTTGGACTCCAATTGCTGGACAATATACTGGATTCTCAGATTCAATATATAATCGTTGAAATGTTGATTCTTATATTTTCGGATTACGTAGGATATATACTTTTGATTGCTGTTCAGTTTATTGCTCAACCAGCCTAAAGTAATATTCTTGTTCAAGAAAAAATGGTCATCTTCCAGATCATTAAGCTTCTTGACCAATCTCGTTTCGGTTTCAAGGGATATCTGTACCTCTAAATTAGTATGCAGATCCTTTGTGTGAGTTTTGCTGGGGTTGGAATTTTCTGGCAAAGGAGCTAAATCAGCATAGATATTTTCATTTTTATTTGATTTAGGTTTTACCTTGATCATATAAAAGAGAACAAATACACAAATACTGATGACAATTGACCAAACCAGAATGACATTATTTCTTTTTAGGGATTTTATTTCCTGCAAATTTTCCTTAATCAGGTTATTGCTAATGATCTCCGCACTATTTCTTTTTTGTTCTTCAATTTGGTTGAACTTATCTACGAATTGTATAGCTAGATCATTCCTATCGATATTCCTTTGATATTTTGCTTCTAAAAAATAGTATTCTTTTTTCAGGTAGAGGTTATTAGACCCATCTACATAAGGAATTACGAGGTCTAAATACTTCCTTGCATTCTCCAGCTGACCCAAATGAAAATAGCTGTCTGCCAGGAATTGAAAGGTAAAAGCCTTAATGATATGTTCGAATCCATAAACTTCATCTAAAACCATTTTAAGATATGTTAGGCTTTCCTCATAATTGCCCATCTCCTTGTAACATTGCGCAATTATCAAATAGTTTTTGGATCTGATTAATAAGGATCGAGGGTTGTTAAAATCAATATAACCTTTTTTGTTAACGGCTAAATTCATGCATTCTAAGGCGTCAACATACCTTTTCTGATTCATGTATTGATAGGCTTCTTCTTGAAGCACCCAAATGTCGAGCTGGTTTCTGACCAAGCTATCATTAACAGACCTAATATTTGTTTTAGCTCTTTGGATATATCGGCTTACTTCTTCCTGTATACCGATATCTCTATATATTGATGCAAGAACCAAAGCACTGCTGGCTTCAAAATCCGAAAGACCTATAAGGTCAGAAAGTCGATCTGCTTGTTTGCCATAATTTATTGCTATAGAATAGGTTCCAACACTTTGATGAACCAAAGCTAAAAGAGATTTTGATCTGATTTTTGTGGTTTCAAATTTTGAAGTTTGTTCCAATGAATCTGCTACGCGAAGGGCTTCTTCATAATTATTGGCTAGATATTCAGAATGAACTGCAGCGTACCTTTTCTCAAACTCCGTTTTTTGGGAAAAAACCTGAAAAGGAAGAATCAACAACAATAGATAGAAAAAAATCTTACTGCAGCCCATATTAAATCAAATTTGGAAGAACCATTTCTCTATATTCAATAGGCGTACATTTCTTTTCTAGGTTAAAATTCCTATAGAATGATGCCCTTGAGCTAAACCCGCAGCGTAATGCCAGTTCATCAATGTTCATGTCAAAATCTTCTTTGCTCAACTCTTTACATACCTCCTCGACACGGAGGGCATTAATAGTTTTCAAAGCATTTTGATTAAAATAATCTTTAAAAAATTGGGAAATCAAAGGTCGAGAGATTTTCAAGTCTCTGGCCATAACATCAATATTGAATTCTGGATTTAAATATCTTTTCTCTTCTAGGTATTGTAGGATCTTCTCTTTATATGGTGATTCTTTTATATTTTGATTGACCTTTAGTGCATACTCCGTTGCTTCATTTTTCTTGAAATTGTGATTTGGCAATGGAAATCCATGGGGCCGAACCTGAGAAACCAAGGTTCGGAATAAATAATTGTAAATCATACTAACCCCTATCATCATGATCAAATACACGGTAACTCCTGAAACGGGTTTGCCCACATCAAATTTATCAATGAAGGTAGACATAATGGTGGGGATAATAAATGCCGCTAATACCAAAAGAAGTATGATAAAGTAATAATATAGCCTTTTGGTGTCAAGTTGTAGGAAATCAGATATATTACCCTTCAACAAAACAGAAATTGGATATAAGATCCAGGATAATCCGAACATGCTGTATAGAACAACATAATACAATTTACCGTATTGGAATCTAAGAAATTCACTGGATAAAAAAATGATAAAAATGACGGACATTATCAAAAAAGGCAATCCATGGACGAGGATAGTTTTTCCGGTTACCCTTTTATATTTAAACGCCAGATATCCAAAATATAGGAAAGGTCCATAGAGCAGGCCAAATGGTGCTCCTAAATCCACATATTTATAACCTGGAATGATATCACGGAAAAGGGCGGCAAAAGTAGTATGGATCAATAGGGTAATGATCAGCAAAGACAGGATTTTCTCAAACAGACCTTTTTGGGGAAGGTTGCTGTATATCTGATAGCTGAGGAGGCATATGACGATAATTGCTGAGTAGATGAAAAATATCAACATATGCTATTTAATTAGTTTATTCCTATAATTAGATGGAGACTCTCCAACATATAACTTGAAATATTTATTGAAAGTAGTTCTGGAATCGAAACCACTTAAATTCGCTAGGAACTCAAGTTTCAAATTTCCAGAATCTGCATGGATTAAGTTTACAGCGTGTTTGACTCGATAAGAAGCCAACCAGTCTTCAAAATTGGAATCCAGGATCATCTCTAAATAATATTCAATCTTTTCCTTATCAATAGAAGTTTGTTTACTTAATCGGTCCAAGGATAAATGGGCATCAAGATATAAGTGTTCCAATTCCATGCTCTGGGCAATCTTGTTTTTGATCAGATGTAATTCTTGGTCCTTAATATTAAAATCATATACAGATGCTAGTGATAATGCTTGTTGGTTTTCTTGACTACTGCTCAGAAATCTATTGCTGACAAGAAACCAAGTCAATACGGCAACATTTACCAAGAGGATGGCAACAATAACTAATTGCGCATGTCGGTTGGAGAAGTTGTTTGATAGATGGTTTATATAAATAATATTGATAAAGAAAAATATGGCAAAGCCTAGTAAGGCTAATATCTCAAGTAGGATCAGATTTCTTTCATTTAAAAACAGACTTTCTTTTTTCTTGGAAAAGATAACGATGGATGGATATGTAAACATCGAAATCAAAGTCGAAATGAAATAAGCATGTTCATAAACGGAAGGAATGGAAGGTTTTACCGTAAAGAACAGGGCCGCAACAATGGTAAATGGAATAAAGTGAGGCAGTGCTCTGCTAAATGTTATGGTTACATCAAGTTGATCTAAATAGGCTAAATATAGAAGAGGCCCAAATATTAAGGATATCGGAAATTCAATACTTTCCATCATCATTAGGATTTGGATTATTAAACCAATACAGAACATGGTTAATAAAATCTCAAATAGGTTCTTCTTCATATACTATTTACTAAATAATACCAGATTATTCAGCTGTAAGAAATTAAATGGTAGACCTAGCCTCTACCTCTTAGATAACACTGTTAATAATTGAACAATTCACACAGCAACAGATTCAATATCAGGTACGGTTGCTTCTATTTCAGCAAATATATCTAAATATTCATACATCTATAAAATGAACCCAGAGGGCCTTTTTTTAAAGAAATAGTCTATTTTCTGTACTTAGAATTTAGTTAATGTTTTTGAGTGATTTAAATAGTTAGAAATAGTTAAAATATATAAATTGGATTCGCTTAAAAACGGCCATTATTTATGTAAAGGAAAAATAAAATAATTATCAGCGTTTAAACATATATGTGTTATCTGCTATCAATCTTATGCATTGGTTAACTTAAGTAGCAAATGACCATTAAATAAATCACAGGCCCTAAGACTTAATTTTTTTATCTATTTCAAAGATATTCAATACAATATATAATAATTTGTTGAGATTTATGAAATAATTGTTACTAAATTTTAAAGTCAAATTAAATTGGACGACATCATTTAGAGCGTATTTATCAGTGTTTAAACATTAATACAAACTATTTAGCGTTTAGATTGTATTACAAATACATATGTTACAAAATCTAGATATACCCGATTCGGGCACTCTCATCATATCGAATCGCCTGCCAGTAAAAATTGAACGAAAAAAATCAAAACTCAAGTTCACTCCCAGCGAAGGAGGATTAGCCACTGGCCTTGGATCCTTTTATAAGGAAAATGGATCCTGGTGGATTGGCTGGCCTGGAATTATCCCTAAAAATGAAAAAGAAGAAGAGTTAATCCGGCAGGAACTCAAAAAACTGAACCTCATTCCCATATTCCTCACAGAAAAAGAGATCAAAGGTTACTATGAAGGTTTTTCAAATGCCATTCTTTGGCCGCTGTGCCATTATCGACCGAGCTATGTGGAGTTGAAGCAGGAATTTTGGCAAAGTTATGTGGAAGTAAACAAAAAATTTGCTGAAGCAGCATTGCCTTTTATAGAACAAAATACACGTGTCTGGGTACATGATTATCAGTTAATGTTAGTACCTAATTATATTAGGGAACTTAAGGAAACCTGCAGCATCGGATATTTTCACCATATCCCCTTTCCTCCTATCGAATTATTTAAGATGTTGCCATGGCGGGATGAACTATTGGAAGGTCTTTTGGGTGCTGACCTGATCGGTTTTCATACCTATGAAAACGTGGATAATTTCTTGGACTCCTGTTCTGGTGTATTAAACCTACAAAACAATATCAATTCCCTAAAAATAAACGGAAGAAAGGTATTGGTCGATGTATTTCCTATGGGAATTGACTATGAAAAATATAAAAGCCAGGCCTTAGATACAGAAACAAAGGAATATAGCAAGCATATCAAAGAGCTTTACCACAATCAAAAACTAATACTTTCTGTAGATCGACTGGATTACAGTAAAGGAATCTTACAGCGATTGACAGCCTTCGAAATACTATTAAATGCCCATCCGGAGTTACATGGCCAAATTTTATTATATATGCTCATAGTTCCTTCTCGGGACCAAGTCAATCAATATAAAAAATTAAGGAATGAAATCGACAGGAAGGTTGGGAACATCAATGCCGTTTATGGGAAGCCAGGCTGGCAACCAATAGCCTATTTCTATAATTCGTTGCCATTCCATGCGCTTTCAGCATTATATGTAGCGGCAGATGTATGTTGGGTAACCTCTCTGTACGATGGCATGAACCTGGTTGCGAAAGAATATATCGCAAGTAAACAGGAAACAAAAGGGGTTTTGGTGATCAGTGAATTCGCTGGTGCCTCCAAAGAGCTATCGGATGCATTAGTCATCAATCCATATGCCGTGCATCGGACCAGCAGAACGCTTTATGATGCCATTATTATGCAAGATGAAGAAAAAGATGAAAGGATGCATGCTAGCCAAGCCATTGTTTCAAAATTTACCGTTCATCACTGGGTCAACCTCTTTATGCAGCGTTTAGAAGAAATCAAGAATGAGCAAAGGCATGAATTAGCCCGGAAGGTTCGTGAAAAGGTTGAGAATGATATTAAATCGGGTTACAATGCAAGTAAAAAACGATTAATCCTTCTTGATTACGATGGGACTTTAGTTGGATTTAACAAGAATGCAGATAAAGCGGTTCCCACTCCGGATGTTTATGCAGTATTGGACAAATTAAGCAAGGACCCACGGAACTTGGTCACCATAATTTCAGGGCGGAAATATAGCAATTTAGAAAGTTGGTTTGGAAGCCGACCCTATTACCTAATAGCAGAACATGGAATCTGGAGTAATTATCCCAATCATGAATGGCATTTAGTTCCTGGACTGAGCAATAGTTGGAAAACAGAAGTCAATCAAATATTGCAAAGGTTTACGGACAGGACGCCAGGATCATCAATTGAAGAGAAATCACACTCCTTGGCTTGGCATTACAGGAAAGTAGAACGAGCCTTTGGACTTAGGCAGGCCCAGGAGCTATTACAGGAATTAAGGCATTTGAACCAAGTTTTGGACCTTCAGCTAATCAACGGGGATCGTGTCATTGAAATCAAGAATAAACTTGTGAACAAGGGTAAAGCAGCCATAAACCTTGCAAATGAAATTGATCCAGACTTTATTCTATGTATCGGTGATGATGCAACTGATGAGGATATGTTTATTGCCTTACCTGAGCATAGTGTAACAATAAAAGTGGGTGACAAACAATCTCACGCGAAGTATTACGTTGAAAATAATAAAGAAGTCTTACAGTTATTGGCTTCTTTAGAAAAATAAAAAGATAAAATATATGAATAAAAGACACCTTTATAATAGTGGTATTATTGGGAACTGTAATTTTATTGCCCATGTGCACAAAAGCACAAACATCAACTGGCTATGTTGGCCAACATTTGAAGATAGTTTCATTTTTGGATGTTTACTGGATACCGAAAAAGGTGGAGAATTTAACATTAAGCTTGACGACAGTCATATTACCTCCAATCAATATTATTTAGAGAATACCAATATTTTAGTTACTGAAGTCAATGGTGAACATTCGGGTTTCCGTGTTATTGACTTCGCCCCAAGATTTGTTCAATATGATCGATATTACAAACCATTGATGTTGATCCGAATAGTTGAGCCTCTATATGGAAATCCAGCAGTAAGAGTAAACTGTAATCCGAAAGCGAATTATGGGAAAGATGATTTTCAGAAATCCAGGGGAAGTAATCACATTCTTTTTCAGCATGCTGAGGAGCATATGAGGTTGACGACCAACATTCCCATCAGTCATTTTTTCGATCAGGAACAAAGCAATATTATCCTTTCCGAAAAGAAATACATGATCCTTTCTTATGGAAATAGTTTTGAAGCACCATTGATACAAACAGCGGAAGAGTTTTTGATCAAGACCAAAATATATTGGAGGCGCTGGACTAAAAAAGCAAACATTCCGAACTTCTATCAGGACCATATCATTCGATCGGCTTTAGTTTTAAAGTTGCACCAATACGAAGATACCGGAGCCATCATTGCCTCGAGTACGACAAGCTTACCGGAGTCACCAGGATCGGGAAGAAATTGGGATTACCGTTATTGCTGGGTCAGGGATAGTTATTACGTATTAACAGCCCTGAGCCATATCGGAAAATTTGATGAACTCGAAGAGTTTGCCAACTATATTACCAATATTACCCAATCGGATTCAGGGAGATTGCAACCCCTTTATGGGATTTTAGGACGTAAAGTTTTGACAGAAACGACGCTAGACTATTTGGAAGGCTATAGAGGCAATAAACCTGTTAGGGTTGGGAACCAAGCTTATGAACATATACAAAATGATGTTTATGGGCAAGCCATGATCGCTATGTTACCCCTCTATACGGATTATCGCTTTCCTCAAGATGAAAGAAAAGATGCAAAAAGTTGGTTGAAATACATCTTGGAGAAGATACAGATGACGATAGATGAAAAGGATGCCGGTATTTGGGAATTCAGGAACATTGCGAACCACCATGCCTATTCCAATCTATTTCAATGGGCTGGTGCCTCAGCTGCATTAAAAATAGCGAAGCAGAACAATTACAAAGATATTGAGGATCAGGCCAAGATTTTAATGGATAAAGCTGCAGAGTATATTGAAAAATGCTATGATCCAGAAATGCAGGTCTACAGGAATTCAGATGAAGGTTCAAATTTGGATGCGAGTACTTTACAGTTGATTCTAATGAATTACCTGGATCCAAGTTCAGACCGTGCTAAAAAACATTTGGAAGCTGTGGAGAAAGAATTAAAGGGTAAGAACGGACTGTTTTATAGGTACCTGCACCAAGATGATTTTGGGAAACCAAAAACAACCTTTTTAGTGTGTGCATTTTGGTATGTGGAAGCATTGGCATGTGTTGGCCGATTGGAAGAAGCTCAGGAGACCTTTGAGGAACTCCTCTCCTATGGAAATTCATTAAAGTTATTCTCTGAGGATGTGAATGAGGAAGATGGTAGTCAATGGGGTAATTTTCCACAAGCCTATAGTCATGTAGGATTAATGAATGCGGCATATCGAATCGCGGTAAAACTGGATAAACCAATATTTTTGACATAATTAATTAACATTAAATTCATAAGTAGCTGAAATGGTATAAGTTTTGCTAAAAATAGACAAATAACGAAAACTACTATGAAAGCATTACTTGGATTATCGGTAGCTATGGTTGCCCTAGGTTTATCGAGTTGCAGTACTGACGACTCGAAAACAACAGATGGTACAACTCCAGTAACCATTAAAATTACAGATGCACCTGCGTACTATGATCAGATTATCTTAGATATCGATCATATTGAAGTTATTACAGAAGGTGGTCGTCAGGTTATTGATGTTGATATTGAACCTTTTGATATCTTAAATTACCGTGAAGGAGATTACTTGATCCTTGCAGAACATGATGTTCCTTCAGGGCGTCTTCAGGAAGTAAGATTAGTTTTGGACGATGATAATTATATCGTGGTTGATGGTGTAAGGGAGAAATTGACTACCCCAAGTGGTCAAACGTCAGGTGTAAAAATCAAAGTTCAAGATGATTTAATCCCTCATGTAGCCTATACCCTAGCCTTGGATTTTGATGCATCAAAATCTATACATCAGACAGGAAATGGTAAATACATGATGAAACCTGTGATCCGCGCCATTCCGGTTGCCGTATCAGGAGCTTTAACTGGTGAGATCTCGCCTATTTCTGCGATGCCTCATGTCTTTGCCATTCAAGGGACTGATACTTTGGGTACGTTGGCCGGCCCAACAGGTAAATTCTATTTCCCAGGGGTTATGCAAGGAACTTACAAGCTTGTAATTGAACCAACAAATGAAAATTTTAAAGATAAAACCATCAATGATGTTGTGGTAACTACAGGTGAAACAAAAAATTTGGGAGTCATTCAATTAGAAGAAAAGTAATTGAAATAGCTCTATTAAAAAGGGATAACGTTTATGTTATCCCTTTTTTGGTTTTATAAGGAATCCGCAATGGCATCCCAAAGACCAATTCTATATTGCAAAGCTAATTTGGCAACTTCAGCCATCTCTTTCCATTTCACTTCGTTGTTATCTGCCAATTCATGGATCATCTTCATGGCTAATGGTCCATGTTCATCCCCATCCAATTCGATATGTCGCTGAAAATAATATTCAATCTTCTTTAAATCCGATTCGGGGAACTGTTCCTTTAAAGAAGTTAGAATTGATGTGAACATATCTGGAATCAAATCCTCTCTACCGAATGTGAATGCGGATGCAATCTTATGGGTCTCTCCTGCTTCAATGGTATCAAAGGAAAAATTTAGGAAATCTTTAATTCTGTTGTCCACTGTACTATTATCCAAAGCATCTTTAATCTTTATTCCCGCTTGAAGGTTTTGGATCAGGTCCAATATAGAATTCACATCCGCCCCTATCCCTTTCATGGCATCGATATACATTTCAAAATGGCTTAATCGTTGACCATCAATATATTCATCTGATTCTTCAGCAAGAACAATTTCATTGATTAAATATCTGGTTACAGGTGACGGGCTTGCAAACCATGGAATCGTGGTACAGGTTAATTTGATCTGCAATGCTTTCAACAGAGACATGAAGTCCCACACTGCATAGACATGACCTTCGGTAAATTTCTGTAAATCGGTAACCTTTTGAATTTTATGATATAATTCGTGGTTTAGTAGATGATTTCTTTCAGCTTGAATATACTCGTTTATTGCTTGAACATTATTTTTCATGGCCCAAAGGTAGGATTAGTCCCTATTTTTTAGTGCCATAAAGGAATAAATTGCAAAAAGCTTACAATAATTAGTTTGATGTTTAACTATCTTATATTTAACTTTGTGCAAAATATTAGAAAATGGCAAAGGATCATAAAGTAGTTCAAGGTTTAATTAGAGATATAATTTCTTTACGTGTTGCAATAAAGCAGTTCTACTTTCAGAAAGTGAAGGAGTTGGAATTGGATGTCACTTATGAAATGGTCCAAGTTTTAGCGGTTCTTTGGCGCGAGAAAGAGCTTAATCAACAAGATATAGCAGAGGAGGTACAAAAGAGTAAGGCAAGCGTGACACCATTAATTGACAACCTTTGCAAAAGGGATCTTGTTCAAAGGGTGCCAGATGCCAACGATAGGAGAAATAATAAAATAATCCTAACGGAGAAAGGTTGGGAATACCAATCGCATTTGGAACCAGTTCAAAAAGAGCTCTATGAAAAAATCATCAAGAACTCACAAATCAAAGAAATCTCTGAAATCAGTAATCAGTTAAGATTGATAAAAAGCGCTATTGAATAGTGTTTTTTTGAAACAATAGTTCAATATCAAACTAATTTAAAGATAAAAATTACAGGAAATAATACATGAACACAGATTCAAAAAGAGTAATCAGTCAAAAAGAAAGAAATAGAAGAATCAAGATCTATAGCATCAATATCCTTTCTGTACTCATTATTTTGGCTGCTATTGGCTGGGGATTACTAAGCTATTTACAATTAAATAACAGTGTTTATACAGAAGATGCGCAAATCGATGGACATATCAATCCCCTGAGCACAAAAGTAACTGGCTATATTAAGGAAATCCGGTTTCAGGAACATCAGACCGTGCATAAAGGAGATACCTTAGTAGTCCTGGAAAACGATGAGTATAAAATTCAGGTGGAAAATGCCTTGGCAGCATTAGCCGATGCAAAAGCAGGCAATTCCGTTGTAAGAACCGAGGTCGAAATAGCAAGAAATAGCCAAAACATTGCAGATGCGAACATAGAGGAACTCAAGACCCGCTTAGAAAATGCTGATGTCAATTATAAACGGTTCAAGGATCTCATGGATAAGGATGCCATAGCAGTGTATCAATTTGAACAGGTAAAAACCGAATATGAATCCCTAAAAGCAAAATACAAAGCATTGACTGCGCAAAAGGTAGGCTCCCATTTAACTACGCAGGAAACCAGCAGGAAAACAGGTATCAATGAGGCTGCGATCTTAAGGGCCAAGGCTTCGCTGGATCTGGCCAAGCTTAATTTATCCTATACCGTGATAGTAGCTCCATATGATGGAATCTTGGGCAGGGTAAGTTTAGAAGAAGGCCAATTGGTACAATCAGGACAGCAACTATTCAATATCGTAAGGGATCAACAGAAATGGGTTACAGCAAATTATACCGAAAATCAAATGAAACAAATTGCCCTTGGCAAGAAAGTAAAGTTGTCGGTGGATGCAATTCCCCATGTTGTATTTGTGGGTGAAATAAAAGCCATTTCCGAAGCTACGGGTTCAAAATATTCCAGTATCCCAGTGGACAACAGTATTGGTAATTTTGTAAAAGTTCAACAACGGATACCAGTCAGGATAGAATTTTCTAAGGACAACAATGTTGAAGATTTAAAGAAATTGATGGTTGGGCTTAATGTGGTGGTTAATTCGATATAGATGAGCAATAGTTTATTTAGGGATTGGGTCCCTCAAAAGTATAAACTAAGCATACTGCTATTAATAGCGGTTTCTTTATCCTTTTGCAGCGGGATTCCAAACAGCATCTATATCTATATCATTTCTGATCAAGCTGCAAGTTCAGCTGATCTATCCATGGCTATGTACGCCTATTGTGCTGGCATGGTCTGTTCAATTTCCTTGATCTTTAGGTTGACTATCTATATGCCGAAGAAAAGGTTAATTATTTTCTGTTTGCTCTTATTAATGGTCATTAATATATGCTTGGCAATAAATCAAGCGCCATTGATCAATGTGATGTTGATGTTTGTGTATGGCTGTGTGAAAATAATATTAACCATGGCTTTGATATCAGAGCTGATGCCCTTCTTGATGCCCACTGGGGAAAGGTATCAAATGTATGCCATCTATTATCCGATGAACCTGATCTTTCCCATATTAGGAGGTTTGATTGCGGCCTATCTTGCCAAGCAACATTGGGAACTTGGCTATTATTTCCAGGCCTTGATGCTTCTCATGTCCTTTCTGGTCGTTATAATCTGCTTTAAAACACAACATATCAAGAAGGTGCCATTGTTTCAATACGATTGGTTAGGAACCATCTTATTAGCATCCAGTTTGCTCTGTTTTTCATTTGTTGCAAGTTATGGTTTACAAAACAATTGGTTAACCAGCAAGAGTATCATATTGGCGATTGTGTTGAGCATTGTGTTTTTCATCTTATTCTTTAATCGGAATTTCAAGAAAAAGAGAAAGATTATCAGCTTTTCAGTTATTAGGAACAAAGCCACATTCTTAACTCTATTTACCGTGTTTATTTTGGGGATATTTTATTCCAATACAAGTTTACTGAGCAATCTAATGAATGTACTTTTACCTTCAAATCCTACTAAACAAGCTGAAATCAATGCCTATGTCATAGTTGGATATTTCTTGGGGAGTATATTTGTGTATTTATATTTCAAGCAGACCAAAAAATGTAAAGCTATCTTTTTAATTTCTGCCTTTTTCTATTTAATATCCAATATCTTATTGTACAATCTGATCAATATCAATACCCCTTTACATTATTTAATTCTACCAATCATATTGAGAGGAATGGCTGTAATAATCTCATTTATTTCGACAGCTGTTTATTTAGCAGGAAATGTGAATGGAAAAGCCTTTTTACAGAGCATTGTTATGTTCCTTTTGATCAGGACATTTTTTGTAACTGTTTTCTGGTCCAGTGTAATCAGTAATTGGTTTAATAAACTACAGTTTATCCATCAAACAAGATTGGCGGAGGTTATTGAATCTGGAGTAAAAGTAGATCGAACGGTATTAGTAAACTTCCAAAAACAAGCAAACCTATTGGGTCTACATGACCTATATCTTTATCTATGTATCATTAACATACTGGTTATTATTATTATAGCAGTAATCCCCTATCACTCATCCACAGTGAGACATATTTTTAACTGGGGAACAAAGAAAAATGCGAAAGAATTGATTCAGGCTACCCCGATGTCTTAATTTTATTTTCAGTTAAACTTTAGATCGCTAGGGCAGTCCATACTGAAACAAGGTTATTTATTGAATAATAATATAAGTCGTATACCAAATTAATTCTATCGTATTATGAAAAATTCCATATTCATCAGCATCCTTTTTCTAATGTTTTCTTTAACTTCTATGGGTCAGGAAATTGAAAACCATCAATTGCCTGATTCCTCTGTATTCCATCGGAACAACGTGATCTTTGATCGCATCGTTCAGCAGAAATTAATGGATTTTCCATATTCCAGGGTATACTCTAGCAGTAATTATGGCATTCTGGGTTTAATGATGGTTTTATCTCATGATGGGTTTTTTGGATTTTCAGACAGCAAATACCTTAAAATATACAATCGCTATGATAATCTAATGGGCTTGAGAGATCTCGATGGGAATGAGGCTGAAATTGAAATTGAAAGTGATGGCACGTCTTTTTTACGTGATTTTAATGGAAATACCATGTCAAGTTTCAAAGAGGCTAATAAGCAAATGGTGATTCGTGATGAAGCTGGTGAGGTATATCATCTGACCTTTGATCGCATATCCAATTTAAAAGAAATATATTCGGAATCAGGATACCAATTAACGATAAATAAAATAAAATCGGGTTTCGAGGTAAAGGATAACCAAAATAATGTGGCTGAAATAAAAAGGCAAAAGTTTTTTGTTTGGGAAGCTACCTACTCTAATGGAAAAGTCTTATCGACAAAAAGAGGGATCTGGAATACCCATAATTTTATTTTAGAAGATGGCAAATCCATATTAAACATTGATTTTGATCGTGATACAGATAACATTAAAATAAGGAACAATGAGGGTTTGTATTTAGTCATTAACAACTCCTATAACCCAACCCTCGGACAGGTTCATCATCATCACGATCATTCAAGTGATAAATAAGGATATAAAATTAACATAGAAAGGGAACAAAGTCAGGAGCTTGTTCCCTTTCTAATATTTTTTGTTAAAATCTTTGCTAAAATCTGTCCTTTGGATCCGTAAGGCATTTAAAATGGCCAATAATGCCACACCTACATCGGCGAAAACAGCTTCCCACATGGTTGCTACACCTCCAGCTCCCAAAATCAGAACAATAGCTTTAACAGCAAATGCCAAACCTATATTTTGCCATACAATTTTCTTCGTTTTTCTTCCGATTTTAATGGACATAGGGATCTTAATAGGTCTATCATCCTGGATAACCACATCTGCAGTCTCGATGGTGGCATCCGAGCCTAAACCTCCCATGGCGATTCCGACATCACTTAATGCCACAACAGGGGCATCATTTACCCCATCGCCTACAAAGGCAACAATTCGATCTCTTGCCTTTACTTCTTTCAGTTTTTCAACCTTATCTTCCGGCAAGAGGTCTCCATAAGCAGAATCAATCTTTAAGTTCTTTGCAACCTCATTAACAACAGTGGATTTATCACCACTTAACATGGTCACTTTGATCCCTTCGCTATGTAGTGCGTTTATGGTGTCCTGTGCCCCATCCTTTATTTTATCAGCTATGCTTATATAGCCAATATACTTACGTTCTACTGCAACAGCAATAGTGGTATATACAATTTCTTTATCTGGATTTGGATAGGAAACCTGATGCTGGTCAAGCAACTTAAAATTACCTACTAAAACTTCTTTGCCATCAATTTTTGCTTTAAGTCCATGGCCAGCAATTTCTTCAACATTATCGAGGTTGAGATGACCTTTCACCTCTCCTACATATTCATGGATTGCCGTTGCTACAGGATGCGTACTTTTGCTCTCGATTTCATTGACATACTCCAATATCTGCTCCTGATTGACGGATGGGTCAAACTTGACTTCATTGACCTTGAAAACACCTTCGGTCATGGTTCCTGTTTTATCCATAACAACATGCTTCATGGCCGCCAAGGTATCCAGGAAGTTTCCTCCTTTGACTAATATCCCATGTCTGCTAGCGGCCCCAATTCCACCAAAATAGCCCAGTGGAATCGAAATAACCAAAGCACATGGGCATGAAACTACCAAGAAGATCAATGCCCTGTATAGCCAATCATGAAAGACATAATCTGCCACAAAGAAATATGGGATCAATGCTATTCCAATGGCCAGGAACACCACTATAGGGGTATATATTTTGGCAAATTTTGAAATAAACAATTCAGTAGGTGCTTTTTGGGTACTGGCATGCTGAACCATCTCCAGGATCTTGCTCAGTTTACTGTCCTCATATATTGCTGTAATTTCTACTTCAGAAACGGTTTGAAGGTTTATCATTCCAGCAAAAACAGAATCGCCTTTGGATTTAGAGTCAGGTTTGCTTTCTCCTGTCAATGCTGCGGTATTAAAAGTGCCGGATGCTGTAATTAACTTACCATCTAAGGCTAATTTTTCACCGGGTTTTAATTGGACAATATCTCCCACTTTCACCAACTCAGCTTTGACCAGTTCTGTTTTCCCATTCCTTAGCAGGGTCGCTTCATCGGGTCTTTGATCCAATAAAGATTTAATATTGGCTTTTGCCCTGGAAACCGCCATGGTTTGGAAAGCTTCACCAACCGAATAAAAAAGCATTACAGCCACCCCTTCCGGATATTCACCAATGGCAAAAGCTCCAATTGTTGCAATCCCCATCAAGAAGAATTCAGAGAAAAAATTGCCCTTCGAAATACTTTTAAAAGCGTCTTTTAAGACAGGAAGTCCAACAGGTAAATAAGCCACTAAATACCAGGCCAAACGCAGCCAGCCTTGAAACCAAGGGAAATGGAAAACATAATCGAATAGTATTCCGGAAATCAAAAAGGCAAAACTGATTATCGCAGGTCTGAAAAGTTCAAAGGTACTGGCATTAGTGTCATGAGCATGATCATGCTCATGATCGTGGCCATCATCTTCAGCATGTTGATGATCCAACTTATGACTTTTTTTTCCTTGATGGCTCCTTTGGTTTTGGGCCTGTTTAAGTAAGTCATCAGCATTGGCATTTTTATAAACTTTCACCGTTTGACTACAGATTTCGCAAATGCCATCTTTATCAAAAATATGTTTGTGATCCATAAAATATTATCCTCTCCTAAATTTAACCTATTTAAATCTAAAAGCTTAGTTTATCAACCATATTAACCAAGAATTTGTTTTAAAAGAGCATTTTTAAAGATGTAAACAAAATGTATATAGGTTTTATTAAGGACCTATTTCCAATAATTATAAATTGCATAAGCAAAAAAACAAATGAAAAAGCGATGAAATACTATCAATTTTATTATTGGATTACACTATTGTTACTATCAGTAATTAATCCTTTAGATTCCTGGGCGCAACCCTATCTTATTCAAAGTAAGGAAGGTTATTCGAATGTAAGGGAATCAGCTGATTCAAAAGGAAAAATACAAAATCAATTGAAGAACAATACAGTAGTTTTGATGGACCAGCTTGAAGAACAAGATTTAGAAAAAGATCAATGGATCAAGATTCTATATTATGAAAACCTGCCATATTCCATTGTTGAAATAAAGGATGAAAAGCCGCTTAAGGAAGGATATATCCATAATTCCCAACTATTAGCACTGGACAAGCTGGTGAAGCCAAGGACTGCAGAATTTTCCTTGAAATATTTAATCGAGCCGGCAAACCTGAAGGGAAAAAAGATAGCCTACTATGATGAAAACGCCACTGCCATCAAGTCAATTAATGGGATCTATTATTATCTGGCGGATTGCGGAATTCCAAAAGAGATGATCGAAAAGGCCGAGGCAACGATCAATGGGGCCAAAGTTTCTATACCATCAGAATTATTGTTGGGAATTGGTTCAGCTAGACGATCTTTTGATTATTATAAACTGGGAAATGCCTATCTGGCGGTACAAGAGATTGGAGATGGAGCTTGCACAAATCATGTCGTTTGGGTATTTGAGAAGAATAAGTTAACCCAACGATTTGTAGGATGGGAATATTAAGAAAAAATAAATGCCCGATTAATATATAATCGGGCATCAATATGTTGTTCAGTAAGTATTTATAATTATTTCATTAAGCTGACGCTATACCTTTTTCCAGCATCCGAAAGAGTCACAGTTGCATTGGTATAATCTCTACTTAAAAAGATGTAAAATTCTTGAAAGTTGGATTTCATTGCTAGTGTAAAGATATCAGGCAATTCAGTGCTTCCTCTATTAGCATTATTGATCTCAAAACCATATCTTGATTTTGTACCATTAGCACTGGTCATTTCAATCACAGAACCTACAAATTCCATTTTTGTGAAGTAACCTTGATTTGGTTCCAACATTACTGCCCCTGTACTTTCAGAGAACATTTGAGCCTCATAAGCTGTAAACACTTTACCTTTAAGATCTGCCAATACTTCCTCTTTTAATTTTTCAGGAACAACACCATTGTCCTTTTCACAAGAGATAAATAATACAGCAAACAACAATAATATACTTAACTTTTTCATACCTTATTAATATAATAATGCTCAAAAGTAGAACAAAAATTAATAACAATTTAATATTCGGGCCTGCTCTACCCTACTTAAAAATAATTTGTAGCTATATGCTTGCAAAAGCTCGATTTCAAGGAATATGGCCTAAAAAGCCACTTTTAATCTAAATTTCAATTGCTAAACTAGCTTTAGCATATTTGCTATCTCCAATTATGGGGAGGCTATTTTTTTATGTAAAAAAAGCCTATGAATTAATAGAAACGAAGAATTTACGAAAAACCTTTTCAAGCTAACGCGATTTAGCTCATGACAAGCATAAGATTTTACTAGATTTAGCGTTAATTTAACATAACAGCAATAACTAGCGTGATTATAAACTAAACTTAAAATTATATGCTAAAAATGAAAACCAAACTGCAAAGCTTGACCTTTGCCCTATTTTGTGCAGTTATCTACAGCAGTTGTAGCAAAGACAGTTTTTTGGACCAACCTGACCCTGAGTTAGAAACAATTGAAATTAAGGACATTACCACAGATGCCAGAGTAACCGTAAGCATTGAAAATCCAGATGGAGCAAATGGACAGGAAGGTTCCAGCAAATTAACGGACGGTGACAGTACGACGAAGTTTCTCGCAAAGAACTTTAAGACATTAGATATCAAATTCCAATTTGATACGGCAAAGCTTGTCGCGGGCTATGATTTCACTACAGGAAATGATTTTGACGGCCGTGATCCGATGGATTGGAAGTTTTATGGTTCCAATGATGGCCAAACTTGGAAAGAGTTGGATAGCCATATGGGCATGCAATTCAGAAAAAGAAGGAATACTTACAGTTTCTTTTTCAAGAATGAAGAGAAATTCACCCATTATAAATGGTCTATCTCAAAGCTTTACAATGACAATATGTTCCAGGCTTCAGAATTCAGGCTGATCCAGATGCCTCCTTCAAGTCAAAAACAGGAACCTCTCCAAAAGATCGATAGCTTGACCAAAAACAATGTGTCTTTGGTTTTTATCAATCATTCCAATAAATCACAATTGGAATATCAGGAAAGATTGATGAACACTTACTTTACGGTCTATCCAAAGCTTATCAGTGACTTTAATCCAAATGCGAAGAAAAAAATGTACTTCATCATTGACCCTACCTATGATGGTGCTGCTTATGCATGGGGTGAGGTCGTGGTCTTTGGCTTCAAATATATGGAAGGAAATCCGAAAGACGGGGATGTAGTCGTTCATGAGACTATGCACCATATACAACAGGATTATAAAGGCTCGGTACCTGGATGGCTGGTTGAAGGCATTGCTGACAATGTAAGGTATCATTACGGCATAGATGAACCAGATCCATGGACATTACAAGATTACAAACCAGAACATAACTATGATGGTAGCTATGGAATTACTGGGCGATTCCTGTTATGGATTGAAACACATAAGAACAAGAACTTTGTAAAAGAGTTGAACAATGCCTTGATCAATGGCACTAACTACAATGATTTTTTTGTGCAATCGCTTGGAAAGAACATTCAAGATGTCTGGAAAGACTATGCACAGAATCCAGCAATCTAAATTCATCACATAAAAAATGGGCTATAATTTATAGCCCATTTTTTATGCTTTAAAGTTGCTATTAATTACTTAAGGAATTTATTTCTGAAATTAAATCATCAATACTTTGGTTCAACTTATCAAGATTTACGTGCTGAAGATGGTTTGCCTGATATTTTTTCAGCTGCTCGAAAAATTGCACCAAGTTGTTTTTAAACTCATCATAAGACAGATCTGTAGGAATGTATTTGGTTGAAGCTTCAATGCGTTCTACCCGAGGGTTCTCAATTGCAGGATATTGAATCCAATTTCCTGTATGATCCAGCTTAGGGATGTATTCCTCCTGCATCCATAAAATTATTTCATCTTTCGGTTGGGATAATCTCAAAAAATAATGTCTTGAATCTGATATTTTTAAACCAAACAAATTCACTGAATAATCATATTCCTTTAAGAAATCAGACAACATTTGGTTGTTCATCAACACCTGAATAAGATTGAGTATCTTTTCATTTTCTTTCATCATACTATCAAAATATTATGTTTTTCATTTTCCTTAATATTTCTAAAATAAGGAATCCATTAGAGAAAGCATTAATTATTATTATTTTAACTATTGATTAATTTAATTGAACTACCTTATAGGCAAATAAATATATAAGGCTATGGCAAGACAACACTATTTTAAGACCATTTTTATTATCCTATTCCCTATTTTTCTGAGTTCATGTGTTAAAGAAGGTATCCTGGATGAAGATTTAGAAATGAAAAATCAAGCATCAAAATTATATGTGGGGGAAACGCTTCAATTAAATTCTAATAAAAACACAAAATGGAAAAGTTCTAATAAATTTATTGGGACCATTGATGAAGATGGACTCTTTACTGCTCATCATATTGGAAAAGTAAAGATAAATTCAACAAACGAAGGTAAAAAGAGCAGCACTGAAATAACCGTTGTACCTAAAATAACGGATATCCCAGAGCCCGTAATAAGTTTTGGGGGTACTAAGGAACAAATCAAAGATTTAGAAACAAGGAATTTACTGAATGACTCAGGTCCGGCTATATCATTTGAAACAGATTCGCCTTATGTGGAGTCCCTGTATTATGTTTTTCAAGGGGGAAAATGCGCTTATGCCATTGTACGATTCAAAAACAATGCAAATATAGACATTGATTATATTCTTGAATTTTTCCAAGAGCGATATGAGGCAATAGGTAAGGAAAAAGATGATTATTACTTCACGGACCAAAAGAGGAAAATAGTGATAGCGGTATCTACTAAGGATCAATTTAATGGAAGGTATGCCGTCTATGAAAAAAAGAAAAGTTAACATTTGCAGAATTCATGCAATATTTCTTTTCAAAATCTGTTATTAATAAGATACAATTTATCGTCAATTATTAGGACTGTATATTTTATTGAATTTCGCACTAATAAAAAATTAAACAAAATTCAAAAGAGAATTCATTAAAGTTAATTTATCAAGCTTCTTGTTAGCGCTATGTTAACCTCAGATTATTTGTAAAACTTTTAATAACCTTTCTACATAATTGGCACAATATTTTCATAATCGTATCCGTAGTTGTTGAACATTTGATAATTGTTTGAATCAAGGAGCACAATTCCAAAAAGGTACTTTCCTTTTTCCAATAATAATCAACTTAAAAGGATTTTTCAATATGGTAAAGAACCAAAACTTTAATAGCGAAGCAATAATTAAAGAATTAAAGAAATTAGATGAAAAACACCGTGACTATCTTGAAAAGGATGGAAAATGGTTAATTGGGGGTTTTGAATCTATTATTAGCTATGATGGCAAAATCTCAACTATTCAGGGAGAGCAAGTCACTTTGAAAAAAGAAATCTATATGATGTTACCGTCTGAAATTAGAGAAGAAATCGCTCAATTTATGGACGTAGAATAAGGCTATCAGCAATTCTAATAAACATCTGTACTTAAGAGGAAGAACAGGCTACTAAAACTAGTAGCCTGTTCTTCCTTTTTATGTATTAAAAGCCCATTATTTAGTGGGAATTTCCCCAATCCTCTTCCCTTTCTTTTATTAATCTGTATATTTATTAACACATCATGAATATAATATATGGAAGAAACTAAATCACTGCCAATTTTAAGCCCTGAAGAAATTAGAGTATTGGGATCATTATTAGAAAAATCAAAAACTACTCCAGAATATTATCCAATGACTCTTAATGGCCTATTGACCGCCTGTAATCAAAAAAGTTCAAGAAAGCCCGTAGTCCAATATGATGAAAATCTGGTGATCCAAGTATTGGACGGATTAAAGAAAAAAGGATTGATTTCAACTGTTGTTGGTGGTGGTAGCCGAGTTACAAAATATAAACACAACCTAGCGATTCAATTTCCCCTATTGCCTCAGGAATTAGCTATAATCTGTCTATTATTTCTGCGAGGACCCTTAACAGCTGGAGAAATCAATAGCAATTCTGGTCGCCTATATGAATTTGAAAATCTTGATGAAGTACAGGAACTCCTTCAAAAACTAAGTAGCTCTGAACCTTTATACATCAAACAATTATCAAAACGTCCGGGTCAAAAGGAAGTGAGATATATCCATCTCTTTGCCGACTTTGATGAGGATTCTTATGAGGAAGAAGCGCCTTCAAGTCCATCAACAAACAATAATACGGCAATTGCACAGCTAGAAGAAAAAGTTGCCCAACTAGAAGAACAACTTAATACCCTTAGGGCTGAATTTGATGAATTAATGAAGCAACTATCATAGTATGAAAAGATATATTCTAATTTCTGCAGTTTGTCTTTTCGCCGTTCAAACTTATTCACAATCCTTTCAAACCCTAACTTCTGGCAACAAGGCTAGTTTTAGAGGGTTGGAAGCTTATAAAAACAAGGTTGTTTGGGTCAGTGGCAGCAATGGAACGGTTGGAAGATCTGTTGATTCTGGCAAAAGCTGGGAATGGGTTTCGCCTAAAGGATATGAAAAATTTGATTTTAGGGATATTGGGGTATTCAGTGCCAAGGAAGCAGTTATAGTCAGCGCTGGAGCACCTGCAGTAGTATTATATACTAAAGATGCTGGAAAAACCTGGTCTGAAACATATAAAAATGAGGATCCCGCTATCTTTTTAGATGGAATGGACTTCAAGGGAAAAACAGGTTATATATTAGGGGATCCCATCAATGGTCAATTTCAATTGCTGAAGAGTGACAATAAAGGGAAAACTTGGACTGATGTAACAGAAGAAATCCATCTGTTTGCGGAGCCTGGAGAAGCGGCATTTGCAGCAAGTGGGTCTTCTCTTCAGGTAATCAATGATTGGTTATATATTGGTACTGGAGGTACTTATTCAAGTTTGATGAAAAGAAGTGAAAAGGAAAGAAAGTTGGACGTTCAGGATGTTCCCATCTGGTCAGGTTCTGCCAGTACTGGGATATTTTCCATTGACTTCCTCAATGAGCGTGTTGGTGTGGTCGTAGGTGGAAACTATACATCTGATAAGGACAACAGTAATAACATACTTTTGACCCATAATGGCGGTTTATCATGGGATAAACCTAAAATTCCAGTTCATGGATATCGATCGTCCGTAAAATACATTAGCCCTGAAATATTGGTTGCCACTGGAACATCGGGAACCGATATTTCCAAAGATGGAGGAAAGACATGGGAAAATATTTCGACTGAAAGTTTTAATGTCATTGCCGTTTCTTCCAATAAAAAGCTTATTTATTTAGCAGGAAGTAGTGGAAATGTGGTCGGATTGACTTTATAGAAAGATAATTAAAAAACAAAGCCCGATAAATGATATCGGGCTTTTTATATGTTCAATTTCCTTTTAGCTTACGGGCTCCAAATATTGCGCATAGCAATATCCTTCTTCACCATCTTTGGTTCTTACCAACCACCATTGATCATTCGCACGGCTAATTAAAGTAATGATTTCATCCTTCGCAGCTTTGCCTACGATTGGTTGATCCGTTCCTGGACCTTTACGGATATTCAAATTGCTACTTTCCGTAATTACACGTACTTGAGAACCTGCTACAGCAGATGATACATCCACATTCATGACCACATCACCACTTAGGAAATTAGGGTCAATTTGATTGTAGATATCCCACAATTTATTTTTTACATCTGCATTTGGTGCTGTACCTTGAACATGCAAAACACCATCTTGTTCTGCGATAGCCAAATCTGTCATTCCTGAAGCCTTTGCAGTATCAATTAATACCTGATATTTCGATTGTAAACTCATATTATTTTCTATTTAACAGTTAAACCACTCATGTCTACTTTCTTCGGATTCAATGCGTCCAGACCCATTTTCAGAGCTTGAACACGTGCTTGTTCCAATTCACCAGTTACCGTAATAACTCCGTCGGATACAGCAGTTTTTACCGAAGGAAAGTCTTTGGTAAAATCGGCTACTTTTGAAGTTAAGTCAGCATCATTGGTATTAATTTCAACAGGAGGCATCGTATTCACTACGATATTGTTTTGTACAGACTTTACAGCTTTGCTATCAGCAGCTTTTGCAGCATTTTCGATCTGCACTTTCTCATCTTCTGAATTTGCCGTTCCGTTTAGAGTAACCACTCCATCTTTCACATCAACGGTAATTCCAGGATTGGCCTGAACAGCAGTTTCTACTTTTGCTTTCAAGTCGGCGTCCGATATTTTGGACTTACAAGCGATTGTTCCGGTCATCAGGGTTCCGGAAACCAATGCAATAGTTAAGATTTTTTTAAGATTCATAAATCACCTTGTTTTTATTGGTAAATAATACTTAAATCTAAACAAAAATTACTCCTAAAAAGTTTTGACAATTATTTTTTTCATTTATTGTAAATCAATCTATACAAATTCTTCAACTTTCTGTTTCTCATTACTGTAAATTGCCATTACAATCTCCTCTCCATTTAAAACCTTTGTAACATCCACTCCTTTCACAAACAAAAAAACGAGCCATAAGCTCGTTAGATCTTCAATATATAATTATCTTAATAAATTTTATTGATGGTAAATGTTTTATTATTGAACTGAATTGATTCCTTTACCTTTTTTCCAAACAAAGAGTTCCCAATTGGTGATTCTTTAGAAATGACCATGAGGGTTTTTTCCTTAATTTTAACTGCGCCAATAGAGATAGCAATAAAATAATCAAATTGGTCTGTTTGAACAATGCTACCCATTCTGACCAATTCAGAGGGATTTAAGTCTAATCCATTAATCTTCTCCAGATCCATTTCAGCTTGTTTCAACTGATTTTGCAAGCGACTTATTTCTTGTTGGGCCATTTCTCTGGAAGTTTCATATTTATCACCCATACTACTTTTAGTATCATTCAGGATAGCATCCTGTGCTGAATCCATAGCTGATTTTATCTCTTCTACTCTATTTTTGCACTTATCAAAACAGTATGCGACAACTTCTTCTTTATTCCAATCCATTTTTTATTGTTAAACCAACAATATACAGCAATAAATAGAATTTCAAGGAGGCTATCGTAAAATCAAAATAAAAAAGCGCCAATACTATTGGCGCTTTCAATTAAAAACTTAATAACCATTCTATAAATGGATTTTATTAGTTTTCTAAAGCTTTTTTAACGTTTTCTGCTTTTCTTTTGGCGTCGTCAGATAATTCCTTTGTTTTTTCACCTACTTTTTCTGCAGTGTTATCGATAGCCTCGCCAGTTTTATGACCAGCTTCTTTTGTAGCATCTACTGCATTGTTAACACCTTCTTCAATTTTATCACCAGCTTTTCTAGCTGCTTCTTTTGTTTTTTCCCATGCTGATTTTGCATCATCTAATGCTTTTTGAGCAGCTTCTTCTGCTTTTTTATCGCCACTTTTTACTGCAGCATCTAAATCAGCTTGTGCTTTCTTTACATTTTCTTCTGCTTTTGCCAATTCAGCATCTGCATTTGCTTTCATATCATCAATTGATTCATCTGTAGTTTCAATTGAATGATCTAATTTCTCACCGATTGAAGTATCTCCATCATTGTTTTTATCCATTGATGAATTATTGTTACATGCTGACAAGGAAAGTGCACATGCAACTGCTGCTAATACTGCGATTTTTTTCATGTTTCTAATTTGTTTGTGTAATAATAGTTTATTGTAATAATTATATACTGATTGCACTTTGCAATATTTATACCAATTTTCTGAAAAATATTACAGCCATTCATACTATGGCTGAACATTCTTGTTTTTCAACTCCTTTTCCAAGCTGTCAACATGATCCGTGAGTTGTTTCAGTAATTTTAAATGGTTCACCTGCGAATCAAACAGCTGCTTAATCTCTTCCTCCAATAGTACATCTATTTTCTTGTGCAAACTCCTGATTTCTAATTCAGCTTTTAGATTTACTAGGTAGTCATTTTCAGCCCGTTTTCTATCCTTTTCCTCTTGCCGGTTTTGGCTCATCATAATGATTGGAGCCTGAAGAGCAGCCAAACAGGATAAGACTAAATTCATCAAGATAAAAGGATAAGGATCAAATCGTGCTTGCTTGATCATCAGCGTATTGAATAAAACCCAAACTATCAAAATCCCTGTAAAGATCAAAATAAAAGACCAACTACCTCCAAATCGTGCTACTTTATCAGAAATAAGTTGCCCCCTATTTAAGTATTCATCAGTGGGATTAATGAGGTTATCAACGATTAATTTTTCTTCCTCAAATGATTTTCGAACGATGTCATGAAGCTTTTTTAGGTTTTCATCATTTTGGTTGATCATTTCCAAAATATCCTTATTCTTTACTTGATCAAGTTTAGCCATGGTTAATGAAATAAGAAGTCAAATATATGGACTAAAACCATGTAGGATTAAAATTGTTGGAAATTAATCAAAAAAAGCCCCCAAGATTGGGAGCTTTAAATAAACATATTTCAATTCAATATTTTTTAAGCTTTAGGATACACTGTTCCTTTTGCGGCCTCTAGGGTGTTCTTTAATAAACCAATAATAGTCATTAGCCCCACACCTCCAGGTACTGGAGTTATCCAAGAAGATTTCGGAGCCACATGTTCAAAATCCACATCACCATAAAGTTTAAATCCAGATTTTGTTTCGGTCGAGTTCTCCCTATTGATTCCTACATCGATTACTATTGCACCTTCTTTGACCATATCAGCAGTTACAAAATTCTTTTTCCCAATGGCTGCAACCACGATATCACCTTGCAAAACCTCAGCTTTCAAGTCTTTTGTCCTACTGTGTGTCAGGGTAACTGTACAATTTCCTGGATTGGAATTTCTTGCCAAAAGGATACTCATTGGGGATCCAACGATATTGCTCCTTCCAACAATGACTGCCTTTTTACCAGCTGTATCAATTCCGTAATGCTCCAACATCAACATGATGCCATAAGGCGTAGCAGGAATAAAACAAGGTAAATTACGTTGCATTCTACCTAGATTGATTGGATGGAATCCATCTACATCTTTGCGGTAATCAATAGCTTCGGTAACTTTTTCAGGATCAATATGTTTTGGCAAAGGCAATTGAACGATCAAGCCGTCGATGGATTCATCCGCATTGATCTCATTGATCTTTTCCAACAATTCTTTTTCAGTGATATCCGTATCATAACGAAGATTGGTCGAGTCGAAACCAACTTGCTCACAATTTCTCATCTTGCTCGCAACATAAGTTTCACTACCACCATCGTTTCCAACTAAAATAGCTACCAAATGAGGTTTGCGACCTAACTTCGCAGTGAGCTCTGCAGCCTCTCTTTTGATGTCTTCTTTAACTTTGGTTGATACTTCCTTACCGTCCAGTAAATTCATGATATATTTTATAGGTTGATTTTCTTAATCTAATTTCAGAACCGCCATAAATGCTGATTGTGGAATCTCTACGTTTCCAACCTGACGCATACGTTTTTTACCTTTCTTCTGTTTTTCCAACAACTTACGCTTACGCGAAATATCACCACCATAACATTTTGCAGTCACATCCTTACGCAATGCGGAAATTGTTTCCCTCGCGATGATCTTTGCTCCAATAGAAGCTTGAATACGGATTTCAAACTGCTGTCTCGGTAAAAGTTCCTTCAATTTCTCACAGATTTTCTTACCGAAATCATAAGCATTGCTTCGGTGGATCAATGATGATAAGGCATCCACGGGCTCATCATTCAAACGGATGTCCAATTTCACCAAGTCCGATTGTCTATAACCGATTTGATGATAATCGAATGATGCATATCCTTTAGAAATAGTCTTTAACTTGTCATAGAAATCAAAAACGATCTCTCCCATAGGCATTTCAAACACCAATTCTACACGATCAGAGGTCAGATAAGATTGGTTGACAATCGTTCCGCGTTTCTGAATACAAAGGGACATTACAGGACCAACAAACTCAGCCTTTGTAATGATATTTGCTTTAATATAAGGTTCCTCGATACTGTCCAATTTACTCGGATCAGGTAGATCCGAAGGGTTGTGAACTACGATCTCCTCATGATTTTTTGAAAGGTAAGCCAGGTATGACACGTTCGGTACAGTCGTAATAACTGTCATATCGAACTCACGTTCCAAGCGTTCTTGGATGATTTCCATGTGCAGCATTCCTAAGAAACCACAACGGAAACCAAAACCTAAAGCAGCTGAAGATTCAGGTTCAAACACCAAAGAAGCGTCATTTAACTGCAAACGGTGCATAGACTCCCTTAGCTCCTCATAATCTTCCGTATCTACAGGATAGATACCTGCAAATACCATGGGCTTAACTTCCTCAAAACCTTGGATAGCTTGGGCACAGGGACGATCCTTCTTCGTGATGGTATCTCCTACTTTTACCTCTCTAGCTTCTTTGATACCAGAAATAATATAACCTACATCTCCAGTCTTGATTACTTCCTTAGGCACTTGGTTTAACTTCAAGGTACCAACCTCATCAGCGATATATTCTTTGCCCGTAGCAACAAACTTTACACGGTCTCCTTTTCTGATCTCACCATTTTCAACTTTGAAATAAGCCATAATCCCTCTGAAAGAGTTGAAAACCGAGTCAAAGATCAAGGCTTGTAATGGAGCTTCAGGATCGCCAACCGGCGCAGGGATACGCTCAATAATAGCAGTTAGGATATCAGGAATACCCATTCCGGTTTTGCCGGAGGCAGGGATAATTTCTTCTCTCTTTCCACCGATCAATTCAACGATTTGATCTTTTACTTCCTCAGGCATAGCTCCTGGTAAATCCATCTTGTTCAAGATCGGAATAATTTCAAGATCATGCTCTAGCGCTAAGTAAAGGTTGGAAATAGTCTGTGCCTGTATACCTTGAGAGGCATCTACGATCAACAATGCGCCTTCACAGGCAGCGATCGATCTAGAAACTTCATATGAAAAATCGACGTGACCCGGGGTGTCAATCAGATTTAACACATACGTTTGTCCATCTTTGGTATACTCCATTTGGATTGCATGGCTCTTAATCGTAATCCCTCTTTCACGTTCCAAGTCCATATTGTCCAACAATTGTGCTTGCGCCTCACGTTGGGTGATGGTATTGGTATACTCTAATAATCTATCGGCCAAAGTACTTTTCCCGTGGTCGATATGTGCGATAATACAAAAATTGCGTATATGCTTCATATAGGTTATTATGCCTTCAATTTAATTCGCAAATATAATTTTTTTAAGTGAGCTTTTTAGCTATTAAAATCATCTATTTCCGAATAATTGAAACATTTACCCGCTATTTTTAGCAATATTGGAATTTACTGGGATTAAAGAATTTGCTTTTGACTAGGATTGGGAAGGAAGTATGAAAACCTCCTTCGGAAACGACAGATGGAAACATGTTCCTTTTCCTATTTCACTTTCCACCTCGATTGTAATACGGAGTCGGTCTGCAATCCGCTTTACAATGGTCAGGCCTAAGCCTGTTCCCTCGTAATTATTGGCATTGGACATCCGCTTAAAGGAATCATATATGGTGCTCAATTCCTCTTTTGCGATCCCTATGCCGTTATCTTGGATGGTATAACGAACAAATTCATGCTTAAAGGTAGAAGAAATGGATACAACGGGCTTTTCTACCTTTGCACTATATTTAATGGCATTGCCAATTAAATTCTGGAACAACTGGTATACAATACTCCTTTCACCATAAACTGGAAGAATATTCCCATATTTCACTTCAGTTCCAAGTGCATTATAGCGCAGTTGACTGAAGTTTACAATTTGTTTAAGGAATTCCTCCACATACACAGGCTCCATTCTGTACTGATAGTCTTTCACCTTAGAAAAATCATGAATACTCTTCAATAGTTCAGAAATGACTTCCACGGCCTCTTTTGTGTTCCTCAGCATCTTCAATTTCAGGTCATTTGTCATTTCCGGACGTTGAAGGAGCATCTGGGTAGAGAGGTTGATTGCTGATAAAGGATTTTTTAGGTCATGGCTTACCGTATGGGCATAGTTATCCAGTGCCCTATTCAGGTCAATTACCTCCTTGTTCAGTTTTACGATTTCTTGAGAAAAATTCTTATTGCTTTGGATGATCAGATTTCTTAATCGCTTAATAAAGTAAATCTCATTATCTCGCCAAGGATCGCAGGTCCCAACGGTTGTTTGATGCCAAATATCGAGGACAGGATGTTCTTCTCTTTCAAATGAATCATTCGGCAGGTTCATTTTGATCCTGGATTCGGGCTTGGCGACCCACTTTCTTTTGAACTCTTTCTCCTTCCTAAACCAAAACACACTGCAATTCTCCTCCAACTCAACCTTTAGTGCAGCTAAGCCAACAAATCGTTCTGAATCCAATCCCAATTCTTCACCATGATTTAATATAAATTCAGCGTCAAAGAAGATTGAATCCTTTGATACTCTGGAAAGTAGTCCTTTAATATCTAATACTTTATCAAAACCAATGGAGATATTGTAGGTATAAAGCTTACCATTGATCAAAATAAGCATAGCATCTGCTTTGGCATAATAGCAGAGTTCTTTATCCAAACTCATTAAAGCTTCAGCAAGGTTATTTTTCAGGATTAACTTTTCCTTCAACTGCAGCTCAAAATTCCTAATATCATCCTGAAAATCCTTGAGCTTATTCTTCTGTTCCTCTTCATAACGGTAAATAGCCATCTGAATAAAATACACCATGGCCTCTCGTTTTAGGAGGTTGATTTTCTTTCCCTTTTTACTTTGACAAAAAATATATCCCCAAATCTTTCCATCAATCTGCAAGGACACACTAAGATTTGAATTGACTCCATCGCGAATGAGATAATTTGCATGGATTGGAGAAATCATCCTGATATTCGTTTGGGATAGATTGGGCTTAAAATTATCTTTAGTTATGATCTTAATGGTTTTACCATTGACCTGAGCGGTATAGCGATGGAAGTTGACCGAATGAATGTTTTTTGCATGCTTAAAAATATCCATATCAGGATAATAACAGCCTAATATTTTTTCCAAGTCTGAATTCTCAATACTTTCCGCCAGTACATAGCCATCTCCATCACCGACATATTGAAAAACCCTCACCCTATCAAATCCAGAAATCTTCGATATATAAGAACTCACTACCTTCCAGATCTTTCCTTTGCTTTCACTTAATAGCTTATCGACAATTTCGAACTTTGGAAAGAAAACATTCGAGTCCTCAAATTTCTTTTCGAACTCTAAGTAAATGTTGTTATTGAATAAATAGATGTTCAGGTAATACGGTTCTCCTTGGATGACCAATTCCAATAAAACACGTTCATTCGTTTCATTAATAACTTGACCAACAGCAATTTTAATACTGTCTACAAATTTTGAAAAATATACAGTCAGGATATCCCATAAATTAACACCTAAATAAGAGGAAACAGTATTGTTAAGCCAAGCTTCACAATTCTCGCTTCCAGCAATAAGGTTGTAATCTAAATCGACTATCAATAAATAACCGAACTCCTGAATCCCTTCACTGAGATTCAAATGTTCTTCCTCAAGAATAACCCGATTATCCATTTAATTAATTCATAGTTAGTTTGTACTTTTTTCCTGGTTTGGCCAGATGTTTTTCAAACAGCAGTTAAAATTAGAAAAAAGAAATCAAGTTTAAATATATTCAAACTATATTTTTAATGATATTGAGTATCGATAAATTTCAACCCTTCAATTCAAATTCCTTAAACCTTAATTTTCAATAGGTTATAGGTCAATAGGGAATGAATATGAATTCTATAAATTTAGCACTCATGGCTAACCACAATTTTCACCTAAGCAACGCTGAAAATCTACTTTATTATGAATTACAAAACAACTTCTCAAGGGAATTAATAGCATTGAATTCTTTGCAGTTGATTATTGCAAAATAAAAAAGGAGTTGCCAAAAGACAACTCCCGAATATTTCTAAATGAGATTGGATTATTCTGCCAAACTAGGCACTTGCACCAATTCACTAGTATCTTTATCGTAATCGATATTATCAAAGTTGAAACCAAATAACTGGAAGAAATCATTACGGTAACCCACGATATCAGAGATCTCTTCTAAGTTTTCAGTTGTTGCCTGTTCCCAAAGTTTTGCGACCTCTTCTTGAACATCTGCGCGCATTTCAAGATCGTCAACACGGATTCTACCCTTTTCATCTAAAGGAGTTTCTACATTATTGTATAATCTTTCAGCAAACAATCTTTGCATCTGCTCGATTGTTCCCTCATGGATTCCTTTTTCCTTCATCACTTTATATAATAATGAAATATACAAAGGAACTACTGGAATTGCAGAACTAGATTGTGTAACCAATGCTTTGTTTACAGATACATAGGAGATACCGTGCAAATCTTTCAATATTTCATTGATGGTAGGAACAGTTGCTTCCAAATCATCTTTAGCACGGCCGATTGTACCATTTCTATAGATAGGATAGGTCAATTCAGGGCCGATATAAGAATATGCAACTGTTTTTACACCTTCTGCCAATACACCTGCAACTTTAAGGTCTTCAATCCAGAACTTCCAGTCTTCACCACCCATTACAGCAACGGTATTTTTGATATCATCATCTGAATCAACAGGTTGAATGCTGATATCTGAAACAACACCAGAATGGAAATCTACAGTTTTATTGGTAAATGCCTGATCGATTGGCTTTAATACTGAAGCATGTTGAACCCCAGTTTTTGGATGTGTACGACGTGGAGATGCCAGAGAATAGACCACCAAGTCAACCTGTCCAAGATCTTTTTTGATTAATTCAATGGTTTGCGCTTTGATCTCATCCGAGAAAGCATCGCCATTGATACTTTTTGCATATAAGCCTGCAGCATGAGCTTCTTTTTCAAAAGCGGCGCTATTGTACCAACCTGCAGTACCTAATTTGCCTTCAGATGCTGGTTTTTCAAAAAACACTCCGATAGTGGCTGCTCCTGAACCGAATGCAGCACTGATGCGTGAAGCAATCCCAAATCCGGTAGATGCACCGATTACCAATACCTTTTTAGGCCCGTTTTTAATCTCGCCTTTAGATTTTACGTAATCGATTTGGTTTTTGATATTCTCTGCCGCTCCTTCTGGATGCGCTGTCAAGCAGATAAAACCTCTAGTTCTTGGTTGAATAATCATATTGCTAAATTCTCAATTTGAATAATTTTTACAAAAGTAGTTAATTTTTCAAGTAAACTGCCTCAAAATATCCCCCTTTAATCCCTTTGTGGACCTTGCAACCTAATGCTCAGAAGGTTAATGGCGCTTGTTACCGTTTTTTTATGAAATCTTGATAGAGTAAGTTAATAACTTCTTTCGACATTACAATATCTTCATTTCGATCAATCGTTGGAATGCAACCATTGGTTATCACGACAAAACCGAACTTTTTCTTAGGCTCAAAAAACATATTGCTGTAAAGGCCATAGGCCGAGCCAGTATGTCCGATCATATGTTCCCCGGGAATTAATTTATAGGTCTCCAATAATGCTAAGCCATAATTCTCCTTTGGAGATAAGCCCTTTTGCATTCTCTGCGAACTTGCTTTGCTGATGATTCGCTTCTTGCCTAATTTTCCATAGTTCATATGCATCTGCATATATTTTCCTAGATCATGTGCCGAAATCTTCATCCCTCCGGTTGGTGAAAATACAGGTGTACTCACTCCCATCTTATAATTCCTGATCTCCTCAGATCTTGGATAGTAAGCAGCACTTTGTTCATCATATTCACCATCTATTTTATCATACAATTTTGCAAATCGACTTTGGTCTAATGAGTCTACACAATATCCCGCATCCAGATTTAATGGATTCAATATTTGTCGTTTGATATAGTTATCAAACCGGACTTCGGTTAATCTCTCCAATACCGCCCCAATGATATTGAAGTTCAAGTTACAGTATTCATAATCGGTTCCTGGTTCATAACTGTTATAGGATTTCTCCCATTCCTTGTTCTTTGTGGTATCCAGAACATCAAAAGTAAAGTAACCATTATTATCATTTAAACTGGAACGATGTGATAGCATCATTTCCAATGTTATTTTGGTATCTGGAAATTTAGGGTTCCTTATTTTAAATCCAGCCAGATCACTGATATCATCATCCAACGAAACCTTTCCTTGTTCTACCAGTTGCATAATAGCCGTAGAACTGAACGATTTGGAAATCGAAGCAATCCTGAAAAGGTCATTTGTGGTTAATGGAGCTTTTGTTTCTAGGTCCTTATAGCCAAAAGCCTTTTCATAAACAGGCTTTCCATTTTTTACAACCACAATGGCCAAGCCTACGGCATCATATTTATCCGTTATTTTTTTTAGGTCAGATTCAAATGAAGCACTTTGCGCCATGGTCACCGTGCTCATGGAGACCGCAGCAAATAGACAAAATAGGCTCTTGAACCTTTTTAGATTTATTTTCATAGTAGATTATATTATTGTTAGTAGATATTTTAAGCCAAATGCGACCAACATACCAAGTCCAAAACTTAGCAAAGTTCCGATCAGTACATACTCTGTAAATTTTGTATCCTTCGCATTCGTTAGGTCTCCGAACCTAAATATTGATTTCGCAGCCAGCAAGAACCCAATCCCTTCATTCAAGCCTAGCAGCACAAAACCCAATATCATTGCTCTTTCCAAGATTCCAATAATGGTCCCGGCATCAAATAAGGTTTCTTTTCGCTTACTGTTGAACTCAACTTCCTTATTCCACTTGCTGAAAAATACACGGATCACAATGGGTATCACAAATACGATCAGCAATATCGCTATGGTATAGATTAGCACATGGTTCCAGTTCATATTCGTCAAAATATCCTGGAAGGCAGCCATATTATTAAAATAATAAACAGCAAAAATACTCGCTATGTGCAGGGCTTGGTCTATCAAGAAAATTCGGACAGGATTCGATGGCCATTTTTGTTCCCAACCTATTTTTAGGCTGTCGATAGCTAAATGTGCCGCAACCAGGAAAAGGATACTCTGCCATTTAGCCCCCAAGTCATTGATAAAAAATAAGATCAATAGGCCTGCATGCACCGCAACATGGTAAAACAAATATTGAATATGCGTCCTACGTTTATCAACCCATGATTTAGGCTGAAAAACAAAATCCCCTAAAATGTGGGATATCAACATTTTAAGCAAATCAACTAACATAGGCCTTTAAATCTTTTGTGCAATAATCAATAACCTGGTTTATCTTTGAATAGTTTGCTTTGCTTAGTTCTGTACTCACTTGACTCTGATGTTTCCTTCCTATGATCTTCGTCAGCTCAGTCTGGTTGGCATTGGGATATTCCATTGCCGCTTGGACCGTTTCGGCCATATTAGGAGTCCATTGGTCTGTGAGACGAGTGCACAAGGTTAAAATCAAATTCAAACGCTCATCCAGATCCTTCCACCGCGATTTGAATTCCAAACTTTCCTTAGTCAGGCTATCCAATGATTGACCTGAAAAAACAAAAGCCTCTCCACTCGACTTCTTTATATCTTTATCTATGAAATCAACCTTCCCCACTCCTATCCCGATTCGGATATCCATACCTTCTAATTGCCTCATTTCTGATTTTAAATAAAAAATCGCCCGAAAACAGTCCTCAATGGGCACTTCGGCCTGAAAACTATCCCCACGAAAAATATCATAGGTCAGTGCATGTTTCTTTATGCCCCGCTCTAACCTCGGAAGCCATTCTTTCGCATCATGCGACCTGGAATGTACTACATCTCCTGTTAATATGACATGGTAACTCATGCTTATCTTTTTATTAATCATCCAATATAATGATATTTCTTATTATCATCAAAATAAATGATAAACAAAATTATCACTAAAAACGATGATATTTTTTATTATCACTAAAATAAATGATAATTAACTTTATCAGCTCATTGGATAATAAACAATTGACCATAGTACAAAACGTAGATTAAACAATTATTTATTAAATTGTGTTCAACTAAATAAAGCTTATGGGAAACTATGCAAAAAGGCTAACGGCAAAAAGCAATTTCAAATTAAATGAACATCCGACCAATATAAAAGATGAGATAACAAAGGATGACGCAAAGCTTGAATTAAAGGAATTAAGAAAGAAAATAGCTGCTCTTCAGGACAAAATGTATGCAGATGATCGATATTCAGTTTTGATTTGTCTGCAAGGGATGGATACTTCTGGTAAGGATTCCTTGATTCGAGAGGTCTTCAAGGAAATGAATGTACGCGGGGTCGTGGTTGAAAGCTTCAAAACACCAACAGAAATCGAACTACAACATGATTATTTGTGGAGACATGAAATCAGGTTGCCAGAAAAAGGGAAATTCACCGTCTTCAATCGGACCCATTACGAAAATGTATTGGTAACAAGGGTACACCCTGAATACCTGTTAAATGAAAGAATTCCCCACATCACCGATCCTCATAATTTACCAGATGATTTTTGGGAAAAACGATTCCAGCAGATCAACAACTTTGAAGAACGATTGACACAAAATGGAATGATAGTCTTCAAGTTCTTTTTGAATGTCAGCAAGGAGGAACAACGTGACAGACTTTTAAGCCGATTAGAGGAGGAAGAAAAAAACTGGAAGTTCTCTCCTGGAGACTTAAAGGAAAGAGCACTGTGGAGTAAATATATGGAATGCTATGAGGATGCCATCAAGAATACCAGCAAAAAACATGCGCCTTGGTATGTGATTCCTTCAGATTCCAAACCAATCAGTAGATTCTTGGTCGCAAAGATTATTTACGAAGTTCTATCAACATATAAGGATATCAAATATCCTGAAATGCCGGAAGAGATCGAAGAGCACAAGAAAAAATATAAAGAACAGTTGGAAGCCGAATAGCTTCCAACCGTTTATCTAAAATACGACATTCGAAAGACCACCATCCAAAGGAATGGAGGCACCCGTCAAGAAGCTGGCATAAGAAGAAGCTAAGAAAGCCGCTAAATAACCATATTCTTCCGGTTTACCCAATCGCTTGATGGGCATACTCTCAATCCGTCGCTTTTCAATCGTCTCTAAGGAAACTCCCTCATTTTTTGCCTGATTATTCATCAGGTCATAAAGTCTATCCGTTGCAAAATAACCTGTCAAAATGGAATTGACAGTAATTCCATCAGCAGCAACCGCTTTTGAAAGTGATTTACTCCAACTGACTAAGGCGACCCGCATCGTATTGGAAAGCACTAGGCTATCTTGAGGTTCTTTCACGGTTAAGGAGGAAACATTGATAATACGTCCAAAACCTGAAGAACGCATACCTTTCAAGGCTAATTCGGAGGTATAAACAGCGTTTTTGAATAACAGATCAAAGGCTTGCTGATAATCTCCAATATTTTTATGGGAAACATCTCCTGCTGCAGGTCCATTGGTATTATTAATCAGGATATCTACCTGATGCGAATTAAAATAAGCCGTTAAATTGGCTTGATGCTGCTCAAAGTCCATAAAGTCGGTTTGCAGATAACCATGCCTTTGGCCATTTACCGCCGAAAGTTCCTTCAAAACGTCCTTTAACTTATCCTCATTTCTGGACATCAGGGTGACTTCAGCTCCACATGCCGCCAATTCCATGGCGATTGCTTTCCCGATCCCTGAAGTAGCACCACCAACTAAGGCCTTTTTACCTGTTAAATCAATTTGCATATCAAAATTTTTGAAAGCCTAAATATAGCCATTCAATAAGAAAAACCGACTCAATCAATAGGAATTAATCGCCTTCGTATTTAGGATAGCCTTCTTCATCCAAATCATCGCGCTCATCTTCAGCATCTCTCGACAGCTCTTCATCTTCCTTGGATACCCGTACGATGCTCTCCCCTTCTACATGCATATTGTTATCTTCTAGATTTTCCTCCTTCAGTTCATCTAATGGGGCATATTCTTCACCCACATAGGGATTCGATGAATCATAGGTAGAGTCATCGTCTGCAGCGCCTTCACTGATAGTATCATAGTCCGAAGGATGCTCCCAATCTGGATCATTATCATTGACATCCAATTCGTAGGAGGCATCTTCCTTATTATACGCCAAGTCCTTTGGATCTTTAGGTCCTTGGTCATCATCATTCACCTTATTTTGTTTTTTGTTCTCTTCTGAATTCATAATAATTAAATATTTAAAACCTACCCTTAAAACCATCCAAACATCCCAATTGTTTGCATAAACATCATAAGATTAACGACTTTGTGACGTTGTATTAAAAGAGATAATTAGTTATATTTACCTTTAACAATTTATAAACTTCTATTATGCAAACTAAAACTGAGTACCTAATTTGGGACAAAATCGTCTCAAGTGCGAAAAGTCGTTTTGATGCTGATTTATATGCCAATAAATTCAGAAATATGAATCCAGAATTGTTTGATAAACTGATCCTACATATCATTGTTGGATTTGCTTCTGGAGAAGACCATGATAGTATTTCAACCAACCTACACAACGAATTGGAACATTTAGGGATTGATGTCCGTGAGGGCGTCATCGACACCATTGTATCGGATAAACATGTCACCTTCTCGTGTGAAATCTATGCGGCCTACCTTACTTTTTCCATGCTGGAAGATGGAGCCTTGGAAGTTGAAGTATTGGGTTATGTTACCGACCTGCTGGAAAACCCTCATATTTATTAGGATAGCAAATTTCAATGCCTTCGGTTGAATTCCGATAAACCCCGTTTATCATCCGTACAAGCTGTATCAATTTTCCTGTTTTTTATGTAACTTCGCAGTTATATGGAAACCGTTGTTAGTGGTATTAGAAGTACCGGAAAATTACACCTTGGAAATTACTATGGGGCATTGAAAAATTTCGTCAAAATGCAAGACGAATACAATTGCTTCTTTTTTATCGCAGATTTACACTCTTTAACGACTCACCCTACGCCACATGGCCTCAAAGAAACTGTACGCAATGTGGTGGTAGAATACCTTGCCGCTGGATTAGACCCTGAAAAATCAACTATATACGTTCAATCTGATGTACCAGAAGTTGCCGAACTCTATCTTTACATGAATATGAATGCCTATTTAGGTGAACTGGAAAGATCTACAGCATTTAAGGATAAGGTTAGAGCTAACCCCAATAATGTCAATGCAGGTCTATTGACATATCCAGTCCTTATGGCCTGTGATATCTTGCTCCACCATGGAACAAAAGTGCCTGTAGGAAAAGATCAAGAGCAACATCTAGAAATGACCAGGACCTTTTCGAACAGGTTCAACCGTCTCTACGAGGTAGATTATTTCAAAGAAGCATTTGCATTCAGCTATGCAGATAAGCTCATCAAGATCCCAGGACTTTCTGGTCAAGGTAAAATGGGAAAATCAAACGGTGAAGCCGATTGCATCTATCTTTCCGACGCTGAGGAAGTAATCCGTAAAAAGATTATGCGCGCGGTAACCGATGCTGGTCCTACGGAACAGAACCAAGTAAAACCTGAAGCTGTACAAAACCTTTTCGATTTGATGAATGTCGTATCTACTCCTGATACCGTTCAACACTTCGATGGATTATATAATAAAGCCGAAATCCGCTACGGTGATTTCAAAAAACAACTTGCTGAAGATATGGTAAATGCCACCAGTGAGGTGAGAGCACGTATCCAAGAAATCAGTGAGGATGATGCTTACATTGCCAAAGTCCTTAAAATGGGCGCTGAAAAAGCCCAGGCAAGTGCCCAAAAAACAATGAAAGAAGTTCGCGAAATTATCGGTTTAAAAAAATTGTATTAGAATATGCATATAGCAATTGTTGGAAATATTGGAGCTGGTAAAACAACCTTAACAGAATTACTTGCTAAACACCTTAACTTTGAGCCTCAATTTGAAGCCGTAGAGAATAACCCTTACCTAGAGGATTTCTATAGCGATATGAAACGCTGGGCCTTTAACCTGCAGATTTTCTTCCTAAATTCTAGATTCCGCCATATTGTGGATCTACAGAATAGAGAGATCAATATGATCCAAGATAGGACCATCTATGAGGATGCTTACATCTTTGCAGAAAACTTATATGATATGGGCTTGATGAGTGCCCGCGATTTTGAAAACTATTCCGATATTTTTCAAAGCATTGTTAACTACATCAAACCACCGGATCTTTTGATCTACCTTCGTGCATCTGTCCCAACTTTAGTAAACAATATCCAAAAAAGAGGCCGTGACTACGAATCTGGAATACGTTTGGATTATCTTTCTAAACTGAACGAGAAATACGAGAAGTGGATCAATAATTATTCTGAAGGAAAACTATTGATTCTGGATAAGGATAATCTGGATTTTGCCAATAATCAGGAAGATCTCGGAAAAATTATCCAAAAAATAGAAGCCGAACTCTTCGGTTTATTTTAAGAACTAAAAAGCCGACATTCCTCGGCTTTTCTTATTTTTAACCTATGAAAGTAATTGGAATAATACCTGCTCGATACGATTCAACAAGATTTCCCGGTAAACCTCTGGTGGATATCGCCGGAATGACCATGATCCAACGTGTTTACAACCAAGTAAAACATGCCGCTTCACTCAACGAGGTTGTTGTCGCTACGGATGACCAAAGGATATTTGACCATGTGAAAAGTTTTGCGGGTAATGTCGTCATGACTAAAAAAGAACACCAATCTGGCACTGATCGCTGTGCCGAGGTCATCAATAACATCTCAGGATTTGATATTGCCATCAATATTCAAGGTGATGAACCTTTTATTGATCCTCAACAGATTGACTTACTGGTTTCCTGCTTCCAAAGGCCTGAAGTAGAAATCGCAACCCTTGTCCGTCCGATTCAAGAACTTACGGATCTGGAAAATGTAAATAAGCCGAAGGTGGTATTAAATCAAAAAAGCGAAGCATTGTATTTCTCTAGGCAGCCAATCCCCTATATGAGAGGTGCTGACATCAAAGAATGGCTCTCCAAAGAAACCTATTACAATCATATCGGCATCTATGGTTTTAAAGTTGAAACTTTAAAGGAATTAGCTAGATTACCGATATCTAAACTTGAAACAACAGAATCTTTGGAACAGCTCCGCTGGTTAGATAATGGCTACAGAATCCAAACTGCGGTATCAACCCATATTAACGATGCCATCGATAGCCCCAAAGATCTAGAGGATATCCTCAAAAAATATTTCAGCAAAAAATAAAAAATAAGGTCAAGATTTATTCTTGACCTTTATTCTATATCTCAATTCCTCCTGCACCTTCTATTAGATCAGAAGGACAAAATTCCTTTAATAACTAACTTCAGGCATATTCGCCAACAATTCCTGATAGTCCTGTAATTTAATCTTATTCATTTCGTCAACAACCAGGTCCAACGAATTAATTTGCTCTCTAGTCCTTATCCCGAGTACACTGCAGGCAACAGGATGATGCAGTAAGGGATATTTTAAGGCAAGTGCCAAATTGTTCACACCTAAACTATTTGCTATCTCTGATATTGCACGTTGGATCTCCAGAACTTCATGGACGGAATAGCTCAAATATTTCTGGGCAGCTTTTTTCAACAATAACCCTTGGGCTACAGTGCCACGTGCTAATACAGAAACTCCGCAATCCGCAAGTTCCTGAAAATATGCCTCTGGCCTCCGATCAAAGATACTGTACTGCATCATATCGGAAACTATTTGGCTATTCTCGGCATAATTTAGGAACACCTTTGGTCTAATGGATGAAATACCGTAATAGCGGATCTTTCCCTGCTGAACCAATAATTCAAAGGCTTCAACTATTTCATCAAATGGATCCTCAATGGTACCTCCATGTAATTGATAAAGATCGAGGTAATCAGTCCTTAGACGAATTAAAGATTCTTCAACGGATTTTAAGATATAGGTCTTACTTGGCACCCAATCCCAGCCACTTCCATCCTCTTTCCACTTATTCCCGACTTTGGAAGCCAAAATCCATTTATCACGATCACCCTCAAGCAACCTGCCTATCAATTCCTCGTTCTTCCCTTTATCATAAAGGTCTGATGTATCGAGGTAATTGATACCAAGCTCTTGAGCATGCTTGATAATATAGGAATTCGTTCCATCATGACCTTGCACCAGCGACATCGCGCCAAGTCCAATTTCAGATATCTTTAATTCCGATTTACCTAAGGTATTATATTGCATTCTCATTTGGGGATTTTATATCTAGTAGTTCCACATCAAAGATCAAAGTGCTGTATGGAGGAATTGGGCCACTGCCACGTTCTCCATAACCTAAATTATAAGGAATGAAAAATCTATATTTTGCTCCTTTTTTCATCAATGGAATACCGATTTTCCACCCTTCGATTACATTATCCAATTCAAGGTCCAATGGCTCACCACGTTCATAGGAATTATCAAAGGTTTCTCCAGTATGGACCTTTCCAATATAATGAACCTTTACCGTATCCGTTAATGAAGGATTCAATCCAGTTCCTTCTTTTAGGACTTCATATTGCACTCCCTCAGGTGTCACCTTTACTCCTGCTTTGCTTTTATTATTTGTCAAGAAATCTTCCGCAGATTTCTTCAATCCTGCACTCTTTTCGTCCTGGATCTTCTGTAATCCATCACGGATTATCTGCTCTCGGTCTTCATCCTTAAATAATGGCTCCTTACCTTCAAGCACATCTCCAATTGCTTGTAACAATTTCGCCTTATTGATAGGCAGATCCATCCTTTTAATATATGATCCTAAGTCTTGGCCTAAAGCATAAGACAAAGAATCATTGGCATTAGATAAGGCCTGTGCTTGACTTTGCGAACTTATTGCTAAACAAAAAAAGATTCCTAAAATGTACTTCATTATGGTTTATGGTTTTTTATTATTTTTTCGATTATCTCTGCCGTACAGTCTTGGTAATCCACATTTACCTTAGATTTTGCATTTAACCAGGATTCAATGTCCAACTCAGATTTCTTCTTTAGACTTTTGATCACAGGTACGCCAATTTCCTCCAGAGATGCTGCATTTAAATGTTGCTCATATTGGTTCTTCATTGGAATCACCAATAATTTCTTCCCTAAATATAGGGCTTCCGCAGGAGTTTCGAACCCTGCACCACATAAAACGCCTGAAGATTCTGCCATACTCTGTACAAAAGCATCCGAATTGATCGGATTGATGGAAACATTCTTTAGTCTAAATGGCTTCTTATTATGTTTTGAAAAAACCTCCCATTTCACATCCGTAAAACGTGATAGATGCTTTAATAAGTGTGAATCATCATAAGAAGGTAAATATACCGTATAATGCCCAAGATCCTTAGGTTCCAATTCTCTTACTGACTGCCTGATTACTGGAGTGAAGATATGGGATGCATAGGACTTAAAGTGAAAACCATAAGAAATATTCGATGGAGCATAATTCTTCATGATGAATTTCCCCAACATGTCCGACTCCTCAGGTTTAGGACTCGAAGGATCAAAAGCACCAATCTGATGACTTAGTCCAATACAGTTCTTTTCCTTAAAATAACATCCCCAAGCAGAAATGGGTTCAAAATCATTGATTACCAAATCATAGTCTTCCACTGGAACAGAATTCACTTCCTTGACAAATTTCCGGACTGTTGAACTCATAAAGGTCTTCCAAAGGTCTACACCACCAGACTTGCCAAAAATAAAGCTCAATCCATGGTATCGATATTTGACTTCAAATGGCAAATCGATATCGGCTTGTATGCCACTGATTAGAACATCGACCTGACCATATTCCCGAAGACATGGAATAATATCGATAGCTCGACATAAATGCCCATTTCCAGTCCCTTGAACAGCATATAATATTTTCATCGAATCAGTATTTGACTTCAGCAAAGTAACAAATTTCAGTTAACATGTTTCGACAAAATCTTATTTATCTTAACTTAAAATTATTATATTTCGATAAATCTCTACTAACCAACATGAAACAATGTGGTATTTTGTTCATCTCAGGAATTATTATCCTTATCCTATCTGCATGGGGATTTAAACCGCATAAATTGATGAATCAAAATGCCATTTTCACCCTCCCTGCAGATCTAAGTGTCTTTTATAAGAAACATCACTATCAAATCCGTGAGTATGCCATTAATGCCGATAAAAGGGTTTACATTGACCCAGCGGAGTCACCACGTCACTTTATTGATCTGGATCGTTGGGATCAGCACGATTCTATCCAGATTCCCTGGACTAATGCAAAGGAAAAATACCAGGAAAAATATTTGATCAGCCGTGGAATTGTCCCTTGGCAAATCGAGAGGTCATATCGTCAATTAAAAAAAGCCTTCTTCGAAAAGGATATTGACCGAATTATTAAGATCTCTGCAGACTTAGGTCATTATGTAGCTGATGCCCATGTTCCATTACATACCAGCAGCAATTATAACGGACAGTTCACAGACCAGATTGGAATCCATGCCCTATGGGAAACCCGATTGCCTGAAAGATATAGCAACAAGTATAGTTTATATGTCGGACCTGCGGTCTATATTGATGATGTTCTGGGTTTTGCTTGGCAGGCAGTGCTTGAAAGTCATTCCCTCCTCGACTCCGTATTAAAAGTTGAAAAGGATTTGTCAAATAAACTTCCAAAAGTCCTTCATCGATCCTTTATCCAGCGGGGTCAACAATTACAAACAAACTACTCCGACTTCTATGTCGCTAACTATCATAATCAGTTAAATGGTATGGTCATGCGCCGAATGAAAAAATCAATCCATGCCATCGGCTCAATATGGTTTACAGCATGGGTGGATGCAGGACAGCCTGACCTTGCCAACACTCAAATCTTAGATAATATAACAGACAGTATTGACCTTAATATCAATCATATCCCTAAAGGTCGAGAAGAATGGCATTAGAATATTCGTTCAACTAAACATTTTAACTAATTTTGGCAAAAATTTAATTAAAATGTCAACCAAGAAGTTATTATTCCTTTTTTGTTCTATACCTACATTCGCCTTTACACAAAGTTTGAATGATACGACCAAAATCTCAGAGGTCATCATTCAGGAAAACAGATTTCAGATTCCATTCAATCAACATAGCCGCAATATCCAGGTCTTGACGCAAAAGGACCTTAAGAAATTACCAAGTACAAGTATCAATGAGGTTTTAAGGTATGTATCTGGCGTAGATATCCGTCAGCGTGGTCCTTTCGGAACCCAAGCTGATATTGGCATCGATGGTGGTAGTTTCGACCAAACACTGGTATTGATCAATGGTGTTAAATTATCTGATCCACAGACAGGTCACCACATGCTCAATATCCCTATTCCATTAGAAGCAATTGAAAGAATTGAAATCCTTCGTGGACCTGCCTCCAGGATGTATGGAATCAACGCCCTTACCGGAGCTGTCAATATTGTAACCAAACAAGTGGAACATAATTCAGTATATACCCATCTATATGCAGGTACTTCTTTTGACAAAGTGGAAGAAACGGATAAGGATGGCATCTATTATGGAACAGGTATTCAAGTTGGAGGAACTTTTTATAATAAAAGCAATCAGCATCAATTATATGCCAGTAAAGAGCATAGCAATGGACAGCGATATAATACTGGCTCTGATAACGAAAAAATCTATTATCAAAACAACCTAGTCATTAATTCGGACAACAGGATCCAAATGATGGCTGGCTATATGAACAACAGATTCGGAGCAAATGGCTATTATGCAGCACCTGGTGATAAAAATTCAGAAGAGTTGGTGGAGACATTTTTATCAAGTATTTCCTCTCAACACCAACTGAACGAAAACTGGTACCTGAATCCTAGGATCAATTACCGCTATAATGATGATGATTATAGATACTTTAAAGATGATTTGAGCAAAGGAAGAAGCCATCACTACACACATAGCCTCTCAGGAGAATTAAATGCATACAGACAATTTAAATACGGTGATCTGGGATTAGGGATTGAATCAAGACATGAAAAGATCAATAGCTCCAACATTGGAGATCATAGTCGCAATAACCTTGGATTCTTCACTGAATTCCGTTCAACTTATTTTAGGAAGTTTATTTTCAACCTAGGAGCCTATATCAATTACAATTCTGATTACGATTGGCAGGTATTCCCTGGACTAGATATCAGTTACCTGATCAATGACAACTGGAAGATTTCGGCAAGCAGTGGGACCAGTCAAAGGATCCCAACCTTTACAGACCTGTATCTAAACCAAAGACCCGGAAATATTGGTAATCCAGATCTAAAAAGTGAAAATGCTTGGCAAAACGAAATCGGAACTTCCTATACTAAAGATAACCTCAGTGTAAGGGCAGGTTACTTTTATCGTGATATCGATAACTTTATTGATTGGATGCGTGAAAGTACGGATGTACCTTACCAAGCAAATAATTTAGGGAACAATAAAACCCACGGAATCTTTTCCATTCTATTATACAATTACCAGATTGCCGAAAGAAAAAGCTTGAACTTCAACTTTTCATACAGCCATTTAAACCCTTCTATTGTAAACAATTACAAGAACAGCATAATCAAATACGGAATCGAAAGCTTAAAACATCAGGCTATCGCAACCATTAGCTTGCATACCGGAAATTGGAATTTTATTACTGCAAATCGTTGGCTAGAAAGGACTTCAAACAACTCATATTTTGTATCCGATGCCCGCATTGCATTCCAAAAATCCAAGTATACCATCTACGGCGATATCCAGAATATATTTGATGCACAATACATCGAAGTTGGAGCAGTCCCAATGCCAAGCCGCTGGGCTACATTAGGGTTTAAGTATAACATTAAATTATAGATTTGAGATGTAAGATGTGAGATATGAGATGTGAGATAGATGTCCATCCCTAAATAGGGTTGACCGTTTTTATACTTATCTCATTTTCATCAAATATAGTTAAAAGTGGTTTAGGAGATAACATTCCCCTAAACCACTTTTTTTCAAACTCTTCTGGGGTTGACCTTCCTAAGGAATCATGGTTCCTTCTCTTATTGTACTGTTCTACCGCCCTGCTTACCATTTTCTTTAAACGCTTGAAGCTTTCGGGCTTCCAATAGTTTATATATTCGTTCTTTATTGTTCCATTGATCCTTTCGGCATATGCGTTGTCCTGTGCGATCTTCCCCATGCTTACCTTGCAGTCATTTGCCCTGAGCAGCTCAAGGTACATGGAAGAATGGTACTGGACCCCTTTGTACAGGATTGCCTCGTCTACATAATTATTCTTTGCTAAATAACTTAATACAGGTTAATAAGGCCTTTTCCCTCCCAGCCATCTTAGTAACCCTTCACTACCAAATAATAGATAAATAATCAATCCACCAATAATAAGAAATAATACAAAACATCCAGTTGCGTTGTTTTCAATTTCTTTACGATCAGACTCAGGCATTTTAGCCATTCTTTCAGCATGAGCTTCCCTTAACTTACGTCTACCATAAGCAGTATTTGGGTTGTAAGGTTTCCGAGGCCTTGCCATGATTAATTTCTATTAATCCTATTCCTAATTTCTCGTAATAGCTCATTGGTTTCATTCTGCAATCTAATCTGGTCTTTTTGATTGTTAAGCAAGTCAAAAATTTTGTAATACCATAATATTACACCTCTTAATGCAAAGAACAATATTATCCCAACAATAAGTGAAATTAATAAAACAGCGATTGAGCCTCCGTTACTGGATGTTCCGGTAGCAATTTGTAGTAAAGTATTCATAATTGTAAGTTTGGTCTATGCAAGTTAATAATTAAATTTTTTCACCAAGCTTATATTATTAAGAATAAATTTTTTACTGTTAAAAATGGATTTGATGTTCCTTGCGGATTGCCAATAAGGATTTGACACTTAACAAAATAGTTATTCTTTCTAGTATTAATTCTTAAGAGAATTCAGCCGCACATACAGGCATTCATCCCTGAAACCTTATTAACGGTATTCCGCCATTTATCTTGGCCCATCCTCTCATCCTTTCCATCCTGGTTCAAATCCAAATCTTGGTCTATCCTCTCATCCATTCAATCCTGGTTCAAATCCAGATCTTGGTCCATCCTCTCATCCTTTTCATCCTGGTTCAAACCCAGATCTTGGCCCATCCGGTGGGTGAGCCTGTCGAACCCCCATCCCGTACCCTGAGCTGTACCCCGAGCGGAGTCGAGGGGGGCGTCGAAGGGCATCCTGGTTCAAAAAACAGGGCGATTATTTCTAATCGCCCTGCCTTATTTTGTTTTCTAGTCTTAAAGTTGTTTCTCTAATTTATCAGTCAATACTGATTTTGGAACAGCACCGATTTGTTTGTCAACAATCTCACCATTCTTAAAGAACAACAAAGCCGGGATATTACGGATTCCATAACGAACAGAAATATCTGGATTGTTATCAACATTAACTTTACCTACCACTGCTTTACCTTCGTACTCCGTTGCAATCTCATCCACCAATGGACCTACCATACGACATGGGCCACACCATTCTGCCCAAAAGTCAATTAGTACTGGTTTATCTGATTTTAATACAACTTCATCAAAGTTGCCATCTGTAATTTCTAATGCCATTTTGATTATGTTTTTATGATTTTACAATTTAAATGAACACAAATATAAGCAATCGCTTATACATGCTATTTACTTACAACTATTATTTTTTTTATATGCTATCAATTTAATTTATATCGCACACTCTCTAAAGCTTCCAATCCATCCAAAAATTCATTGGTGATAAAAATCTTCTTCCGCTTTACAGGCATTTCAATGGACAATTCATCCTGAAGATCCATGATCATAAACTTTAATTGACAGTTTGCCTCTTGTCCTTCTAATTGAGTATAACTCACTAACTCTTCTAATGTTTTGACAAATTCCTGATTTAAGATATGCAATGGAAACTGAATCGTAAAAGATTTAGCCATCTTTTCGCGTAAATCAGATAGCAATTGGATACCTTTCAGCTCAAATCCCCAGTTACCAACTTGTTTGAAACGCTCTTGCACCAACCCTCTGATCTGAACAAAATAGCCTTCCTGTAGATAGCCTTTAAATTTCACATAGTCCTCACCAAAGACCATGATCTCATAGGAGTCCGAATAATCTTCAATAATAAAGGAACCAAATGGTTTACCTGACTTAGCAACCCTATGGTTAGCCATGGCCACGATACCTCCTAAAACAACCTCCTTATTCTTGATCCGGTTAAATTCTAATAATAGCTCCTGCTCTACTTCAGCAGCCTTTACTTTATTGATCATTTGTAAGTCTGTCACATTATTTGGACAGAAATGACGCATTTCAAACTTATAATTATCCAAAGGGTGACTGGTCAAATAAATACCGATCACATCCTTTTCATATTTCAATTTTTCGATCAAACCCCATGCTGGACATGGATTTAGGGTTGGTTCTGGCAATTCAACAGCTCCTCCCGCTCCAAAAAGACTTACTTGAGCAGAGTTCTCATTCTCTTTAAACTTATGGGCAAATTTAATGGCCTTCTCAATTCCGGAACTACTGTCCGTATCGGAGAAGAAGTATTGTGCACGATGGGTATCCGAAAAGGAATCAAACCCTCCGGCATAAGCCAAGCTTTCGAATGCCTTTTTATTGATCATCCGAAGATCTACGCGTTTTGCTAAGTCAAAGATTGATTTATAAGGACCATCTGCCCTGCTATTTACAATAGTTTCTACAGCTCCTGCTCCTACACCCTTCACTGCTCCAATACCAAAACGGATAGCACCTTCATCATTTACCGTAAACTTATAATGCGACTCATTAACATCTGGACCTAAGACCGTTAAACCCATTCTCCTACACTCTTCCATAAAGAACGTTACTTGCTTGATATCGTTCATGTTATTGGAAAGTACAGCCGCCATATATTCCGCTGGATAATGTGCTTTTAGGTAGGCTGTCTGATAGGCGACCCAGGCATAACAGGTGGAGTGGGATTTATTGAAGGCATAGGATGCAAATGCTTCCCAGTCAGTCCAGATCTTTTCCAAAACCTTTGCACTATGCCCATTCGCCTCTGCTTGGGAAATAAACTTAGGCTTCATCTTATCCAAGACGGCCTTTTGTTTCTTACCCATCGCTTTACGGAGAACGTCGGCATCACCTTTAGAGAACCCCGCAAGCTTCTGGGACAGAAGCATTACCTGCTCTTGGTAAACCGTAATACCATAGGTTTCACTCAGGTATTCCTCACAGGCATCCAAGTCATAAGTAATGGGCTCGATCCCGTGCTTACGTTTTACGAAACTAGGAATGTATTCCATAGGACCTGGACGATATAATGCATTCATGGCAATTAAATCCGCAAAAACTGTCGGTTTTAATTCCTTCATGTATTTCTGCATCCCCGGAGACTCATACTGGAAGATTCCGATGGTCTCACCCCGTTGGAACAGTTCGTAGGTCTTTACATCATCAATAGGGAAATTATCGGGATCCAAATCGATGTCATGGCTCAATTTTACGTTGATAACGGTATCCTTGATTAAGGTTAACGTTTTTAAGCCTAGAAAGTCCATCTTCAACAGACCTGCACTTTCAACGACCGAGTTGTCGAATTGGGTGACATATAGATCTGAATCCTTCGCAAGCGATACTGGAACGAAATTCGTAATATCATCCGGTGTGATGATTACCCCACAGGCATGGATACCCGTATTCCGCATTGATCCTTCCAAGACCCTGGCCTGTTTGATGGTCTCCGCTTCAATACCGGCACCATCAGCCAAAGACTTCAGTTTATTGACGGCTTCCAACTCTTCACTACGCAAAACTTCCTTCAGCGCTTTGTCCTCCAGATTGAAGATCTTACTTAGTTTCAAGTTAGGAATCAATTTTGCAATTTCATTGGCATCAGAAAGTGGAAGATCCAAAACCCGAGCAGTATCCTTGATAGAAGATTTCGCTGCCATGGTTCCATAAGTAATGATCTGAGCTACTTGTGATGCTCCATATTTGTCGATTACATATTGCATTACCCGACCACGCCCCTCATCATCGAAGTCGATATCAATATCGGGCATGGAAACACGGTCAGGATTCAAGAAACGCTCAAATAGCAAATCATATAAGATGGGGTCTATATTGGTAATCCCCAAACAATAGGCAACGGCAGACCCTGCTGCCGAACCACGACCCGGACCTACTGACACTCCCATTTCACGGGCTGCAGCAATAAAGTCCTGTACGATCAAGAAATAACCAGGATACCCTGTTTTCTCAATCGTTGCCAATTCAAAATCCAATCGCTCCCGAATGGAATCGGTAATCTCAGGATATCGTTTCTCCGCACCAATATAGGTCAGGTGCCTTAAGAAGGCATTCTCTCCACGCTTTCCACCATCAACCAAATCCTCTTCCGATTGGAACTGTTCAGGGATTTCAAATTTTGGAAGCAAGACATCCCTATTCAAGGAATAAATCTCAATCTTATCCAAAACCTCCTGAATATTGATGATGGCATGTGGTGTATCTTTAAAAACCTGCTTCATTTCATCAGCAGATTTGAAATAATATTCTTGGTTTGGTAAACCAAATCGGAATCCGCGACCTCTCCCTTTCGGTGTAGATAGCTTTTCACCATCCTTAACACATAATAGAATATCGTGCGCGTGCGCATCAGCCTTATTGACGTAATACGTATTGTTGGTTCCGATTACCTTCACCTGATGTTTTTCTGCCAGTTGGACCAAGGTATCATTTACCCTGTTTTCGTCTTCCTGACCATGTCGCATCAGTTCAATATAGAAATCCTCGCCAAATTGTTCCTTCCACCAGATCAGAGCTTCCTCAGCTTGGGCTTCACCAATATTTAAGACCTTGCTAGGAACCTCACCATTTAGGTTACCTGAAAGAACGATCAAATCTTCTTTATAGCGTTCGACAGTTTCCTTATCGATCCTCGGCACATAATAAAATCCTTCAGTATAAGCTACTGAAGCCATTTTTGCCATGTTGTGATATCCATTTTTGTTCTTGGCCAAAAAGACAATTTGATAACCATTGTCTTTTCTGCTTTTGTCTTTACGGTTTTCACAAACATAGAATTCACAGCCTACAATTGGTTTGATGATCCTACCATCATAGGTCTCGCCATTTTCTTCAGCTTCCTTAATTTTTGCTTCTACATCCTTATTGTGACCTAAGGTCTTGCTAACAAAGTGAAAGGCTCCCATCATATTACCATGGTCCGTCATGGCAACTGCCGACATTTTATGCTTGGCTGCTGCTTGGATCAGGTTATCAATGGAAATTGTCGACTGTAAAACTGAAAATTGGGTATGATTATGTAAGTGGGCAAACTCAGCAGCTTCAAATTTAGCTAGAGTTTCAGGATCAATGACAACCTTTTTAACCCCCATGCTTTCCTCTTGACGGATTGCATCAGAGGCAGCCTTAAGATTAACATGCTTCAGTCCTACCGATTCAACAACGGAAGGATTCTCTTTTCTAAATTCTACAAAATAGCCGGTATCAACCTGAAGATCACTTGGCGTAAATACATCTTTTCTGATCAGCTCAAAAAAGCATCGCGTAGTTGCTTCCACGTCGGCTGTAGCATTGTGCGCCTCCGCAAATGGAACCCCAAATAGATAGCTGTGTAATTCAGTTAGGTTAGGTAGCTTATATCGGCCACCACGACCACCGGGAAGTTTCAAGAGCTCTGCCGTGACTTCCGTACAGGTATCAAGGATGGGCATGGAAGCCATTGGACTATCCACCTGATAACGGTAAAATTCACAGCCCATAATATTGATATCAAAACCAATATTCTGACCTACAACAAATTTCGCCTTAGTTAATGCTTCATTGAATTTAACTAAAACATCAGTTAGGGGTATACCCTCAGATTCAGCCAATTCAGTAGAGATCCCATGGATTTTTTCAGAATCATAGGGAATGTTGAAACCATCCGGCTTGATCAAATAATCCTGATGCTCAACCAGCCTTCCCATTTCATCGTGCAATTGCCAAGCAATCTGAATACACCTCGGCCAGTTATCTGTATCCGTAATTGGTGCATCCCAACGCTTTGGCAAACCCGTAGTCTCCGTATCAAAAATTATATACATCTTTCTCTTCTCCCTAAAACTTTGAACTAACAAAAATACTTAATATTATCCTAATAAACTCCCAAATTCTAGGAACTAAAATCTCCAATTCTTTAAGTAAATCTAAACTAGGATTTTAAAGGCAAAGCTCTGTTTCTAAAAAGTCATTTTGCGATTTTAGATTTCCATATCGATCAATTAACAAAGTAGCAACCTATCAAATTCCAGTAAACAAAAAAACGCAGCCCATTAACTTCGGACTGCGTTTTTATATATTTTTAGAGGTTCTTTATTTCAAGATCACTACTTCTACTCTTCTGTTCTTTTGTCTTCCTTCTGGAGTTTTGTTGTCAGCAATTGGTTTGGTCTGGCCCAAACCTTTTGTTGAAATTCGAGCATCAGATATCCCCGCATCTACCAAAAACTTCTCCACCGAAGCTGCACGCTTGTCTGACAGCCAAACATTGTACTCCGGAGTACCTGTAGCATCCGTATGTCCATCAACTCTGATCTTTGAACTGGCGTTGGAAGTCTTCAATACCTTCACCAATTTGCTCAATTCAGTTTTTGCTCCATCCGTTAAATACGAAGAATTCGTCGGGAACAATAAATCGGATGATATGGAAACTAAAATACCTTCATTTGTCTGCTTCGCGTCCTCAAATTCTCTCTTCACATTTTTCAATCCATCATTGGTTCCATCTTGGCTGACTACAGCCCCTGGGTTCACAACCAATGCTTGTTGTTTACAAGAAAATAAAGTAAGACCCGCTAAAAAAATTAAAGTTAAATAGTTGATTCGCTTCATGAGTTTTTATAAAGTTATTATTCCGTAAATATAATGATATTACTATTAAAAATGTCACTTCTTGAAGATTCTTTGTTCCGCAGATCTGATTTCTGGAATTGCCTGATATAAGTTCCAGATCAGTCCTGTTCTGGCGTTCTCCAACAGGATAGCAAGGTTGGATTGGTTGTTGGCAATATACTCATCAGAAACATCATCGGTCCGCAAATCCATCCATGCCCTAAAACCATATTCGGTAAAGAGGTATTCTCCAAATTGATTGTACATAGCATACATGGAACGCTTAGAACGGCTCTCATCCAAAAACATGGACGAGATCGCTATGGCCGGATTGATCCGGAACGTACCAATACTGTCTCTATATTGATAGAATCCCCAAATGTCAGAATTTGAAGTGCCTACGCCAATCTCATTATCCCTGCGTTTAGCCACTTGCGTATATTTCTGTAGAACTGATTTCAGGTCATACTCTCCTACCTTACTTAGATTCGGGTTGATCGTATTAAATGGCCTGTACATATCCAATAGACTCGTGGTATAGTTTCCAAATGGAAGTTTGATACCATACATCAGGGTATCATGCGCTGAAGCCACTTTAAATATGGAATCCTGCCCAGGAACGGAAACTAATACCTTTTCAGAATCCATCCCCAGATTAAGGGAATCCCCTAAATTGGTTTCATGATCGTTACCCATCCGACGGATCGAATTTCTTCCCCTTGGCTTTTCAAATCTATATTTTAAGGCGTTGGCAAAGGCCTCAGGTGGCAAGCTAGATTTTGTTGAAGCAATGGCTAACATATAGGCATTTAGGCCTCCATTTATACCAACCAAGGGATCAAAGGTAAAATATTCATCTACCATATCGATTGCTGACCTCAACACCAAAGGATCAGACGGCAAGGTCACTCCTCTCCAATCCAATCTTTCCCACAACTGCGTAATATCGGCTCGTAACTTATTTTCATCTGCAGCATCAGTGGTCAGGTACTGACGGATGACCAATAAAGCTTCCATCAAGGAACTCGTGGCTTGCACGTCATAACGTGGAATATCGTCTAGATATAAGGGCAGTCCTTTTCTACCATCAAAATAAGCAGGAAAGAAGCCTTTATTGTTTTGGGCCTTACCCAAAAAACCTACAATCCGTTTTACCCGACTTAGGAACAATGCTTTGCTTACAAATCCTTTCTCTACACCCACCAACATACTCAACATGGCACCCCCGGTTTCACGAACCGATACCACCGCTTTATCTTTCATGCGGTAGGGCATGTACATTCCTGAATTGATATCGTAATTTTCAACGAAATAATTCACGTTGGCAAGTTGGATCAGATCCAATAACTGATCTTCATTAAGTTGTTTGGGTTCTACTTCTAGTACATCTGAAAATGGAGATTCACGGTAGTTATAATCCACCCATGCAATCTTATAATAATATTTCTTATCTAAAACAGGTACATAGTCCAAGCTCCTCAGCATATAGGTCGGTCGGATGGCCACTGCTTTAAATTCTTTATTGTCCAAGGAACGATAGATCTTTACATAGCGGATACTTGGTGTCAATGGAACCTGCCACTGTAGGTCCACATGCTTCCCATAAGCAGTAGCTTTCGATAATACAGCATTGGAGGTCAAGGGAGCTTCTGAATATTTGGTAGGAAGGAATTCTATCTGATCCAGGAATAATTGATTGGTCACCTCACTGGAGTGATGTTGCCTAAGGATAACCCCAGAGATATTATGGTCAGTATTTAAGCCAGCAAATTCCTTTAAAGGGATCTTCACGCTCATCCAACTGCTATGGTTATAATCTTCGATATAATCTCCCAAAGGGATAGAAACCGACTGATTCATTCCCTGTTGGATAGAAATGGAAGGTAAGTTTTCAGCTTTTGTACCAGCAGAACCTACAAAGATCTTCAGGCTCAGGATATCATCGAAGGACACCCGATAGTGAAATTTCTGCCTACTATACTTGATCAGCACATCCCAATCTCCCATTTCGGAAGAAATATATTTTAGGGAAAGCGCATTACCAGGAGTAAAAAATAAGCTGTCCGAAACCAAAAGGTTTTTCTGGACATTCTCCACCCAACTATCGCCCGAATAATTAACGATACTGCGGGCATAAGTTCCTTTCACCAAACTATTATCAAATACCACCTCAGGATAGGATTCAGCTTTACTGTTCACGCCCAGAAAGCATAAAAAGAGTATAGTAAAGAGTCGAAGTTGCATAAACAAGAATTAATCTACGAAAATAGATAAAAATCGCGCCAAAAGCTATTATTATGCCCTTTTTCTGGCTTCGTGATAAAATTATTACGCACATTACAAGCACATTGCATTTTTTATCAGGATATTATTTTTCAACTTTGTTAAATCTCTCTATATTTGCAGCACGTCAAGCGAAAGTAGCTCAGTTGGTAGAGCACAACCTTGCCAAGGTTGGGGTCGCGAGTTCGAATCTCGTCTTTCGCTCAGTTGCCTAGGTGGTGGAACTGGTAGACACGCAGGACTTAAAATCCTGTTCCCGTTAAGGGAGTGCGGGTTCGATTCCCGCCCTAGGTACAGAAAAAAGCCGCTTATTGCGGCTTTTTTAGTATATAAGTATTGAGTATTTAGTATTTAGACCTATAGTTTCCTAAATAGATATACCCTTAAAGGGGGTGACAACTTTGTAGAAAAATTTATTGTAATAACGATCAATCCCTAGCAGGCCTGTAATGTTTTTTTATTTGAGGAAACTTCCATTTCTGATCGATTTTGAAGAGTCTATAAGATTTTCCTCTACCCATCCCTGTCTTCGTCAAAATAAAATTTAATGATTTCAAATAGGTTATCCTATTGTTCCGACAGCTTTCCTTCGTCAGGGACAGCGTGGAGTTTTCTGAAGCTGTTAACTTTAAACTAAAAACAATCTTTTATTCTCTGTGTCACCCTGAGCCCCCCCGAAGGGTCTCGAGTCTATACTCTTAAAAAATGGTTTCCTCATCTTGCGATTTCGGAATGACTCACTCTTCTTAAAAGAATCAAAAATAGATTCTTCGTTTCACTCTGAATCCCACTTTAACGCATTATTATTCTGATATACCCATCCCTGTCATCGTCAATCTTCGATTGACGAACTGTACGCCAATACAAACTATCTAAGATTAACCCACTGAACGTCAATCCAAATTGGATAATAGCTTTATCCTTCTTTAGCGCATTATTATTCTGATATACCCATCCTTGTCATCGTCAATCGAAGATTGACGAACTGTACACCAATACAAACTATCTAAGATTGACACACTGAACGTCAATCCAAATTGGATAATAGTTTAAGTTTGCATTGTTCCGAGATACTTCGGATGAACCTCAGTATGACTAAAAAAAATAAATTCTTCGCCTTATCCTGAATCCCTCTTCAGCGCATTATTATTCTGATATTCCCATCTCTGTCATCGTCAATCGAAGATTGACGAACTGTACGCCAATACAAACTATCTAAGATTGACACACTGAACGTCAATCCAAATTGGATAATA
>NZ_DAMBMM010000003.1:61020-198026 GCF_032065005.1 Sphingobacterium sp.
AAGTTTGCATTGTTCCGAGATACTTCGGATGAACCTCAGTATGACTAAAAAAAATTGATTCTTCGCCTAGCTCTGAATCCCTCTTTAGCGCATTTTGATTCTGAACGAACAGTGAAGAATCTGTTAGGTCCTCCCCCACAGCTGCTGTCATCCTGCACCTTCGGTGCAGGAACTGTACGCCAATCCAATCTGCAGTAGTATAATCGATTAGATCTGTAATATTCCGAGATCATTCCTTCGTCAGCACGACAGCGTGGCGTTAAACTTTATATGCTTAAGCTTTTATTATTCTGAGATTTTCGAAATAACTTAGAATACGAAAAAAAGCCTTCACAATTTTTTCCCTAAATTCGAGAAAGAACAATTGCAGGTAATTCCCTTTTTCCCTAAAATTTTCAACTAAGAAAATTCTCCTTTTTCTGAAGATCTCGATTTTCCCTTTGATCTTATTCGAGACACATTCCGAAAATTCCCAATGCAACTAAACCATTTCTCGAATATGGCTCGAATGAATCCCGAACAAGACTAGGAAATATAGTCCAATTTCTGCCATCGATTTCTTCCAAAAAACTGATGGCACTCTCCTATTTTCCTAAACGATTTCAGGTCCAACCTTATCCATTTCAGTCAATTATTTACAATTATTTAAAAGGTCATTTTCACACTTTAGAGGCCGTTACCACATATCAATAGCAAACTGTAGTGATGAAACGACAATTTAAAATTAACTGCTATTACGCATATCTTCTGCAGTAGAGAAAATGAATTTCCTACTTATTTTTACAATGTTTTCAAAGTGAAGACATTAGAATATACCGAAAATCACTAACTATTAACGCGTAATTCTAAAATTTTATAAAGTATCACTAACTAGGTGCAAAGCATTATGGATAAAACTTACATGAGTCCAAAAATCGAGGTCCTCGATATCCATCTTGAAGAAGGTATAGCTTCAGGATCAGCATTTGTCCGCCCTCATAACACTGATAATGAGCTGATGGATCAATGGTACCAAGACGATCAGGAAACAAAAAATATCGATTGGTAATACAAACACACAAAGAATAATAAAAACCTACAAAATGGAATTTACACTACTGAACAAGATGGCTAGATTAAAAAGTATGTTCTTTATAGCGATTCTGCTACTTAGCTTTCAATCTTGTAAAAAATCAGGCTCTGATCCAGTTTCTGGAGAACTGACGACCGTAAAGGTAAAATTATCGGTTGGCTCGCCTGAAGAAGAAAGAATAGCATACGGAAGCAATAAATCAACTAAAAGGGCACCGGAATCCAATGTACAATTATCGAACGTAAAGATCAGCGATAATATGAACATGGAAGTTATGGTAATTCGCGATGTTGAACCTTCTACAATTAGAGAGACTTCTTCTGCAGACAATGCAGCCAAAGCTGCAACACAAACCGTGAACTCAACTTTGACTCCTGGCGTGAAGTACCGCATTATGGTTTATAATAATGCAGGTGCTCATCAAGGGAATTTCGACTATATCTATGGTAGCGAACCTACAACTGGTGGAATTCAATTAAATGCTGGTGAAACCTACACCTTTGTAGTTTATTCAGTTAATAGCTCGACAGATTTACCAAACGTGAGCAACCAAGGAAGCTTAAGTACAGCAAGCCTGAATAATATTTCCAGTGATTTGATGTTCTTTAAAAAGTCGGTTAAATTGACTCACGGAGATAATAATCTAAACGCCGTATTGGTACACCAATTTAGCCAGATTACAACGACCATTGAAATGGACGATAGTATGACCGGATCGATTGAAGCAATTTCAAATGCCCGTTTTTCTCCAACAAAGGCTAGCGGTTCATTGAAATTCAGTGATGAAAGTCTGAGCTTCCCTAATCAAAATAGCCAAACTAATGTGACATTCCCAGCTATTACACCAGGGATGAGAAGCATCAGCAGTAATCCAACATTTTTGATCAGCAAGAGTGTAACGGATGCCATCTTTACTTTTGGTTCAATCACCTTAGACGCGGAGACCCAAAATGGAATCCAAGTTAAGAATGTTAAGATCACTCCTGGACATAAGTACAATTTGGTATTGCGATTCAGAGCATGTACACAAAATGTAACTTCGGATGCATTGAATTGGAGATATGCAGAAGAAACTTGGAAAACGTGGGACTTTTGGAATGGCTGGACAACATATATCGGTATCATTAAAGACGGCCAAAAAATTAAAAACAATGAGATCATTACCAATTCATTCAGTGCACCACGTGCTGATTATGGTTTCCAATTTGATATTACTGAATTAGATAATGCATTGAATATGCGCGTAAATGGTCAATATATTTTTGGAAACAGCTATGCAGACCAAATTCAATTCCAGACTAACAATAACTTAGGTACTGTACGTAATATTGAATTTGAAGACGGCACAGAATATGCTAAAAATGGTATTGATGAGGCTTACAACCTAAAAGGTACATTGGCAAAACCATTGATCCGAATCATGATCAGCCGTACTGGAGAAGTGACCATGTTAGGAAGCAAAACCAACGAAGGACCATTGATTCCATTGCGCTTGAAAGCTGGCAAGCAATTCAACAAAGTTAACTGGAGTTCTACAGGTTCAAATACCGTGGTAGTAAGTCAGAAAGTGGACGGAAGGACGATTGTAGTTGGTAGAGGTTATGGAAGAAAAAGAACCGACTGTCCTAAATAGCATAAGCCCCATTTAATAACGAGGATATAATTTTTAAGATAACGGCCAAATATATTATTTGGCCGTTTTTATTTTGCGTAGATTTTATTGATACACTCGCACCCAATCTATTTCCATAGCAACAGGTAATTGTGATTGATCCACCTTACCTACCCAATTACCGCCTAATTGTTGATCGATCAAGATAAAAAATGGTTGATCATATGGCCATTGTGAAGGGTCAACCCCTTCTATCCTAGGATAGGTAAAAGTATCCTTGCCATTCAATTGAAAAACTATTCTGTCAGGATACCATGAGATTCCAAATACATTGAATTCATCAGGTTCTATAGACGTTGTGCCAGAATGTGGCGGATTGTCTTGATGACCAAGATTTAAGGTATAATGGGAATGGGTCGTCTGATAGATTATTTTATCATAATTGAGGTGTTCCATGATATCGATTTCTCCATTCATGGGGTATTTACCGTATTCATCCAATTCAGCTAACATCCACATGGCCGGCCATGCACCTTGTGCACTTCCCAATTTGGCTCGAATCTCAATCCGGCCATATTGAAAGGCAAATTTGTTCTTGCTCCAGATCCCTCCTGTGATGAAGGGTCTCGGGTCTGAAGATTGATCTGGATTATTGATACCTAGTAAAAATAAACCTCCGTTCTCCATTCGGAACACGGCATCTGAGGTACTCATATGTCTGTTCCAATCAGATTCTCCTTCGGGTATCCGGGACCATTTTGTTGTATCTATCCCCGTCCCGTCAAAATTATCCTCCCAGATCAATTTCCACTTTCTATCTGCCCTATTTTCTTTTTGGATATGGATATATGGTTTGTCCGCCATCTTTTGCGTAACTGAACATGACCCCAATAAAGTAATGAAAGTGAGTCCAAGGAGATATAGGATTTTAGTTTTCATAGCAGATTAAAATAGAGAAGTTTGTCCAGACCAAGGTTTTTGGATTTCGGGACGGTTTGTATTTCCGCTGCGATCAGCTGTAACCCGATATACTTGGTGGGCATTTAATTCCTTTGGGTATGGAATCATCAATTGTTTGATTTCCTCTTTTCCTTCCGCAAATAACCAAGCATCTCTGGATTCCTCGGGAATAACCAATGGCATCCTTTTCTTTTCATTATGAATCTCCTCAAGCAGTTCATTTGCAGCTGTGGTAATCACGGAAAAAGTAGGATAAGTCTCTCCGGTTTCCTTATCCGTGAAATGGGAATATACAATGCCCAAACTGATGATTTCATGCTTAGGAGCATAAATGAAATAATTCTCAGTATCTTTTTTTCCGGCGACCTTATGGGGTTCATAAAATCCGGTTACATACAATAATCCTCGATTATTGTGGATGTAGTTTTTATAGCTAGCTTTTTCGAAAATACTTTCCGCCTCAGCATTGAGGGTATTTGCATATTTATTGGCCTCAGTCTCGGTTTTTACCCAGCCTGGAATCAACTTCCATCTGGCCTCGATCACAGCATCTGCATCTTGGTTTAAAGTGACAGGGAGATAGGGCCTCGTAAATCCTGAAATATGGAAAATCTCATTTTCATTCGGGTAGTATATCTTCTTTTTGGGAAGCTTATTTTTTAATTCTGATTTACTTGGAGAACCAACGTGATAACACATAACTGTAAGGTAGATTTCAGTTGAAAATAATAATTATTTGACAATTAAACGCATATTTTGATTGCAGGAACACACATGGAGATAATTCGACGGTTATTATTGCCAATAAACAATTATACCCCAATAGCTTGGGGTATAATCTTATGCAAATTGACAATAATTTGTAAACTAATTTCTGAAAAGAGTCAATCTGCAAATTTATGGTTGTATTGCGATGTGCGTTATAACAGTTTAATGTTCTAGATAATTTTGAAACAATTTAAATGTAAATTGGTTTTTGAACATTTTGATTTTTTATGAATAATAAAAAGATTAAACTTTTTTCACAGGAATTGATTCATTCATAAAGGTATACTGAAAATATGGGGGATAAAATAAAACTGGAATTGGGAGATATTACCAAATGTCATGTGGATGCTATTGTAAATGCGGCAAACACCTCATTATTGGGCGGAGGAGGTGTTGATGGCGCTATCCATCGGGCTGCTGGACCTTCACTTTTAGATGAATGCCAACAGATCCGCAACCGGCAAGGTGGTTGCAAAACAGGCCAGGCTGTCATCACCCATGCTGGCAATCTTCCCTGTAAATTTGTAATCCATGCTGTTGGTCCGGTTTGGAAGGATGGGAACCATAAAGAGGATGATCTTTTATATAGTGCGTACCACAGCAGTTTGGTCATAGCAAGCAAGAATAAGGTTAGGAATATAGCATTCCCTAATATCAGTACCGGAATTTATGGTTTTCCAAAAGAAAGGGCTGCAAAAATCGCGATTCAGGCTGTAAAAGATTATTTAACTGAAGATGAATCGATTGGAGAAGTAATATTTATCTGTTTTGATGATGAAAACTTTAAGATTTACCAGAAATCGTTGGATATAACTATAATATAAACGTCATAACTTGGATTTCACCTATCCAAATTGCATATAATTCGATACATTTAGGCTCCCAGGACTTAATATTATGATTGAAATCAAAGTAGCATCTATTGATGACTTGCTCATTATTCAAAAAATTGGTCGAGAAACATTCCTTGAAACCTTTGAATCCAGAAATTCCGAATCGGATATGTCTGCATATATTAATGATCGTTTTTCCGAAAACCAGGTTCAGCATGAATTGAAAAACCTGGAATCTATATTTTATATAGCATGGGATCAAGAAGACCCTATCGGCTATCTGAAATTAAATATTGGTCAGGCTCAGACCGAGTATAAGCTAGAGGACCATATCGAAATAGAACGGATTTATGTCTATGCAAGTCATCATGGCAAACAAGTTGGTCAGCTGTTGTTTTTTAAGGCGCTTGAAACCGCAAAAAATTTAAGGGTTCCAACGATTTGGTTGGGAGTCTGGGAAGAAAATGCCCGTGCCATCAGTTTCTACAAGAAAAATGGATTTGAAGAGTTTGATAAGCATATCTTCAGGTTAGGCAGTGATGAACAGACGGATATTTTAATGCGAAGGGCCGTTGGTTAATGCCCTATCGGGGTTTAATATTATTCAAATATTCTCTTCGTTACTTTTGAAGCCCAAAAGTAACCAAACCGACGAAGGAGCTCACGGATACCAAAAACAACTCGAATCCGTAACGGCTTCGGCTCATTTAAGATGGCTTTTCGCACCATCCACTACACATGAAAAGAATGCCTTGATGTCGGGAATATCTTTTTGAAGATCATCCCTTTTGATGGGATGATCTTCAAAAAGCATTCCAAGGCCAATCCCATCGCACATGGCAACGGCATTCTTTCCATTTTTCCGCCATTGGAAATGAGCCGGGGGCTAAAGGGCTTCCTTCGGAAGGATGATGTTTGTTTCTAGAACCCCTGGAAGGGGTGAAATCTTTGTAGAACCTGGATGTTTGAAATGGTCAACCCACAGCGTGGGTGAAATATTTTCTATATCCTTTCTGTGTCACCCTGAGGGCGCCGCCGAAGGGTCTCGGAACTATCCATACTTCATTTGAAATAGTTTTCTCATCTTACGATTTCGAAATGACAAACACCTCTAATTAAAAACTAAAATAGATTCTTCGCTTCACTCTGAATCCCTCCTTAGCGCATTTTGATTCTGAACGTTCTGTGAGGAATCTGTACGGTTTTCCTCCCACCGACCCTGTCATCCTTGACCTTCGGTCAAGGAACTGTACGCCAACACAAACTATATTAGATTGACGAACTGTTCGCCAATCCAAATTTTATTATAGTGTAAGTTTGCATTGCTCCGAGATACTTCGGATGAACCTCAGTATGACTAAAAAAAATAGATTCTTCGCTTCACTCTGAATCCCTCCTTAGCGCATTTTGATTCTGAACGTTCAGTGAGGAATCTGTACGGTTTTCCCCCCACCGACCCTGTCATCCTTGACCTTCGGTCAAGGAACTGTACGCCAATACAAACTATATTAGATTGACGCACTGAACGCCAATCAAAATTGTATTATAGTGTAAGTTTGCATTGCTCCGAGATACTTCGGATGAACCTCAGTATGACTAAAAAAAATAGATTCTTCGCTTCACTCTGAATCCCTCCTTAGCGCATTTTGATTCTGAACGTTCAGTGAGGGATCTGTACGGTTTCCCTCCCACCGACCCTGTCATCCTTGACCTTCGGTCAAGGAACTGTACGCTAACACAAACTATCTAAAATTGACGCACTGAACGCCCATCCAAATTTTATTATAGTGTAAGTTTGCATTGCTCCGAGATACTTCGGATGAACCTCAGTATGACTAAAAAAAATAGATTCTTCGCTTCACTCTGAATCCCTCCTTAGCGCATTTTGATTCTGAACGTTCAGTGAGGAATCTGTACGGTTTTCCCCCCACCGACCCTGTCATCCTTGACCTTCGGTCAAGGAACTGTACGCCAATACAAACTATATTAGATTGACGCACTGAACGCCAATCAAAATTGTATTATAGTGTAAGTTTGCATTGCTCCGAGATACTTCGGATGAACCTCAGTATGACTAAAAAAAATAGATTCTTCGTTTCACTCTGAATCCCTCCTTAGCGCATTTTGATTCTGAACGATTAGAAACTTTTGGACGTTGTGCCTTATTTTTTAATCAGTTCGATATTGGTATGTTCTGCGATAATTTCTTCGAGGATTTCGAAATAGGTCTGCCCCTTGCCTTCCCTCAATGCATCCAATCGTTTTTGGATAACGGAAGAATCGAAATCATCGGGATGCTCTAACTTTTCCTGATAATAATTAATGGTGAATTCAGTTCCTAAAGCTTTTCGATTGGCTTCAAAGTTTTCCCAGATCAATGTTATTTCTTCCTTTTCACGGATAGCTCCAAAACCTCCGTACAATAGGTCATCAAATGCATCCAAACTTTCCGCTAATTGCCAGCTTTCATTTTTCATAAACTTTCGGTTTATTTCTTCGTAAAAACTGGTTTTATCGTAGATTTGGCTTCCGTCAATTATGATTTCTTTTTTCATGTATACACAAAAATAGAAATTTTAGGGAATCTGGCTAAATCTGATGCGTTAGTCTAAGTTCTATTCAGAATATTGTTTGGAACAGCTATCAAAGACAATTTTTCTGTCCAATATTTTCCTTGGGTCCTCCAAATTGATTTTGTCGAGATCACAGGTATAGCCAGTTTCCGCTTCTGTAACCAGACATTCAGCACATGATATTTGGCTATAATAAACAATTTTCCCTTCATAACTTGCCCTTATTAAGTCAGAAGAATAAGATGATTTGGCATCTTCCTTACAATAAAGTTCTTTGGCTAAATAATCCCTCATTTTTAATAAGCAAGCAGAAGCTTTTGTACGGTCCTCTAAAATTTCCTCTTTTCCGCAAGAACTCATTCCTACAAAAAGAATTAAAAGTATAATGATGTTTTTCATGAGGTCTTATAATTAATTAGAATTTAGATTTTTGGGTGTTTTATTCCGTGTAATCCTTAGTACAGCTGTTATAAACCATAGTTTTATTGGCAACCTCATTAAAATTATCAAAATCTACTTTTTCTAGGTCACAAGTATAGCCATATTCTGGTGAAGCAGTAAGGCAAGAAATACACACGTCATCTACATAATATACCGTTTTGCCTTTATAGATTCCTTTATAGAGATTGGTTTCATACGCACCTTTCTTTGTACATCGTAATTCTTTATTGAAATGGCTTTTTAATTTTTTTGAGCATGGTGAAGCATCTTGACCTTCTTTTTCGCAAGCCGTAAACAGTACTATGGCTAGAGCTAAAAACATAATTCTCTTCATAATTGACAATGGTTTAATATTAATAGAAATGCTGTGTATTAACTAAACGATTAAATTTATTAAGATGCTACAAAGTTGATGGCATAAAAAAAGCCTGATTTCTCAGGCTTTTTCCTACAAATTATGTTTATAAAAAAATTAATCTTTTACTTTTTATTTACAAGCAATTTTAGCTTGACCGTAACCTCTACCTACAACAAAAGTTGTATTGGATACTTTTTGAGTAACCTTTACGCTATTCGTTCCAGAAGTTTTCCAAGGCACTTTGTTGAATTTCAAAGAACCTTTTAACACCATTTGAACTAATGGTCCATTGTTTGTTTTGCTACCTAACATGGTCACTTCACCTGTTTTACTGATAATGATTCTTAACATTGGAGTAGCATCAGTTCCTCTAAGGTTCCAAATATCCGGAATGCCACCTTTACCATGTTCCGTTCCATCAGCAAATTGAATGTTACGAGTAATGATTCCTTCACCATTTGCTGTGTTATCGTAAGTTTGGAATTGAATCTGGCCTTCTTTAGGATCAGTTAAGATCTGAACTCCATTAACTTCCATATTTACAGCATTGTCCAATTGGAAGATGTCAAATGTAAAGCCGTAATTTGAAGCAGGAGCAGCGAATTCTCTCGTCAATAATTCTCCATTTTTCCAAACTTTACCTGAATTTGGATCATAACAACCCTTACGGTCACCAGTTTCAGGAAATTTCCAGTTTAAAGCATCATTCGCCAATTTCACTTCCTGGGTACAGGTTCTAAAGTTCAGATTCAGGTTGTACTTACATCCAGGATTTACCTTAATATTAGCGATTGAAAAGTTTGTCTTGGTTTCATCATCAATGGTAATGGATCCGAAATTCAATGTTTTGTTGGTAGCTGCAGGGTTGATAATCAAGGTAGGGAAACTAGTAACGTCTCTTAATCCAGTTCCCAAAACAGGGAAATTGATTGCTGCAAATGTGTTTTGGTCATTTTTGTAAGCGATGGTTTCGCCATTGAAATTAAAGGTAGCACTAGCATCCACTTTACCGATGGTTGTATTGGTCAAGGTCTTGATAGAGCCTGTCATTTTTGAATCCATGGTTAAGCGGGTGGTAATCATGCTGAATCTATGTTTTAGGATTACCCCTAATTTATTGTCACCATAGGTCAGTTGTTTATCCTTAACAATAAAGACCATTAAATCTTTAGATACGTCAACCAATTTTGCATTTGCAAATGTTGTAACGCCATTGGTGTAGATTAATTTAGGTAATTCATCATTTGCGCTGTTGATCGAATAAGCAACAAAAGTATATTTTTTACCAGCATCTAAGCTCATCGCACCTGCTGAAGCTTCACTACCATAGGTATAATCCTTTGCTTGATTAAAAGTACCATCTGCATTAAAGGCTACCAATCTATATTTGGTACCTTTGGTCAGTGGAGTAGTTTTCGTTACTGCTGCTGCCATATTAGCATCAGAACCACGGTAAGTAGTATGATTGCCAACTGTTCTATTTGATCTGTCATTGTCTTGGGACATTTTCACGTCCACTACAAAATCATCATAAACCAAGGAGGTATCTTTTACAAGACCAGATGCAACAGAGCCGTTGCTGCTGCTTTTCTTATCGAATTCAATATTGTCCTCTTCAAAAGAAATCCCATCAATCTGAACATTAAGTTTTGCTTCTCCATTGCCCCCAACTGGATCATCAGACCTCTTACAAGATCCAAAACTAAGCATGAGGACTGCCAAGAATCCAATACTAAATTTCATACTGATTTTATTTTTGATATTATTCATGTTCTATTTCTTAATCAATTTTTATAATTACCAATCGATATTTCTATTATCATCGTCCTCTTCGGTCCATTGGTCTTGGACCACATTGTTACCATTTTGAGGATATACTTTTGCAGACCCCAATGCGATGTCCACTTCCATCTGTACTTTAACTAAATGAACATGGGGTGATTTGTAGTGCTTTTTCATCTTTTTTAACCTCCATTACGAACTAGCCTCAAAACCAAAAAGAAAAAACAATTTTTCCTATCAGTTAAGATTTAGCCGCAATTTTGTATGCCTTTTTTATTATTTTTTTAATAGTTGTGTGCCATATAATTATGGTCTACAAAAATACACAGGATTTCGATTACCTAAAATCAATAGTATCTATTTAGCACTGTTAATTATTTTTTGTAGCCCATGGCCTACACGATATTAGCGCATCAAAAATTAGCTAATATGTTTTAGTTATGTCATTATCATAGTGTTGACTACAATTCATTAAATATTTTACATATTGAAATTCAATAAATTTTTTTAAAATAATTGCGTTTATCCGCTTTAAACTGCGTTTTAAAAATCAGGATTTTTACTGTTTTAAGCATATTTTTAAGCACAGTAAGAGCATATTTGGTTAATCAGCAAAAAAAGGAGTTTTGGACTTATTGGATACTAATTTTAACGTCTGGTTTTATTTTATTGAAAAGGAGTAAATCACATGTTTGAACATGTATAATTTTAACGGATTTAACTATATTGGTTACTAAACATGTAATTAATCGCGATGAATAAGAATATTATTTTTCTATATATTATAAGTTTGCCCTACTCTATTCTTGTAAACAGGGAACAAAGACAGAACCTAATCAAACTAGTCAAAATTCCACGCAAAGTCCTATTCCGGCAGCTATACCTCTCACCTATCAAATTATTGGAACACTAAACCACGATACTTCAGCTTTCACCCAGGGCTTTATTTTAGACAAAGGAAGCCTAATAGAAGGGACAGGCCTTGAAAGGCATACCCGAATCAACAAGATTGATACTTCAACGGCAAAAGTTGAGGTCCTCAAGGCAAACTATGAGGATCATGTATTCGGTGAAGGAATTACCATACTGAACAATAAGCTTTATCAGTTGACCTACCTGAACAATAAGATCTATCAATTTGATCTGGACAATTTAAAGCAGCCCAGCGGCACACATAGCTGGCAGAAAGAAGGCTGGGGATTGACACATGATTCTACCTCCTTGATATTAAGTGATGGTTCCTCCAGGTTGTACTACCTTAATCCGGAAAACATGGCAATCATCAAAGAATTGAAGGTCCAAGATAATATGGGGTCAGTGGATAGTCTGAATGAATTGGAATATGTAGATGGCTATATTTTCGCTAACCAATGGGGCTCTGATTTAATCTATAAAATAGACCCGAAAACAGGCTATGTGGTAGGAAAAATAAGTTTTGAAGGAGTCTTACAACTTTACGACAAGAGTTTTCAGCCTGACCCTGAAAAGGTGCTCAATGGGATTGCCTGGGATCCAGCGAATAAATTTATGTTTGTTACTGGAAAAAACTGGCCTTTGATCTTTAAGATAAGGATCAATTAACCTTCATAATTATGGTCTTCAGTGATACTGATGTAATAACCATCGAGATCGTAAAATGAATATTCCATTTTTTGGGAATTTATATTTCTATGAAGATCTTCAATCATCTCTATCTGCATTTCTTTTGCTCTATCGTAAATCGCTCGGTAATCCTTGGTCTTGAGGTATAGGATTAAGCCATTTCCATGAGCAAGGTCTGGGTTTTCCATGCTTGGATGATGGTGCTGAGCCCATTGATGAAGGCATAAAATGGTATCACCTGAAGAATCTTGCAATACAGCGAAATTATCACCTCCATGGTTATTTTGGAGGTTTAACAACCTTTCATACCAATCGGCACTCTTCTGTACATCTTGTACAGCAATAATAGGATCTAATTTCATATTTATCTGCTTTTACCAAACGCTATTTAGCAAGAACAATTAAAGACAGGAAATTGATTTCATCGATTGCCATTCATGTTCAATATTTAACATTAATACGGCATGGTCAAATTGGATAGAGCCTTCAGGAAAGCGGTTTTTATCATCAAAATAAGTCGATTTTATGTTTAGTACTTCTAATGGACTTATCTCCCAATTGTAGGTATTTAATTTTAGTCCATCGAATGATTTTCCATTTGGCGAATAACCAACGGATCCTTTTTCAAAGAACCGGGATACCTCGTCAATGTTGTCGAATATAGAATCTAATGGAAACTCTGAGGTTCTCCGGGCGTCGATTTGGATCTTATTCTGATCGGAACTGAGAGCATCTAGGTGATAGTTAGCATTAGATTCTCGAATATTGAAGTTTGCAAAGTGATGTTTTCCAGGAAAAAACCTACCTCCTACTAAAGTGTTCAAATAGAGATTGGTATCTCTTCTGGGAATATAGACCCCCTCACAATTTTGGCCGGATTCATCAGTCCATTCTACAGCAAAACGATGGGCAGCATTTTCAGAACTAACTCCAATAAAGTTAGGAAAACCTTTCGGCTTGATAGATTTGAGTCGGATCAAGCAGATGCCTACAATTGCTTTTCCTTTATATAATTTTGGCTTAAATGGAGCTGGCAAGAGTTTGCTAAGGGCTGCAGGATCTGCAGTATAATTGATTAAAATCCTTCTTTCTATAAACCCATGTATCTTTGGTATTTTCATCGGGAAATGCTAAAGTTTATCTTGCTCATATTTATATCAGTAATTTACAAATTGCTTTACTGTCCAAATTGTACCTTTTTGAATGCTGATGGAATATGGAAATCTGGCTTTTTACCAGTGGGTCTAATCCAAGATAACCAATTGATTGATTTTTCATTCCATTCCAGGCTATCAAATTCGCCTCTGAATAAGCCTAGATATACTGATTGACCGGAATTAGAATCCATAATTTTTTTAATAAAAGCCATAGGAATCCTTCCTTCCAATATGTAGCCATCAGGTTTTATTTTTGACTTTACTTCTAAACTTTCTAAATCCCATGCATAATCAAACATTCTATAATGGGTTGCCCTATAGTCTAAAACCTTGGCACTTGGAGATATTTCAAAACAGTAATATTCTTTTAAACCAGGATCTACTGATAAGAATATCTCTCCTCTATCGCCTCTTCCTACATCTTCTTCTTTCTCAAATTTCTTTTCTACGATATTATTATCCTTGATATCAAAATAGAAATAGAAATAGGCCCCATCATGAAATGCCTTAAAGATCGTCTTCCCAAAGTTTTGATTTCCCCAAGGAGATATAAATTGATCTACGGAGAATAGATTTTTTTGATTATTCCAGTCGGTTAGAATTCCATCTATTGTGATGGAATGGATTTTTTTGAATGGAATTAATGGGATTTCAGAAGATTGCGCTATAGTAGCTTTGGGAAGGCTAAACAATCCGGTCAGAAGGATGAAAGCAAATAGAAAAGATATTGGTCTTTTAGGCATTATAGATTTCTTGATTTGATCTCGTCCTCTAATTCTTTTGTGCTCTTTTTGGATTTCACAAACCAATAGACAAATAATAATGGGAATAGCGTAAAAAAGCTGAATCCTTTATTGTAGAAGCTGTAGGCTGCAACACCTACCGCTGCACCGATCAAAAGGGCATTGATCAGGTTGGTTGACTTTAATTTCTTTTGCTCTTGTAGGAGCTGTTCGTCCGTCAATTCGGAATATTTATTTTGGTTCATAGATTTGGGAAATTGATTTTTAGTTTAACGAATATAGAAAAATTGGAGGGAAAGAATGTTAATCTTATGATCAGTCTATAAAAAAACAGCCCTCATAATTTGAGAGCTGTTTATTCATTTTTAATTTTCCGGTTCCTTTTCGGCTTCATCAGGATCAACCACAAATCCTATGAAATAGGTTATTACATTTAAACCTAACATGACATACATGGACCATCCAGACTGATGCGTTAACACATAATAAGAATATCCTAGTATGAACAGAACATAAAGAATGTTGAGAAAGTAGGCTTGATTGATATTCTTTAAGCTTGTTAATCCGAACTCGTTTTTGACAGCTAAGACATTTTGCCTTTTACTGAATAAAAAGATAAAGATGATATATGCTAAAATGCCTACACAAATATTTATAAACATAATAAAAATACTAAATGGTTAAACTTTGCTTGATTTGATTAATTAACTGATCTCTTTCGTTGAGATCGGACGCAATAGCATCGTTAGTATGCTGCATTAAGTCCTGATTGAGTTTTTCTAAAATTTCATCATTGCTCTTATTTAGAGCTTTCAGGGCTTTAATTTCATCTAAATATTTTAATCGACGAACCATACTTTTTGCTTGCTCTGCAATTATTCCGACCATCTTACCTGATAACTCAGCAAGGTATGGTTTGTCCGGAAAGTTTTCAATCATCAATTTCTCTAAATAACCGCTCATGCCTTCTTTAATGGAATCCTCATCACGCAATTGCAGAAAATTCGTTTTGGTAATAAAAGAATCCATTTTATCCGAAATCAATTTAGTTTCATTCACATCAAAAGAACAGCTTTGCATCCCTGTTGAAACTCCATCTATGAATTTCTTACGTACGTTGTCTAATAAGGCAACCATATCAAGTACTTTATTGGCCGCATTCGATATTTTCCTAGACAATAATTGGCTCTCATCATAACTTTCAGCACCTTTAACTGCCTTAACAAAGGTCAGGTTACTTAGGTATTCTGCTGGATTCAATAAATTGTCCCGAAGTCCTTTTTCTAAAATATCCTTTGATATCTTAAGAACAGTATTGATGTTTGCTGGATTAATATCTGCTAAAACATCGTCCATATTCTTTTCTTTAAAATATTCCCTAACTTCCTCTGATAAGCCCTCGATTGCCGTTGCTATTTTGATATTTTCATTTTCTAATTCAACGATACGACCTTTATAATATGAAATATCCTTTTTTATTTTTTCAATTTCATTTGTACTTGAATTAAATTCAGTTTCATATGGCTCGAAAAAGGTAGACCATTTAGCAAATACATGATCATATACTGCCGTATTTAATCCCAAAGACAAGATCTTTGAGATCATCCCAGGTTTGGTTGGCTGAATGTTCAACAGCATTTCATAAAGCGGCTTAACTTCATTTTCAAGGTAAGCTCTTTCGTCATCTAAACGTTTTTCTAGATTCCCAATGCTTTTATGATGCTCTAGGACATCTAACTCATTTGAACGCCTTGATAAGACAAGCCTTTCTCTTTCCTTAAAAACCGGGGACTGCTTAAATTCTCCATATTTGTTCAATAGACTCTTTAATTCACCACCTAAAATATTATTGAAATAGCTTCCATAGCATTCTGCCAAAGGAATAAATACCTCGCGAATATTGGTGTAAACTTCAAATAACCTACCTAAATCAACCAGGATCTTTTGATAATCTGGGGCAAAGGAAAGCTTCATAAACTCAATATCCTTCTTAATTTCTAAACATTTCTCCTTGGATAGGGAACGAGTATTTACAACGTTTTCAAGAACTTTCTTCGCAACATTGACAAACTCCTTTTCAATATGTTTTTGCTTTAGCTTGGAAAAGGCTGCCTTCTCAAGAACATTGGAAATTGATGAATCTAATTGGCCTTTTACCTTTTGTAGATTTTGATCGGCCTGATCTAAAAAAGCATCGTATTTACCTTGAATTTTTTCAAACTGCGTATCTAGGTCGTTAAACATGTTCTCTACATCCAACCATTCAATTTGATTGAAATTGAATAATTGCGGATATGAATCATAGATTTTCTCACCATACACATCTTTTAGGACGCTAATTAAATCTTCCCTGTCGAAACTTAGCTGAATCCTTAATTGAGAGTATTCATTGATGGATTGTAAAATCGAAAATTTAGCAAAATGGTATTCTTCCAGAATATTGGTATAGATTGAATATACTTCTGTAGCCCTTTGCGTAAATTTTTTCACGTTACTCGCGCCAGTGATGGAGAACCAAGATTCTTTAGGTAATTCTATTTTCTCAAAATTATTTTTGAAGATGTCTAATGTTTCCCTTATCTCGTCCTCAAATGTTGGGTTTATCATTTCACCTAACACCTTAAGACTTCCTGCAGAATTTTTAACTGTGTCAAAAGTCAAGCTCTGTTCTGCAACAATCAGACTGCTATCCTGGCTTAATGGCCTATTGAGGAAATTATTTACAAAATATTTATCTGCATTCTTCTTTTTGTAGATACTAAATGCTTTATAATAAGACTGATAGACCTGCATAAAACTCGAATCTTCATAAAAACGCTTTTTAAAAAGGTTGGAACTATTGAGGTATTCAACAATATCAGATCGAGTATACTGGGTCTGATTAATTTCACATTCACTGAGTAATTTATCCATTACTTCGGAAAAAGAATTATCAACCAAACCGTTATCGTTATTTAATACCTTCAGCATCTTCGAAACATAGCCATCGTGCCTAAACCAGTTGTGTGCCCAGTTAGGGACCATAAAAATATATCCACTAGGATCCTCATGAGGTGCACAATCAAGCTGATTGCCAATCGCAAGTGAGGCTTCTCTTACGGTCATGCCGCATACATGGGCTACTTCCTGCCTGAGCAAATCGTAAGTAACTTCACGGATCATAGCCGCAGTAACACTCCTATCCGCTAAGGCTTTAGCAGTAATTTCATTGGATGCAAGGATTTCCCGTAGTTGCGATTCATCTGGAGTTTTGACTACAGGAGAAATCCGTAATCCCCAAAAACAGTACTCTCCATCAATTTTGAACATTTCAAAGGGAGTGTTTGCATTTCTAGCATTACACTTTTGGGCTAACTCGGCCAATTTGGGATTGCTGATATTTTCTAACATTTCGTTAATGATGGGCTGATGCCTCAATTGACCATAGGTATATCCTTCCCTATTTATTCCACCGGAGCCATTAGGAACGTCATTATCATCTACTTCACAGATTTCAACCGTGCGGATGTTAATAAGATCTGGATAGTCAGAGTAGAGCTTTTTAAATTTCTGTTTCATCTCAGTTAATAATAATAGATTGGTTGCATGACAAAAGCCATGCATTAGTTCAGATTCACTTTTTTGGAACTATTTCACAAATGTATATTCGCAGACTGCCAAATTCTGTCAGTGTAAGGGTAATGATTAATAATAAGTCGGTCTGTTGGTTTCAAAATTAATTGTTAAACAATAAAAGATTTTACGGGAAACCTTATTGAGAGCTGAAAAATTATTTGTTAATGGGTAAGGTGGTTTGAGATTTTAAGGGAAAAAGATTAGAATTTTTTAGATTGAAGGAATTGCGATAGGAAGCCGTGGCTCAAGGGGACAGGAACAGGACTTCATAGGTGCAAAAGATCACGATTAGGGTTCTTAAGCATAATGGGATTCCGACAGGAAGCAGTGGCTCAAAGGAACAGGAAAACATAGGTGAAAGGAACCCTATTTGCAACCCATAGCTTAAAGAAACAGGAACCATAGGTAAAAGGAACCCTATTTGGAACCCATAGCTCAAAGGGATTGGTTCAGCCCCACTGGGCCCGCACGTAAACCCTGAACCTTCCCTTTGGGGGGAGGCTTCACAGAAACAAAGGGCCTCGCTCCGCGGGCCTTTTGTTGTTTCAGGACAGCCTTTGCTCAAACAAGTTCTGTCCTGAAACAACAAAACCCAACTAACGTTGGGCTTTGTTTCTTTGGCGGAGAGAGAGGGATTCGAACCCTCGATACAGTCATCCCGTATACAGACTTTCCAGGTCTGCTCATTCGACCACTCTGACACCTCTCCTGATTGTGGGTGCAAATATATTACTTTTCATGAGCTTTAAGGCATTTTTCTTGAAAAATATTTATCCTTTCTGATTTCCTTTCCCTAACTTAGGTCAAACTCTAAAATGAAAAGGATTTTATCTATCGATGGTGGTGGAATTCGAGGAATTATTCCCGGAATGATGCTGGTATCCCTCGAACAAAAATTAAAGAAAGCTTCAGGCAACCCAAATGCCCACCTGTCAGAATATTTTGATTTCTTTGCCGGAACCAGCACCGGTGGTATTCTGATCAGTATATTACTTTGTCCTGACCCCCAAAATCCAACGAAACCCAGGTTCTCCGCAAAAGATGCACTTGATATCTACCTGAAACATGGCACAGAAATATTTACCACAAGCAGTTGGAGACGATTCCTGAATCAATTCGGTTTATTGACGGAACTCTATGATGAAAAGGTCTTAGAACGGGTCTTGGAAAGCTATTTCGGTGATCAAAAACTTTGTGAACTGATCAAACCCTGTATTATTACTGCCTACAATATTGAACTCCGTAAAAACCATCTCTTTCGACAACAGAAAGCTATTTCTCACGGAGAATCCCGAGATTTCTATCTTAAGGATGTTTGTCGAGCCACATCAGCCGCCCCTACCTATTTCTCTGTAGCAGAAATATATTCATTGGCTGGAACGCGGTATCCATTGGTTGATGGCGGCGTGTTTGCCCATAACCCTGCGATCTCAGCATTATTGGAAGTGCTCAAGACTTACAAAACATTCAAAATCGATGATGTACATATCCTTTCCTTAGGAACGGGGATTGCAAAGAATGCCTATAAATACGAGGATTTCAAAAAACAGAAAGCGATTTCCATTGGTCCTGCCTTAGTCGATATTATGACCAGCAGTTCTTCAGAGAGCAATGATTATTTCCTTCATCAATTATTTAGATCGGTTCAGCATTCCTCCAATTACATAAGAATCGAACCCTCCAACCTATCCTCCATTGAACCAGCTCTTGATGCTGCCTCTGCAGGGAATATCCAAAAAATTGTTTCCTTAGCTGATAAATTGATCAGTGACCATGAAAATATGCTTGATGCCTATGTGTTGGACCTCATAGCCGAAAAGGAAAAAAATGGAGAAAAGAAACACAACTCGGTATGGCAGTTTTTGCGGGATAAATTATGATTTCCTTAATCTAAAGTCATAATTCCCACTAATACTTATAAAATTGATATTTTAATAGCCTTAAAATAACCTTGTAAAAATATTTTTGTTATATTATCGAAGCGATTAAAAACAGAACGCAAACATATCATTCAAATGGCAAAAACAATAGCTTTAATTGCACATGATGGTAAGAAAGCCGAAATGGTGGCTTTTGTTAAAGATCATCAAGAAGGATTATCCAAAGCCCACCTCGTGGCAACAGGAACGACGGGTTCCTACATTCAACAAACAGGTTTAGAAGTAGAATTAAAACTATCCGGTCCAAAAGGCGGTGATGCGCAAATAGCAGCCATGGCAGCCGAAGGAAAGATCCAAGGTATTATATTTTTCAGGGACCCACTTGGAAAACATCCGCACGAGCCGGATATCCAAATGCTGATGCGTATTTGTGACCTCTGGAATGTACCATTGGCAACCAACCCGGCAACCGGATCATTGATTATTAAAGGATTATTAGAAGAAGATACAGAGATTTATGGCAAATGAAGTTTTAGTGAGTATTGGGGAAACTAGTTATACAACAACTATTTCCTATGAGAATTTAAATATTTTAGCAGATGAGCCCATCGAAGTCGGAGGGCAAAACAAAGGGTTGGCGCCGACCCAATTATTGCTTTCATCCGTGGGTGCCTGTAAGGCCATTACCATGCGTATGTATGCAAACCGCAAGGAATGGAAAGTAGATAAAATTGACATCAAGGTTTCCAGTGAAGTTCAGCGGAGTGAACAACAACAAACAACCTATATCAAGTGCAATATCTTTATTGAGGGCGATCTGGATGAAGAACAGAAGAAAAGATTATACGCCATAGGTGAGAAATGTCCGGTGCACAAGATGTTGATGAACCCTATAGTGATAGAAAGTAATCTAATTGATACAATCCAAGAAAAAAACATTTCTTGATTGTATATTTGCGACTTGAAAAAATAAATTGCTATGCCCTTAATCAGCGAACATACTTTTACAAGTCCGTTCCAAAACTTTACTCGTGAACAATGGAAAAGGTTGAACGGCCAGTTGAGCCACTCCATTCAAGAGAAAGATTTAGATCAATTGCATGCCCTTAATGAGCCATTGACAATGGATGAAATTGAGGATATCTATATCCCTTTGGCTCATTTACTGGAAGTACATATCCATAACTTTCAGGAACTGCATTCAAAAAGCAATGTTTTTTTCAAGAGAAACCATCAAAAACTACCTTTTATCATTGGTATAGCGGGTTCAGTGGCGGTAGGTAAAAGCACCACAGCAAGGGTACTGACCAAAGTCCTTTCTCTTTTGCCCAATAAACCAAAAGTGGAATTGGTCACTACGGATGGTTTCCTGTATCCCAACAAGGAGCTGATCAAACGCAATATCCTGAACAGGAAAGGATTCCCTGAAAGCTATGATACCAAGAAACTCCTACAGTTCCTTGCGGACATTAAATCCGGCAAATCGCAGGTTACCGTGCCATTATACTCCCACCTGGAATATGATGTTCTAAGCAATGAAAAACTGGTGATTTCCCAACCGGATGTATTGATCGTTGAAGGTATTAATGTATTGCAGGTTAATTCAAGAAAGAACGGCGTCTTCGTTTCTGACTTCTTTGATTATTCCATCTATGTGGATGCGGACGAGAAAAATATCGTGAAATGGTATATCGACCGTTTTGAATCCCTTAGAGCAACTGCCTTCCAAAATACGGCTTCTTATTTCCATAAATATGCAAACCTGACTGAGGAGGAAAGCTTTGACATGGCCAATACTATCTGGAACGAGATCAATAAGCCTAATCTACATGAAAATATCCTTCCAACCCGTTATAGAGCTGATCTAATCTTAAAGAAAGGATCTGAACACTTTATTAAGCGTGTGAAGGTCAGGAAGATTTAAGGATATTTCTTTCGAACTTGATTATCTCCTTCAAGATCTCATTCTCGATATTTCTATGCATTCTATTGCTGTTGGTTACAGCGTAAAGATCTAGTTTATAACGAACGAAGTCCTTCCCTAATTCTAAAACTTTTACCTGAAACTCATCTTCCTTGATTTCCAGATTAGGATGGGTAGTCAGGCTTAGCCTTAAATGCTCCTCTAATTCCTCAATATGTAAGGATACTTCTAGAGGAAGTTCGAATTTAACGGTAAAAAGACTTGATTGATGTGCAGACAGGTTCATGAAAGTAGCAGTAAATACCAGATTGTTCGGAACCATTACGATATCGTCCTCTTCATCCTGTAATACCAAATTGGCAAAGGTAATGTCAATAATCCTCCCCTTATGTTCTCCCACCTTGATCCTATCTCCAACGGACAACTGCTCAGAGAACATAACGATTAATCCGGATATCATATTGGTGATATAATCCTTAAAGATAACCGCAATGGCCATGGCCACGATGGTAATGCTGGTAATAAAGTCTTTGGGGTTAATGCCAAATGCAGTCATGATTGCTATCACCAAAAATACCGTATTCAATACTGCTGTAAGCCTATTGATCCCAAGAACAAAGTTACCGCGTTCTCTTTTTTGGGAATCCCGTGCATTGTAGAGCATGATCACCAGAAAACGGAACATGGAAAGGACAATACTTGGGATCAAGAAAGAATACAGGCCTTTCAGGAATTGGGCCAATAGTTTCCTTTTCTCAATATCATATTCAAAATTGATGTGTAATGCAATAATGATGATGACGAGAATGACCTTTCCTATAAATACCCAAGGAATTTTTGGTTTGTTTTCTGTGGCAGCTGCATTCATGGTCTTGAAGATATTATTTTTTTATATAGTACACAAAACAAGTACGAACTACATTTTGTTATATGGCTTATTATCAATCACTAAATAGTTTTAGGTGTTGTTTATCTTTCCTTAATGATTAAATAACATTTTATAATTCTTAAAAAACAAGTAACTTAGCTACCGCTTTAATGACACCAAACAGGTAATTATGGAAACAACATTTGATTTTGAAAAGCCGATTGCTGATCTACAAACGCAAATCGAAAAGGTTAAACAAGTAGAAGAAAAAACCAAAGTCGATATGGGCGCTACAGTTCGCGAATTGGAAGAAAAACTAGAGCAAACAAAAGTTGAGGTGTATAGCAATATGACTGGCTGGCAGAAAGTTCAGATGTCCAGACATCCTGATAGACCACAAACATTCGATTATATTGACTTGATCTGTGATGACTTTATTGAGTTGCATGGAGATAGGAACGTACGTGATGATAAAGCTATTGTTGGCGGTTTTGCTACCATTGGCGGTCAATCTGTAATGGTCATTGGTCACCAAAAAGGAAAGAACACCAAGGAGCGTCAGTTCCGTAATTTCGGAATGGCTAACCCTGAGGGATATAGAAAAGCTCTGCGTTTGATGAAGATGGCAGAGAAATTCAACAAACCTGTGGTCACATTAATCGATACAATGGGAGCTTATCCTGGGTTAGAGGCTGAAGAGCGTGGGCAAGGTGAAGCAATTGCAAGAAACCTACTTGAAATGTCCGTTCTTAAAGTGCCTATCATCTGTATCGTAATTGGCGAAGGTGCTTCTGGTGGGGCCTTAGGTATCGGAATTGGAGACAAGGTATATATGTTGCAAAATACATGGTATTCTGTAATCTCTCCGGAGTCTTGTTCTTCCATCCTATGGAGAAGCTGGGACCAGAAAGAAAGAGCAGCAGAGGCCTTAAAATTAACGGCAGAAGACATGCTTGGTAATGGATTGATCGATGGCATCATTGAAGAGCCTATCGGAGGTGCACACCAAGACCCTGAAGCGACTGCTTTGAACGTAAAGAATAAAATCCTTTCAGACCTAGCCGTTCTAGGCGCTAAGGATAGCGATACACTGGTTGCTGAACGAATCGACAAATTCAGCAAAATGGGAGTTGTAAACGAATAAAGAAAAAGCCTTGATCTCTCAAGGCTTTTTTATTGCAGTTTCTTCTGGAAAGGAATAGGATCCTTTAAAATAAATTGAGCCTTTACTTCTTCAGTTCCCCGCAAGAGAACTAATCGGATCTCCTCTCCTTCCTTATGCATTAATTTCCCAATTATCTGCTTCAATTTCATACTTTGAGCACTACTGCCGTTGACTTTGAGCAATTCATCATCCACTTTCACACCCGCTAAATCTGCAGGTGAGCCTTCTCTGACACTTGCTATTTTGTAGATAGGTCGTAAAATAAATTCGTATTTAAATTCTTCATAATTATAAACATTGATACCAGAATTGGGATTTTCTGAATCTCTTTTCCCAATGTTCGTGGTCAGTCTTCTCTTTGTCCATTCCAGTCCGTCATGTTTGATCTCCATCCCAGACATATTTATTTCGAATTTCTTCCCAAAATTCCGGTTCTTCTTTAAATAGATCTCATTCTTAGGATAGTTAAACAACACCTGAAAATGCTGCAATACCTGATTGCCAATCGATCCAACACGGTTCACAGCAAGTTTCGCCGCATGCACGGCATTGGAATCCGGATAAGATACAATCGGTTCCTTGATGTAAAACCCAGACCAATCAAATCCTTCTATCCTATTCCGACGACCAAAGATCAAACCATTGAAACCTCGACCAATAAAATCATAAATACTAGGTTCATGGACTACAAAAGAATCCAACAAAAATGGAAAAACCAACATACCATCAGAATTGCCCATGTCCACAAGCATCTTTGCATCTTTTACCTTTTGTGTCCCTAAATCAACATCGATATGTACATAAGGTCTGCTCCTCTCCAATTGAATAGGTAACTTGGTAAATTTATTGGTCAACTTTTCAGGATAATCATAAGCATCATAAATACTGATCCTTTTCTTAAGATAATCAACTTTTATTAAGTAATCTTCAAAAAAATGGCTGCCCAAGATTCCATTGATAGGGACACCGATATGGCTGGACAGATCAAGATCATCCCCATCAACAACATATATATTATGTAGGCTGTCGATCAAGGTATTACCGACCAATAACTCATTGCCGATTGCCATAATTCCCTCCACGCCATCTTCTATCCCTATGCCCGAAAACTTAACCTTAGAAACATTCTCCAATGGAACCGAATCTTGGGGAGTGGCAAACAGGATTGTTTCTTTGACCCCAGTATCCAATAAAAAAGCCAATTCAACCCCATTTAGCTTGACAGGGATTATAACCAGGTTTCCACTGAGATCAAATTTGAAGGAATTCTTTTTGGGGTTAATCAACGAAAAATTTCTTTGCGCATAACTATGCAAGAACATTATGTTCAGCAATAATAGAATTATGATTTTCATACACAAAGGTTTATATATGCTAATTTACCTAATTTTTAGATTCAAATAACTTAACATACGCTTAATATTAAACATTTGATAAATTATTAAGTTTCAATAACACCTTTTAAAAAACTGTACAGAATGCATCTCGATTGTTATGAAAACAAAAAGGAATAATCAAATTGATTATTCCTTTTTAAATGATCTTGTATTTTATTTTTAAACAGCGCTGAGCACACCTCTAAAATAACCTACCGACTCTGCAATTCCAGCCAGCGGATCTTTCATGTCCTTTTCAAACTCTATACTGCAGCAACCACTGTACTTGTTTTTCAACAAAGCTTTTACAAAAGCAGGGATATTGATCACTCCACGCCCTAACTCACATGTCGAGCCCTTTGCATCAGCTGCTGTCACATTCTTCAGGTGGATATCAAATATCCGATCCTTGTATTTTACATAATCTTTGATGGCATCTTGTCCATCTCTGGTATCATGCCCCATATCAAAACACATCCCAAGATTTTTATCCAAATCTTTGATATGGTTCCAGATAACCGTAGCATTCGGATAGATCTTATCTTCGGGACCATGGTTATGGATTCCAAACTTGATGTTATTTTCTTTGGCTTTCTTGGCCACATACGGAAGATCTTTGATTTCTGGAATACCGATCATCAAATTCACACCTACCCGCTTGCAATAATCAAATGCTTTGTCAATTTCAGCTTCGGTCTTCATATAGATAGGGCCGACAGCATAACCCGTAACATTTGATTCAGCCAATTTCTTATGAAACGCAGCAATCTGTTCTGCGCTACTATTCAGCGGCAAATGAAAATCTTTGATGCACAGAAATCTTACATCCATCCTTTTCATCATGGCCAAGGACTGTTCCAAATTAAAATTTACGAAGCTATAGCCTGCTATTCCTAATTTCAGACTATTTTGGTCTGCCAAACCTGACTCTTTAGTTTCAGCCTGACTGCTTAACCAACTTGGACTTGTCAATACCGCTGCAGCTCCCAATGCACTGCGTTGCAAAAAATTTCTTCTACTGTTATTGCTCATGGATATAGGTTTATGTTGTTTTACTATTAAAAATAATGATTAATACGCAGAATGGCAATATCATAGAAAGGAAACCAACAGCTTTAATACAAAAAAGCCCTTGTCAATAAAGACAAGGGCTTCTGTAAATATTTAGAAATTCTACAATGAACTTAGTGCAGAATTCAATGTTTCAGAAGGACGCATAGCTTTCGAAGCCAATTCATCATTTGGATAATAATATCCACCGATTTCTTGAGCTTTTCCTTGTGCTGCAATCAATTCCTCATTGATCTTAGCTTCCTGTTCAGTTAGAGCCTTTGCTAAACCAGCAAATTTAGATGCCAATTCAGCATCTTTAGTTTGGTTAGCCAAAGCTTCTGCCCAGTAAGTAGCTAAATAGAAGTGAGAACCACGGTTGTCAATTTGTCCAACTTTACGAGCTGGAGACTTATCATTTGCCAAGAACTTCGCATTTGCCTCATCAAGAGCATCTGCCAATACTTGAGCTTTCTCATTATTCTGGGTTTGTGCTAAATGTTCTAATGAAGCTTGTAATGCCAAGAATTCACCCAATGAATCCCAACGTAAATAATCCTCTTCCAAGAATTGCTCAACGTGTTTAGGAGCAGAACCACCGGCACCAGTTTCAAATAAACCACCGCCATTCATTAATGGAACGATTGATAGCATTTTAGCTGAGGTACCAAGTTCTAAGATTGGGAATAAGTCAGTAAGGTAGTCACGTAATACGTTTCCAGTTACCGAAATAGTATCCTCGCCTTTACGGATTCTCTCAATCGAGAATTTAGTAGCTTCAATTGGAGATAAAATACGGATATCTAATCCTTTAGTATCGTGATCAGCCAAGTACGTATTTACTTTCTTGATGATTTCTCTATCGTGAGCACGGTTTTCATCTAACCAGAATACTGCTGGAGTATCTGATAGACGAGCGCGATTTACCGCTAATTTAACCCAATCTTGGATTGGAGCATCCTTGGTCTGACACATACGGAAGATATCACCTTCTTCAACCTGTTGTTCCATCAATGTTTTGCCATTGTTGTCTACAACTTTGATCACCCCATTTGAAGGAGCTTGGAAAGTTTTATCATGAGAACCATATTCTTCAGCCTTTTGAGCCATAAGACCAACGTTTGGAACTGAACCCATAGTTTTAGGGTCGTAAGCACCATTTACTTTACAGTCTTCAATAACAGCTTCATAAATTCCTGCATAAGATCTATCAGGAATGATCGCTAATGTATCGCGTTCTGCACCTTCTTTATCCCACATCTTACCACCGATACGGATCATTGCAGGCATTGAAGCATCAACGATCACATCAGAAGGAACATGTAGGTTAGTAATTCCTTTATCCGAATTAACCATCGCTAGATCAGGTCCATTCGCAATTACAGCATCGATTGCCGCTTTAACTTCAGCCTCTTGTGGAGTACCAGCAATTTTAGCATATACTTCACCTAAACCATTGTTCTTATTGATGCCCAATTCATTGAAAAGAGAACCGTACTTTTCAAAAACATCTTTAAAATAAACTTCAACGATCGCACCAAAGATAATAGGGTCAGAAACCTTCATCATGGTCGCTTTTAAGTGAGCTGACAATAACACTCCAGCTTCCTTAGCTTCTTGAATAGCTTGAGCAACAAATTCCTTCAATTTAGCAACATGCATTACTGAAGAATCAATTACTTCGCCCGCTTTCAAGTTGCCAAGGCCTTTTAATTCTTTAGCATCACCATTAGCAGCAACAAATTCAATTTTAAATTGGCTGTCAGCATCCAAGGTCAATGATTGCTCAGAGCTGTAGAAATCGCCATCTTGCATAGAAGTTACCTTCGTTTTGCTATCAGAAGCCCAAGCACCCATTCTGTGCGGGTTAGCTTTAGCGTAGTTCTTAACAGCTTTAGGCGCACGACGGTCAGAGTTTCCTTCACGTAAAACAGGGTTTACTGCAGAACCTAAAACTTTAGCGTAAGCAGCTTTGATTTTCTCTTCTTCTTCGTTTGCTGGAGCATCTGGATAATTTGGAATCTTATATCCAGCTTTTTGCAATTCAGCAATCGCTGCTTTTAACTGAGGAATAGAAGCAGAAATATTAGGAAGTTTAATGATGTTTGCATCAGGTGTAGTAGCCAATTGTCCTAACTCAGCCAAGGCATCCGTAGTTTTTTGGTCTTCCGATAAATATTCGTTTAAATTAGCTAGGATACGTCCTGCCAATGAAATATCTCTTAATTCGACTTCAATATCAGCAGTTTTTGCGAATGCTTGAACGATAGGTAGAAATGAATACGTTGCCAATAAAGGCGCTTCATCTGTTTTTGTGTAAATGATCTTAGATGACATAATTTTCTATTGAAATGATATTATTTTGCAATTATTAGTGAAATTCAAAGAGTTGATAAGCCTCTTTTTTAAAATTCGCCTAAAGATAATAAAATGAATTTTAAATAGCCATAAAAGCCGAAATAATGATGGAATCTGAAAAATCTTTGTCTTGAATCAATAGAATGAAAGGAATAACAGAGCCGGATTAAGCTTTTTCACCTAATTCATCCCAGATCTCTTTGGGATTATAGATATCGATCAGACCATCCTTATCTTCAAAGGCAGCATCCATTATGGCCCTAGCCAGAATCATCGTACTGATTGGTTTATATAGCTTAAACAAACCCAACTTATTCAAGAACTTAAGGGTACTGACCGCATACTGCTCTCCTTTTCTTTTGCTGTTAGGGCGATCTATAGGACCAGGTCTTACGATGATTAATTTGGGGAAGTTCAAGGCCTTGATCCCCTCTTCCAACAATCCTTTCATTTTGGTATAAAAGAACCTGGAATTCTTATTTGCCTGGGCTGAGGACAATAGCACAAAGCTATGGAACCTGTTGAGCTTGCATAGGGCAGCAAACTTCAACTGGTAATCATAATCCACTACCCATTGCCCCTCTTTACTGCCGGCATCCTTTAATGTGGTGCCCATGGTTGAGAAAGCAACATCTCCAATGATAAAGTGGCTGAAATCCTCTAAACGATCAAAATCAACAATTACTTCGTGTAATTTGGGATCAGGCGTAAAAAAAGGCCTTCTTACCAATACATTAACCGAATCCACTTTAGGATTTGCCAACAACTGCAGGACCAATTCCCTACCTGTCGCGCCAGTAGCACCTATGACAACTGCTTTCATAATTGTTGATTTTGAGTTTTTAACTATTAAAACAGGACGTCACGAATATTAACATCGCGATCGAACTGCGCCTTAGCAAATGGGCATAGGGGCATAATTTTCATTTTACCTTCCCGCGCATGTTCAACAGCCTTGTTCAATAAAACGGAACCAATCCCTTTTCCTTTTTCTTCTGGATCTACCTCGGTATGGTCGATAATGATTTTACCAGGTCCAGCTTTGGAATAGGTCATTTCACCTATTGTTTTGCCATCTTCAATAGCTATAAATGATCCCTTATTCCCATTTTCTTCGTGTTTCACTAACATATTATCTTTATTTAAGTTTTAATTCTTCAATAATTTTATCTTCCACGTCGGTCTTCATTTTGACAACTTCATCAGCCAAATCATTTGGCACAGTCATCGACAGTACATACTGCTTGATCAACCACTTCCCATCTTTAAGTACTAATACGCCCGAACCTCTACAGATCTTCATTTGTGTATTTAACAACTCATCTATCCATGCGGTTTTACCGTCTTCTGAAATTTCTATATTTCTTTCCAGACTACTGAAGTTCCAGGCCTTGCCTTTATCGAAGTGTGGCTTGGCATAATCCATAAATTCCTGCTTGTCCCAACGTTCTGTAGCATCCGTACCGATAAAGACGGAATTAGCATCCATTAAGCCAAAATACTCCTTAAAATCAGCCTTACCAGCAGCGGCGTGCCACTGATCTAAGACTTTCGCGACCTCTTGTTCTGATTGTGCAAGAGAAACCTGAATAAACATCAAGAATACTGCTACTAAGCTGTAGATTTTCATATTAATTGGTTTTTAATAAAGATACCTTTTTGAACGCTAAGACACAAGACAAGTCAAAAAGACCATATTTTCCTGACAATAAAGCAAGGTAATTTTAGGGAATAGACCGGGAAATGAACTTAAGCTTTCCTGAAGTGCTTCATATTCTTGGTGACATTTACAATGTTCCAATCAATATGTTTGGAGTAAGGCTCGGAGCGGATTGGGCAATTTTCTACCGTGCAATAATGGCAACACTCTGGCATGCAAGGGTCGGCATGTATAAAGAATTCTGTCTTGGAGGCAAGGTTTTCATTTAAAACGGAATCGAAATCGGAGATACTGTCATGGACCTGGTTAAGGTCATAATAGTTAGGTAAAGTTAAGTGACAGTCAATATGCAGTTCCTGTCCATATCGCTGTATGCGAAGATTGTGCACATCTATCCATTCTGATTTCCTATTCTGGTTCAGGATTGCGACCACTTCTTCCACTACTTCTGCATCCGATTCGTCCATTAAACCAGAAATTGACTTTCTCAAAAGTTTATAGCCATTATATAAAATGAAGGTACCGAGGACAAAAGAAAGTGCTAGGTCGATCCAGGCCAAACCGGTAAGTTTCATTAATAGAAGTCCTGCAATCAGGCCTATTGAACTATAGGCATCCACCTGCAAATGCTTGCCATCAGCTTCAATGGTCAATGAGCGTAGGGCTTTCCCTCTCTTCATGAGATAGAATCCTACCCCAAAGTTGATCAGTGAAGTAGCTAATATCAAGTACATGCCCTCTTCTACATTACTTACAGGTTGAGGTGAGAAAACGGCATAGATGGATTTAATGAGGATAATGCTACCAGCGATAAATATCATTCCCCCTTCAACAAATACAGAGAAGAATTCTACTTTTCCATGTCCATAAGGATGGTTTTCATCTTTTGGTTGTGCTGCAAGGTAAATACTGTAATAGGCAAAACCTGAAGCGACAATATTGACTATACTTTCAGCGGCATCAGAAAAAATGGCGTTAGATTCGGTGATAAAATAGGCCACAAACTTGATAAGCATCAATACGATACCGGTTACCAAGGATAACAAAACCAATCTCATCTGCCTATTCATAACCCTAAATTTGAACCGCAAAAATAATTAATTAAGAAACAATAAATGTTACTTTTTTGTTAATATACCCTCATCTTTCTGATTTCCCAAACGTTGTGCAATAATGGTCACCACAAAAATCTGAAAGGCATGATAAATCATCAATGGTAATATGTACAGCCCTAATTTGGGATTATTGGCAAACAAAAATTTAGAGAATACACTACCATGGGTAAGCGATTTCTTTGATCCACAGAACAATGCAGAAATCCTATCCTCCCGATTGAATTTCAATACATAACGCACGAGCAATAAAATAATCAGATAAACCGTAAAGAACAGGGCAATAACAGCGACAAATAAGCTTGCTAAATAACCTGTGCCAATGGTATTGAAAATATCATTCATAAAAGATTCCGAGAAACTGCTATATACGATCAGCAGAACGACTCCTTTATCAAAATTGGATAAAGCTTTGCCATACTTATGGGCCCATTTTCCCCAATATGGTTGTATCAGTAAGCCCAGTATCACGGGAAGTAATACTTCAAATAGAAGACCTATATACAACTCTCCGAAGACATTGACTTCGCCTACCTCTAAAAAGAAGTGCATCAGCAATGGGGTAATGGCAACACCGATCAACCCTGAAATCGAAGCATTGAATATGGCAGCAGGGACATTCCCTTTTGCAATGGAAACCATCACGACCGAGGAAGTTACGGTAGAAGGCAATGCGGCCAAGAAATAAAAGGATAGCCAAAACTGCTCCTGTGTTTCAGTATGCACCAACGGTCGGAACAACAGAACCAGCAGCGGGAATAGTCCAAAGGTGAAGAGCTGAACGGACAAATGAAGTTTCCAATTCTTCATTCCGTCCTTGATTTCATTGAAACTCAGTTTCAACCCATAAAAGAAGAACACCAACGCGACACCAACACTGATCAAAGCATTTAAAAACTTGCCGTCTAAATAACCTGCAACATCGGGATAAATGTAGGCAAGGAATATCATGAAAATTAAGGCTATTATAAACCCATCAAATTTTAACTTCATCTAAAACCTAAATTTTGCATACAAAGCTATAATTAATTTCATAAACACCTATTTACATCCATCTATTTAGAAAGTATCATTTTTATAGAGATTTTGTTACACTTTTCTCATCGATAATAAATTGTATATAATATATTTGCAATATCATGAGTACAACATCCATATTATCCGATAGAATAAACAATCTATCCGAATCAGCAACATTAAAGATGACCAAATTGGGCCGTGAACTGGCGGCTAAGGGCATTAATGTAATTAGTTTGAGTGTAGGTGAACCTGATTTCAATACGCCTGAGCATGTAAAAGATGCTGCCAAGAAGGCATTGGATGAAAACTGGACCCGTTACTCCCCTGTTTCTGGTTATCCTGAACTTCGCCAAGCGATCGTAAATAAATTAAAAAATGAAAACGGTTTAGATTATGATATCTCCAATATCGTGGTTTCCACAGGTGCCAAGCAATCCCTTTCCAATGTATTGCTAACCCTTGTGAATCCAGGTGAAGAAGTGATCATACCTACACCATACTGGGTTTCTTATTCTGAAATGGTGGTATTGGCCGAAGGAAAATCTGTTTATATTGATACGACGATCGAATCCGATTTCAAGATCACCCCAGAACAATTAGAAGCTGCGATTACTCCAAAATCAAAAGTCTTTATGTTCTCCTCGCCTTGTAACCCAACTGGTTCTGTATATTCAAAAGCTGAATTGGAAGCCTTGGTAAAGGTATTTGAAAAACACCCACAGATCTATATCATCTCTGATGAGATCTATGAGCATATCAATTTCGTAGACAAGCACGAATCTATCGCACAATTCCCTTCCATTAAGGACCGTGTAATCATTATCAATGGTTTTTCAAAAGCATTTGCAATGACGGGTTGGCGCCTTGGTTACATCGCTGCGAACAAAGAAATCGCTGCTGCAAACGAAAAAATGCAAGGACAAACGACTTCAGGTACATGTTCAATCTCTCAGCGTGCTGGTATTGCGGCATATGAGCAAGGATTGGAAAGTGTATTGGAAATGAAAGAAGCATTTGCCCGTCGTCGTCAATTGGTTTATGACCTATTGAATGATATCCCAGGTGTTAAAACAAACTTACCTGATGGAGCATTCTATTTCTTCCCAGAGATCAGCTCTTTCTTTGGTAAAAAGGATCCTGAGGGAAATGTAATCAATAATTCAGCAGACCTTGCTCTATACTTATTGAACTACGGTCATGTTGCTACAGTTGGTGGAGACTCTTTCGGTAACAACAATTATATCCGCCTTTCCTATGCTGCTTCTGACGAAAATTTAAAAGAAGCCCTTCGCAGAATCAAAGAAGCATTGGCGAATTTAAAATAGTATTGAGATTTGAGATATGAGATTTGAGATATTAACCGGAAAACCAATTCCGCATTAAATCTCAAATCTCTATATCCATTTCCCGCTTTTTATCTCAATACTCATATCTACCCTCCCATTAACCCCAAATAGATCAATTCAAACATTACAAATCCAATTAGCAACCCCATAGTCACCGCGACTATAATCCTCGCCCACCAAGGCAACCTGATAATATAATTCAACTTAACTTTTTACTAGTTTGTGCAGGGGCAAAGATGAAAATATTCGATAAAGATGAATCGGGATTGGGCAAGAATTTAGTGTTTTCTGTAAACATCTGACTACAATGGATTAGAAGGGATTGATTACCAAATATCAACACAAAAAATAATTCAGCATTTTTTTAATAATCAATTGATTTTTCTATCTTTGCACTTCCGTTAACATAACTACGGATAGAAATTAATAAACATAATTATTTACAAAATGCAACAGTACGAATCTGTAATCATTCTTACCCCGTTGCTTTCAGAAGATGCTGCGAAAGAAGCAATCGCAAAATTCAAAGACATCTTGACAGAAGGCGGAGCCGAAATTATCGCTGAAGATAATTGGGGTTTGAGAAAATTAGCGTATCCGATCCAGAAAAAAACAACTGGATTCTATCACTTAACTGAATTCAAGGCTCCAGGTGAATTAATCAAAAAATTAGAGGTTGAATACAAACGTGATGAGCGCGTGATGCGTTTCTTAACAATCTCTCTAGATAAGCACGCAGTGGCTTACAACGAGAAAAAACGTAGCGGTGCATTCAACAAAAAGGCAGAAACTAAAACTGAGGAGGTAGCAAACTAATGGCAAACGAAAACATCCAATACGTGACTGCTCCTAAAGTAGAGGACAACCGTAAAAAATACTGTCGCTTCAAAAAGAACGGTATTAAATACATCGACTACAAAGACGCTAACTTCCTTTTGAAGTTCGTAAATGATCAAGGTAAAATCTTACCTCGTCGATTAACTGGAACATCACTGAAATTTCAACGTAAAGTTGCTCAAGCCGTTAAACGTGCGCGTATTATCGGACTTATGCCTTACGTAACTGATTCATTAAAATAAGGAGGATACGATAATGGAAGTTATATTAAAACAAGATGTTAAACACCTTGGAGAGAAAGACGATATCGTAGTAGTAAAACCAGGTTTCGGCCGTAACTACTTAATTCCTCAAGGATTTGCAGTAATGGCGACGCCTTCTGCAAAGAAAGTATTAGCTGAGAATATCAAACAAGCTCAGTTCAAACAAGAGAAAATCAAAAAAGATGCTACTGAATTAGCAGGTAAATTAGAATCAGTAAAATTAACTATTGGTGCTAAAGCTGGTGAGTCTGGCAAGATCTTCGGAAAAGTTAACAGCATTCAAATCGCTGACGCTCTTAAAGCTCAAGGTTATGAAGTTGACCGCCGTCGTATCACTTTCGAAACTGAACCTAAGCAATTAGGTGAGTACATCGCTAACTTGAACTTACACAAGGAAGTGAAAGTACAAATCCCTTTCGAAGTAATCGCTGAGTAAGCATTTGACAATAAAAAAATCCCCGTTATCAAAAGATAACGGGGATTTTTTTATTGCTAGTATTTAGTAGTAAGTATTTAGTATTTAGACCGCATGGCTTTCAATTAACCGGAGCCAACTGATCATTTTCCTGAAGCTAAACTATTCAAAGGGTCATTAGCAATCGAGGATCTTTCATCATAATTTTTTTGAAGAAGCAGTCCTGATGGATTTAATATTGACCTTATTCGGGACACATTCCGAATTTTCGCAATACAAGCAAATCTATTCTCGAATATGCCTCGAATAAGTCTCGAATGAAACCCATATTTCAATCCATTGATTTCCTATTCAAAAGTACCATTTTAGCGGAGTATATCGTTGGAATGGGATGAAAGAAAAGTTTGAATTCCCAATAATCGGATAGAATATTCACCAATGCAATTAATTCAATGGTAAAGAAAAAGCCCCTCATATATTTAAGAAGGGCTTGTAGAATCCTATTGTTAACGGAAATGCTAAATTTCCGATATTAATTCCTATTGGTTAATATTGCCACAATACATCTACCCTATGTCCAGGGTGGTTATGTCTGCCCTTATTTCCTTTGTGTTTTTTCTTTTGTTGACCTGGTGCATAACGTTTTGCAGATTTACCACCGTATTTCTTCTTAGCTTGTCCAGGAGGCATTCCATGCGGATGATGATGGTGTGTATAACAAGAGGATACACTAAATGCCATAAATGCTACTAATAATAATCCCAAAAATCTTTTCATACGATATTCATGTTGTTCGCAATATATGACCAAAATCTAAGCCAAAAGTTTAAATTTTTAATAAAGCATTAATATTTAAATGTTGAAACACTGATTATCAATATTTTATCTGGATCCAATAATTTGATAAAAGGAATTAACCGCGGGGTTTTCAAAGACAAATCCACCCTTTAAACGAAGGCTATTTGGTCCCTCAGCGATACCATTCAGTTCACCTTTTAGGATTTTATCATAGTTTGGCAACCAGCCTAAGTATTTCGCTGAAACAGGTTTTTTCTGGTAGCTCAATACAAATACATTGGATGATGGCTTTAGATCAATATTTTGCCCAAATGTTGCAGGGTCTGTACTTAATCTGATCAGACCATTATGAAAGTCCTTGCCAAACTTATAGAACATCTTTTCTGGAAGGTATCCCAATAAATGTGGGGAAGCCATAACTTGAAAGGTTAATGAAGGAACTTCAACCTGATTGATTTCCTTTTTCTCGGTCATCTCAAAATTATCATCATAATCATAGGTAATGATGGTATCAGACTCCAGAACTTCTTTATCCTTCAATTCAATAGTGGCAAAATTACCTACATATTTATAGATACTATCGACTGGTAGTTTTAATTTTTCCAGTTCAGCTTCCTGATCCTTCAAAATAAGCGAAAGATCGGAGTTTAAGGCCATATAAAGCACGTTGTCTTCAGGTATCAAAGCTTGGACAGGCTTTGATGGAAAACCCAATAAAGAGGATTTTACAAAGGCATTAATATCCAATCTTCCATTTTGAAAATTAACGGTAGCCCAATTGTCTTTTTTGTCCACAAAGCTCATATCAGCATCTTGGATCTCCTTCAGCTCTTTGCCAAACCCATTGGCGTAAGCCCAATCCCCTTCGTCGGATTTCAACAATGTTAACATGGTTTCAGGCTGCTGGTCCTTTCCTAATGATAAAATCAATCTTTGATTATCAAAGAGAGCCTGTACATGCTTTTTGGAATATAGCTCCTGCCCTTTCTCTAAACCTTGGAAAACAGAATCTTGACTTAATCCTATTTGACCCTTAAGGAAACTTTTGAGATCTTCCCTATCCTTTACTTCCAATACAGCATAGTAATGACGTGAAGTATCACTTAAACTAAACATATATAATTTAGAAGGTATCTGCATCCCTATATCCCAAAACTTGGCTTTACCCCTAATTGTACTGGTATCCTTCTTGGATCCATAATACTCCGAATAATTGGAAAGGGAATTCTTGAACATCTTCAGGAGAAGACCATCCACATCCAAGCGAATTACTGAAACTGAATTTTCAGGGATTTTGATGTTTTCTGCTTTGGAAGATCTATAATACTTAAAAACAAAAAAACTTATAGCCATTACGGCTATAAGTCCTAATATAAATACTACTGTTTTTTTTATCCAACCCATAGGTTAATCATTTAATGATTTACTGACACGGTCCATAGAATTGAGCAAGAAATCTAGAGCATTTTTTCCGGTCTTAGGAAAATCCACACCAGCTTCCCATGTAAAATTCTTGCCTTTCAATCCATTGCTGATCATATAGATATCACCGTATTCGGACAATCCCTTCAATTCACTCTCCATCGAACGATGAACCGGAAGATCTAGATCATCAACCATACTTGGAACCTTTTTAGTATTGAACAACATGGAGAATTTATTTTTCTTGGCGATAGCAGCAAATCTTCCTGGATTTCCTTTAAAGGTTTTATCCTTGATCTGTTTCATCTGCTCAAGATCATTGCCCAAGAAAACGATCCCTTGCTGGATCAAGATGTATGGAGCAAATTCATCAACCTTTCCGCCAACAATCTCATAGATTCCATCATGGTTTACCATATTGTTCTCAAGCTCTAAAATAGCAAAGATTTTTTCAAATATGCGAGTATCATCGGAAGAGAACATCCACAAGTAGTTCGGGATTTTCTCCATTTTGGTTTTTTCTATCTCTTGATAATTGTAATCATCATCATATTCATAGTCAATATATTTCACTTCTTTTTGAGTGACTCCATTCAGGATAAACAGGTTATCGCCTTTAAATACTTTGGCAACCGCTTTTTCATCCACGATAATCTCCATACTGGTGGTGAATAGATCTATGATCTTCTCTACTTTACCATCCATTCCCCCATAAACGCGCTGTACGATCCTAGGCATGTGCTTCAAGTAAGCTTCGGTATTGAGGTTGATCGAAAGGAATCCTAAAGCATCGTCATTTAAGTAGTTCACAAACTTAGGATTGATTTTCTTATTGTACATTTCCTTATAGTACCTTGTCATCTCTTTATCAAAGCTGACATCACCAAGGATCTTCATCCTATTTCCGTCCACTACAACTGTACTGTTGATACTTTCGTATCCATAGTCAAAAGCTGGCTGTCCGCTCATATAACCATAAAGAAGGTTTCTAGGGTAATAAAAATGCATTAAGCTGTCTAATGAACCTATTTCAATTCTAAGCAGTTCATTATCTTTCATAGAGGTCATCTTTTTCGATTTGTAGCTTTTGATATTTCCAGCTATAATTCGATCCAATAGGTTATTGACCTGTTGGTTTGCAAAAACATTCTTAATGGAGTCATTATGATTCGATGTCTCGCTGTATTTTAGATAATAATCGTCTTGATATTCATCCTTTTCTAAAACGGAATCCACGTAAGTAAACTCATCTGGTACCATCGGTGGAGCGATATAACCTTCTTCCCCAGGCTGGGCCACTTTTTCGGGAGGCAATGGTAAACTATACAATTCTGATGTATCTCTTTCCACTGGAGCTTCTTCCTCAATTTGATACACAGTGTCCGCAGCTTCTGCCCAAGCTTCCCAATCCAAGGTGCTATCTGCTGCCACTGCTACTGAATCCACTCCATCATAGTCATAGTCATAGTCATAGTCTTCCGCCGCGTAATCATACTCCGGAAGTTCCAAAAGGCCAAATTTCTGTTTAATGTCCTCACGGCTGAAATAATTGTCCATAGGCACGCCTGCTAATAGGAATATGGTATTTTGATTCCAACTGATACGTAGTGTCCTATCCTCACTATAAATGGTATTTAGGTCGCCTTGTACATCAATGACATATTCCTCTGGAAAGATCGATTCAAATTGAGCCTTATTTTTCAATGGCATCATGGCTCCGAAGAACTGCATGCTATCATTGACATTGGTATACAAATAAGATTTTGCATGGATATCAATTCCTAACTCTTCGATATTTTCAGATTGAAATTTACTGTTGTCTTCTGCAATTTTTTCAAACAGACCAGCTCTTTTCAATATTTCGTTCAATTGTTGGGCACTCGCATGTTTGAAAAATCCTTTTCCGTTCAATGCGACCACCACTTTAGATTCAGCAGGAACCTTTGACAAGAGATCTTGCGAATATACATTCCCTCCCAGACTTACTGCCAATAAGGCGATGGCAAGTTTCAAGTTATTCATATATGTTTTATTAGATATTCTTAAATTATTTAAGGACAATATTGTTAGATAGATTGGCTTTACCATTAATTAAGCTAGGAACGGAAACCTTGACCATCACAGCTTGCTTGTTGCCTGAAACCTTACCGTTCGTATTGTCCTGCTTGATGACAGGATTTTGAAAACGATAGATACTGGTGTAAAATGCCTGATCGAAAGATTTTTGATTTTCAGGCTTTAGTTTGTCAAATTCTTTTTTTGCCTCGGTACTATACTTATAGTTACGCACAAAAGTTTTGCTACTTGGATTAAAACTATAGCTCGAGTAACTGTTTAATTTGGTTTTGAAATGTTTAGAAAGTGTTTCTGTATAGGAATTTAAGGCCTGCACATTTTGGAAATCACAGGACACACTCGCTATATAATTATTAAAATCAAGCTTATAATCTACGTTACTGATGCCTTTTGTATTCTTTAATAACTGAACGATGGTAGCCACTTCTTTTCTGATCTCAGCCTGATTAGGGATCTTGAACCCATCTATCTTATCCAACTTCATTAAGGATGACACCTTTGTACGGCTCTTGCTCATGTTCAGTGTTCCTACGATGGAACCACTGCCATTACTTTTCATGTTGATCTCTTCCACAACATCAAAACAAGAACTCAGCAATAAACAAAAAATAGAACTAATAGCAAGTAACCCGATTTTCCTGATCTTTTTCAACATATTAATAGTATTAGCAACCCAAATTTTAAGTCTTCGAAATTATCAACTTAAAAACACTTATCCTTCACTGATTTCAGTGATTTTTTAAACTTAATGCTTAAAGTTTCATCCTGCAAGCATCAGGATGCAATAATTATATAAAAAAACAATATTTATGGCGAGCATTATATTAGCTAAATCATAGAATGGCATAAATTGGCAATTCATGAAATGGCCAGCATCTCGCAATACAAATATCACGAATATCAGCAAGAACCAATAAAAAAGGCCATCTACAAAATGTAGACAGCCTAATAAATTGTATGGTTAAACCTTAGTAGTTATATTTCTCTACCGATTTAATTTCATTGTTACCTTCCGTAAATACCAAAGTCGGTTGATAAGTTTCTGCCTCTTCTGGACTTAAGTTCACGAAAGAAAGAATGTGTACAGTGTCGCCTACTTTAGCATGCAATGCTGCGCCACCATTCATACAAACTTCGCCACTTCCTCTCTTGCCGGGAAGGACATAAGTCATGATCCGACTACCATTTACAGCATTATTGATATATACCTGCTCATATTTTACAATTCCAGCTGCATCCAATAAATCTGCATCAATGGTGATAGAACCATTATAGCTTACATTTGCCTCAGTTACTTTTACGGTATGAATTTTTGCTTTTAAAATTTTTAATTCCATTTCTTATTATACTTTTTTAGATAGATTGTTTTATATTTAAATTATTAATATCTAGTGTATTAAACACTATTTCTTTATCATTCTGTTTAAGAAGATGCTTTTTATGGTGAACATGATAGCTAAACTTGAAATCATGTAAATCACTGTACGCAGCATCTGTAGTTCCGATTACGGAATATTCAACTTCTCCTTTATGGTTGAACTTACTAATTTCAGCTTCATCTTGATTTGCTGAAATGGAATACCAACAGCCTTCACCCAATCCACCAAGCCATTCTGCCTTGTTCGGAAGGTCTTTCGGCCTTTTAGGTTCTTCGATAAAGCCCAACAATAGGTCATCGGGAACTTCATGTGATCTTGATTTCAAGAAATTAGGTTTCAAGAGATCAACCTGGAATTTTAATGATTCCCAACGTCCCAACTTTTTCTTTTCCAAAACCCCATTATGGAAGCAATAGATCTCATTATCTTCGACAGCATTGACGACATTGCTGGTGGGGCTTGCCTTCAGGCATTCCGGAAAAAAGATTTTATTACAGCGTCGATCACTCTTTTCCATCGCATTGACCAAGATCTGGGCAACATAACGGGAACAACTGTTATTGTTCGGGGCTATCGCTCCGTACAAAATAGGCCCCTTATCGACCAGGGATTCGGCATATTCAACTCCTTTCTGAAAAGAAACATTTTCGGCAATGGAACATAACAACCGGCCCGCTCCGTGTGTGGCAGATTCTTTTTTGGACAATTCGACGAGGATCTCCTCAAAATTCATCAATTGATGGTCTTCCGAAAATCTGGCTTTGCTGATCAACTCCAACCTTGGGTCAAACTCGCTGGATCTCGCTCTTCCAAATCCTCGAGGAACGATATAACGCCCAAAATCAAAATACCTGAGATTGCCAGTCTTTCGTTCTATTAAAACTATGGCTGCATGCCCTACCTTGAAATTAAGGTTCTTTACTATCCCTAATTTCTTTAATATGGCCATCCATAACTCATCACCCCTCGCCGTTTGGTCAGGCCAAGCTATTGGAATTGCTATATCATTATATTGATGCATTATAGTTTTCTTTTACCTGAGGTTGAGGATAAAAATCCTGATATAACTTGTTAATATAGCGACTGCCATGGTCTGGAAAAAATAGGACCACTTGATCAGTTTCTTTCAAATTCATTCTTTCCAGGTTCTCGTCCAATGTGGCCAAGACAGCTGCACTTGAAAAACCTAATAAATCGCCACATTCCTCCAGATATTGATGGGCAATGACTTCTGACTTATCTTTTCCGATCTGAAAGATATGATCGACTACTTGCTTATCAAATGCTCCTGGAATAAATGTCCGTCCAATACCTTCTATGGCATCAAAACGAACTTCTTCCTCAGGGATTGGATTATTGTCCATAAACAGATGATAGACTGAATTCTTTGGTTCAACCCCCCAGATCTTGATCCCTGGATTACGCTCCTTTAAATACCTTCCAATTCCTGAAATGGAACCACCTGTACCAACACCAACCAAAACATGGGTGACTGCAGCATTTGTCTGTTGCCAAATCTCCGGTCCTGTTGTTATATAATGCGCTTTGATGTTGTTTGAGTTATAGTATTGGTTCGTAAAATAGGTATTGGGGTTGTTGGTACAAAAAGCCTGTGCAAGATATTGAGTGGAATTGAAAACATGCAAACCATTAGAATTATCGCATCGTTCAATTTCTGCACCATAACTCTTCAATAATTTAATCTTTTCATCAGAACAACTGGCAGAAACAAATATCTTCGACCTATAGCCAAGCTCTTTGGCGATCAGAGCGATGCTAATACCGGTATTGCCACTACTTGCTTCAACAAATGTGCCTCCCTCAACAATTTTATTGCGCTTAATGGCATCTTCAACCATAAACCATGCAGCCCTATCTTTGGATGATTTTCCAGGATTATAGAACTCCTCCTTGATTAAGATGTTTGTTCCATATTTCTTGGATAAATAATCCTCCCTTCGTAACGGTGTATTCCCAATAAAATCCTTTATCAATATTCCCTTTGTTTAGTATTTTGTTTATAATTTAACGTCAATATACTTAAGATTATTCTACTGTATTAACCTAAAACGTGCCAAAAAGTTTATTAACAGTATGGTTACAATCCGAAATGGCTAAAAAATTACCGTCAAGAACCTAACTTCCAGTAAATACAATCTCAAACTTTTAATATTAGGAAACTAAATAAAATTACAATAAATTTTAATAAAGTCTAACACAGGAGGTTTTAGCGCAATCATATTGTTACTAAAAATTGAAATCCTAGCTTATTTTTATAGTTTTGTCCTTTAAGATTATCGATATGAAACCAAAGACCATTGTAATCGCAGTATTATTGGCCTTATTAGCCATTGTCCTTTTCAACAATAAAGAGGAAGCTTCATTTTGGCTATTTGGGGACATCCGCACTTCTAAATTGATTATTCTAGGGATATTTTTTCTTTTAGGTGTTGTTGTCGGCGCTATAATATTCAGAAGAAAAAACAAGCACCCAAAAGAATATGGGATTACCAATACAATCAATCCGACCGAAGATCAATTGTTTTTGGGAAATGATGATGAGATGTCGGATGATGACAGAGAATACATCCGAAGGGACTAAAAATATGTTAAATGGATCAGTTGCTTTCTTCAACTGATCCATTTGTGTTTTTTGCTTTTGTTTTTTTCATTCGGCCAGATTTCTGCAAACCTTGATGGATCAGAAATTCTATCTGTCCATTCACGCTTCTAAATTCATCCTGAGCCCACGCTTCCAATAGCTTAAAGGTTTCTTCATCCACCCTGATCACAAAACTCTTTTTCATAAATCTTTCTTAACTATCCGGAATTACTCCTTATTAATTATAAAGGGTTCCTGCATTTACAATAGGCTGTGCTGCCTTCTCCCCACAGAGAACCACCATCAAATTACTGACCATCGCTGCTTTTCGCTCATCGTCCAATTCCACAATATTCTTGTCTGATAACTTTTGGAGTGCCATTTCAACCATACCGACAGCACCTTCAACGATTTTAGCTCGGGCAGCCACAATTGCTGATGCCTGTTGACGCTGCAACATGGCTCCTGCAATTTCTGGAGCATAGGCTAAATGCGTTATCCTGGCTTCTTCTACCACTACCCCAGCTTTGGATAGACGTGCTGACAGCTCGGATTCCAAGATTTTGTTGACATCTTCACCTCCATCCCTCAAGGTTAGATCCGCATTCTCATCCTCAAAACTATCATAGGCAAAACTTACGGCGAGATGTCGAACAGCAGCTTCGCTCTGCACCCTCACATAATCCATATAGCTCTGTACCTCATAAGCGGCCTTGTAGGTATCACCAATTTTCCAAACGATAACTGCGGCAATCTCAATCGGATTTCCCAATTTATCGTTCACCTTCAAGGTCTGGCCCTGTAGGTTTTCCGATCTAAGGCTTATTTTCTGAGCTGTATAGAATGGATTGATAAAAAACAGACCGTTGGCTTTGATGGTGCCCACATATTTACCAAATAGATTTAAAACACGGGAATGGTTTGGATTGACAATGATCAGCCCCTTTATGATTACGATAAAAACAATGAACAGGATTACCAATACTGGCACATATCCAATCTGCCCATGTGAACCTATCTGAATAAACGAGAAAATAATTCCTAGAAGGCTTAAAAACAATATCCCTAATGCTAAATAGCCTGATGTTGGTTTAATGATCTTTTCCATAATTATGATTTATTATGATATTATTTTGATATCATAAATATAGAAAATATTCTTTTCATATTTCCAAGAAATAAATCAAAAAAGAAGCACCGTTGAAAACATTTTTCAATGGTACCACTTAATCATTTGCAGAAAGCTATTAAATAGGTAAATAGCTATGGTTGAATATGTTTAAATCTTACAACGTACTCATTACTTCAGGCTTCAATACACCATCAAATTTCTTATCGACGATTAAAATAGCCACAGGTCGCATGGTAAAACTCTGTTTTTCACCGAAGGACTCTTTATATTTCAGCAATAGCTCTCCACCTTCTCTGTTCAGAGAAATGGAATCAATGCTAGGTTTTAAATCCGAACTCGCTGAAATGATCGCAATAACAAATTGCTTATCAAAATCGATGTTACTGGGCATTCCAGAATCACCCATAGTTGCTGCTGGCGAAAAGAATTCATCAAAGGCTTTTTGCGTTTCAATTTTGTGAGCACCATTTTTATCCTCTGGAACCGTGTTTTTTACAAAATAATTTTCGCCTAATACAAATGGAACCAGTTCCCTATTTGCTTCAGACTTCAGGTTTGTGCTGTCATTGATAGCATTTTCATTTTGCTTCGTTCCGGCATTATTGCTACAGGAAGCAAATAATAGTGCATTCAAGATGATTGGTATAAATAGATTTTTCATTGCGTCATGTTTATTTTATATCCATTAAATGATTGGAAAGCAAATTTGTTTGAAAAAATAACAGTCCTGGAATTTATCAAGGCTTTGAATAGAGAGAGCTTATCTAAAATTAACACCCAATTATCACAAGGGAATGAAATCCAACTATTTATAATAATAAGATAATTTGTTATATAATTTTAAATATCGAGAAAATTTTAACAATATTGTACCGTGTAAGGTTTGAGGGGACAATTACTAAAATTCATTTTATTGATAGATTGACATATGAATTTCCACATTATCAATGATTTATATTATAAAGATTTTCATGCGGGTTTTAAAGCAAGATATGATGTTTTTGAAACCATCAAGTCAGACCTGTCTGATTCCAATACCTATGAATTTTACAAGATCACGTTAAAAGATTCGAAATACAGGTTGAAAAGGATACTTTCTAGACGATATGCAAATTATGCCAATTACCTAGCCTTTAAAAAATATATAGCAGAATTGGACTCTAATGATGTGATTATGGTCCTGATTCCTTTTGAGAGCTTGTTTGAGGTGGCAAAAGCCGTTTATTCGAGCCTTTATAAGGCAAAAATAAATAAAGGATTGAGGATCATCATGATGATAATAGACTTAGATTCTATTCGGCGAATTGGGCAAATCGATCCAGAGCTAGAGATTAAATATTTAGATTTTGCAGATGTATTGATTTCCCAGAATGCGGAAATGTCCAGATGGCTGATTAGCAACCACATAGCAGCTGATAAGATCGTAGATTTAGAATTATTTGATTTCAGGCTCGATCCAAACCATCAACCTTCTGGTGTAGGGACAGCGATATTGGAGAAGAATATTGTTTTCGGAGGGAACTTAACGCCAGAAAAAGCAGCCTTCATCTACAAATGGAAGCCTAATTTCAAAACGAAGCTATACGGTATACATTTGGAACCAGTGGAATTGCATAAGAACATGGAATATTTGGGCGTATTCGATCCAGGCCACCCAACCATGGATGTCAGTGGCATTTCATTTGGATTGGTTTGGGAAGGAGACAGTACAAAAACCTGTACCGGTCTTGCCGGACAATATCTAAAATATTCCACCCCACATAAGATATCACTATACCTATCTCAAGGTCTGCCTGTCATCGTTTGGGAAGAATCGGCCATGGCAAAATTTGTTCAAGAGCATAACCTTGGACGCACGATAAAAAGCTTAAAGGACATTGAGAAAATTTTAGACAATATTACCCTCACAGAATATGAAGAAATCAGGACAAACGTTTTGAAAATAAAGGAAAAGGTGATTCGTGGTGAGTTTTTAAAAAATGCACTCAATCAATGCTTCATCAAACTGGACAGTCCTGATCTGCAGAGCAAAATAAATTTCAGTCAAAAAAAAGAGCTTCAATAGTTATTTAAACCATAAAAGCTCTTTATTCTTGAATCTATTATTTTAAGATTTATTTTCTTTATCCCCTCCTATCATTTTGGATGTAATCCCTTTTTTGTCAGTAGTTTCGGCGATCAAAACACCCAGCAAGTGAAGCACTATAAATATAGGAAACCAGTATAGACCCCATTTATGGACACTTTCTATGCTTTCTTTCCATTGGCTAAAAAAGCCTTTTTCTATACAGATTCCAGTAGCTGCAGAGATCATTACAAAAAGATAGAAATAGACATAGGTAAAACCTTGCAAACGCTCCTTTAAGGACTGAACCCTCAGGAATGGATTGGGAAACCTGATCCCTTTAACTAGCATATAGATAATCCTTGCTAAAAATGAAAAGATCATAATATGGGCAAATAGTTCATGCCATTCCCACATGGGTTCACGGATACCCTTCACAACCTCTGAAACCTGCTCTTTTGAAATGCCTGAAATCTGCTTTTCTAAAACAGGAATAATGTTATTCTTGCCCATCCAGTACATCCTGAGAAACCCTGTAATGAAAAGAACGGGCATTGCAAAAGCCATTATCCAATGCAACACGCGATGGAAAATGGTAAATTTTCGTTGCATACTCATGGTAATGGAATTGGCCTAGTTAAAAAATTTACTGAATTCCATATAGGAGTCATGAAGCTTGGCGATGATGACATTCACCTTTTCAGGATTTCTCTCGGCTTCTAATTCCTTGACCAATTCCATGTGAGGATGTAACCATTTATGCAATTCATCGTGTCCTTTTCCATCCATGGTACAGCTTTTTATGAGCTGGTCATTCTGTTCTTTTAATTCTTTTGCAAGCCGCAGGTTATCGGTTTGTTTTTCCTGCACATAAATTTGAATCAAGTCCACTCCCTTCAAAACAAAAGGCTTCATTTCTTCATTCATCGTCCATTTCTTTCCATTGTTCAATTCCAATGCTCCTTCAACATGGTCATGCTGATGTGCTGCATGGCTTTCTGCATCGTGATTGTGTGAATGATCTGAATTTTGATGGCAGCTCCATAGTAAGATGCTGCTAATCCCCAATAGCATTAATTTTTTCATATTCTGTTTATTTTGTTTTAATCATTTTCAATACCCCATTGACCACTGCCCTACCATCCTTGATGAGATCTGTCTTATTACCAGACAGCTTCCATTTAAGGACTGTTAGACGTATTCCACCCAATAAAATAGTTGCTAAGGTTGATGATTGGATCTCCGCATTGAAAACACCCTTGGATTGACCATTCAAGATATTCTGTTCTACGTAGCCCTGCATCAAGTCCAAGATCTGAGCAACCTTTATACTTAAGCCTTCATCAAAATGAAAGATATTCTCAGCAAATATGACACTCACAACTGCTGGTCTTTCGGTAAATGTCTTGAACTGGAAATTGAACAGGTCAATTAAATTCTCAGCAGGACTCTTCTGCTTATTGAAAGAGAGGCTGGAGATCCTATTCTCCATTCTAGCAATGAAATAGTTAAGCAGGCTCATGAGAATATCATTCTTACTCTTAAAATGCCTATACAAGGCTGGTTCAGTTACCTTGATGTCGGCAGCCAGATTCTTAATGGTCAGATTCTGTATGCCATACCGGTCAATTCTCCTAGTGGCAGCTTCAATGATTTCAATTTGCCTATCCGTATATCCTTCAATCTTCATAGCTACAAACCTTATGTTAGTTAGTATTCACTAACAAAGTTAAGTATTGTTTAACTGATTAATACAGAAAAAGATATCGATTTTAAGGAATGTTATATTGAGGAGTTTTCAGGATGGGTTAGTATGCATGCTGTAGCAGTAATTACTCGAATCCCGAGCGGGCACAATGCCTTGGAGATTCTCTTGGTCTGATCCCGCTAGGGTTGGTTCAGTCCCGCAAATCCCAGTCACTTGCCCTGAACCTTCTCCGGGTCGAACCATAAATGGTGCCTGCGGTGCCTGTCCGCCATGCCCACAGGCCAATAAGCAACATGCAATTATTCGAATCCTAGGTAGGCACATTGCCCTGGGATTCTCTTGGTCTGATCCCGCTGGGAGTGGTTCAGCCCCGCAAAGCCCAAACACTTGCCCTGAACCTTCTCCGTATCGAACCATAAATGGTGCCTGCGGTGCATGTCCGCCATGCCCACAGCCATTCCCGGATCATGCAACAATTCGAATCCCGAGCGGGTACAAAAAAAGCCTCACATTTCTGTGAGGCTTTTTTTGTGATCCCGCTGGGATTCGAACCCAGGACCCATACATTAAAAGTGTATTGCTCTACCAGCTGAGCTACGGAATCGTTGTTCTTTTATCGAGAACCCTTCGTTGTTTGAAGTGATGCAAAGGTAGGTTTTTTCAGAACAATTCACAATCTAAAAACACTTTTTTTTCATTATTCCCTTAAACAGCCTGATAATAAAAGAATTATTTTTTCAAAAACCCTCAATCCTGATTAAAAATCCCCTTTTATTTCATCGCTGGATGGGAATGGTCCTTTCATTTACTCCTAGCGATAATTACAGCTAATTTCAGTAGGCAGCAGTCAAGAATCACTGGCTTAGATATAGAATAACGCTACTTTAATGCTGAATAACAGTAACTTATAAATTCTTGTAGAGATTTTGTAGATGCTTTTTTATCGGACGTATAAACATTGTAGATTCTAATTAATTGTATCTGTCCCTGAAATTAAAAAACTTTGGATAACAAAAATAGAAACTATGTTTTTCATATTAGGAGTTAGAAAAAGTCGTATTGGAACTCAGGTTTGTTCCTCAGCATGCAGTTATTGCCAGCAAAAGGACACATTGGCCCTAATTGCTTACCAAAATTATTTCCATGTGTTTTGGATCCCTCTCTTCCCGCTTTGGAAGGAAGTCCATTCTGTTTGCGTGCATTGCAAGCAACAACGCAGAATGGGCGAATTTAGCCCCGAAATGAAACTAGAAGGAGTCGAATTAAGGAAAAGATCGAAAACTCCGTTTTTCACTTATGCACTACCGGCCTGCATCCTTCTATTTTTTATAATTAGCGCAATTGTATACTCAATTAAGTAAAAAATTAAACAATAACATTATGAACAACAAAACATTAGCCGTAGTCGCTTACATCACACTTATTGGTTGGTTAATAGCTTATTTTTCTGGAAAAGAGAAAGCCGATGACTTTTTAAGGTACCATTTGAGACAAGGTCTTGGCATCTTCGTATTTGGTATCTTCCTTTCCATTATTTTGAACATCCTTATGATGGTAACCGGAATATATTCCCTTGGATACATTGGATTGATCAACATCGTCTTGATGATCATTGGCGCAATCAACGCTTCGAACGGAGTAATGAAACCTCTTCCCATCATCGGGACATTCTTCGAAAATAAATTCAAGTTCATCAGCTAGTCAGATTGAACGATCACAAAAACTATACATAAAACATTTATTCACTTAATAAACAGATCAATATGAATTACAAAAGCATATATATAGGAAGCCTTCTGGCCATGGCCTTGTTCGCGAGCTGTAACAATACTGACAAATCAAAATCAGGTGAATCTGAAAGTACTATAGGCGGATTATTTAGTGGGAAAGATGACAAAAACAAAGCTAGCGAAATCATTAATTTCAACAATTCTATTGTTAAAGTTGATAATTCCCAAAATTCTGCCATCCAAACTTTTGCCAAAAACTTTGACAGTTTCGAAAAATTTGTAAAAGAGAAGGTGGAAAATCCGGAAGGCTTCATGACCATCCCGCCTATCATGATGTTCCCTCCTACTGTCCACAATCTAAAATCCCTTGTTTATCCAGATGGACTGAGCAAAGAATTCAAACCGCTTATCGATCAGATGAATGAAAGCTTTGATGCCATAAAAGAAATCAATAAAGAGGTAGATTCATATAAATCTGCTGAAGATTGGAAAGAAGACAAAGGGCAAAAATTAGTTGAATTAAGAGAAAAAGCAACAAGCGAAATCAAGAAATACCAAGACGCATCGACTGCTGTATTCGCTAAATTAAAACCTCTTGCTGAGAAAGCTGAGGAAACTACCTTGGATGGCAATCCATTGAAAGATCAATACGTAGGGTCGAAAAAACTATTGGAATTAGTGCAGAATACCACCAATATCGCGTTTGAAACTGAAGATCAAGGCAAATTGACTGCTGATTTCAAAAAACAATATCAAGATATTGAAAAGCTTTACAAGGAAAATAAAGACAAAGAAATTCCAAAGGACTTTCAGCCTAAGATTAGAACCTATGGAATGTTCAACGATGATGTAAATGATTTCTTAGGAAAAATGAGGATAGCACAACGTGAATTGGATGCGAATACCCCTTTGAGCGAAGACGCACTGAGAGGATTGGATAACGCTGCTGAATCCGTTCTAAGATCCTATAATGCATTTGTAGATTAAGCTTCTACAGCAAAGGGACAAAACTGCTTTTACCTTGTAATCCCGAGGTAAAAGCATGTTTTCATCAGAACATAAAAATCAAATGGAAGCTAGAAATCAACAGCTTTCAGTAAAATCAAGCATTAATGGAAAAAAATAAACTTACTTTCACTCCTTCAATAATCCTTGCTCTGTTTATTTTCCTGTCATTTTTTACGAGTTGTGATTCATTGACCGGCTCTAAAAAAGATTTCCAATGGAATGAGGAAGTGGCTGACTTAACAGACAAAGACCTCAAATCTTGGCTAAGAAAAGCTCCTTTTTCCAATGAACTAAAAGGCAAAGATAATGAAGTGATGTTCAGCAATGCCGAACAGGTATTCCCTTTCTTAGGAAAATACTACAACAGTGTAGAGCGACAAATAAAGAACTATTCCGATTCTGATGCTGGACATATTTATCAGATTGAAACGGTATTGTTCCAAGATCCGCAATGGGGTGACCTATTTGTCAATGCGGCATTGATGTACAATAATGATGAGCTTTTCTTAAATGATAGCAACATAGAGTCTGGAGACCCCATGTTTGAAGGAAAGGATGCCATATATAGTACCTACCATGGTGGCTTAATGGAAACTTCTGTCCACAGCAAGGGTCAGGATACTAAAAATGGCTTGTATTGGGGCTCGAACAGTGCAAAAACTTATTTATTGGGTTTTTATCAAAAAAACAACCTTGCTTTTGAAGTCGCTGTTCCATTAGTCGGACAAGACACGCTCGCCACATTAAACAAACTGAAAGAAGTCAACACAGCCCTTGCATTAAATGTCCCGGAGTGGACAAATGCCCAAATTAAAGACCTTAATCCAAATGACAACAATGGCACCTTTTGGAAAGATCCATTTCAAGGAATTTATGCAGTGAACTACTTCATACCGACAGTTTTTCTTAAAACCTTAGATACCGATTTTAAAGAAGAACAATCCTCAACTGATGAAATCTATCAATATTCTGCAAGCCATAATAGCGGTACGGCAAAATTCAGTACCAAAATAGCAACTAGCACCTTGAACTTTGAAGACTTTGAAAAGAAATACAAGGATTTCGCTCATTATGAATACTTCCACAAGAAATTATATTATGAAGAGAAGGAATCTGGCAATGAAATCCAGGGTAAGGCCTACGCTTTCTATAATCCTGAAAAAATATTAGAATTTGAGTACAGTTACCCTAAAAACAATCCAGAACTAAAAAAACAGATGCATTCCATCTTGAAATACGTCAAGATCACGAATCCCTACTAAAAGAAAATTGTATAGTATAGTTTATTAAGTGAAAAACCCCTTTGGTCCAAGACCTCAGGGGTTTTATTATTAAAAATAGAGAATAGACTTATTTAAAGATTGTTTCATTGACGATCTTGATTTCATCTTGAGAGATCGTATGCCCCATATTCGGATATATTTTCTCTTCTACCTGTGCTCCTAAGCTGCGCATCAGCTTAGTGCTTTCCTGCACCCGTTCCACTGGAACATGAAAGTCAGGGTCCGAAGTTCCGATAAACACGTTTGTACCTTCAAAATCACCGGCATAATGGTCAGCATGCAGCTTTTCACCAATCAGACCGCCAGTAAAAGCAACAACACCTCCATATTTTTTTGCATTTCTACTCGTATACTCCAAAGTCAAACAAGCCCCTTGGGAGAAGCCCAAGAAATAAATGTTTTCGTTTTCAATTCCTTTTCCATTGGCAATTTGCACTGCTTCAGCAATTAATTCAAGAGCGATGTCCAAATTTGGCTGATTTGAAATAATAGGCGCAATAAACGAATGTGGGTACCAGGTATTCTGATCAGCTTCAGGCCCTAACAATAAATAATTATCGACTTTTAAATATTCAGCTAGCCCCATGATATCTTGAGCAGAACCACCTCTACCATGAATCATGATCAAGGCTTTCTTTGGATCATTAACATTTCCACTTTGATATATTTTTGACATAATCTTATTATTTAAATTTAATGACTTAACAATTTAATGTTGAGGTAGATGACAATCATCCACCTCAACAAATAACTTATTTCAATACCGGCAACACTTTCTCAATTGCTGAACGTTGAGGCTCATATTGTTTTGGCAATTTTAATGAATTACCTAACTCAGCCAATGGCTCATCTACATCAAATCCAGGGTTTTCAGTAGCGATTTCGAACAATACACCTCCTGGTTCACGGAAGTACAAGGAGTGGAAATAATCTCTATCGATTTGAGGAGTAATCTGTAAACCAGCTGACATGATTTTTTCACGTAATTCCATTTGATCTACATCATCCTTCACACGGAATGCGATGTGGTGATTAGTTCCCGCGGTATTGATTCCTCGTGGAGCGTTTTCATCAACCAAAATGTCAATGATATTTGCAGTATCTATATTTTTGCTTTTGAATCTGTAACGATTACCTTCTTGGGCAATCTGTTCGTAATCCAACAAATCGGTTAAAACCTTTCCTGTTGGCTCTACATCCCTCAAGGTTAAAGTGCTGTTATGAAAACCTTTAGTAGCTACCTCTTTACCTACTTGTTCAGTAGTCCAGCCTGTTCTGTGATCAGCATCTTTTGGAACAACCAATGATAGATTCAATCCATCAGGATCCAAAAATGGAAGATACAACTCTCCAAAACGCTCAACAGCATCTCCGGTCAATACATTGTTTTTCCCAAAGCGTTCTTTCCAGAACTCTAAACTTCCTTCAGGAATCGAATAGGCAATTTCTGTTGCCATACCACCGCCGGTTCTACCTTTGCCAATGCCTTCCCAAGGGAAAAAGGTAAGGATGGTTCCAGCATTCCCTTTTTCATCTCCATAATAGAAGTGATAAGTTCCTGGATCATCAAAATTCACAGTTTTCTTTACCATTCTTAACCCAAGGGTATTGGTGTAGAAATCGTAGTTTCTTTGTGCCAAATTAGCGATGGCTGTTATGTGGTGTAACCCTAATACTTTATTGTTCATCTTAATATTCCTTTCTATTTATACCTTAATTATTTGCTTTTGTTTAACTGTTATACAAAGGTGACTAAATCCGTATAGTTGTGCATTGATGTATGGTAAGAAGTATTTCTCTTTAGTAACTAAAGTTACAAAGCCAAGGTTTTCATAATGTTAACTTTATACTAACCAATATTTAGACTTATGGACGTTCATTATAAAATCATCATCATCGGTGCTGGTACGGCAGGCATTATGACTGCCGCCCAACTGCTCAAAAAAGACCCAAATTTAGAAATTGCTATTATTGACCCAGCCAAAAAGCACTATTATCAACCGGCATGGACATTAGTAGGAGCTGGAGCCTATGATTTTGATAAAACTGTTAGACCCATGAAAGACTTGATCCCCGAAGGTTGCACTTGGATCAAGCGAGCCGTAATTGCCTTCTCTCCTGAAAAAAACAGCATTCAACTGGACAACGGAGAGGTTCTTGAATATGATTTCTTGATTGTTGCCTGCGGATTGGTCAACGACCTCAGCCTAATCGAAGGGCTGCAAGAGGCTATTGACAGAGGCGTGGCCTGCTCCAATTACATCGATCCAAACTATACCTGGAAATGCATACAAAATTTTAAAGGTGGCAATGCAGTCTTTACCCAACCGACAACCCCCATTAAATGTGGCGGCGCTCCACAGAAAATAATGTACCTGGCATGTGACTATTTCAAGAGAAATAATTTAGCTGACCATGTAAATGTAACATTTGCCACTCCGGGATCAGTAATATTCGGGGTAAAGGTCATCGCGGAAACACTGATGAAGGTCATCGATCGGTACAACATCAATTTTAAACCCTTCTATGCCCCAATAAAAATAGATTCAGATAAAAGAATCATCACTTTCAAGAGCTCAGATCCTAAGGATAACGAATGTGTGATCAACAAGGGCGACTCCGATGAAGTTCCACAACAAATGGAACAATTAATTGAAATACCTTTTGACCTCCTGCATTTGGCGCCACCCCAAACAGCTCCCAAATTTGTCAAAGACTCTGTATTGGTCAATGATGCCGGTTGGTTGGATGTAGACATCAACAGTATGCAACATAAAAGATTCGCCAATATCTTCGGACTTGGTGATGTGGCCGCCTTGCCTACTGCAAAAACTGGAGCCGCAATAAGAAAACAAGTTCCTGTAGTTGTTGACAACCTCTTAAAGTTGATCAAACTACAAGCGGCAGACAACAAATCCTATGAAGGGTATTCTTCATGTCCACTCGTAACAGGATATGGAAAGATGGTGCTCGCAGAGTTTAACTATAAAAATGAATTTACGCCAGACCCCAAATTGAAACAGATGCTGATCAAGGACAGCAGTAAAGAGCATTGGCGCCTTTGGTTATTGAAAAAATATTTATTACCGCACCTGTATTGGAACAAAATGCTCAAGGGTGAAGAGGAATAACAAAGAAACACTCTACCTATAATTTTTTTTTAAATTAGCGATGCAAACTGGTTGGCAATTCTGTCGGCCAGTTTCTTTTTTTGGAGAGTATTAATTAAACCTGAACTTCACCAGCTTCTCTTGCTGGAACCTAGCCTCCCATTCTTTTGGACTATAGCCAAAATGCTTCTGAAAATTCCGGATAAAATGGGAACTCGAACTGAATCCAACCATATTGGATATCTCATAAACCTTATAGGATCCACTGTTTAACAATTGTGAGGCCTTCTTCAGCCGAAGGTTGTTTATCAATTCATTCGGAGATAAATTGGAGGTTTGCTTGATCTTTCTATACAAGGTAGGTCTACTGATGTTCAATTTATCCGCCAGGAACTCTACACATAAGGAAGTATCATCGATATGGTCCACGATCAGTTGCTGTAACTTGTCCATAAAATCTTCCTCAATGCTAGTATGCAACAACAATTCATCAGGATCTTGCTGTTGTGCATAATGTTCTTTCACAAACATCCTGTTTTTCAACAGGCTCCTGATCTGTGCCTGAAGGAATGAAGGTGAAAATGGTTTCTCGATATAGGCATCAGCGCCATACTCCAAACCTTCAATTTTTGCCTGAAGGCTGTTTTTCGCTGTTAGGATGATAAAAGGGATATGCTTATAATTCTGGTTTCTTTTGACCTGCGCACAGAGCTCAAAGCCATCCAGCTTTGGCATCATCACATCCGACACGATTAAGTCGATATGTTGTTTTTGAAGGACCTCTAAAGCCAGATATCCATCATGAGCCTGCACGATATCATAGTCATCACATAGATCATCTGTCAAAAAATCCAAGATCTCTTGATGATCATCTACCAATAGAATTATTTTGCGGACTTCTAATTCTTGTGACATTCTATTAAAGGTTTTTAGGAATAGCGAGAACGAATATATTTAAATTTTCGGAATTCTCTACATACCTTAGGTCACCCGAATGTAGCAAGGCGAAAGAATGTGCCAATGCCAATCCTAATCCGGAACCTTCAATTTGACTGTGCTGATTCGATCGATGGAATGGTTTAAATAACAGGTCCACTTCCCTTCTATTCAATATATGTCCATCATTTTTTAGCTCCAATATCCAATAATTCAACTTATCATCATCAATCAAATGGATATCTACCATTTTATCAGCGTACTTAAGTGCATTCGAAAAAAGATTTTCCACTATCTTACTGATCATATCCTCATCAATCTTTCCAATTATGCCTGGTTTAATATCTTGTGTCAATACAATGCCTTCAACCTGAAAGGAAGTCTGATAGTCTTTTATAAACTCCGTGATAAACTCGGAAATATTGCATACCGTAAGGTTCAACTGTTTTTCATCGGTCTCTACCTTTCGGAAGTCCAATATGCTATTGGTCAGCCTGACCAGCTTTTCCGTATTCTTCTGCATGGTCGTCAAGAGTCTATCTGTCCTATCCTCCCCTAAATTTTTATTGTCAACGAGCTTTTCCAGTGGCCCTTTGATTAAGGTCAGCGGCGTCTTGATATCATGGGCAACCTGCGTAAAGAAATCCAATTTTGCTTGATACAATCTCCTTTCTCGATTAGCATTGATTTCCATCAGATGCCTGCGGTTTCGCTCCTTAATCTGGTTATCAAAATATTGATAGATAAAAAAGACCAGTAGAATAAGGATTATCGCATATACGGCAAATGCCAATCCGCTTGCCCAAAAGGGTTTGCGAACTTCAATTGGAATCGCAATCTCATCAGAAATTATCCTTCCTTGGCTATCAAGAGCTTTGACCAGCAATTGATATTCCCCAGAAGGCAATTTGGTGTAATACGCTTTGTTTTCTTTGGACAACACCCAATCTGAATCAAAACCTTTCAACTTATATAAATAGGAAGTAGATGCGGCGTCCACATAGTTCAAAGCGGCAAAATCAAATTGAATCGTAGACTCATCATAATCCAGTAAAACCTTATCATAGTTCAGCTTCGTAAACTTCTGACCATATTCATAATTGACCTCTAGGTTCCTTTTGGATGATCGGGCAAATGTAAAATAGATAGGGACCTTAGTTTCGGAATTCCTTTCCCTAAGAAGGGAATCAGGATGAAATTTAATCAATCCATTGGTGGAACCAAAGTATAGATTACCTTCCTTATCCTTAAACATGGAGTTGTAGTTAAACTGTAGATTGGACAAACCAAACTCCTTATTATAAACACTTAACACATACGTATTAATATCTATACTGATCAATCCATTGGTACTGGACAGCCACATATTTTTATTCGAATCCTCCTGCATGGACAGGATTAGATTACTGGGCAGCCCATCCGATTTGGTGAAACGCTTAACGATCTTGTTATCTTCCGAACAGATGGTTAGTCCATTCTCCGTAGCGATCCAAATTTTCCCTTCTGAATCCTGTTGAATTCTATTGGTCCTATTGCTGTTGATACTCGACTGATTATCCCAATCATGCTTAAAAACCTGACTTGACTTCAAATCTGGATCAACTAAATATACCCCATCTCGCCAAGTGGTCAACCAAATCCTACCCATTCGATCTTCCAGCATCGAAGTGAAAAATATGGAATCAGGAACGGCATCCACTAATCGGAACCTATCCTTTCCAGGGAAAAACTCATATAAACCATTTGGAGTCGTAAAGAATACTCTTCCATTTTTAGTTTTGTAGGTACTCATGACGAAATTGGATCCTAATTCCGATTGGGTATTTTCTTGGTTATAATGTGCAATGATCTTTTTGCTGTTGATATTGATTATATCCAGACCATTATTGAATGTTCCAACCAAAAGGCTGTCACCCACGATTTCCAGTCCATGAATATTATTATGCGACAGACCATTCTTGGTAGAAAAGTGGATGAAGCTATTATTACGCTTATCCCAGAAATTCAAGCCATTATCTTCCGTTCCTATCCAAAGATTCCCATTTTTATCCTGTCTTATTTCACGGACTGCATTTCCAGAGATCGAATTAGGATTCTCCATCGGAAATGTTCTTTCAAACAGATTGTGTTTATGATGGAAATAATTGAGCCCTCCAAAATAGGTTCCGATCCATACCCCACCCTGATGGTCCTTTAATATACTATAGGCTGCATTATCCGAAAGCGACCAAGGATTATCCCGCTCATGGCAAAAGACTCGCCATGCATTGTCCCTGGTATCCAACACAACCAATCCTGATTCTGAGGCTATCCATAATTCATGGGTATTTATTTTTTTGATATCCCGAACAAACAACCTAGTTCCATTTTTTACAAAAGGAATTACCTGTGCAAGGACCTTAGACTTTAAATCCAGAGATATCAAGCCATTATGTTGTGTCCCGATCCAGATTTTGTCATCATGTTCAAAGGCAATGGATTCTACATTCAGGAACCTCTCCTTATTTACCCAGAATGCAATATTGTTCTTCCCATCAACAGAGAAAAGGCTTTGGTGACCTGCAGCCCAGACCTCATTCTTCGAATTCTTTGTCAAGGCAGTCACGTTGATATCTGAAAAATGAGGTTCAGCTTTAAGTTCCAATCCTTTGGAATTCAATTTAAAGAGTTTATAGCTTGAAAGGAACCATAAATTCTCCTTTCCATCATGCTGCATCTCAATGATTTCTTTCATTTCAGTGCCAGGCACCAGTTTGAAGGTTTCCGTTTTTGCATGGAATTTATACAGTCCATTATCCGTTCCTACCCATAGGACATTATACTGGTCGACCAACAGGCAGGTAATATAATTGCTGGCTAGGCCATTCCTTGCTTCAATATCACTGAAATACTTTTTAAAGGTATATCCATCAAACCTATTCAGTCCGTCCTTTGTGCCGAACCAGAGAAATCCATTTTTATCCTGGGTACTGCACAAGACCGCATTATTGGACAATCCTTCGGTAATATTGAGATGATCAAAATTAAACACCTGGCCCCAAACCCTACTAAGCAAGGAAATCAAAAGGACTACAGATATCAATAGGTTTCTCATCAGATAGGTTTAATAAGGACAAAATAACAATTTTCCCGATAAAGAAACACTAAGCATCAGTATTAAGGCACTTGTAACAGGCTTTGATACAAAATGGCTATAAATTGAGATAATTAGTCAATTTAATGAAAGGCCCCCTCTTTAAATTTGAGTATCAATTATATACTAACCAATCTTCCAATGAAAAAAAGAAATCTAAACTCTTTGCACATTCGGTATTTATTGCTTTTGGGCTTATCGATGCCATTGGTTCCTATGTTTGTTCATGCTCATCCAGTTACCTTTCGTTCTTCAGCATTACAGCAACAGGAAGTAAAAGGTACTGTTCGCAATCAACAAGGTGAACCATTACAAGGTGTAACTGTATTCCCCAAATCAAGACCAAATGCTGGCACCGTAACTGATGAACAGGGAAATTTCACCGTCACTGTTACTTCAGCCAACGAAACCATTGTTTTTAGAAACATTGGCTATGTTACCCAAGAGCTTCCAGCGAGCAACAATATGGCAATCAGCTTACAGGCTTCAGATGATAACCTTGAGGAGATCGTTGTTGTTGGTTATGGTACACAGAAGAAAGAATCCTTAACCGGAGCGATTTCAACCGTTACTTCCAAAGATATCGCAAGATCGGTCGCTGCAACAACTTCTGGAGCCATGGTCGGAAAGATCGCCGGTGTAAATAGCCGGATGCCTGATGGTCGTCCCGGTGCATCAACCAGTATCAATATCCGTAACATGGGAACTCCACTATATGTTATCGACGGAGTACAGAAAGATGAAGGACAATTCAACAACCTAGACTTTAATGATATCGAGAGTATCTCGGTTCTAAAAGATGCTTCCGCAGCCATTTATGGTGTACGAGCGGCGAATGGAGTTGTCGTGGTAACGACGAAAAAAGGATCTCGTGGTGATAAAAATGAATTTAATATCAACTCATATTACGGCTGGCAGAGCATGTTTAGATTCCCTAGACCTGCAAGTGCAGCCACCTATGTAAAAAGTTATATCCAATCTGACGCCATCTTGGGTATCCCCAACCCTCAGTATACGCCAGATGATCTAGCAAAATGGGAACAAGGAACGGAAAAAGGATACCGACCATGGGACTGGTATGATTATATCTTGGAAACAAGCCCCCAAAAATACCTGTCCGGAAGCGTATCAGGTGGTTCTGAAAAAATCAACTACTACCTAAGTGCCGGCCACTTGGACCAGCAATCGATCATCAAAAATTATGGTGGTTTCAAAAGAACCAATGTTCAATTGAACCTAGAGGCCAATGTTTCGGAAAGATTGAAGATTGGCGGTAACTTGAATGGCCGTATAGAGAAACGTAGACAACCAGGTGTTCCAGGTGGTGATGATACCTGGCAGGCTTTGTTTGCAATCTATAGAAACTTACCTACCGCAAGGCCATATGCCAATGATAACCCACTGTACCCAGCAAGGACAGCTGCCAATACCGAAACAAACTTCGCGATGTTGAACTATGATCTTTCTGGTGAATTTAGGGATACATGGCGTGTGATGCAATTGAATTTCAATGCAGAATACAAAATTAACGACCATTTGAAATTTACAGGTTTAATGGGCTATTATTTAGCAAACCGCTGGATGGATAACCAAGAATATACCTATAAACTTTATGGCTATGATGAAGCGACGGACACCTATCCAGTAGTCTTCAGCATGGACAATCCATGGCGTGAGCGTGATATCCGAATGATCGAAGAATTGAGTTACCAAGGAACCTTGAACTATAACCGCACCTTTGGAGAACATACCATTGCCGGCGTATTTGCTGCTGAAGCCATACAAAGAGATACCCCAAGATTCTGGGCCCATGATAGACCTGCATCAAATGCACTATCATTGATGTATTTCCAAACGATGGACCAATTTGATGATTTCGGTAATGACACACAAGCTAGAGCAGGTTTTGCAGGCCGTATCAACTATGATTTTGCCCAAAAATATCTCTTGGAATTATCGGCTCGTTATGATGGTTCTTGGAAGTTCCCAGAAAACAACCGTTGGGGATTGTTCCCATCAGTTTCTGCAGGTTGGAGAATTTCCCAAGAGAATTTCTGGAAAGAATCTAATTTCGGCTCCAAATTCACCGATTTCAAGGTCCGCGCATCTTATGGTGTCTTGGGTGATGACAACCTAGATCCTTGGAACTATTTCGCATTTGGCTTTATGCCAGGATACACCTACAAACAAGGTGGCTCGGTGATCAATGGAAACTATGTAGTAGGTGCACAACCACGCGGTTTACCTGTAACTACCTTATCATGGATCAGAGCAAATACCTTCGATGTGGGTGTTGACTTTGCCCTATTCGGTGGTAAATTATCTGGTTCATTAGATTACTTTAACCGCAAAAGAACTGGTTTACCAGCATCTCGATATGATGTGCTCTTACCTACAGAGGTGGGCTTTGGCTTGCCTTATGAAAACCTGAATTCTGATATCCACCGTGGTATGGATGGAAGTATTATGTGGAGCAGCACCCTTCAAGACTTCAGATATAATATTGGAGGTAACTTCACATTTGCTAGACAGATTGATGGTGAACAATATAAACCAAGATTTGGAAATGCTTGGGATCAATATAGAGGGTCAATCCTAAACCGTTATGCCTTCTTGAACTGGGGCTATGAGTCCCTTGGACAATTCCAAAGCTGGGATGAGATCCGTAATTATGATGTGGACAATGATGGCCAAGGCAATACCAGCCTTCGTCCAGGAGACATTAAATACAATGATGTCAATGGCGATAAGGTTATCAACGGACTAGATCAGCGACCAATCGGTTATAGGCAAGGTGGATTACCTTACTTGAACTTTGCCGTTAACCTTGGTCTTGGATACAAGGGTTTTGACCTGGCTGCGGATTTTACCGGTGCATCTTTTGCATCTTACCGCGCAAACTGGGAAGGTATGCTACCGTTTCATGATGGTGGTAACAACGCTGGATATTACATGGAAAACCAATGGATGTTGAGCGATATCACGGATCCAAACAGCGACCTGATTCCAGGAAAGTTCCCGACACTGATCAGAGGTAACCAAAACCACAGTAACTATTGGCACAGTGACTTTTGGGTCATGAACGTGACCTACCTAAAATTAAGGAACCTTCAAGTAGGCTATACTTTGCCAAGTAAAATGACAGAACGATGGGGATTCAGAAACATACGTGTGTATTCCATGATGCAGAACGTATTCAGCATTGATAATTTGGGCGAGATGAAAATTGACCCAGAAATCACCTCCGAGTCTGGAATCCAATACCCTACCAACCGAGTTATCAATGTGGGATTAAACCTAACTTTTTAGTCATGAAGAAATTTAAAATTTATATACTATCAGCAGCATTATTGGCAGGTACTGCGTCCTGTTCCAAGTTTTTGGACAGAGAGTCTGAATCCATCCTAACTGATCAACAGGTCTATTCAGATGAGAAAATGGTTGCTTCCGTATTGGCCAATTATTACGGAAGAGTAAGTTGGGGGCAACATATCGCGAATACAGGCAGTATGGCAATGCTGGATGAAGCGGCCTTCTCTTCTGGAGGACCCAACAATATGCAAGATTATGGTGATGCACTTTGGCGTGTGTATGACTATACCCTGCTCAGGGACCTCAACTTATTTATCAATGGGGTAAGGAAATCATCTTTCAGTGAAACCACACAGGATAATTTCGAGGGTGAAGCTCGCTTTCTGAGGGCATGGACTTACTTCAATATGGCACGAGGACTTGGCGGTGTACCGATCATCAATGATGAGGTATTTGATTACCAGGCAGGAATCGATATTACGACCCTGCAATATCCACGCTCTACCGAAAAAGAGATCTATGATTATATCATAAAGGAATGTACTGAAATCAGCAGCTTATTGTCCGATGCCAAGAATACCAATTCTGCTAGAGCCAATAAATGGGCTGCTCTGTCCTTGAAAGCCAGGGCCGCCTTATATGCAGGATCTATTGCAAAATACAATTTCAAGACCCCAGAGGTGAAGACTAGCGGTGGCGAAGTAGGCATACCTGTTGCGGAAGCACCAAAATATTACACCCTCGCCTATGAAACTGCAAAGGATATCTTACAAAACAGTCCTTATGAACTGTACAATAAAAATGCTGACAAAGGAAGAAATTTCTACGAGGCTGTAAGCAGTAAAGGCAGCACGGAGGTGATCTGGGCTAGAGATTATAAATATCCTGGGCAAACCCATCAGTACACCAACAATATCATCGCCTCTTCCGTACGCGGAGATATTGATGCCAATATCATTACCCCTGTATTGAACTTAGTAGAGGATTTTGAATATACAGATGACCGTAATGGCGCATTAAAATTGACCAACGGTGCCGGTGATTTCATCTATTACAATAATCCATCAGATGTCTTTGCCAAAAAAGATCCAAGGTTATATGGGACCATCATATACTCAGGTGCCGATTTCTTGGGTTCAACCATTACTTATCAAGCCGGTGTAAGGTATTTGGAAGGTGGTACTTGGAAAATAAAAACAGCTGAACCTGGAAAATCAGAAGCTCCCTATGGTTTGATTACCAGCATGGATGGACCTACTACTTCCAATGATCAATTTGTCAATAAATCTGGATTCAATATCCGTAAATTTTTGGAAGAAAACAGGGATGCTTCAACCCGTGGTCGTGGTAGCGATATGTGGTTTGTGCGCTTTAGATTGGGAGAGATCATATTGATCGCTGCCGAGTCTGCTCTGGAACTAAACAAACCTCAAACCGAAGTTGCTGGATTTATTAACCAATTGCGAGACCGTGCAGGAATCCAAAAATTAACTACGGTAACCTTTAATGACATTGTTCAGGAAAGAAGGGTTGAGTTAGCATTCGAGGATCACCGCTATTGGGATCTGAAAAGATGGAGATTGGCACATACCGTTTGGAACGGCCAGCAGGACAATCCTAAGGCTACCATGTATGTCCTGTTTCCATACAAAGTGTATGCACCTGGAACTGCAAATCATGGTAAGTGGGTTTTTGAAAAGCGTAAATCTAGTCACGTGATGTACCCTCGATATTTTAGGTTCCAAAATTATTACAACTTTATCGACCAAGGTTGGATCGATAGAAATCCAAAATTAGTCCGTAACCCTTATCAATAAGACAATGAAAAGAATAAACATATTAGCCATCGGAATATTCCTAAGCCTAGCCCTACTCTTTTCCTGCGGAAAGGATAATTACGACGCCCCAAATGCAAACTTGACAGGCAAAGTGACCTATAAGGGTGCAGCAGTGGGTGTGAGGGGTTCCAACAATTCCGTCCGCCTACAGTTATGGCAAGATGGATACGCCCTTAAAAACCCAATTGATGTTTTTGTCACCCAAGACGGTTCCTTCTCAGCAGCGCTTTTCAACGGTACCTATAAATTGATCACGGTTCCTGGAAATGGACCTTGGAAATCCAAGACAGATACCATGACCGTGCAGTTAAATGGTAACACCACTATTGACTTCCCTGTAGAGCTTTATTATGACCTCAAGGATATCAAATACCAATTGAACGGCAACAACCTAACTGCAACCTTCAATGTAGAGAAACTTGATCCTAGCAAAACCTTGGATGACATCAATCTATTGGTTGGTAAGACCAAGTTTGTCGACTTAGGTCATTTTCTGAAGAGAGCGAATAAATCGGGGGATTCGAACGGAAATGTGACCTTGACCGTGGATATCGGTCCGGAATTGCAATCGAATCCAATCCTATTTGCGAGGGTTGCCGCTAAAATCAATGGTATCACTGAAGCTATTTACGACGCTAACATACATCAGGTTAAATAATTGGAAATGCAGATTTTAAGCCGTATAACCCTCATTGTCCTTACCTTATTAAGCTTTTGCCAAGCGCAAGAAAAGCCTTATAATGTATTGATGATCCTAGTGGATGATCTACGTCCAACATTGGGTGCATACGGCGATAAAGCTGCAATCAGTCCAAATATTGACCAATGGTCCAAAAATGCCATGGTCTTTGAAAGAGCCTATAGCAATCAGGCTGTATGCGTAGCCTCAAGATATAACCTACTCTTAGGTTCAAGGTCTACATCTACCGGATTATATGATTTTGGGAGGGCATTTCGGGAATTTTATCCCGATGCTACGACCCTCCCAGAATTGTATAAGAACAATGGTTATTATACAGCAGCCATTGGGAAGGTATTCCATGTTGGCCATAATACCTACAATGACGAGCAATCTTGGTCAGTGAACCATTGGCATGACAAGGTGATCGAATATGCTGCCAAAGACCATAATAAGGAAACCAGGGAAGAAGCATTATTCGCCAATAAAAGTTGGGAATATGCCAATCAACTGGAAAAAGGTTCTGCTTGGGAAAAACTGGATGTAGCAGATGATGCCTACGCCGATGGCAGGGTAGCCAACGAAGCAATAGCACGAATGGACAACCTAAAAGCCAGCAAACAGGCTTTTTTCTTGGCCGTTGGTTTTGCAAGGCCTCACCTACCCTTTACGGTCCCAAAGAAATACTGGGACCTATATGATCAGGAGGAACTACCGTTTCCAAGCATAGAGAACAATCCAAAGAACGCACCTTCTTGGGCGGTAAAAAGAGATGGGGAAATATCCCAATATGCCCAGGTGCCTTCCGCAAAAGACAGCGATCCGTTTCCACCAGCTTTAACCAAGACCTTAATCCATGGTTATTATGCAGGGGTCAGCTATGTAGATGCTCAAATTGGGAAAGTATTAAAACATTTACAAAGGACAGGCTTGGACAAAAACACAATTGTCGTAATTTGGGGAGACCATGGTTACCTATTAGGTGAAATGGGCATGTGGACGAAACATGTAAACTATGAATTAGCCAATCGTATCCCCTTGCTGATCAAACATCCTGCTATGCAAAAAACAGGACACAGCGAGGAATTGATTGAAACAGTTGACATCTATCCTACCTTGGCAGCCATGAGCGGCCTGGACCTAAAAGAAGCGAAACAACCTATAGACGGGATAAGCTATGCAAGTATGCTGCTTTCTGGAAATGGAAGCGTAAGGGAAACCGTGTACCATTGTTTTCCAAGAGATGGAAAACTTGGAAGGGCCATTCGGGACAAAGACTATCGACTGATTTCTTGGCAGAATTTTCAAGGAACTGAGGATCCACAATATGAACTCTACCACTATAATAATGGACTGGTAGAAACTGAAAATATTTGGAGAGAAGATCATCCAGCATTTATTAAACTTAAGGGAGTCTTATCGGCACAACCAAAACCTTTGCCAATGAGACCCGCATCTAAACCACGAAAACATTAACAAACAAGAATATGATGAAGAAAACAATTGCAATTGCATGCTTAATTGCCGCTTCTATCACGGAGGGAAATGCTCAGAACTGGGCGCCGGTCCGCGATAAAATCCTTACTCCATGGGCGGAACAGGTAACCCCTCAAAATGCGCACAGAGAGTATCCAAGGCCACAACTCGAACGAAAGAACAATTGGCAGAACCTGAATGGTTTATGGAAATATAAGATTACCAATAAAGACCAAAAAGACATCCCTAGCTCTTGGGATGGTGATATTTTGGTACCTTTCGCTGTAGAATCAGCCCTTTCGGGTGTTGCCAAGCCGGTAACGAAAGATGATGCCCTTTGGTACAACAATAAAATCAGTATTGACAAAAAATTGAACAAAGGCCAGGTCCTGTTGCATTTTGGCGCTGTTGATTGGGAATGCGATATCTATGTAAATGGACAGCATGTAGGAAATCATCAAGGTGGTTTTGATCCTTTCAGCATTGACATTACAAAGGCAATCAAAAAAGGAAAGACCCAAGATATTGCTATCCGCGTTTGGGACCCTACCTCGGATGGTCCACAACCTAGGGGTAAACAGATCAACAACCCACATGGGATTTGGTACACGCCAGTTTCCGGAATTTGGCAAACCGTATGGTTGGAATCCGTACCTGAAACGCATATCGTAAGCACTAAGCAGACTCCGGATGTAGACAATTCAGTTTTGAAATTCTCCGCTGAACTATCTTCAGCAAAAGCTGGTGACGAGATCTTGGTAGAGGCTTTTGATAACAATAACAAAATTGGAGAAGCAAAAGCAAATGCTGGTGAGGAAACCCAATTAAAAATCAACAACCCTCAATTATGGTCTCCTGACTCACCAAAACTATATGACCTGAAGGTTAAGGTATTAAGAAAAGGAAAAGTTGTCGATGAAGCCAACTCCTACTTTGCCATGCGTAAGATCAGTGTAAAGAAAGATGCCAATGGCATCCAAAGAATGTACCTGAACGATAAGTTTGTCTTCCATTACGGTCCATTAGACCAAGGTTGGTGGCCAGATGGTCTACACACGGCCCCTTCGGATGAGGCTTTACGCTTTGATGTGGAGAAAACCAAGGAAATGGGATTCAATATGATCAGAAAACATATTAAGGTAGAACCTGCTAGATGGTACAGACACTGCGATAGCATCGGTGTACTGGTATGGCAAGATATGCCAAGCGGTGACCTTGGAGGCAATATCTGGGATATGAACCCTGGAAAGATCAGGATTGGAAAACATGACAAAGACCGTACTCCTGAATCAGAGGCCATCTATAAAAAAGAATGGAAAGCCATCATGTCCCATTTGCATAACTTCCCTTCCATCGTAGTATGGGTACCTTTCAATGAGGCATGGGGGCAATTTAAATCCAAAGAGATTGTGGACTGGACCATTCAAAACGATCCTTCCAGATTGGTGAACGGAGCATCCGGCGGTAATTTCGATGCACCGGGACATATCTTTGACATCCACAATTATCCAGATGCTGCAATGCCAAGAGCTGAACTGTTCGGCGACAAATATGTATTGGTATTGGGTGAATATGGTGGTTTGGGCTTACCGGTAGAAGGCCATACTTGGCAACAAAAGGACAATTGGGGTTACCAGTCTTTCAAAAATGCGGATGAGTTGAAGAAAAGATATCAAGAGGTAGTTTCTGACCTAAGCAAATTAATCCCTAAAGGATTATCAGCGGGGGTATACACACAGACCACGGATGTGGAGGTAGAAACCAACGGATTGATGACATATGACCGAAAAGTAATGAAGATCCCTGCGAATGAATTGAAAGAAATCCATAGCAAACTTTACCAAAGTGATCTCGTTAAATAGAAACGATTATTCCCAATAATAGAATATAGCAAAGCTGGTCGAGAGCAATTTCGACCAGCTTCTTTTTTATGTTTAATTAAGTTAAACCTTCATTCATTACCTTTAATTTGACCATATTCGAGACAAATTCGGAATTTTCGCAATATGTCCCGAACATGCCTCGAATATGTCTCGAAACTTCTGCTCCATTTTTGATTGATAAGTTCCGGATATCACAGCCATTATTATTGGAAATTCATTAATAAAGAAAAGGCTGACTAAACAAATAGACAGCCTTAAGATATTATTATTTTAGAACACTAATAACGTACCTTGAGCACAATCTGGCCTAAATCGTTAAGCTCTTCTTGCCCTGTAAAATAGGCCTTCCCTCCTTTTGAAAGGACATTCCAAGCGATATTGGAGACAACATCATCGACAACGCCAGCTTCTTTTGCATCATCCGCCAAGTCAAAAGTACGATCAGACGTCATCTTAACGGGTTGCTCATAATCTTGCTGTACCATAAGTAACTCTCCTCTGCCGTCTATGGCTGCTTGATAAATATCTTGAAGGTCGGTCAATACCTGACCAGAGGATACGGCTTGCTTCAAGTCGCCAATAGCATTGGAACGTTCTTCTTTTTGCAGGTCCTTAATGCTTTCGAAGGCCTGCTTCGCCATCTTATCAGGTTCTGAAGCATCATAGTTCATGTTATCATGGGCTACGTACATCTTTGGAATATCGGCGACCTCCATGAGCATCGCATAATTGGGCTCCGTGGAGATAACCACAACATCCAGATCATTTGCATTATGGACCTCAACAACTGCTTTATCGATTTGATTGAAATATTCTTTCAAACGGTTTTCAACTTTATTGTTGTCTGAACCTGTAACTTCCAAAGGATTGGCATCAAACGGGAAATCATCATTTACGATTTCTTTTTCAACCCCATCGTTTAATGCTTCAAACAGATGTGCACCACCTTGGGCGATGGTCAATATCATATATTCTTTAGTTCTATTCAATGCCTTGATCAAAGGCTTAACAGCAAAGGAATCATCAATAAAGACAGCGTCATTATCTACCGGCCATGGTGAAACGACCATTTCATCAACCTCCTTGGAAATAAATACATGCAAGCTATCCATTAACTTTTGGGAAGATACCGTTTCTGGCAATGCTTCCAGTTTTTCTAGGATCTCTGGAATATCTCTCTTTCCATATTCTTCAAGTAATCTACTTTCAGCTTCCTTAATAAGATTTTTGATTATGATAGGGTTTTTCTCACTATCAGGAAAGGTTCTATAGGTATTAAACGAAAGTGTTATACTTGGAGATTCATTTTTTTCTGTCAACGACTGAATTATATCTTTTAATGCCATAGGTTTTTTTAATTAAAATTGTGAAATACTGCTTATTATCTATATATACAACAGGCTTGAGGACTTATGGTTTTAGATAATCTGGATAAGATCCAGCAAGTTGAGGGATTAAATGCAGAAGATTACAAAAGATGGATTATGATAGCTAAATTTGCCTTTTAGAAACGATTTATGAAGAACAAGCAGAAAAATTTCTTCCAAAGGCATTTGGATGAGATCAAGGATACTATCTTTCCCTATGATCCGGAAGACAGTCCGGGACAGAGGCGGAGAAAAAAATTAGGTTGGATTATGTTTTTAATTTTGATGACATGTGGTCTGCTATCCATGCTAATAGCCGTATCCTTTGCTCACTAAGGATTTTTTTACTGAACCCCTATTTTATAGGATATTGTCTTGCTTGGATCTTCGTGAGGTACAGCAGGTTGTCAGGGTATCCTATACCCTATATCAATAATTGGCTTACAGATTTTGTTTTTGTTCCCCTGATCGCCCATTTTGCCTTTTGTGTAGGAATATATTTATTAGACTTAAAAAAGGGATTTTCATTTCCCTTATGGCAGCTATTGGCATTGTCTTTCATGACATCCATTTTCTTCGAATACCTAAGTCCAAGAATCACAGATTACAATACTGCTGATATAGTTGATGCACTCTGTTATTTTTTAGGTTCTCTTTTCTATTATTTCATCCATCAGCCTTTTAACAATAAAAAATTAGCTCAAGAAGAGTGCAGGCTACCAGCGTCCGCCAGCTCCACCTCCTCCTGATGAACCACCACCAAAGGAACCACCACCACCAGAGGATCCGCCAGCGCCTCCACCCGATGAACCACTACCCCCTGAACTCCTTTCTAATTTTGGGATGATATAAGTGCCCAATATGATCATGTAATCACAGTTTTCGCATTTGTCGATCTTTTCACCTTCACCAGAGCTCGTATAGGTTGCTTTCTTGATGACCTTTTCTTTATCTTTCTCCAGCGTATAAAAATGACATTCCGGACATTCATAAAGCCTTTTGTTGACATCCCATGGAACTAACTTGATCTCTTGGGATTTATTGTTTTTCCAAATCTCATATCGACGTGACCCAATCTTTTCTTCCTTTATTTGCCCTTTGTTCAAATACTGGCCAGTTTCAGCCTTTTTGGAGGTTCTTACAATTCTTTCCCAATCGCCAGAGCTATCGGGTGGATCATAACGATGTTTATATTTATTCAGTCGGAACAGGATGCCACCCATATTAAATAGTGTTAAAGGGGCTAAGAGGGAGGGAATAATAGTCAATCCCGCAAATTTTTTAAGCGCTATCCCCTTTTCTTTCTCATCTACAAAGCTCTTTTTGATAGCTTCTTGGGTATCATGGATCTTCATCCACAGGACCACCCCCCCAAAAACAAACAAGAAATATGGCGTATTCTTTACCTGATAGACTTGTTCGAAGTTTTTAAATATAAATGCGAAGATGAAAATAGAAACAAACATTAAGAATCCCATACAGCCTAATCCATAGAAAAACGGAGCTATGGGCTTTAATTTTTGCTTGTCAGTTTTTAACCGTTTACCTATTAAATGTATATAGATGTATAGGAGCAAAAAAAAACCTATCACTAAAAGACTGTTTTTGAAATACGGATTTTGAAGACTAAAAAATGGTAGAGCCTCGGGCATCATGGATTTTAATTCTTCCAGCGAATTAGGTGATTTTAGGATTTTGGATATAAATTCACTGGCCTGTAGCAGTCCGATTTCATAATTACCGTCTTTAAAATTGGGAACCAGATATTTTTCACCTACCTGCTTAAGGTAGATATCAGGAAAGATCCTTTCCATTCCATAGCCAGAAATAAACCTGTATTGACGCTTTTCTTTGGCAATGAACAGCAATAGACCATTATTGGCTTGTTTGTTTCCTATCCCCCATTTAGTGAACAAATCAAAGGCAAATTGGAAATCATCATCCGATTGATAATCATTGACAAGCACAATGGCGTATTCTGCTCCTGTCTGTTTTTCTATATCTAAGGATATACTATCCAGTAAACTGACTGTATAGCTCCCCAAAATCCCATCAGGGTCACTGACGAAGTAATCCTGCCCTTTAGATTTTGGACTAGGCACCTGATCGAGACTATAGATGGTTTGGGCGGAAAGGCCATGCGAAAAAAGCAATCCACTTAGGATAAAACCAATGCAGAGTAAATTTTTAAATTTTAGTCCTAAATCATGTTGGATATCGCTTTTCATCGATTCAAAAATTGGATTACATAAAAATAACAAAATCTAGGCTGTCATGCTAAATCCGTTTAACAGAAATATATAAAATTGACAAACATTATGTCATGTTTTTGGGTAATTAGATTAGGGAATTGTAATTAAATGGTTACTAATCAAGTCATAACGATAGCATTACAGTTTCTTGACATTAATTTTGTAGAATGGTCTATATTTTGAGAACAGCAGGTTATGACAAAGATATTGAAAGTATTAATCGTTCTAGGTTTGATCATTGGAATCACTTGGTTTGTATGGGAAAGGATAAAGCCGGCCCCATCTAAAGAGACCAATCACCAGATATTAGTGGAGAAAATCGAGTCAATGGGTAAACTGGAACTTGTAAAATATCGCTTGAGCGATGTCGTGGAGCATAAGAACATGACAGCTTATCTTCCCGATGCCAGTGTTTTGCTGATCATCAAAGCGGATGCGGTTGGTTGTATTGACTTGGGAAAACTGAAAGCAGAGGATGTAAAGGTCATCGATGATTCAGTGACCATCAGTTTACCGAAACCAGAGATCTGTTATGTAAAAATAGACCATAAAGCTTCAAAAGTGTATGATACTAAAATGGCCTTTTTTAGGGAGGCAACCTTGGTAGATGAAGCATTTAAAGCTGCGGAGCAAGAAATCACCAATCAGGTTAAGAAGTCTGATATTTTGGAACAGACCAAAAACAACGCTACGCATGTATTGCGCCCATTATTAGAAGGATTAGGCTATACAAAAATCAATTTAACTTTTTATTAGCACAAGGATGTCGGATAAAGAGCGGAAAGACGTATTTAAGGTATATGATATCATTGGGGAAAGCTTCTATGAAAATAGAAGCCAGAACCTGATGGAAGAAAAATACCTGGAAACGATCTGTTCGTTGATACCCAAAGCAGGGAAAATATTAGATCTGGGATGTGGCTCTGGGAAACCGATTTTCGAGTATTTCAAAAAAAGGGGATTTAAACTGCTTGGCGTAGATGCCAGTGAAAAAATGCTGGCTATAGCCAGAAAAAACTTTCCTGAAGATAAATTCCTATTGATGGATATGCGCCAATTGCACCTTGATCAAAAGTTTCATGCCATCATTGCTTGGCACAGTTTCTTCCATCTGGAGGCTAAGGATCAAGAAAAAATGTTCAACATTTTCCAAGAACATCTTGAACCAAACGGAATATTGATGTTTACCTCTGGAAATGAGCAGTCTGAAGCTTGGAGCGAAAATTTCAGCCAAGCATTATTCCACGCTTCCTTATCTCCGGAACGCTATATGGAATTATTGTCGGCACATCAATTCAGCCTAGTCCAGCATAGCATTGAAGATCCTGAATGTGGCGGTGCTACAGTTTGGATCGCCCAGTTAATTCAGTGATTCCTTAAACTTCACTTTTTTCATATTAGGAAGGAAATACGCCGTTATGCCGATTAATGGCAGATACGAACACACCAAGTAGATGTTTTCCAGTGAGGTATGATCGGCCCAATATCCAAGGATTGCTGCTCCAATCCCTCCCATTCCGAATGCAAATCCATAAAAAAGTCCCGAAACCATCCCTAATTTTCTCGGTAAGAGTTCCTGTGCATAGACTAAGATAGAAGGAAAGGCAGAAGCCATGATCAAACCTATGATAAAGACCAATATGCCGGACCAGAAAAGGCTCGCGAAAGGCAACAACAGACTGAATGGCGCACAGCCAAGAACGGAAAACCAAATGATATATTTCCTGCCCAAATAATCTCCTAAGAAGCCTCCAAACAGGGTTCCCAAAGCAATAGCTATCAAGAAATAAAATAGATATACCTGTGACTGTACATCGCTGATGGCAAATTTTTCCATCAGATAAAATTGGAGATAACTGGTAATGCTCGCAATATAGACGTATTTAGAAAAGATCAACAGTAAAAGGATAAAGATGGAAAAGTTGATCGTAGCATCCGATAGGTCAGGCAATTTGACCATTTTTTTGGTCTGCCCCTTTACGGCAGTCAGGACCTGCTTGTACCAAACTGCAATGTAGGAAAGGACGATCTGAGCAAATACACCAACCAATAAAAACCATAGAATATAACGTTGACCATGCGGAACGACAAACATGGCAAGTAATAAGGGAGCCAATGCAGAGCCTGTATTTCCTCCGATCTGAAAAATGGACTGCGCCAAGCTCCTTTTCCCTCCAGACGATAAAAAAGCCACCCGAGAAGATTCAGGATGAAAAATGGAAGAACCAATACCAACCATGGTTACCGAAAACAAGACCGAATAATAGTTATTGGAATAGGCTAATGCGATAACTCCAATGATACTGAACATCATGCCGATCAGTTGGGAATAAGGTTTGGGATGCTTATCTGTATATGCGCCCACAACCGGCTGCAATAAAGAGGATGACAATTGGAAACAGAAAGTAATCACACCAATCTGCGCAAAGCTCAGGTGAAAGTTTTCTTTCAATAACGGATATGAAGCGGGAATAATCGCCTGGATCAAATCATTGGAAAGATGGGCAATGGCAATAGCAAGTAGGATTGGGTAAGATGTTTTCGATTGATCGTATGAGAAAGATTGTTTTGGCATAAACTGACAAATAAATTAAATTGCTGTAAGCAAATCATTAAAAATCAAGGCGTAAATCCAGACAATAAAATCTTATTGGGAGGGTAAACTGCACAAATGTAAGGCATTAATAATTGGAATGCCAAAGAATCCGATATAAATCTCCTTAAATGAAGGTAAGGTTAGAAAATTTCAACCTTATCTCAATAAAAAAAGCGCGAAAATCGCGCTTCTTCTCTCATTATTAGTCTATAAAAGCCAATTATAATAAATTATTGACCGTAAAAAATCTACTCGTTTATCCTTAATGCCGGCTTGATATCTTCATAAATAGCCATGTATTCCATCCCTGCCTGTCCTGCATTGATCACTTCACCCTGTACCATGACCTGCACATTCCCGTCTTGTTGAGGAACTTCCAATACTTTTGAAATCTTGACATGTCCGCCTACTGGGATTTCAGATTTCAGTTCCGCATTCGGCATACTGTTCTCTGCAGAAAGAAAATATCCAGATTTTCCGCCATCAGAGTGGGTGTAATGATAGTAATATAGGGGTTCTTTGGTAATGAAAATATTGTTAGCAATATCCGCATATTTAGGATCTTTGGTCATATCTCCCTTTTGTCCTGTACAGGCAGAAAAAATCAAAACCGATAATACAATGGCTATCCAACTAAAATTCTTCTTCATCATGAGCTATTTTTATGAGTTTAATAATTAATCTATTTCTATTTTCTAATGATGGGATAAAGGTCAGGATAAAGCCCTTAAAGCAAGAAAATATAGAATGACAAAGCGTATACAAGGCAATTTTGCCTTATATACAATTTATATACAGGAAAATCAAGCGTACAGAATCTCCCTCAAAGCAAAGGAGTTAGGGATGGGGAGATGTGAGATGGGAGACCTTCGCAAGTCCACCTTGGCATTTTTTGAAATATTCCATCTAGGTCAATATCAAAAATAATCTTTTGGAAAATAAATGTAGATCTGGATAGCCAGTGACAACCAACATTCATGTGATTGGTACGAAAGATGGATTTCAGAATAATAATTACGTCATTGATTTGTTGAGGATTGCACTGGCGTACAGTTCCTGGACCTTCGTCCAGGATGACAGGGCCCTTTGAGGAGAGAACCGTACAGATTCTTCACTATTCTTTCAGAATCAAAATAGGCTAAAGAGTGATTCAGAGTGAAACGAAGAATCTATTTTTCGGAGTTTTTTAGGATCGTTGTCATCCCGAAATCGTAAGATGAGGGAACTATTTTTATTAATTTTATAGATACGTGGATTTGCAGAAAAACATTACACCCAAGCTGTGGGTTGGCCATTTCAAATATCCAGATTCTACAAAGATTCCACCCACGCTGTGGGTTTTTTATCTGTCCTAAAAGGAAAAAGGAGTTAATCACCCTAAAGAGAGATATTGATTTTAGGCTTGCAGGAGACGGGCTTATGCAATAAGCCCCTACAAAATCGGCTACCTTTCCAGCGACACGATGGACACGATCTTGGCCCATACGATTGGTGATCGGAACCGATCCCCTCATCCAAACATCCTGGTCCATTTCCAGATCTTGGCCCATCCTCGAATCCCGAACATCCTGGTTCAAAACCCAAATCTTGGTCCATCCTCGAATCCCGGACATCCTGGTTCAAAACCCAAATCTTGGTCCATCCTCTCATCCCGTACCCTGAGCTGCGTCGAAGGGCATCCTGGTTCAATCTAACCATTCCATTTAATGACACTTATTCTTTAAACTAAATGTTTTGGAAGAATTGAATCACTTGATTCAAGTTCGTGTCTTTCAATATGACTTTTTTATTCTCATCCATTAAATAAATGGTAGGTGTCGCTTTGATCATGTACAGTCCTTTGTTAACGACTGTTTGATTTTCATCTAAGCCATTGATCCAATTGCTAGGGATATTTTTTTGGTAGCTTTCCCAAATCTCCTTATTACCATCAGGGTAAATAGCTAGGATCTTAAGGGCACCTTTTTCAAGGACAGCATTAAAGCCGGGGTTCGATTTTATCTGACCTATGGCCTCTTCACAAGTACTACAACAAGGCTCATAAAAAATAAGCATGGTAAATGGCGCTTTGATATCGTTTAGGGAAGAACTTGAACCGTCTGCTGTAAGGAAACTGAAATCAGTGGCCGAGCTTCCCGGTTTATTTTTCCTTAACAGGGGCAATAAGGTTTCATATTTAATCTTTTCATCTGGAGATAGCTTACCCGAACCGATCAAATAGTCCAAAAACGTTTCATAATACTGATCATTTCGCATTGGGGAATTAGGATTGCCCAGATAGTTGTCAAATTGGTACTTAAAGAATTCAAAAACTGAGCTTTCGATCTTCGCTTCATTGAACAGGGTTTCTATACCATCTTTCAGGGTATCCGGTTGCACCAATGGAAAATGTCCTATATAATCAGCGACAGCTTGTTCCCCATAATTAGGGTCAAACACCTTACTGGTATCCCTAAAATTGAAGTTGTCCCAGAAATGGTTGAATACATAGGTAATCTTCGCCTCCTCCCCTTGGATATTATCAGGTGCTTTTGGCGGGGCATATGCAGCAATTTCGGTCGGTTCGCCTTGAGCTTCGGCATCATTGTTTTTCGAGTTGGTATATTGATTACAGGAAGACAATAAAAAAAATCCGGCAAGGAAACCTATGGTCAATATATTATTTATTTTCATATTCTATTTATTATAAGGCATTAACTAGAAATACTGTGCCAAGGTAAGTTTTTTTGATAAAAATAGAAGGATTGTAGGGAATTTGGCGTATAAAAAAAGAGAAGCCTTGAAATCGGGCGAGATCAAGGCTAATTATTAATAGTTAGTGAATCTAAGCTTACCTATTCAGGGTATACTTCACACCTACCGAAGTAGATACGGCCCCTTCAAAATTCCTTCCTCCCACTTCACCATCGAATTCGTCACCATATAGGTTACCCCTGATATCCAATGTTAAATCTAACTTATCAGTTAATCGGAAAGATTGCAACACTCCAAGGTTAGGACTGAATTTCAGTGATCCTGGATCAGACAATACGGCTCCGAAACCGATACCCACGTAAGGAATTAAATTGTACAAACGATTTGGGTCATAACCCAAAGCATCATTAGTCCAATTGAACATAAAATCTGCATGAACATTAATGAAGTTAAATTTTTGGTACTCCAATGATTGACCAGAATGAAAAACTTCACCAGTAGTGTACATTTTAGTTTGGGTGATGCCTTTGTAATGTAACCCGTTCAACCCAAGTCTAATAGCAAATTTTTCGTTAATCCATTTCCCTCCATACACCTCAAACTGAGGCGTGATTCTTTTTCCGATAGCAAGTTGTTTGTCATGGTCACCAAAATAGATTTGACCGCCCACACTAGCACCAACAAACCAATGATTCAATTCGGAACTTTCTTGGAAAGCTTTATTCGCCATGAATTGCGTTTTCCAAGGGTTGTCATTAACTGGTTCCTTCGCGAAACCTACAACTGCAAACAATGTTGCAAAAACAATACTACTTAACTTTTTCATTAATGTTGTTTTATGATTAAAAAGAAGATTTTTTATTACTATCTGTTTATAAACTAGCAAACAAAAATAACTCCTTCTTTTTACTTTCGCATCTGAATGTATAGCGTTTTAACTATCCAATGAGTAAAAACACTTGTCTATATTTTGAAAATTAATAGTTAGTGTGATTCTATTTTTTTCAATTTCTCTCTGAACAACAGTACGAATATACATGCTATTTTAACAGGAGCAAATTTATCAGAATCTGAAATTTTCACTAATAATTAATTTTAAAACATCGATATGTTATATATTTTCATTGAAAATTTAAAATACCTTCAAAGACGAAGTTTCGGAAGAAACATTTTTGTCATTTTATGATATGAATTTACTCATAACATTTTTATTTAACAATAAATTGAGTTTGACTTTAAATGATTTTGTAAATGTTTATCTACAGTCAATTTTAACTTGGAAACTGGGGAGAATCGGGAATATTAAAAGGAGAACAGCAAAGGGCTGTCCATGCCGACAGCCCTAAATTATGAATTAGGATAGAATGAAGTTAATTTCGGATACATCGGGTATTTAAGTTCCCTCCCCATGATGATGCCGCCCAGTGCTCCCAAACATAATCACCAACTAGCAAATATCTTCCATCACTAACGCGGTAGGTATAAACTCCTGTGATGGCTCCACCGGCAAAGCCTGTTTCGCTTGTCCAGAAATATCCATTAGTACCGTCCTCATTTACACCAAATAGACCGGCAATAACATGGAAATACCCAATTTTATTGACCCTCATTTTGTTGCTAGGATAAGGAGCAGCAGTCCCTGTTGCCACGTATTCAACATAATCACCAGTCAATTGACGGTTCGCACCATCTTGAGAAATTAATTTGTCGGTTTCAGCTCTGTTTGGCATTCTCCATTTTCCTAAAGGATAAACTCTAGTACAAGGGTCCTGAGCACCAATGGTACCACCCGGAAACGGAGCTTTAAAATTCCAATACTCCTCAGATACTCTACCATAAATTGGTTCGATCTGATGTCTGAAACGATAAGCCCTATCGGCTTCACTAAAGTACAGGTTCGCTCTTGACCAACGAATACCATTCACTGTTACAGCAGATTCGATCAAGTCCATCGCACTGGTCAATCGATGTCCCCAAGTCATGTCGGGCAAATCCATTGAAAACTGGAATGGAGTCGAGAAAGTACGATTACCTACTCCATTATAGACTTTATCCAACTTTATCGTAAAGGATTGTACATTGACAGTCGTTGCAGGGATTGGCGTTTGGGCAGCTGTATAATAAGAAGCAACTTTAATGGTATCCTTTGTTTTTGCACTATAATTGGTAAAAACAAGATTACCAACATCAACAGCTGACATACTCTCATACTGTCCGGTAAGGACATTTAAAGTCCCTTTTTGAATATAATCAGTTCCCGCAAAGTTTGCCGTAATGCTTTCCAAGCCAGCAAACATCCCTCTAGCACTCAGTTCAGCACCGATCTTTGATGTTCTATGCGCAAACCTAACCAGCAATGGTTTATCAACATTTCCAGCACCTGTAACCGTTACGGTTCCGCTTGCATATAACAACGGTTTATCCACTGCCGATTCAATAACCGGTGCAGCTGGATTGGCTACATCTGGGATATTATCTGCCGTATTATAGGAATATGCATACCAGGTATACTCTTCACCTTTCACAACCTCTACATGGGAGGCTACGCCAGACTGAGCATGTACGGAAGTAACAAATTTACCCTCTTTATAGAGCAGTAACCTGTATTTAATCCCTGGGTCCATAGCAAGTGCTTTTGTCGCTGACTTTCCAGCTGTTCCTTTTGCAACCTGATTGTTGGAAACGGTTCGGTCCCCAGCAACTTGGTCTTCTTGAAGTCTTACAATGGCATCAAATTCTTTGTAGGTAACATCTTTTTCTTCCAATACACCGGAAGCCAATTGGGATGAACTTCTTGAATTGGAAGCCTTGATCGCCTTTGGATCATTTCCGATCTCGTTTTCAATTCCTTCCACCTGAATACTTAGTGAAGCTGCAGCTCCAGAATCAGCAGCATCCCCAGCGGCTGAATTCTTATCACAGCTTGTCAATAATCCCAAGGAGAAAACTCCTAAAACACAGAATCTAATAAGATTCGCATTTGATATTTTTTGATATAGTTTCATTTTGTTTTTTGCCCTTAATTCTATAAATCAATTTCATGGGTTTCTTTGGAATCCATCCAGTTATCAATTTCTGGAGTGTAATTCCCGTTGGTTCCATTGCCCGGTGTAAAAGTTGCGGATGATGCAAGGATTCCTTGCTCGAGTTCAATTTTTAAAAGCACAATTTTTGGTGATACATAAGCACCCAATACTTTCTTTTTCATAGTTATTTTTTTGTTTCCAACCATTCTCATGGTTGCTTTTGAAGGGTCTTTGATTTATAGCTAAAAGATGGACTGTTCCCCAAGATTTTATAACAGCATCTTCATAAACCCTTCTGTCATCATTTGACTTCTCCCAAGCCAGTTAATTAATTATTGATTCATTCTTTAAATAATAATAAATTATCATTATTTATTGGCACAAAAATATGGCAACATTATAGGGTATTCAATCATTAGATTTAATTAATTCGGTTATGTAGTAATACACTTACAACCAGATTGTTACAATAAACCAAAAATAAATAATAGGTTTAATTTTAATAATATTAGCGTCTTGAGATAGGTTTAAAATGATTTCAACAATAAAATGTTTTATTAATTATATAGCCTATTAACATCAAATAAAATTTATTAAGCTGATAAAAGGTTTATGGATTAAATTTTGGAAGGGAAAATAGTTGCAGTGCTAATTTTTAATTGCACGACAAGAATTACATTTTCTTAAACGATATTTTCATGAAAAAAGTCACCTTTTCTGTAACTAAAAAGGCAATAACAAACAATTTCGTACTGTTTTTGGTAGGTATATAGGAAGGTTCTATCAATTTTGAGAACAGAATTAAGTAAATTAGGTCAATAAACCAACGAAAGGAGGCAATCATGAAGATCATCACTAGGATTTGGCATGGGATTACCAAAAAGGAGGATGCAGACGCATATTTAAATTACCTTTTTGATACAGGGATCAAGGACTATAGAAGCATAAAGGGAAATCTTTCCACCAAAGTCTTGAGGAGGATTGACCATGATATTTGCCACTTTATGACCATTACCGAATGGGATTCGGTCAATAGCATCCAAGAATTTGCTGGAGAGACCTTCGAAAAAGCAAGGTATTACAAGGAAGACAAGAAATACCTGCTAGAATTCGAAGAGTATGTTACGCATTTTGAAACTTACTTGATTGATTAAGGGTTTACCATTGGAAGCCTGAAATAAAAGGTACTCCCTACTCCCAATTCACTTTCGACACCTATCTTACCGCCTTGGTTTTCAATAAAGTCTTTGGAGATCGACAATCCCAGTCCTGTTCCTGTACGTACGCTGCCCGGTATTTGAAAATAACGGTCGAATACCTTGGAACGATAGGCCGCATCGATACCTTTACCATGATCTTTTACGGAAAACAATAGATGCTTGTTTTCCTTTTTGAGGGATACTACAATCTTACTGTTGACCGGAGAATACCGGATAGCATTGGTGATAAAATTGGTGAGCACCCAAGCCGTTTTTTCTTCATCCACATAAATCTTGGATATATCATCTTCTATTTCAGTGCTGATTTCAATATGCTTCTGTTCGGCTTGCATCCTGGTTGCATTGAGTGCATACTGAATAATTGGCAATGGGTCCGATATTTGGGAATACAGCTTGATATTACCTGTTTCAACCTGCGATACATTCAATAACTCGCTCGTTATCCGTAATAGCCTAAGGCTATCCTCTTCAATTCCTTCCAACAGTTTTTTCTGTTCATCGGTCAATGAACCAGTTCTTGGATGTTTGAGCAACTCTGAGCTCAACTGTATGGATGCAATCGGAGTTCGCAACTCATGCGAAACCGTTGCAATGAAATTCGTCTTGGCGACATCCATCTCCTTAAAGGCAGTGATATTCTTCAGTACGATCAACTCCCCTATCTTTTGGCTCTTCAATTCTCCTGTAGGCGTAATTTCCATAGGAATGACTTCCTTTTCAAAATAACTTTCCTTATTGTCAGCAAAGATCTTTAGCGTGGACTCTCTATTATTTACATCAATCAGATTACGAACCAAATCATTTTGATTTACCAATTCATCAATATTGCTATGTAATAGGTCTGTACGCTTTAATCCTGATACCTGAAGGCATTCATCATTGATGAAGATGATCTTCCGGTCCTCATCCAGACCAATTACAGGATCATGCATGCTATTGACAAGGGTTTCTACCCTTTTCTTCTCTTCGAGGATCTGATCTAATTTACTGTTTGAATATTCTTGAAGGCGTTCGGCCATACTATTAAATGAGCTCGCCAATTCAACGAACTCGGAATCTCCTTCGAAATATAAGCGTTGTTTATAGTTCTGTCGGGCGATCTCAGAGATACTTTCTGTCAGTTTTTTGATAGGATTGGCAATATTGCTCGGGAGATTGATAAATAAAACAAAACTAATCAGGAAGCAGAGTGCGCCAATAACGGAGATCAGTACGAAAGCATTGCTGGCCATTTCCTTGGCGTGGTCACTTTTCATGACAATGGCATCCATATTCACGGTCATCAGTTTCACCAAGTCAGCCCGGAATTCCTGACCTACAATGGGGTCGTCTGGGTTTTCCTTTAAGCGGGCCAACTGAGTGGACAGCCTCTCGGTAATGTCTTTTTCACCCTGTTCAGTTACATTTTGTTTCTGCCTAGCAAAATTGCTTTCCAATTGAGCGATGGCTTCCTTGTTCAAATGCATTTCATCTGAAGCCTTTAGCATATTGCGGGCGTACTCCACAGAATTGTAGTTTGCAGAAAGTACGTTCTCCGTATCTTTCTTCAAGGAGCTGACAAATAAGGTGCTTACCGCAGCAAGGATCAGGATCATTAGAAATAACAATCCAATTCCTAAATAGAGTTTAGCTTTAATTTTCATGATAGAATAATGATGTCAACTTGAATCTTTTCCAATTTCTTTAATAGTCTTCTAAATATACCCATGGACCAAAGGATCCTGAGGAATGGCCAATATGGCCAACCCACACAGAGGGTCGTGATCTCCATACGAAGAACTTGATCGACGATGTTCTCCGGTACATCCTTCCCTTGGACCTGGATGACCTGTCCGCCTAATTCGGTCGCCAATTTAAAATTATTAATGAGATAACGCTGCTTATCCAGTGCAATTTTGTCGTTGCTCTCTTTTGGGGTCTGTATATAGAGGACAAACCAATCGGCTTGATAGTAGCTCGCCAGCCTTGCTGTCCTTCGAATCAGGTTCTTGGCTTTCTTTTCATCGGTTCCAATGCACACCATGAACTTTTCTGCTTTCCGCTTTGAATCTGGTTTTTTCTCGCGTTCATGTTTTTTGATCGCATGTGCAGCAACTTCTTTTAAAGCAAGCTCCCTCAACAAGAGCAATTGCTCGGATTGAAAGAAATTCTTTAGCGCAGTCTCAATCTTTTCCTTTGTATAGATCTTTCCTTCCTTTAATCTGCCGATCAGGTCCTCAACGGAGATATCAACAAAGACTATTTCGTCCGCTGACTGTATTACCCGATCTGGAATGCGCTCATAGACTGGAACAGACAACAAATCACCAACATCTGCCTGCAGACCTTCGAGATGTTGGATATTGACGGCTGATATTACATTGATCCCGGCATCCAGCAATTCCAGTACATCCTGCCATCGTTTTTCATTCTTGCTTCCCGGAACATTTGTATGGGCAAGTTCATCTACGACGACCACTTCGGGATGTTTCTGCAAAACGAGGTCAACATCCAGATCTTCTAACTCATTGCCTTTATAATAGATTTTCTTTCTTGGAAGCAACGGCAAACCGGCCAGCTGTGCAACAGTCTCCTCCCTATTGTGGGTTTCAATATAACCTATCTGAACATCAATACCGTTCCTTAATAGGTTATGCGATTCCTGCTGCATCCTGTAGGTTTTCCCAACACCAGCACACATCCCTAAATAGATCTTAAACTTTCCTCTTCTGGACTGTTTTATCAGTTCCAGAAAGTGTTCGGCCGATTTACGTTGTTCTTCCATTTTAATTAACTAATTAGAATCGCCAACCTAAGGCAGTGCTGATTGTTGTGCTATTGCTTTTTAATTCGGATTGGTTATTCGCAAATACTTTTTCAGAGGAATTCAAATTCCTGACTTCGGTCCTCCAGATCAATCCTTTATACAAGTCTACATCAAATCCTGCAGAATAGCCAAGAATGTTTGTTCCTACCTCTCCATACCTCCCGAACACGACCCCATCCTCGTCATTAAAATACTCCAATCTCGCATTCATTTTAACTTTAGGAGCAATGGCATAATTTCCTTGGATTCCTGTATTCCACCAATGGTAATTTTTTGAAAGGAGCGGTTGCTTCTGCATCCCATAATCCCAGTTTGCCAAGATATTCATCTTTTCGTTTACCGCAACTTGAACATATAAATCATGGAAAAACCTTAAGCTATCTGAACCTTCATCACCTATATACGAGCTACTGTTCACAACAACAGATTCAACTGGTTTATACTGTATCTGATGCCCGAAGGACATATTTTTACTTGTATTTGGTAATTGTATTCTTTGCCAACCATTTAATGCAACGGCTGCTAAATATAGTTTGGAATCCTTAGTGGTATAGGAAAGCCTAGCCCCTGTCTCAAAATATGGAGAATTCTCCGCTGCTAGGCTCCTGCTCAAGCTAATGTTATCCAGACCTATCGCACTTTCCCCTCCTATATGAGAAGGCAATACACCTGCATCGATCCAGAGGTCATGGTTCTCTAAAAGTTTATAACCAACATTTGCCTCATACACATTCTTCCAAACACCCTCTTCTCCTGCATAATTAGCATTCATATAGCTCCCGACCGCAATAGCCAAGTTGCTTCGAACCCTATCTCCATCAAACGTTGCCTTGAGCATTGCCAGATTAACAGAGAACTCATTGCTACGGTTATGGCTATAAATAAATGCCGGCCTTTTGTGGTCCTCAGGATTATTGAAATCATAGGTATAATACGATTCGATATAACCGGAGATAGTCAGGTTCGATTTCAATGATTCGGAGATTTCCTGTGCATCAACAAGACTAATACTTAAAAAGCCAGCAGCCGAGCAAAGAAATTTATTGAGCATCTTGAACTCCTTTCTTATTAACCATATTGTCTAATGCTAAGTTTAGCTCCAATACATTCACTTTCTCGGGACCAAACATGCCCCATAATGGCTTCTCCGTATTTACCTGGATCAGCTCCATTAATGCAGGTTCTTCCAAACCTCTCAATTTAGCAATCCGAGGAACCTGAATTTCTAAAGCATTAACAGAAAGGTGGGGGTCAAGACCGCTTCCGCTTGCTGTAACGATTTCGGTTGGAATCTGTTCTTTGCTCACATCCGGGTTATGTGACAAAAAATGTTCGATCCTGCCCTCCACTTCCTGTATATATTCTGGGTTAGAACCTGCTTTGTTACTGCCACCAGATCCTGCAGCATTATAATCTACAGCTGATGGTCTTGACCAGAAGTATTGGTCTTCTGTAAACTGCTGTCCGATATTCTTATAATATGATTTTCCATTTCCCTCTACAAGAAAGCCTTTTCCTTGATTAGGACTCAACTGAGCAATTGCCCACACAACAAATGGATATAATATTGCAAGTAAAATAAAAGATAAGATACTCATCTTAATTGCCGGTAAAATATGTGTTTTCATTTCTGATTAAATAAATACTGATAATAATAGATCGATCAACTTGATACCAATGAATGGCACAATCAATCCTCCAAAACCGTAGATCAAAATATTTCTACGCAACAAAGCGGATGCACCGATAGGTTTATAGGCCACCCCTTTCAGGGCCAAAGGGATCAACATAGGAATCAGGATGGCATTGAAAATAATAGCTGAAAGGATTGCTGATTCAGGGCTGCTCAATTTCATGATATTTAATGGAGCCAAAGCAGGGATCATGGCAACAAACAGAGCTGGTATGATGGCAAAGTACTTAGCAACATCATTAGCTATACTGAAAGTAGTCAATGTTCCTCTGGTCATCAAAAGCTGTTTACCGATTTCTACGACCTCAATAAGTTTGGTTGGGTCATTGTCCAGATCCACCATATTACCAGCTTCCTTGGCCGCTTGAGTACCACTGTTCATCGCAACACCCACATCGGCTTGCGCTAATGCCGGCGCATCATTGGTTCCATCACCCATCATGGCTACCAACTTACCTTCAGCTTGTTCCCTACGGATGTAGTTCATCTTATCTTCAGGTTTCGCCTCAGCAATAAAATCATCCACACCAGCCTTTTTAGCGATGTATTCTGCCGTCAAGGGGTTATCACCAGTTACCATCACTGTTTTGATCCCCATCTTCCTCAAACGCTCAAAACGTTCTGAAATACCTGGTTTGATGATATCCTGTAATTCAACTACACCCAAGGCTTTTTCATTTTCAGAGACAACCAATGGGGTACCACCATTACCAGAAATGCTTTCCACCGTTTTCATGACATCCTCAGGAAATTCATTGCCTGCTGATTCAACCAGTTTTTTAATGGCATCTGTTGCCCCTTTACGGATCCGCTGATTTGCGATATCCAACCCTGAACACCTTGTCTCTGCAGTGAATTTGATAAACTTGGATTCCTGTAATCTAAAGGGCGCTAAATCTAATCCTGCCAACTCCACAATGGATTTCCCCTCAGGAGTCTCATCGCTCATGGAACTCAATGTCGCTGCCCGGATTAATTCCGCCGAATCAACACCTATTGCCGGATGAAACTTCGTAGCCTTTCTATTACCGATGGTAATCGTTCCGGTCTTATCCAACAGCAATACATCCACATCGCCAGCTGTTTCAACGGCTCTACCTGACTTGGTCAAAACGTTCGCCCTTAGTGCACGGTCCATCCCAGCAATACCGATTGCAGATAATAAGCCACCAATGGTAGTTGGAATAAGGCAGACAAATAGCGATATGAACGCTGCAATACTAATAGGGACATTGGAATAATCTGCGAATGGTTTCAGGGTCACACAGACCAAAATAAAGACTAGGGTAAAACCAGCAAGTAAAATGGTTAAGGCAATCTCATTCGGTGTCTTCTGTCTTTTGGCACCTTCAACCAAGGCAATCATCTTATCTAAAAAAGACTCCCCGGCAGTAGCGGTAACCAATACCACGATTTCATCTGATAACACTTTTGTACCACCAGTCACGGAACTACGGTCACCCCCAGACTCTCTAATGACCGGTGCTGATTCACCTGTGATGGCACTCTCATCAATGGTTGCAAGGCCTTCAATGATCTCACCATCGCTGGCGATAATATCTCCTGCCTTACAGACAAACACATCTCCTTTTTGCAATTGCGATGATGGAATGGTCCTACCATCTTTCAATTTCGCTGGGGTTTCCTCCCTCGTTTTCCTCAAACTATCAGCCTGAGCCTTTCCCCTAGCCTCTGCCAAGGACTCAGCGAAATTCGCAAACAATAAAGTGATCAATAAAATAAGGAAGACAATAAAATTATATCCGAAAGAACCTTGCGACTGATCTCCCAATAATATGGCAATACATACGACTAACATCACCACAGTACAAACCTCTACAGTAAACATGACTGGGTTACGGAGCATTTCTTTAGGATTGAGCTTAATAAAAGCCTGTTTAAAAGCAACTTTTAACAACTCGGTATCAAAGAATGGATTATTTGATTTCATTTTGAATCTCATTAATTATTTAATAGAAAAATACTCTGCAATTGGACCTAGGGTCAATGCAGGGAAAAACGCCAATGCAGCAACAATCACGATCACGGCAAAGACCATAAATCCAAAACTTGCTGTATCGGTTTTAAGGGTTCCGGCACCTTCTGGGATATATCTTTTCTCTGATAATATTCCCGCTATGGCAATTGGACCAACGATAGGGATAAACCTGCCAAACAAGAGCACAATACCAGTACTGATATTCCACCATAAGGTATTATCACCTAATCCCTCAAAACCACTACCGTTGTTCGCTGAAGCGGAGGTAAACTCATAGAGCATTTCAGAAAAACCATGGAATCCAGGATCATTGGTTGTACTTGCTCCAATACTAGGATAGGCAGCAGCAATTGCGGTCCCTATCAAAATCAGGAATGGGTGGATCAAGGCTACGATCATGGCGATTTTCATCTCCCTTGCCTCTACCTTTTTACCCAAGAACTCTGGCGTACGTCCTACCATCAATCCAGAAATAAATACCCCTAGGATAATAAATACAAAGAAATTAAGGATCCCTACGCCATTACCTCCATAAAAGGCATTGATCATCATGGCCAACATTTCATTCATTCCCGAAAGCGGCATACTACTATCATGCATGGAGTTTATCGAACCAGTAGAAATTACCGTAGTTACAATCGACCAGAAACCTGAAGCCGCCGCGCCAAACCGGATTTCCTTTCCTTCCATGGCCCCCAAATCCTGCGTCACACCCAATCGTTCGATGGCAGGACTTCCCTGCGCTTCCATCAAGACATTTGGAATAGCCAGGCATAAGAAACCTATGGTCATCACTCCAAATATCAGCCATGAAAGTTTTTTCCGATTAATGAAGAAGCCAAGTGCAAATACCATGGCAACAGGAATCACAAACTGCCCTATCATTTCGACAATATTTGAAATATAGCTGGGGTTCTCAAGGGGATGATTTGAATTCGCACCGAAAAAACCTCCCCCATTCGTACCCACATGTTTTATGGCAACAAATGCAGCCACTGGTCCTCTAGACACTTCCACAGTATCTCCCTGAAGGTTAACCATGCTATCCTTGCCTTCATAGGTTATTGGCGTTCCTTGGAAAACAAGGATCAAGGCAACGACAAATGATATTGGCAATAGGATTCGAGTACATGATTTCAAGAAAATATCATAGAAATTACCGAGCAGCTTGCTGCCCTTATCCTTAAAAGCCTTGAACAATATTATTGCAGCCGAAATCCCAATACCGGCACTAACAAACTGAAGGAACATCAATCCCGTTTGGGATAAATAGCTGACGCCAGTTTCCCCTGAATAATGCTGAAGATTACAGTTTACCAAAAAGGAAATGACGGTATTAAATGCCAAGTCTGGCGACATGTTCGGATTAGCATCAGGATTTAAAGGGAGATAAGCTTGAAACATCAAGACCAACATCCCTACAACAAACCATACTAAGTTGATGGTCAATAGAGCGACTAAATGTTCCTTCCAAGTCATTTCTTTCTTAAAGTCAACACCTGAAAGTCGCATAATCCCTCTTTCAACCGGTCCAAACAGTTTATCCAAGAAACTCGGTTTATCGGAAAAAACATTGGCGATATATTTACCTAGGGGAATAGCAAGGATGATAGTTGCTATAAACATGAAGACAACGCCCCATATTTCTGTGTTAATTAGATTCATTTTTCTTTTCCTTAAAATTTTTCAGGATTCAACAATACATACATGGTGTACAAAAAGACCATGATGGCGACGATTAATAATGCGATCATATCTCTAATTTTCTATAATAGTTTTTACATAAACTGACCTCATTTCCTTCGGGAAAAAGGTAAGATGCTTCCTTAAGCTTGCCGGAGATTCCATGGAAGCCATAGGCTCCAGAAACTCATTCTCTATGGCATTCTTCACATGCAAAGATCCCCCGCCATACAAAATCCCTATGACATGCAATGCTTCTCGGGTCATTTGCTGTTCATCTGAAGAGCCTTCAAAATTTGCCAAACAATATTCAGCAACACGTTGAAGAACCTCATATTCCGACTCCAGCTTTCCACCCTTCACGCAGTGCGGTAGCCAAGCTTTTACGGTTGAAATAATTTTACTTTCCATTTCCTTAGATTTTGTCGAAAAAATCAACTGATTTGAAGAATAGAGCAAAGCAGACAATGCCCAAAATCAATAATGCTATGGTTAATATCATATTACTTGATGTGTTGAATGATGTAAACTTCCTTAAGACCATGAGGGAGCTCTGAGATAATCTTGCTCCATTGCTTGGCACTGCACAAATGGTCCATTCTCGTTAAGCAGTGCATAAACAGATACTCCACTTGTTGCCTGATCTGTTGATCACCTTTCTGATAAAGGATACCTACGCAGGCTAGGATCCGCTGCACATAGCGGAAGTTTTTCCTTTGACATAATTCGCGCATATAACTCACGATCACCTGCATAACCGCAGCCACATTGCCTTCCGATTTTAGACTCTTCAGCCGTGGAGATAATTTCCGGATATGCCTTCCTACATAATTTGCCATCTCTTGGGATGTAATCTTTTCCATAATAAAAAAATCATATTTGACCCTAGATGCCAATCTCTATTCCAGCGAATGAAACAAAGACCTAACTAACTACTTATCAGTAGGATAAATTAAAAAAGGAAAATATAGGCAATAAAAAACCCTATCATTTTGATAGGGTTGTTATCATTTTGAGAACCAGGATGAATGGGATTAAAGGATAAACCAGGATATCTGGTCAACCCTATTTAGGGATGGACAAAATACTAAATACTAACTACTAAATACTAAATACTAGATCTTGTACTCCTCAATTTTTCTATACAAGGTAGCTACGCCGATTTCCAACAAACGCGCAGCTTCGGCTTTGTTTCCTTTGGTAAAGGCCAAAACCTTTTGGATATGCTTACGTTCCATTTCGGCGAGTGCCATAGCCGACAAGCTATTGGAAGTACCTTCTTGCATACAAAACTCATAGGGCAAAGCGTTCGCATCCAAGGTATCACCCTCAATGAGGATCAAACTTCTTTCTATACTGTTTTTAAGCTCCCGAACATTACCTTTCCAAGTATGCTTTTGCAATAAATCAATATAGGAATCATCTATTTTTGGAACCGGCATATTTAATTTTGCAGCTTGGAGAGCCACAAAATGTTTCACTAGCAGCGGAATATCAGAAGTGCGTTCTTTTAGGGAAGGTAATGTTATCGCGAATACCGAAAGCCTATAATAGAGATCAGAACGAAACATTCCTTCCTCAGCTTCCTGCTCCAAGTTTCTATTGGTGGCGGCAATAACGCGAACATTGACTTTCGTTGGTCTACTTTCCCCTACTTTCAGGAACTCTCCAGTTTCCAGCACCCGCAATAGTTTTGCTTGCAGTTCAATGGGCATTTCACCTATTTCATCTAAGAATAAGGTCCCTTGATTGGCTTCCTCAAACAAACCTTTTTTATCTTTCAGTGCACCGGTAAACGCACCTGCAACATGGCCAAATAATTCCGATTCCAATAGGTCCTTGCTCACCGCAGAACAATTTAAGGCAACAAAGGATTTCGAGTTACGCTTGCTATCATAGTGGATTGCTTGCGCAAACACTTCCTTCCCTGTTCCTGTTTCACCTAACAATAAAACCGTGGCATCTGTCTGGGCAACCTTCTTGCCAAGGGATATCGCATTCTGCAATTCTTTAGATTTCCCTACGACCTGATCAAAGGAATATTTCTTACCAACTTTCTCCTCCAGTTGCATCAAGCGTTTCGCCATTTCTACCTTTTGAAAAGCCTTATTGATCAATGGAATGACTTTATTGTTATCATCTCCTTTGGTCATATAATCAAAAGCACCGTTTTTAATGGCTTGTACACCATCGGCAATTTGACCAAATGCAGTCATCAATAAAACTTCGGCAAAGGGTTGTAGCTTTTTGATTTCCAGAACTGCTTCTACCCCATTCCCATCTGGAAGCTTCACATCACATAAAACCACATCGATATCTTTGGTTTTTAGGATCTGATAACCAGCCTTGAGGTTGGCCGCCTGAAAAACTTCCAGATCATCCCATTCCAATTGGATAATCCTAGCCAGTAATTGGCGTAGTTTATCTTCATCATCAATAAGCAAAATCTTCTTAAGCATGGTCTAAATTAGTATTTACTAATTAGTATTTACAACATACGAAGCTAAAATGTCAAAATAATAGAAAAATCCCAAGGCGGGGAGCCTCAGGATTTTATCAAACCAATTATTAACCTAAATTATGAAATTTCTTTTTTTACATTTTTACTTTGTTGATGATATAACGCAAGTCAAAAGCAATTCGCGTCAAGCCCTGCCAATCTTAACATAATTTAACAACTCAGCTTTGTTGCTTATTCAGCATATAAAAAATTATCTTTCTTACTAAGAATGCATTAAACAAAACTGATGGTAATATTCCTGCTATGCGGTTTGTAGGGTGGAATTGATTGCTATTTTTGCAGCATGACGATCAAACATCTACTGAGCTTATCCTTCCTGCTATTATTGATTTCCCAAACTGCCTTCAGCCAGGAATTGCTAAAGGGCAAGGTGGTAAAGATCTCAGATGGAGATACGATGACAGTTCTGGACAGCCTAAACCAGCAGCACAGGATTAGGCTGCATGGAATTGATAGCCCAGAGAAAGGTCAGGATTATTATCAGGTGGCAAAAGACTATGCAGGTCAACTCTGCTTCCAAAAACAGGTAGAAGTAGCCATACTGGATTACGACCATTACAAACGTGCCATTGGCAAAGTATATGTTGATGGTCTGGAGGTAAATTTAAGCCTATTAAAGGTTGGTCTTGCTTGGCATTTCACACAATTTGACCAATCAGAGGAATATGCACTTGCAGAAGCTGAAGCAAAGCTTAATAAGATGAATATCTGGTCCCTTAAGACGGTTACTGCCCCTTGGGAATTCCGAAAAATCAAGAGACAGCAACAGAGATTGAAAGCCAAATAGAATTCTAATTGGCCTTATTTCTAATCAGCTTAAATAATTCATTGACGAATAGTGGCACCAAACCAAACCCTAAAACTTTCAGCCAATCATTAAGCCCAATAATCTGCAATTTAAAGGACTCCCTTAACACTGGTACAAACAGCACCAATAGCTGCAGGGCAAATCCTAGAACAATGGCAAACACTAAATACTTATTGGAGAATATTCCAACCTTAAAGATGGATTTGTTCTCGCTCCTAAAGGACAAGGAATAAAACAATTGACAGGCAATAATGGTCAAGAAAGCCATAGTCCGTGCATAGGAATGTATGTCTTCAGGAATTTGATCCTTAAATGGATTGTAGCCATGCTCAAAATAACCGATCAAAAATGCCGCTGCCGTCAATAGGCCAATCAGAATCCCCGCTACGATAACCCTTTGCGTACCGCCATGCGAAAAGAAGTTTTCATTTAATTCCCTTGGTTTCTCCTTCATCACATTTGGGTCCCCCAGATCCATCCCTAAGGCAACTGCAGGCAAGGTATCGGTGATTAGATTGATCCATAACAGTTGTGTCGCCAACAGCGGAACTGGCAATCCCGCTACGATGGTCACCAACATGGTAATGACCTCACCTAAATTACTTGCCAATAAAAACACGACCGATTTCTTGATATTATTATAGATATTTCTGCCTTGCTCTATCGCACCAATGATGGTCGAGAAGTTATCATCGGCAAGGATCATATCCGATGCGTTCTTGGCAACATCTGTCCCTGTAATCCCCATGGCGACCCCGATATCGGCAGCATTCAAGGAAGGCGCATCATTTACCCCGTCTCCGGTCATCGACACAATGTTTCCTTTCGATTTGAAAGCTTTGACGATATTGACCTTATGTTCCGGAGAAACCCGGGCAAAAACCCGGTAATCAGCTATATGCGATTCCAGTTCTTCATAGGAAATAGCGTTGATCTCTTTTCCAGTTGTAACCTGATCAAAGTTTTCGGCAATCCCTAATTCCTTCGCAATGGCAAATGCTGTATTGCCATGGTCACCGGTAATCATGATGGTTGTCACCCCAGCTTCTTTGGCCTTTGCTATGGAGTCCTTCACTTCCTTCCTTGGAGGGTCGATCATACCGACCAGCCCAATAAAAACCAGATCCTTTTCAAACTCCTCCTTCTCTATTTTGGAATCACTCTCCTTAAAAGCCACGGCCAATGTCCGCAATGCTTTAGAAGACATCGCCTCCACGGCATCAGTGATCTGCTTTTTATGTTCCTCGGTTATGGGATGTAATTCTTCATTTTGAATAATATACTTACAGTTCGGAAGAAGGCTATCCACAGCACCTTTGGTATACAAGATATATTTAGAATCATGGTTGTGCAAGGTCGACATCATTTTCCGATCTGAATCAAAAGCTAACTCATCCACCCGCGGTTGATTGCTCTGAAGTTCCTTCCTGTCCATTTCCCATTGATCCGCCAATGCCAGTAAAGCAACCTCTGTGGGATCTCCCGTCTGTTTATCCTCTTCAAGCGTTGCATCAGATGCGAGCACCATCGCTTCAGCCAATAGGTTTTCTTCAAAAGTATTTTCCCCTTCATCATCCACGGAGATCAAATCATCACTAAAGGTAAAGGCTTCCTGAACGGTCATCTTATTTTGGGTCAATGTCCCAGTCTTATCAGAACAGACGATGGTTACCGACCCTAAGGTCTCTACCGCGGGAAGTTTCTTGATAATGGCATTCTGCTTGGCCATTTTAGTAACCCCGATGGACAGCACGATCGCAACAATGGCAGCTAGACCTTCCGGAATGGATGCAACCGCTAAAGAAACCGAAGTCAGGAACATCTCCGTCAAGTCCCTGCCCTGAAAATAAGATATAATAAATATGACCACACAGATACCAATGGCCACTTTGCCCAAAGTTTTGCCTAAATGGTCCAAACGGATCTCCAAAGGAGTTTCCTCAGTTTCGCCAGTATCCAGAAATCCGGCAATTTTTCCAACCTCGGTCTGATTGGAAGTTCCGATCACCAAACCAACGCCCCGACCATAGGTCACCAAAGTAGACATATACGCCAAGTTGATCCGATCTCCCAATGGAATGTATTCTTCATCCAATTTTGCCTCGGCATCTTTCTCAGCAGCGACGGACTCTCCTGTCAGGGCAGATTCATCAATCTGAAGGTTCGCCGATTCAAGCAAACGTAAATCAGCAGGAATATATCGGCCGGCCTCCAACATCACAATATCACCAGGAACCAATAGCTCAGAATCGATCTCCACAACCTTTCCTTCTCTTTTCACAATGGCTTTAGGATGGGAAAGGTTTCTCAGAGCATCAATGGCATTGTTCGCCCTTACTTCCTGAAAGAGCCCCAGAAAAGCATTGATCAATATGACGATCAAAATGATGATACCATCGGTATATTCACCCATAAAAAAGGTAATCCCTACTGCAGCAAAAAGAACATAGATCAGCGCATCATTCAGCTGTTCAAAGAATATGCGAAAAATGGATTTCCTTTTCTGTTCCTGAAGTTTGTTCTTGCCATATTCCTGCAACCTCTTTTCTACTTCTGGACCATTCAGGCCCTCCGATGGATTTACGCCCATTTTCTGGAGAGACTCTTCTACACTTAATGAATAACTATTGTTGCTGATCGTTTTTTGTTCTTCTGCCATATTATAGTAAATACCCTAAACCCAAAAATAGTTCTAAATGATCTTTCTTTCGATGATTTGAATCACTTTCACTCAGCATTTTAGTTAATAGGGGACACTAAACTGCCCATTCAGGGCTAAAACTTGATTCAGGCCTTTCTTTTGGCTATATTTGGGATACACTCATCCTACCGATAGTATTATGAAAAACGCACTTTTAATTCCAACCGACTTTTCTGAAAACGCATGGGTAGCCATTAAATATGCTGCAAACCTAGCCATCAAATTTAACTGGGATATTCATGTACTCCATGTTTACCAAAAGTTTGATAGACTGCTTGCCACGACAGAATTCAATGAAGCCGTAGCGAAACACAATGAAGATGCATCCATAGGTGAAATGCAGAACCTGGAAAACAAGATAAAAACTGAATTTCCTAAACTTGGACTCACTACCGCATGTATCGACGGAAATTTAACGGAAACTATTTTAAAGGTCGCAACGGAAAACAATGCACCCTTTATCATTATGGGTACCAAAGGTGCTAGCGGATTAAAGGGATTGGTGTTTGGCAGCAATACCTTCGAAATTATCCAGGAATCACCAATTGGAGTAATTGCCGTTCCTGAATCATATCAGGAGTTTAAACTGGAAAAGATCGGGATGCTGACCAATTTCCAGGCAACAGAATTTGACCTCATTGATAGTTTTATCCATAGAACAAGTCCTGCCATTGACTTGGCACTTTTGCATGTGCTCGAGTCCAATAAAAGCAATGATCAGAACACGATACTATATTGGGAAGAAAAGATGCTTAAACATACCGGCGTGAATTCCGTGACGTTCAAGAGTAAACAGATGATCAATAGGATTGATGTCAAACAACCAATCCCCTATTGCATCGAGCAAATGATCCTGGAAGAAGGAGTAGATTTACTCCTTCTTACTTATACCAGGAAAAGCTTCTTTGCGAATTTATTTTCTAAAAGTTTGACAAAATCAATTGCCAATGAACTGACTGTACCGAGCTTCTTTATGCGAGAATATTTTCTCCACCCATTAAGGGATCAGTAATACTTGGTTTGCCATTTTCTATATGACCTGCATATTTAATGAATAGGTCTGGATCTTGATCCGAGGTAATCTCAAAATCATACCAGCCATTGGATTTATCCAATTTCCAAGTCTCTTTTTTGCTTTTACGAGCAGAAAGGGTCTTTGGCGAATGGCCATAGGAAGGATCCTGTACTTTCAGGTCCACGGCGCTATTTTTCAATTCCAATTGGAAGCCCATATTCGCATGGCCGCTTACAGCTTTTAGGGTTGGAAATGCAGCCTTCACCTTCCCTTTGAATGCTCTATAGAACCCATTCGGGCCATGTACGGAGAAACAGAAGATATCATTTTTTATATCGGCAAGATCGATGCTGTACACCAACTCTTCTTTGGCTTTGACAGCAAAATTCCAGGTTCTACCGATTTCGTTCTTCGCACCATAGGCGGTATGCGAAATCAATTGAAAGGGTACACCTACCGTTTTACTATGAGCTAGGTTTCCATAGAGGCCAAAATGGAAGTATAATTTGCCGCCCTCCACAGATAGGTTCACGTCCATATCATACGGAATGGCGCAGGCTGGTTTTGTTCCCTTTTCTTGCAATCCTAAACCGGTATTAAAGGAAAGGTTATTCTTTATCTTGGAAAGGCTATCAGGGCTGACCGCCTTGAAGTTTCCAGGAATGGACTTATCCTTTGCTGAAAATATCCGTTCTACATATTGATCTCTGTTGACGAAATCAATGGCCGGACGCTGATTTTCAGGAATCGGTCTGAAGGAAGATGTTAGGTTTCCACAGATCAATCTTCTCCAATCGGTCAAGTTTGTTTCCTTGACTTCTTTCTTATATTTTTTCTGGATAAAATGCTCTAAGAACTGCAAGGTCGAGGTATGGTCACATACTTCCGAATTTACCCAACCGCCTTTTGACCAAGGTGAGGCAATGACCAATGGCACTCGATATCCCAATCCAATCGGACTATCATGCACCCCGGTTTCTCTTCCTGTCCTTTTATTCTCTTGCTCTACAGTTACATATTCGTCTGCGGTATTCATCCCTTTTGGAACAGCACCAGTTTCCTTTTTACTGCTCAATGGTGAAATGAAAGGCGCAATATGATCAAAGTAGCCATCATTCTCATCATAGGTAAGGATAAAGATGGTTTTCTTCCATACTTCGGGATTGGCTGTCAGGATATCCAAGCTTTCAGAAACATACCAAGCTCCGTACCATGGCGAACCTGGATGATCCGAAAAGCGACACGGCGCTACCAACCAAGATACAGCAGGCAGCTTTCCTGATTTCACATCCTCGCGGAACTGATGGAAAACATCACCCTTAGGCACTTCAATCTCGACCCCATCTTGCCCCTTGATCTTGGAAAGCTGATGGTAATTCGGGTCATTTGTATTGGTCGCAAATGCACGAAGATGAATCTCTTGCTCTTGCTTGCTTAATTTTTTGAAATTCTCTGGTGAATATTTTTCTACATCCTTTTTATAACCTTCCAATTCATTCACCACCTTTTGATAGGCTTCTTGGTTCGCAAATTTAGCTACGGTCAATAAATGCTCGATTTCCTTAACTTTTTTCTGCGCAAATCGATAATATGCAGGATGGAATTTTACCTGATATTGCTTATGGAATTCTAGGTTATTATCGGTAAAGTTGGCTAACCAATCTTCTTCTTCACCTTCGAATCCAACAGGCAGACTCAATTCATTCTGGTATACCTTCCATGATATTCCAGCTTCCTGTAATCGCTCTGGATAAGTTTTCCAACTCACATCTTTGTAATTGATCTGCGAATTATCGACATGGGCTGTAGATTCGGGATTATGGGGTTCTTCACGCACAGTACCCGACCAAAAATAGGAACGATTGGCACTGGTACCCGTCAGCGACGAACAGAAATGTTGGTCACACACCGTAAAGGCATCCGCGAAGGCATAATAAAATGGAATGTCCTTTCTTTCAAAATAGCCCAAGGTCAATGGGATATGTTTGTATTCGGGATCACCGGCTTGTTTAGCTTCCAGCCAGGTATTCATCTTCCCTTCATTACGGGCAGCAACCATGTCGCGCCAACCATGTGGAAGACTTCCCATCCAGGTAATCTTGGTGTTTTCAATATCTAAATGAAAGGGAGCATAGATCTCCGCTTTATTATTCTGTTGGTACCACACCGGCAACCCGCTGGGTTGACGCATGGCCCGAGGATCATTGAACCCACGGACACCCTTCAAATTGCCATAACAATGGTCAAATGATCGGTTCTCTTGCATTAAAAAAACAATGTGTTCCGCATCCAAGTAGCTACTTCCTGGTTTGGCATCAATGGCTAAGGCTCTTTGTATTGATTCAGGTATTAGGTTTATGGCAGCAGTGGAACCTGCAAGCATCGAAGCTTTCTTTAGAAATTCTCTTCTATTATCCATTAAAAATTAGTTTAGACAGCAAAGCTATCATTTTAATCAGTTTAAACTTTAATATAGGCATTCTAACCCTAAGATTTAACCAAAACTTATTATAACCTTAATATTATTACACAAAAAAGCCCAACCTCACGGTTGGGCCAATCTATAAACTTACCTAATCCTATTCGTAACCAGGATTCTGCAATAATTTAGTGTTCCTGTTGATCTCATCACGGTGGAATGAACTGAAGTACATCTTATCATTCCAGCTTCTGTTTTCAATACCAGGGTTCAATGTATTTACCGTATAGATATAGGTATAATTTGCTGGATCATGTTTGTACAGACTTACGGTCTTTCCAGGTTTCAATTGCCCGAAAACATCCATGATCGTAACTTTACGACCTAAGGTGGTCGGAGCGATCATCCAACGGCGTGCATCAAAGAAGCGGTGCTCTTCATAAGCTAGCTCAATACGTCTCTCGTTACGGTAGCGCTCTTTCAAGGCTGCCCCTGTTTCGGTAATAGCTGGCATCCCTGCACGGAAACGGATCTTGTTTAACCAAGTTTTCGCTTCTGCATCCTCGCCCAGTTCGATACATGCCTCCACATAGTTCAATACGGCCTCGGTGTAGCGCAATAAAGGCCAAGGAATCTGCTGACGCGTATTTTGATCAACGATTGCTGGGTTCGGATCTACAAATTTTCTGTAGTAATATCCGGTGTATGAACCATTCCAATCCTCAATCGGACTGTTTCTGGTATCCAATCCGAACACCACTGTTTTCGTTCCTGAACCGTTACCGATTTCATAACGCCCTGTCTGGATCTGATTGAATGGATCTCTATTCCGAACATCTTCCGTTCTTGGTTTCCAACCTGCACCATCAGCACTGATGGTCACATAGAACCTAGGATCGCGATCAGTATAAGGTGCTGCTTTATGGGCTGGATTGTTCCAGTCAAACTTCACGCCTGACCTAAATTCATAATCATCAACCAATAATTGAATCGGCGAGTTTCCAGACCAGTTATGGTATCCGTTAGGACCGTTGTCACGACCTACCCAGCCACCACGCTCATCCTTCAAGTCCACAAAGAAACGGCCTAAAATCAGGTCTTTCTTACCATCCGCATTCGCCACTTTACTACCGCCACCCATCGCTATATCGAGGTAATTTGCCTTACCTTCTTCTGCCGTTGCTGGAGCAGTCAAGCTCATTTGATAGCCGTACTCAGCACGGTCAACAACCTTCTTGGCAGCATCTTTTGCTTTTTGCCATCTCGCTTTACGGTCGCCTGACAAATAACCCAAGAATTCTGGCTTTCCATATCCACTGATAACGGCAGATTTGCCTTTTGCAGTTGGAATATCATGCAGGTCTGATGCTGCATAGGTCAATACCCGAGCTTTAAGTGCAAGCGCAGCAACCTCATTGGCACGTCCGTTAACTTTCGCTACGCCTGTCAATAATGTAGTCGCCGAATCGCAATCGCTCACGATCAAGTTCACACATTCCTCATAGGTATTTCTTTCTTTCATATAGTCTGCTTCTCCTAATTGATAAACTTTCGTTACCAATGGAACAGCACCATAAAAACGCAAGAGCTGCTGATAGAAATAGGCTCTTAAGAAATAAGCCTCCCCTAATAGTTGATCAGCTTTTGCTTTGTCGATTTCTGGGGCCCTTAATTTTTGGATGGCCACATTGGTCGCACGAATGCGGCTGTACATGTTCCCATAGCTGTAAGTACCCATGATATAACCTTGATCGGCAGCATTGGATCTGCTCTCGGTTACGGTATTGATTCCACGTCCTGGATGGGTAAACAAGGCCTCATCCGTCATCGAAGCCATCTGCTGCTCTTCGAATCCTCCAACCCCAAATCCATTGTAGATCTCATAGATAAAGGCTTGTGCTAATGCGGCATCCGTCCACACTAGTTCCTCAGGCGCTTCGTTTAATGGTCGTGTGCTGACGAAATCATCATTACAGGAAGCCATTAACCCCACAAAGGCCAAGGATATATATTGTAATTTGAATTTAAATTTCATGTCTGTCTATTTTTAAAAAGAAACCATTACGCCTGAATTGATCAATCTCGCCTGTGGGTAATAATGCCCAATAGCATTGGTCGATTCTGGATCATAAACTTTCATTCCACTCCAAGTCAACAAGTTCTGTCCACTTACAAATACCCTCAGGCTACTTACTCCGAATTTCTTCGTCCAGTCGGTTGGTGCATTATAGCCCAATTCAACGTTTTTCAAACGAAGGTAATCGGTGTTACGCATCCAATAGGTATTGTTGTAAGAGAAGTATTGATCACTACGGTCTGTAATACGCGGATGTTCACTGCTTGGGTTATCAATAGACCAGCGGTTTTCATAGAAATCAATCAGGTAGTTACCAATAGCTCCAGATTCATCCGTACCGATACGGGTCTCTGCTCCCATGGCTCCTTGGAACAAGACAGATAGATCAAAGTTCTTATAGGCAAATCCTAGGTTCAAACCTCCCTGGAATGTAGGCACATTGTTCTTGTTACGACGTACACGGTCATCCGGTGTGATCTTTCCATCTCCATCATAATCCTGATATTTCATATCCCCAGGACGTAGGTTCCCGGTAATATCGCTGTAATCGATTTTATTCGCATCGATCTCTGCTTGATCTTTGAAAACACCATCATAGATATAGTACATGCCAGCGTTGATCGCTCTTCCTGTACTCTTTTGCCATTCTGGCGCTCCCGGTGCTTCGTCCCAGAAGATGATCTTGTTCTTCGCATAACCTCCGTTTACAGATGCACTGAATGCTAGTTCACCGAAGGTCTCACGGTAGCCGATATTCAAGTCGAAACCGGAGTTATCTACCTTACCGATGTTCTCTACCGGTAATGACATCCCTGTACTTTGCGGAATAGATGCATTTCTTCTCCAAAGGATACTTTCACGACTGTTTTTGAAGAGATCAAATTCAGCATTGAATTTGCCGCCCAAGAATTGTAGGTCAAAACCTAGGTTGTAGTTGTTGGCAACCTCCCAGGTGATGAACATATTCGGAACGCGACTTTCTCGTAGCGATTTTACGATCTCATTATTGATAATGTAAGAGTTGAAACCATAGGTATTGAAGTATTGGTATTCTTGTAATGCTCCTTCAAAATAGATATTATCGTTACCCATCTGTCCATAGGATGCACGGATCTTGAAGTAGTTTACAAAAGGAACATTCTCTTTCCAGAAATTCTCTTCGGAAACCATCCATCCTAACATCGCTCCTGGGAAGAATCCATAACGCGTATCTGTAGGGAACATGTAAGAACCGTCCACACGCCACAATAGCTCAGCGATGTATTTGTTCTTATAGTTGTAGTTGAACCTACCGAAATAGTTCAAACGAGCTCTTTCCCATGCACTACCATTGTTATCCTTTTCCGTATCACCACCTGCAAATAGATAGTCGATATTATTGGAGATAAAGTATCTTCTGAAGGCCGAGAAATTGTCGTTACGGATCGTTTCGCGGTTTACCCCAGCCAAGATATTAAAGATATGGTCACCAATGGTTTTATCATAAGATGCCACAGCACCCAATAATACGTTCATCTGATCCTCATTGCTTTGATTTAATCTTGGCTCTGCAGGACCTCTTTTTCCAGCCACCAATTTTGGTGTTGTTCCATCGGCTTCGTAATCACCCTGCCAAGTATATAGGAACCATGGAATCTCCCATCTTTTGGTTCCTCTTACATATTTATCCACCGCTGCTGTACCGGTCACTTTCAATCCTTCCACACCAGGGATCTTGATCTCGATCTGTCCATTGGTTTGGAAATAATAGCGCTTGTCACGGTCGTAACCCGTTGCATCCGTCGAAATAACTACAGGGTTTTCTCCATATTCAATATCGGGTCCTGGCATTCCGTTTGGCCAATAAGCTGGCATGGTAGGGTTACCACGCATCAACATCCGGAAAATGGTACCTGCGCCCTTAGTAGGGAAATTCCTGTTTTCCTGTCTGCCCAATACACCAAACTGTGTTTTGATATATTTGTTGATATTGGCATCCAAGTTCACACGGATATCATATTGTTTATATCCTGTTGCTGAATTTTTGTAATATCCATCTTGGTTCAGGTATCCCAATGACATTAAATAACGAAGGTCTTCTGTTCCACCTTCCAATTGCACATTGTGCTTGGCTTGTGGAGACCAGTTCTTTAGGGCTTCTCCGTACCAATCGGTATTTGGGTGACCCCAAGGATCCGATCCATCAGCAAATAGTTTTTTGTCCTCTGGATCAAATGGAGCCGTTATCGTATTACCATTCGGTCGCTTATAGGATCCTGCTGAATTAAAGGCGTCCAATGCTGCGCCCCACTCGGCCACTGGAAGTTTGTAGATTTCCAGTTCATTTCTCATTTCAGCATATTCGCTGGCATCAGCCAATTTTGGAACCACGGTAGGTTGCGAAAAACCTTGATTGAAGGTATAGGAAAGCAATGGCTTGCCTGTCTTACCGCGTTTTGTCGTTACCAAGATTACCCCATTTGCGGCACGGGCACCATAAATGGCTGCCGATGCATCCTTCAGTACCGAGATGTTCTCGATATCTGCAGGGTTCAATCGATCGATACCTCCAGCACGTGCAGGGATACCATCGATTACGATCAGTGGACCTGAATCTCCCAAGGTATTCGTACCGCGGATACGGATGTTGGAACCATCATAACCCGGTTCACCACTTCCATTCGTTGCGACCACACCCGGAACACGTCCGGCCATCGCATTGGATAGGTTGATTGCAGGAGATTTTTTCAGCTCTTCCCCCTTAACAGCTGAAACCGCTCCTGTTACGGTTTCTTTCTTTTGTGTACCATAACCAACGACTACCACCTCATCGATATTATCGGATGTCGGGCTTAGATCTACGTTGATGCTGGATTGATTGGAGACCGAGACTTCTTTTTTCTCTAGTCCCACTGAAGTAAATACCAAGGTTGCTGAACCAGGCACACCTTCCAAAGAATAATTTCCATTTTCGTCGGTTGTTGTGGCTTGGTTAGTACCTTTAACACTTACAGTTACTCCGGCCAAGGGTTGGCCTGTCGAGATATCTTTCACTGTTCCTCTTACAGTTACTTGATTTTGCCAATGCGTTGCAAAATGAGTTGCATGCACTGCGGAATGGGAAAATGCGGACACAGAGGCAATACTGCAAAGCATTGTGATTCCTCCAACCCGAAGCATTTTTAACCCACCCTTTCCATTGAAAAGATGGCGGCGTTTAACCATAGAATTAAGGCGTTTAAGTTATTATAGATTTATGTTTAGTTATCCTAAGATAGACAAAAGCTTAAGATGTGCAAACCCTTTGCTAAATAAAACGCTAATAATATCATGTAAAAATTCTTTTTAAAGAAATTAAATGTTCAACAAACATTTATCAACCTGTTGCTTTTCAATAAATTAAAAAATACGAGAGCAATACTAATAATTTGACAACATATTGTAACAAAATATAGGGATCGCCCAATTAATACGCTAAATTTTCAAAAAACTAGCAACGCAGTTTAATTTATTTTTATACGAAATAATTATAAGGAAACAAAAAATTAATATAAAATTATAACTAAATACTTGACTTTCAATAATTTTAATATTATCTTGAAAGAAATAATTTAAATAATTAATTATTAAAATGAAAACCATCCTAACATTATTAATCTTTTTCAGTAGTTTTCTATGGACTGCCGTTTACTCCATAAAAACCCAAATTATGACCAGCGAATGGACCTTGTTTTTAGCTTTATTTGTCACATCACTTTTCCACCTATGGATCTATAAAGAGAGATATAAAAGAGTACCTCGATATTAAACAGACCCCTCCTATATTAACCTGTATTTCCTAAGTCAAAAATGCTCTTGCTTTTGAGGCGATAAACCCGTGCTTTATATAGGATTCATTCGGGTCTCATTCGAGACATATTCGAGGAACAGCCGAAATTCACATTGAAAAAATAAGGGGAATGATCAGGATTTCTTTGGCATTCTATCGGACTTGACTTTCCAACATGTTAAGAATGCTTCGGATGTAATTTAGATATAGATTGACGCATATTGCGAATTTTGAAAACAAGACCAAAACAAGGTCAATATTTGACTCCATACCCCACTCCCCAGACAATGCCATTAGATTAATTTTCTTTTAGTCATACTGAGGTTTATCCGAAGTATCTCGGAGCAATGCAAACCTACAATAATTTAGAATTAGGATTGACGTTCAGTGTGTCAAAATTAGATAGTTTGCATTGGCGAACAGTTCCTGCACCGTCGGTGCAGCATGACAGGACCTGTGGGAGGAGAACCGTACAGATTCTTCACTTCACTCAGAATCTATTTTTTTAGTCATACTGAGGTTCATCCGAAGTATCTCGGAGCAATGCTAACCTAATATAAAAGAATTTGGTTTGGCATACAGCTTGCCAATCTTAGATAGTTTGGGTTGGCGAACAGTTCCTGCACCTTTGCTACAGCATGACAGGATCTCAGGGAGGAGAACCGTACAGCTCCTTCACTAAGCGTTCAGAATCAAAATGCGCTAATGAGGGATTCAGAGTGAAACGAAGAATCTATTTTTTGATTTTTTTTGAATTTTGGGTCATTCCTAAATCATAAGATGAGGAAACCATTTCAGATGAAGTATGGATAGTTCCGAGACCCTTCGGGGCTGCCCTCAGGGTGACACAGAAAGGGTATAGAAAAATATTTCACCCACGCTGTGGGTTTGCCATTTAAAACATCCAAGTTCTACAAAGATTTCACCCACGCTGTGGGTTACCAAAACAAATCTCTATCCTTCCGAAGGAAGACCTTTAGCCCCCGGCTCATTTCCAATGGCGGAAAAATGGAAAGAATGCCGTTGCCCTGTGCGATGGGATTGGCCTTGGAATGCTTATTCAAGATCATCCATTTAGATGGGATGATCTTGAAGAAGATATTCCCGACAACAAGGCATTCTTTTCATGTGCGGATGACCGTGCGAAAAGCCATCTTAAATGAGCCGAAGCGTTTTGGTTACTTTTGCGCCTCAAAAGTAACGAAGATAATTTGTGTCCTTAAGCTCCTGCGTCGGTTTGGCTACTTTTGGGCTTCAAAAGCAATGAAGATAATTGGTGTCCCAGAGCTCCTACGTCGGTTTGGTTACTTTTGCGCCTCAAAAGTAACGTAGATAATTGGTATCCTTGAGTTCGATCCAAAATGGCAGAATAAAGCCCCAATTTCTTGGGGCATAAAACTATAAATGCTTTTAATGTATAGGCTCCCTTATTTCAAGGTCTCTTTCAAAAACATAAGCGTATGATTCCAGGCGCGTTTGGCCATCGTTGGATTATAGTCCGGAGATTCGGGATTGGTAAAAGTATGTTTGGAATTGGCGTAGGTAATGATCTGCCAATCTGCTTTCCCTTCATTTAATTCCTTGACCAAGCTTTCGTAATGCTCCGGTTTTACCCCAGCGTCGTCTGCAGGATGCTCAACCAATACCTTGGCTTTGATTTCTCCATTAGGTCGGTCGGCAGCTTTTGCTAGTCCACCATGGATGCAGACTACTGATTCTACGGGTAAACCTCCCCTAGCGGTCTCTAATGCTCCGGTACCACCAAAACAATAACCTATAACAGCGATTTTGGTTGCCCCAGCTTTCTTTAGTTCGTCTATGCCTGCCTGGATCCTTTTTTGATAAGCTTGATAGTCATTCTTATACTGGGAGGACAATTTTGAAGCGGCGGCATTATCTGTAGGAGTATTGTCGACTCCATAGATATCAGCAATAAAAGCAATATAACCCTCTTTTTCAAGTGCTATAGCGGCATCTTTTGCCTCTTGATCAATACCCTTCCATGCCGGGAGAATGAGCACTCCTGGAAGTTTCTGGCCGGCATTACTGCTGACCATCCCTTTTAAGGCCTGATTACCTTCTTTATAGTCCACTTCTTTGAGCTCTTGGCCAAATGCAGCGTTGCTCAACAGCAGACTTAATAAAATTATAAAAGATTGATTTTTCATAATTTATAGTTTTGATTTACGATTCTAAATTTCCATGCTCCTTGATGAAAGGGATAATGCTCATGACATCCATGGTAGCAAACCCAGCATCCTTGGCTCCCTGATAGGTCTTGAGGATATCTTGGGTCAATGGGTAATCAGCACCGGCATCTACCGCCAATTTTACATCTTTCAGCATAAGGTCTACCGAAAAGGCTGCGGGGAATTCATTCTTGATAATGGAAGCGGTCTTAACTTTGGATGCACCACTGCCACTGGCGCTTTCATTGATAATGCTCATCATATCTTCCCTGGATATTCCCAGTTTTTCTGCAAAAAGGACAGTTTCCGCCATTCCTTGATATAATATGGACAGGTAATAATTGATACAGAGTTTTGCTGAAACACCTTTTCCATTTTTACCCATATATTTCACTTCCTTACCCATCAATTTCAGATATGGCATAACGCGCTGTTTGTCATCTTCCTCGGCACCGACCATAAATATCAAGGTTCCCTCTTTGGCTGGCTGGGTACTGCCTGCTACCGGCGCATCGATAAAACTTGCACCTTTTGCCTTAGTAATTTCAGAGATGGTCTTGGAAGCATCTTGGGAGATGGTACTCATATCAACAAATAACTTCCCTTTAATATCCATGGTCAATATTGTCTCGTAGACGGCATGCACGGCATCATCATTGGTCAGCATGGTGAATATGATGTCGCAGTTCTTTACGAGGCTTCCGATATCATTGCAAGAGGTGCTTTTTTCAGCAAAATCTTGCATTTTCTCTGCTGTCCTGTTGTATACATAGAGGTCCAATCCAGCTTTTTCCAGATTCTTTGCCATTGGCTTCCCCATATTTCCCAAACCGATGAAGCCGATTTTATCTTTTTTATCCATGCTGCAATTTAAGCATTTGGTACTGGAGCTTGTTCAGAAATAATCTTTTCATGTTTTAGCTCTTCCCAGAATCCACTTGGTATCTTCACCTCAAAGGAAGCTGCATTTTGTTTGGCTTGTTCTGCTGAACTTGCTCCTGGAATAACAGAAGACACTACCTCTGGAGCTGCTGAAAATTGCAGAGCTGCTGTCCTCAGATCAACTTGATGGTTATCGGCCACCCGTTGAAGCTGTTTTAGTTTTTCTGCTGCAAATTCAGGAATCTTGGATCCATATAGGTACCGAGGTTTGCCTGCTAGGAATCCCGCGCAAAGTGGAGCGCCTACCACAATGGATAAACCTTTTTCGGCAATTTTAGGAAAGACCTGGTTCAGATCGTCCTCATAATGGATCAGGGAATATTGGCAAGCAGAGAGGAAAATATCCGGATCTGCAACCTCCATCGTCTTTAAGATAGGTTCAATCGTATTGACCCCTAATCCCCAAGCCTTGATGATTCCCTCCTCTCGCATTTTGGTCAATTCCTTAAATGCTCCATTCTTTGCCGTTTCAAAATAAGATACCCAATCTTTGCCCATATCGCCATTATCAGAAGATAGATCATGGACAAAAACAATGTCCATCGACCCAATACCTAATCGCTGTAAACTATCTTCAATCGACTTCCTAGCACCTTCCGCGGAATAATCGTATTTATAGGAGGCATTCATCTGCCCTTTCCACATCAAACCTTCTTGCTTATAATTATCGTGGGGCACCAATATCCTTCCTATCTTGCTGGATATGCTGTATTCTTCCTTGCTTTTTTCCTTCAGGTACAGACCCATCCTTCTTTCACTGATACCTAGGCCATACCATGGCGAAGTGTCAAAATACCTGACTCCAGCATTCCATGCCGCATCCATGGCTTCATGACAAGCCAGGTCTGTGTTATGATTAAATCCATTTCCTAACGCTACTCCTCCAAAACCACTAAGGGTCTTGGGACGAAACCTTCCTGATTGATTGTTGTTTTCCATTAAATTTTCTTTGTTTATTGGTCTATTTCCTGCATAAGACTTCCAGCCTAAGGATAGGCTGCCTCCTAACACTAAACCATGGTTGATAAAATCTCTTCTATTCATACATTGATTATTTAAAGATTTATGGTAACCTCTATTATCTGAACAGATAAAATTTGTATTTGTTGTATTAAAACAAAAAAAGCCTATCGTTAAGATAGACTTATTTCTTGTATTTATCGTGTAAACCTTTTCCTTCAAAGATCAAAGGTTTTATTTTTTCCACCCGACTGAGTTTGGTTTTCTCTTGTTTGGCTTCTTCAATGTACTCGATATATTCTTTTTTCTTTCCGGGAGTAAGCTTTTCAAAGGCTTCATTGAATTTCCCGTCCTTTGAGAGCTCTTCTTTCAACAGGCCATCCACTTGTTTTGGGGCGGAACGGTCTGGTTTGATTTCCTTTCCATCCTTGATGGTCTGTACGGACTCTTCGATATAAGCTAGGATTTTCTTTTCATTCATATCCTTGATATCGGTAAACCTCCATTGCCTTAAGGACTTGGTTTTCCCTTCCGATGCTGTAACCAAAACTTGGTCTTTATCTTCGAGGAAGACTCCATTGTAGAACCATAAGGAAAAGAAATCCTTGAATCCACCCCATCCAATGACGTTCTTACCTTCGTAAGTATAGACATCGGATCCCCATTTAATTTCTCGCTTGAGTGGCGTTTTATTCTTTAAGACGATTTGATTCATCAGTTCCTGACAATCGTTCCAGCGTTCATTTTTGGTCTCCCAACTAGGATATTCCTTTTCTTTCAATCGCTCGGTATTGAATTGGACGATATCTGAAATTAGTTTTTCAGGCAGCGCTTGGTCCAAAGGAATTTGAATGGCTCCTTTTGAGGTTTTGTATAGCTTAAGGGCATCTGCAAAGTGTTCGATGGCTTCCGTTCCGGGATACAGTCCAAGATGATTTTTGAACATGGCAAAATGAATCAGGTTCCCATTATACCTAAAAGTTGGCATCCTGTAATTGATAGTTTCCTTGGTTTCTTTTGGAGCTGCTTTTTTGATGATTGCGCGAACATCTTTCAATGTTTTTTGGGCTTTCCCATCAAAGCCTGCAATGTATTCATCGATATTGGTAAATGTTGACATAGATAATCAGCTTAGGGTTTCATAAAATCAAAAGCCCCTTTCCTCAGGTTAATCCCATATTCAAGGCTAGCTTTCAGGGATGCCAAAAAATTAGCCCAACCTTCAGTTTGGCCGATGGCTTGCTTTATTCCTTCTTCATTGGCCGGCATATAGCTTTCCTTGATTCGAACTACCGTAAAATTATCATGGAAAGGTTCCAAAAAGATCTCTACAACCATTCCTTCTTCACCCCCGCTCCAATCAAATGAAATATAGTCGTATGGTCGGATAAATTTTCCTGTTACCGGAAAGATATCTTCAAACTCAGGAAACTTCCATTCTACCGTCACTCCTTCCTCTAATCTTCCACTCGATCTTTCAATAAAATAATTGCTCATTTTTTCAGGATCTACAATAGCCTCAAAAACCTCTTCAATAGGTTTCAAGATCTGTATCGATGCTCTCGCGCTTAGATTTTCGTTCATGTTGTTTTTTTGATAGTGTATCTAATTGAGTGTTTTTGCTGGTACAGATCTGATTAATTAAAACAGATCTAGTTTTGTTAACGCCTTCAATTATGAATCTAATTTAGATGTTTAATTTATCTTGTAAAAGATATTATTTATAAATCCATCCTAATGGACAGAATAAAACAGAAAAGATGATTACATTGTTTTATCATTAACGACGGACTAATTAATACAAAAAACCAGTTTAACTAACATATGACGGAAAAGATTGTACAGCATCAAAACATCAGTTTATTTACTCAATCCTTTGGAAATAAAAGAAATCCTGCCGTGGTACTGATTGCAGGGGCTACGGTTTCCATGTTGTTCTGGGACAGCGAGTTTTGCCAAAAGCTGGCGGACAAGGGTTTGTTTGTGATTCGATATGATTTTAGGGATACCGGTCAGTCCACTTCGGTGGCAGAAGGTGAAGCAAGCTATGACATTGTCGATTTTGCGGAGGATTTGATAGCTATTATAGATACCTATGAAATTCCGGCTGCACATTTGGTCGGTATATCCTTGGGTGGGATGATTGCGCAGATTGTTGCGATTAAATTCCCCGATCGCGTAAAATCTTTATGCCTATTCAGTACGATGCCATGGGGAGATTCGGACATCCCTGTTCCGGAAATGGACCCTAGGATTTTAGATTTCCATGCAAAAGCAGCTGAAATTGACTGGGAAAATGAGGATAAGGTCATCCATTATTTGCTGGAGGGATCCCATTTGATGAGTGGCAAAAAACCTTTGAACGTTTTGCGAGCAGAGAATTATCTACGTGAATCCTATCGGAGGGCAAATAATTTCAGGAGCCAGTTCAATCATGCGAGTATAGCTGGTGGCATGGAATATTACAATCAGTTGGATAAAATCAATGTTCCGGTCTTAGTGATCCATGGCACAGAGGATATAATCTGTCATTTTCAAAACGCCATATCCCTGATGCAAAAAATAAAAGGACAAAACTTGGTTGTGCTTGAGGGTACTGGGCATGAATTGCATGAGGATGATTGGAACCTGATCATCAATTCGATCAATAATGTTGTGAAGATTGGGGAGCAATAATGTATTTCTTGCCATAGGGCAAGTTGATCTAAGATATTATCCTTTAAATTCGACTATCACAAGAAAAAACTATAATGGAAAAGAAAAGAATTCATATTGAGACCTTAATCAATGCTCCTATTCAAACAGTTTGGGATGCTTATAATAATCCAGAAGATATTAAACAATGGAACCATGCATCAGAGGATTGGCATTGCCCCTCTTCTGAAAATGACTTACGCGTTGGTGGTAAGTTCAAAAACAAAATGGCAGCGAAGGATGGCAGTTTTGAATTTGATTTTGAAGGCACCTATACGGAAGTTACCGCCATGAACAGCATATCTTATGTATTGGGGGACAATCGCGAAACGGACATCAAGTTTAAAGATGAAAACGGAAAGACCGCGGTCAGCATTGACTTTGATATGGAGGCTTCCAACCCTGAGGAAATGCAAAGGGACGGCTGGCAAGCGATCTTGGATAATTTTAAGAAACACGTGGAAAGCAAATAAAAAACGAAGAACATGTCAGAACAGAAATATAAAGCAGGTCAGATCGTATGGGCAGATCTGACGACCAATCAAGCTGATTCCTTGAAGGAATTCTATAAAGATGTCATTGGTTGGAAGGAATATCCAGTGGCCATGAAAGATGGCGAAGAAGCCTATAACGATTATGCGATGCTCTATGACGAGAAGACTCCAGCTGGAGGCATTTGCAATCAACGGGGAATCAATGCGAGCATCCCAGCACAGTGGATCATGTATGTCTGCGTGGAGGATGTGGCAGCGACACTGGAAAAGGCTATTGCCCGTGGCGGAAAGCTTGTACATGAAAATAAGAAAGCCGATGGGACCTATAACTATGTAATCATTCAGGATCCAGCTGGTGCAGTTTTTGGATTCGGTAAATTCCAATAAAATGAAAACGATATATTTTAGCGAGCAAATCAATGCAGACGCAAAAACTGTTCATTCCAAAATGTTAACCCGCGATAGTTATCGGGAATGGACCAAACCCTTCAGCCCTACCTCAGATGTAAAAGGCAGTTGGGAAGAAAATTCGAAAGTAAAATTTCTATCCTTAGATCAGAATGGCAATGAGGCCGGCATGGTATCGGTAATAGACAAAAATATCCCTGGAGAGATCGTGATCATCCGACATCTGGGCATGTTTGACCAGAACGGCGAAAAATATGAAGGTCCAGGAATTGACAATTGGCGAAATGCGCTAGAGATCTATAGGTTTAAGGAAGAAGGTGGGAAGACTAATGTACTCTGCTCCTTGGAAATTTCTGATGACGATGATCTACACATGTTTGATGAAATGTGGCCTGATGCATTAAAGAAATTAAAAGAAATCTGTGAACAATAATTATGGCTAAAGTAAAAACGCAATTTACTGCAGATGATGTCTATGCATATATCGATGAAATAGACAATGAACAAAAGAAAAAAGACTCCTTGGCATTGATTGAGCTGATGGAAGAAGCTACTGGAGAACCAGCAATTATGTTCGGTCCAAGTATCATTGGTTTTGGACAATATCATTACGTATATCCTACGGGGCATCAGGGCGATGCTCCTTTATTGGGCTTTTCACCAAGGAAAGCTGCCATATCCCTATATGTATTTACCGGATGTGAGGAACATAAGCATCTTTTGGAAGGTTTCGGAAAATTCAAGATGGGGAAAGCCTGTATCTATATCAAAAAACTGGAGGATATAAACATTGATGTGCTCAAGAAAATGATGAAAGAATCGATTGCATTTATTTCAGATAAATACGAAAGGATCCATCCAGAAAAATAAACTTAATGTTTGCAGTTGACAAACTGTTGTCACTCCGCAGTCCTAATTTTATTCTGTAATCCAAAGAATGCATCATGAAAGTACATAGCACGAATTATTACAATACATTGATCACCGTGGCTGAGGACTGTAAAACCTTAAAAGGCGAAATACCTCCGCTGAAGATCGACAAATTGACTGTTGCCAATATGCAATATGATAGATTGATGAAAGAGCCTGCAAAGGTTAATTCAGATGATTTGATCTTTGACATCCATGCACAAAGGAAAGATTTACTCGAGGAGGAATTGGGAGAAGAACGAGAAAAATTCTATTCCAAAGGACAGGCCTGTTTAAGGACCTCCCCTCTTGCAAAAACCTATGGTTGGGGCATTTATTATGATTCAGAAGGTAAAATACGGTTGATTGACAGTTCTAGCGATGAATATCAAACCATGTTAAGGGATGAGTCGATCAAGAAACTCCCTGCCATGCGTTCTTCTAAAAAATAACTGACCATTCCTTTTTTAAACGAAGTTTCATTTCTTGTCCTATGGCAAGTGGATTCCTGGAGTCGCTCCGTACCTTAGATTTACTATTTGAAGAGAAACAAAACATATAAGCCATGGAAAAGAAATTTCAACATCAGATCAAAGAGAACGAAGTCATCATCACACGTACATTTGAAGCTTCTCAAGAACAAGTATGGAATGCATTTACCGATTCTAAAATATTAGATGAATGGTGGGCACCCAAACCTTGGAAATGCAATACCAAAGAACAGGATTTTTCTGTTGGTGGACGCTGGCTATACAACATGACCGGTCCAAACGGAGAGATCCATTGGTCTTACATGGACTATAAAGAAATAGACCCTCAGAATTACTATTCGGGAGAAGATGGTTTTTGTGATGAAAATGGAAACCCAAACAAAGATTTTCCTAGTTCAACCTGGAGAAATGACTTTTCTTTCAGCGATGGAGTCTGCACAGTGACCTCCTCTTGCAAGTACGACTCGGCAGAAACCCTTAAATCCTATTTGGATATGGGCTTTCTCGAAGGCTATGAAATGGGATTGAATAACCTGGAGGCCCTACTCAAAAAGTAATCATAGACAACTAAAAAAAATTAGACACATTAATTAAATATAAACCAGAAAAATTAAAACATTATGGCAAAGGTTCATGCTTATTTAAACTTTAACGGTGATTGTAAACAAGCTTTTGATTTTTATCAGAAGGTTTTCAAGACTGAGGCCCAAGGGACATATTTATTCGGTGATATGCCAGCAGATCCTAATTTCCCACCGCTACCTGAAGATGCCAAGGGAAAGGTCATGCATACCTCCCTTCACATCAACCCTGACACCATGTTGATGGGTTCGGATGTAGTGGAAGGCTTCGGACATAAACTGACCAATGGGAACTCTATTTATATCATGTTGGATGTAACCTCAGCCGAAGAAGCCAAGGAACTTTTCAATTCGCTTTCTGCAGGAGCAAGAAATATCGAAATGCCTTTGGAAGAAACTTTCTTTGCTGAACTGTACTCTTCTTTCCAAGATCAATTTGGTATCAATTGGATGATCCATTTTGAAGGAAACAAGAAAATGGGTTAAACGATCTCTGATCACTAACAATTAATCAATCAGTACCACATTTTCTGAAATGTGGTACTGATTGCTAAGGAATTCATTTTATTGCAAGGTATCGTATGGGAAAATTCAAACTCAATGCTAGCAACAATATCGCATTAAAGATTCCAGAAGATTCATTCGAAAAGACATTACATTTCTATCGAGATATACTCTTGATGGATACCGAGGAAATTGAAGTAAATGACCCTACCGTCAGCAGGTCGGCGAAGGTAACCTTTGGTCCCATCTGCCTTTGGTTGGATGCAGTTCCTCATAGAAAAGAACCGAAAGTACTTTTTGAACTCAGCACAGACCAGCTTCAGAAAGCTATCGCTTATTTTAATGCCAATGATATTGAAATGGTCAATCCTGAAGAAGAAGGGTTAGAAAATGTGGATTGGATCAGGGATCCTGCAGGAAACATCCTTCATTTATCCACTGAAAACAAAGATTAGAAATTTTATTTCTAATAAAAATCACACATTATGAGAAAATTAATCGTACAAGAATATGTTTCGGTGGACGGTTTTGCGGCCGACCGCGACAAAACTACCAGTTTCTTTGACGGAACGCGCATGCATATCGGAAAAGAGGTGGATACTTATATGGTCGAATTCATCAAAACCATTGACAGCATCCTGTTAGGTAGAAAGACATATGAAATGTTTCTGGACTTTTGGCCTAATGTTGATCCTTCTCAGGAACCCGTCGGACCAGGTCTGAACAGCACAGATAAATATGTGTTCTCCAACACATTGGAAACTGTAGAATGGGGAGATTGGAATAGTGCAGAATTGGTCAAAGAAAATTATGTTGATTTTATTAATGAACTAAAGGCAAAACCAGGAAAGAATATAGTCGTGTGGGGAAGCCTCAGTTTATCAAAGTCCTTGTTTGAAGCCAAGTTAGTGGATGAACTCCATCTCATGGTCTGTCCGGTAGCCATAGGAAAAGGCTATCATTTTTTATCCGAACAGGAGGAACTGTTGAAGTTAAAATTAGTGTCGAACAATTCCTTTCCATCATCTGTTGTAAACTCAATATATCAAGTTTTGCATTAAATGCAGAACCTAATAAAATAGCGTGGCCATGTCCTTTATCGAAGAAATTATACTCCTCACTCAATTAAACGATATTATAAACTATAAAATAATGGCAAACAAGATAATCCCTTCACTTTGGTTTGATAACCAAGCAAAAGAAGCATTTGATTTTTATACGGATGTATTTCCAAACAGCTCAATCATTAAAGACAATGGTGTCGTGGTTGAAGTCAATATCATGGGTTTGAACTTTATTGGGATCAATGGCGGTCCTATTTTTAAACCTACCCCTGCAATTTCCTTTATGCCGGTGTTTGAAAGTAAAGAACAGATTGACCAGGTATGGAACAAATTATTGGATGGCGGTCAAATATTGATGCCATTACAGCAATATCCTTTTTCTGAATACTATGGATGGATTGCTGATAAATATGGTTACAATTGGCAGCTTTATTTTGGACAACTGGAGAATGTCAACCATCAAGCTATTGTCCCAACCCTGATGTTCTGTGCTGAGCAACAGGGAAAATGTAAAGCGGCATTGAAGTTCTACGAAGAATTATTTCCAGATTTTGAATTACAAGGCGTTATGGAATATCCGGAAGGTCCAATTAAAGGTCAGGTCCAACATACGCAATTTAAGGCAAATGGAGTGACATTGGCAGCGATGGACTCTGGGGTTCCTCAACCATTCAGCTTCAATGAGGCTACATCCATGACGATTGTATGTAAAGATCAGGCGGAAATCGACTATTACTGGAATAAAATTACCGAAAGCGGTGAAGAAAGCATGTGCGGCTGGTGCAAAGATCAGTTTGGGGTAAGTTGGCAAGTGGTTCCAAAGGACATCAATAAATTGCTTCAGAATAAAAATGCGGCTAATGCGCTAATGAAAATGAAAAAAATTGAGATATCTTCGTTAGTGAATGCTTAACAAGAACACTAATTATGCAATATATCATCTTCCTTAGGGCAGTAAATGTTTCAGGCAAGAACCTGATCAAGATGGCAGATTTAAAAGAAAAGCTCATTAAATCCGGCTTTCGGGATGTCCAAACCTATATTCAAAGTGGCAACATCGTCCTGCAATCGGATGAAGATTCCGAAAAGGTTGCAGAACAAATTAAATCGTTGATCCTACAAGAGTTTGGATTGGACATTTCGGTCTTTGTCCTCACCGAAGATGAATTAATGGCCTCATTGGAGGCTTGCCCTTTTCCTTCAGAATTAGCTCCGAATCATGTATTTATTACCTATCTGGACAATCAGCCTGAACAGGTTGCTTTAGATGGTTTTAAAGCCATCGATCTTGGGCAAGAGGAATATTTACATAAAGGTAAACTATTCTACTTCTATTTGCCTTCGGGGATGGCAAAAAGCAAGTTGAACAATAATTTCATTGAGAAGAAACTGAAAGTGAATGCGACTGGCAGGAACTTGAATACCATTCACAAAATGCTAACGTTAATAACTAAATAAAATCAAACAAAACAATTAACCACAAATGAAATTTTTAAAGTATTTTTTATTGACTGTACTAGGTATAGTTGCATTAATTCTGATCATTGCGGCTTTTGTCCCTAAGGATTTCCATGCTGGTAGTGAGATCAGCATCAACAAACCGAAATCAGAGGTCTTTGAGTATGTGAAACTGATGAGGAATCAAGGAAATTACGACAATTGGTCCAGACAGGATCCGAATATTGAGCGTCATTATGAAGGAACCGACGGGACGCCAGGCTTTGTCTACACTTGGAAAAGCAAAAAAGTTGGTGATGGAAAACAAGTGCTGACCTTGGTGGACTCTACTGCTGGAAGAATTGAAATGGACTTGTTCTTTAACGGAACCGGAGACGCCAATAAATCTTTTATGCAAGTCGATGCGATCAATCCGGAAAGCTCAAAAGTTATTTGGGAAATTGATGGTAAAATGCCATACCCTTTCAATGTCATGGGCTTGTTCTTTGATATGAACAAGGATTTTGATGCAGGATTGAGCCATTTAAAAGAGATTCTAGAAAAATAGTTAAGATGAAGTTAATTACTCCTCAGGACTGTGATAATGCTCCAAAGCGAAGAATCATCAGGGACCTGAATATTGCCTTTGCGAAAGGTGACGTAAAGGCACTCTCGGAACAGTTCCATAAGGATATCGAATGGGAAATGATCGGGGATAAAACCATATCAGGCTATGAGGCTGTAGTCGAATATCTAAAAAAAATAAAAAGTTCCAAGGCCAATTCCTTGGAACTTAAACAGATCATTAGCCATGGAAAACATGCGGCGGCAAGCGGAATTCTTTGTTTTAATACCGAGAAAATAGCCTTTCATGACTTCTATGAGTTTTCATCTGCTGGCTCTGATAAGATCAAGAGAATCAGCAGCATGGCAATTTCCATTTAAATAGAGTTCGGTTTTTATTCAAGAATATTATCTATTTTTATTGTACTAATTATTAACGGTATGAAAAGATATTTTTTCTTTGCCTTAATGTTGGGGGCCATGGCTTGTAGCAATGATACCCAACAGTCAAAACAAGATCCCTTAGATACGCTTGCCAATCTTGAATTCGATAAGAACCCCATCGGAAAAGAAGCTGGCTGTAAATGGCTAAAATATAGTATTGAAAGCTATTTTGTAAAAGATAGTGGCTTCGATAAAATGAAATTGTTGACCACCGAGGACTATTACAACTTTAAGGTCGATGCCATGAATACCGGATTGGATATAGACAGCAGCATCACCAAATTTGAACTGAACCAAAAATGGGGCAATAAATTCGACATCGATACAGCTAGTCTAGGACAAGGATTTTTGATCTCTGGTCAAGACTGGGGTGAAATCAAGGTTTCGAGCTGCGACCTCATGGATGAAAATGCTTCAGAATTGAACTTAAAGCTGATTATATCAGATTGCAAATTGCAAACGGACTACCACCGTGACATTAAACTCGTGCTAGACAATAATCAGATCAAGATCGCAAATGTTAAGGAATATGATTAATGCTCGTTGGCATAGGTTTCACTTAACCATTTGAATACTGGCTTTTTCTCCTGTTGCATCAATTTTATATCCAAGATATTTAATAGCTCTTCAATAAAAGGATTGATTTTCTTGTCATCTCTATTGGTAAAAAGACTGATATTGATGTCTCTAGAAGGAATGCTCATCACCAAATTATTGAAACCTGTACTTTCTCCGGTATGGAAAAATACACTATTCCCAAATTGATCGGTGGCTACAAACTTTCCCATACTATAGGAACAGTCCTTATTTATAGCGATGAGGTTTTTTTCAAAAAATTCGTTAAACCTTGAACCCTCTTCCATTGATTTAATGAATGCTTGGTTCCAAAGTTTATATTCATTCGCGGAGGTATATACCCCACCATCTCCCTTTGTAGCACTGGTAAGGCTCTGATCTGCAAAAACAAACTCATTATCCTTCAAATGATAACCATAGGCTCTATCCTTGATTTCGTCTTCAGGATTATAGACCAAGGAATTCTGCATATTCAATGGCTCAAAGAAATGATCCCATACATATTCGCTAAAGCCTTGTCCAGATACTTTCTCCACGATCAAAGCCATAAGGCAATAGGCCGTGTTGCTATAACGGAACTTAGTTCCTGGACTGAAATATACTCGATCAATAGGCTCGATTAATTTAAGCACATCCGAATCACGTAATTGTTCCTTCAGACCTTTAGGAATGATCTCTTCATAGTCAACAATCCCAGAACTATGGTTCAAGAGTTGAGGAACTGTCGCATTCCTGATTTCTCCTTTAAGATTTGGGAAGAAATCGCTCAACTTTGAAGTATTAACATCTATTTTGTTTTCCTTAATCAACTGATAGATAGCAGCTGCCGTAACCTGTTTGCTGACCGATGCCATTCTGAAGTTTGTTTGGACATCAATCTTCCTTCCGCTTTTTAAATCAGCAATGCCCTGCCCTTTTGCATAAATAGTTTTATTGTTATTATCATAAACTTGAAGTACGATTCCCGGATCACTATCCTTGGGATAATACTCCTTAATAAGGTCATCTAACTTAGATTTTACATCTCCTTGTGAGAAAGCAAGCTGCAAATTGAATAATAAAATAATTGCAATGATGGTATGCTTCATAATTTAGGTTTTAATTTCAGCCAATATAATTATTATTAATTGCAAAGGCCTAAAACAATAATTAATTAACCAGATAAACAAAATAGGCGTTAATTTTCATTAACACCTATCCCTAACTTATACTTTACTTGACCTAATTTACTGTGCTAATTCCAGTTTTCTGGAACTTTCTATAGCGATCTACCTCATCTGCTAACTTTGAAATTGCAAAGCCAACGATGGAAGCATCATCCAACCATCCCAACACAGGGATAATATCTGGAATAGCATCTATTGGGGAAATAACATAGACGATAGTCCCCACAATAATGGACATATTCCATTTGTTCATCTTGTATCGACCGGAAAAAGTATCCTTTATCATCGATATCAATAGTTTGAATTCATTGGTTTTGCCATCTAAATGCTGAGCTTTACCTTCAGCGATCTCTATATCTTCGTTTGTTAATTTTCTATTCTTAAAAGTATTAAACAGTAACAATGCCCTGTTAAAATAGTTTTTTTTCATTCTGTTTTTCATCAGTTTTTAATAAGACCTCACAAATGTAAAACGGTTTAATGAGCAATTCATTATTTTCTCCCTATTTTTTAAGGACACATTCCTAAACAGTCAATATCTTGAAAACAAATATTTAACATTCACACAATATCCTGGAAACAATAGCGTTATCATTATACAAGAGAGGTTATTTTAAAAGCATTGAGACATTAGTTTCAAGAAGAAAAAGTTAAGATAACTTTTTAAGTGAAAAGGTTGACAATCGAAAAATGTCAACCTTTTCTATTTTATGAAAGATTTTTAAAATATTTTTTGATTAAAAAAGCCTGCTTAATACATCACAGAGGGCATTATTAAAATAATATTAAAAAAAAGTTAATGAATACACAATATTCCAAATACTAGAGCGTTTATAATTATACAAAAAAGGTTATTTTATTTTCGATTATGACGTGAGTTATAAAAAGAAAAAAAGAAGATAACTTTTTAAAGAAAGAGGCCGACTGTAAAAAGTTGGCCTCTTTTAATTTTTTTAGGAAGGAACTTTCCTGCTGTTCTCCCTTTCCCAGATTCTATGCTTTTTCAATGAATGTATAAAATCATTGATCCAATTAGCTCCCGCAGATTCACAATTTACTGCTGCATCTTTTTCAATAAAAGATTTCCCTATGAGTTTCTCTGCATCTTTTGCAAAGGCCAAAGCCTTACAATGTCTATAGCCCTCATTTACAAATTGAAGGTAATCGGGGTTTTGACCAAGTTTATCAATATGGTCCCCATCTGGAGTATAAAAACCATCAAAGCAAACCGAAGAATCCGTCAGGTAAGAATGCTGTACTTCTTCCGTTTCGCCTTCCTTATACCTAAGATTTCCTACATGCGAGGAAACCAATACAGCCATTGCTCCTTCTTTCATCAGTGCTTTACGCATTTTATCCGCCGACTTCTTACTCACGCCATCATCAACCAAAAAAGCAATCTTTCTACTTGCTATCGTACCTTCATCGCCCTTGACTTTCATGCTCAGGAATGCAGACTTTTCTACTTCTGGTTTATTAGGCTGAATTGGATAGTTTGGATGATTTTGTTTCGCAAACTTTACCGTCAATGGATCTAAAGTTTTCGAAGGCTTCAATCCAAGGTTCTTACCGATAGCATTAGCAAGGGCTGGCTCAACTTGATAAAGGATAGCCAATTCCCTTTTACGGATATCTTCCTTATTGACTTTAGACAATTCAAAACTGAAGGCATTTATCATGTGCGTCTGTTCTTCTGGACTCAAGGAATGAAAGAACAACCTAGCTTGTGTAAAATGATCTGCGAAGGAATTGGACCTTGCTCTTACTTTCTTTCCATCTACTTGCTGCTTACCAGTCTGATAGCCCACCTCTCCTTTCATCATGGCTTGAAATGGGCAACCATTTCCTTGGCTATTTGGAAAATAACTCGAATTACCTTTCAAGATATCCATCCTCGCAAACCCATCTTTTTGGTTATTGTGCTTTCCATTGATAGGCCTATTGATTGGCAGTTCATGGAAATTTGGACCGCCTAGCCTATAGTTCTGCGTATCCATATAGGAGAAGATCCTTCCTTGCAATAGTGGGTCATCTGAGAAATCAATCCCTGGAACTACTCTTCCTGGGTCAAATGCAGCTTGTTCTGTTTCTGCAAAGAAGTTTTCAGGATTACGGTTCAGGGTCATGGTTCCAATGATCTTTACTGGCACCAATTCTTCAGGAATTATTTTCGTTGGATCTAAGATGTCGAATGAAAACTTCATTTCATCTTCTTCTGGAATCAATTGAACACCTAGATCCCATTGTGGGAACTGTCCATTTTCAATGGCTTCCCAAAGATCCCTGCGGTGAAAGTCAGCATCAAAACCTGAAATCTTCTGGGCTTCATTCCACGCTACAGAATGCACTCCTAATTTAGGTTTCCAATGAAATTTCACGAAAGTAGCTTTACCGGCAGAATTGATAAATTTAAAGGTATGCACTCCAAACCCCTCGATCATCCGAAGGCTTCTTGGAATTGCTCGATCAGACATCACCCATAAAGACATATGAGCGGACTCGGGCATCAAAGAGATAAAATCCCAAAAGGTATCATGCGCGGATGCCGCTTGAGGAATCTCATTGTTGGGTTCAGGCTTTACGGCGTGGATGACATCTGGGAAGTTCATCGCATCCTGGATAAAGAAAACAGGAATACTGTTCCCGACCAAATCATAGTTCCCCTCTTGGGTATAGAACTTAACAGAAAAACCCCTCACATCCCTTGCTAGATCTGTTGAACCCTTAAATCCAGCAACCGTTGAAAACCTTACAAACAATGGAGTAATTGTCCCTTTTTTGAGAAAGTCAGCCGAAGTATATTCGCTCATATCCGCGGTCGCTTCAAAATACCCATGAGCACCTGAACCACGGGCATGAACCACCCTTTCCGGTATCCGTTCCCTATCAAAGTGCATGAGCTTATCAAAAAAGATATGATCCTGCTGTAAAGACGGTCCTCTATCTCCTACCTTTAGCGTATTATTATTGTCATAAACAGGCACCCCGTCATTCGTGGTCATCACTTTGTTCATATTGTCAACCAGATGGCTGTCAATATGAGGTGCATCAGTATTCTTTCTTTTTTTCATGGTATTATAATTTTAATTAGACATTTATCTTCCAAAAGCGAAGTATGATGACAGTTTATGTTTTTTTCCTTTTAACCAATCAGAGACCATTTCCATCCCTGTTACCGAGAAGGTAATTCCATTCCCTCCAAAGCCTAAGACAAAATATGACCGTTTAAAATCCGGATGAGTACCAATATAGGGCAGACCATCTTTGGTCTCGCCGAACGTCCCTGCCCAGGTAAAATCAGTCACAAAAGACTTATCCTCAAAGACCTTATTAAAGTCCTTTTCCAATTTCAATGATTTTTCACCCAATAGCTCATCTCTCTTCTGAGGGTTTCTGAACTCCTCATCCTCACCTCCTATTAAAAACCGACCATCATCAGTGGTCCGCATATATAAGTAGGGATCTGAAGTATTCCAGATCAGGTAATCATTGTATTTTTCATATAACTTTTGATTTACCTCCGAAACGATGGCATAGGTACTCAGGAGATCGACAAACTTCTCCTTGATCAGATTGGCACTTTCATAACCAATGCAATAGATGATATGCTTGGCCTTTATCTTAGCCTTGGTATCCAAGTGAACAAGGTTGAATCCCTTTTTCTCTTCCACTTTCACGAGTTCGTTCTTATCAAAAATCTTTAACCCTCTTTTTTGATCGTACTGCAATAAATCATGAGCAAGACGGAAGGCATCGACACTTCCGCCATGCTTGGAAAGAATCCCTCCATGCGAATCTTTGATTTCCAACTTTTTCTCTATCTCTTCCTTCTCCAACCAGCTCACATCAAAACCAGCTTCCTTTCTGGCTTCAAATTCCTTTTTCAACCAAGAAATATCTTTCTTTCGACAGGCATAGTACAGGGATAATTTCTTTTTAAAACCTGCTTCCGATTTAATCTTCGACGCGATTTTCCCTAATTTATCAATGGATTCACAACAGGCCTTATAACTTTCTACAGCACCCTCCTTTCCCACCATATCAATCAATTGATACAAGGGAGTATCAATCTCATATTGCAACATGGAAGTAGTTGCCGATGAGCTCCCATTTACGACTTCTCTTTTATCGATCACGACCGTTTCATAACCGAGCTCCACGCATTGGTGTGCTATCAGACTACCTGTTATTCCAGCCCCAACGACCAGAACATCGCATGCTAAATCATTTCTCAAGGAAGGATAAGATGAAATAATTCCATTCTTGACCAACCAAAAAGGTTCATTAGACTTTAAATCCATATAAATAAAAATCTTAAACTGTGTTACAGTAACAACTTGGAATATTACTCTAACCAATAAATGGAGGCTAATGTTTTACTTTTTTAGTTTTCGTGCTGTGATTTATGAAATTATTTAAATAAAAAAATCGCCCTTATGAGGCGATTCCAAAACTTATTTAATTTCTGCATGCGCAGAACCAAGCTTTTCATGGAGGAGGTCTTCATCCAAGCCCTTTTCATATTTGGCGACCACTATGGTAGCAGTAGCATTTCCAATGATATTGGTCAAGGCCCTGGCCTCGCTCATAAAACGATCAATCCCCAAGATCAAACCTACAGCCTCAACAGGGATATGCCCCACAACAGGCAATGTTGCGGCAAGGGTTACAAAACCACTTCCGGTAACACCAGCGGCACCCTTAGAAGTTAATAGGAGAACCAAGAGCAGGGTGATTTCCTGTTCTAGATTGAGGTGCATATTAAGAGCCTGGGAAATAAACACAGCGGCCATGGTCAGATAGATACAGGTACCATCCAGGTTGAAGGAATAACCCGTAGGAATAACTAAACCAACGATCGGCTTGGAACATCCTGCATCCTCCAACTTTTGCATCAGGCCAGGTAAAGCTGATTCAGACGATGAAGTACCCAAAACAATCAATAACTCTTCTTTAATGTACTTTAGCAGTTTGAAGATATTGACATTTACATAAAAATAGAGCACGGCACCAATCACCCCAACAATAAACACGATACAGGTGCCATAAAAACTGAGCATCAATAACCCTAAGGAGGACAATGCTTCGATCCCATACTTTCCAATGGTAAAGCCCATCGCCCCCATTGCACCAATCGGTGCCAAATACATGATCATCTTAATAACTGCAAATAAACCCTTTAAAAAGGATTGCAGGACATCGATCACTGGGGCTGAAGCCTTTTCACCAATTTTGGTCAGCCCAATTCCAAACAACACGGCAAACAACAGCACTTGGAGGAGATTATCCGATGCGACGGCAGCTATAACATTATTGGGAATAATGCTCAGGATAAAATCCATTACGCTATTATGTTCCTTGGACTCCTGTATATAATGGGAAACGGCTGAAGGATCTAAAGTCTTTGGATCAACGTTCATCCCCGTACCAGGCTGGATCAGGTTCACAAACAGCAACCCGATGATCAGGGCTATAGTGGTCATGATCTCAAAATAGATCAAGGAACTCAAACCAATCTTTCCCACTTTCTTGATATCCTGCATTCCTGCGATACCGATTACGATGGAACTAAAGATCAACGGGGCGATGATCATCTTGATCAGTTTAATGAATCCATCACCTAGAGGCTTTAGTTTAACAGCAAAATCAGGATAGAACACTCCGCATAAAATACCGATAAGGATACCTAATATGACTTGGACATATAAACTGGAGAAAATTTTCTTCATATAAATCTTTAGATCCGTGAACGAATAGAATAGGTTTCAAAACTAAATGTAAAAAAAAAATGAATTCCCAATGCTATTAATAGCAGCAAGAATTCATTAATTAAAAAGTAGAAAAATGATATTCAAAGGGTTATGACAAAACCCTATGTCACAATTTTTCGATAAATTTTGTTAGTGAATCACCCAAGATCCTCTCCCAACCCGACTCAAAACGTTCTTGGGAAAATTGCTCTCCGGCATCTCTGAAATGTTCCAGACCTTCATGGGTCAAATGCAAAGTGGTTGCTCCCCTCCTTGGAATAAACCTCCAAGTAATAACGGAATTCCCCTTGGTTTGCTTTGGGTGGCGCCAAGTAAACTTAAATAGCTCCTCCGGCTTTACCTCCAAAACCTGGCATTGGTGAAAATCCTTTTCCCGTCTTTCGACCTTTGAAAACTCAAATTGGGCACCAACCTCCGTGCTAAAATTAGGGATATCAAAGAACCAGTCCTTTAACTTTTGCTTATCGGTCATAGCTTGCCATAATGCAGCTGTAGAAATTGGGTATGTACGTTCAATATGGATAATGTCGTGGCTCATCAATGACCTCCTTTGTAGTGTACTTAAATATATGAATTTTCAACGCTACTTTATTATAAAACGGTAAACTGTAAGTAAAATAAATGTAAGCTTATTATTAAAACAACTAACTGATTTATAAGTTTTTGTATTGCAAAATTTATTCTAAAAATTAATTTGATTACCTGAACAAGCACTTCCTTTCAAGCAACAAATTGATTAGGTGTTATTTAGGTTAATTTTAATCCATTTCAATTCTATTTTACATCTTCCGATTTCATAAAAAGCTCCGTATCTTTGTTATTACATGAATGTAAACAAACTGTTAGAACGTGCCTTGAACTTTGACTTCTTGACAAAAGAAGAAGGCATTTTCTTATATAAAGAAGCGGCAACGGCAGACCTTGCTTTTGTAGCCAACGAACTGCGTAAGATTCAGGTTCCCCATGGTAAGGTAACTTGGCAGATTGACAGGAACGTGAATACGACCAACGTATGTATCGCAAACTGCAAATTCTGTAATTTCTTCAGACGCCCAGGCCATGAAGAAAGTTACATTACGGACATTGAAACCTATAAGCAGAAAATCGAAGAAACTTTCCGCTATGGTGGTGATCAATTGCTGTTGCAAGGTGGACATCACCCTGATCTAGGATTGAGTTTCTACACCAACCTATTCAAACAATTAAAAGAACTTTACCCAACCCTCAAGCTGCACTCCTTAGGCCCTCCCGAAATAGCACACGTTGCAAAATTGGAAGGCATGAGCCATCTTGAAGTCCTAACAGCCATGAAAGAGGCCGGTCTTGACTCCTTGCCAGGTGCTGGTGCAGAAATATTGAATGACCGCGTACGCAGATTAATCTCTAAAGGTAAATGTGGCGGACAGGAATGGTTGGATGTCATGCGTGCCGCCCATAAAATCAACTTGCCGACTTCAGCGACCATGATGTTCGGTCATATTGAAACCATCGAGGAGCGCTTTGAGCATTTGGTGTGGATCCGTGAGGTACAAAGCGAAAAACCTGCCGATGCCTATGGATTCATCGCCTTTATCCCTTGGCCATTCCAGGATGACGGCACCTTGTTGAAACGCCTTCGTGGCATCACCAATGACGTAACGGCAGATGAATACATCAGGATGATCGCTCTAAGCAGGATTATGCTCCCTAACGTCAAAAACATCCAAGCTTCTTGGTTAACTGTCGGTAAGCAGACTGCTCAAATCTGTCTTCATTCGGGTGCTAACGACTTTGGTTCCATCATGATCGAGGAGAATGTTGTTTCCGCTGCCGGTGCTCCGCACAGGTTCACTTCAAAATCCATTCAGGATGCAATCATTGAAGCTGGATTTGAACCTCAACTAAGGACACAGACCTATAAGTTCAGGGATTTACCAGAACAGATGGAAGAACAGGTTATTAATTATTAAGCATCGTTTTGAAAGACATAATATTAAATATAGAAGCTATCATCTTTGCATCTTCCGAGGGAATAAGCCAGAAAGACCTGCGTGAAATTTTACAGGAAGCCTTGGCCATTGAGATCAGTAAAGTGGAATTAGCTGAGTTTATTGGAAAACTTAAGGCTAAGTATGAATCCGAAGACTATCCCCTAGCATTGGTATCCATCAATGATCAATTGCAGTTCTTGACAAAGCCGGCCTACCACGATGCGATCAATCAGCTTCAAATCCATAAAGAAAGAAAGAAACTGAGCCAATCAGCGTTGGAAACCTTGGCAATCATCGCCTATAGGCAACCGATTACCAAATTGGAAGTCGAACAGATCCGCGGTGTGAACTGTGATTATTCCATTCAAAGGCTTTTGGATAAAGGCTTGATACAGATTGCAGGAAAGGCGAACAGCATTGGAAAGCCCCTGCTATATGCGACCAGCGGCGAGTTCATGAACCACTTTGGGCTATCCAGCACCAAGGATCTCCCTCAGCTTAAAGATATTGTAGCTGAAGAGAACAGTATCGGTGAAATCGTCGATTAAATCATTATTGAGTAGGATTCACTTTGTTTTAATTATTTTTAAAAAAAATTTATCAATTGAATTTTCTTCTATAATTTTACATAACAAAAGAAAAATATCATAATAAACAACATGGCTACAATGCAAGCAATTGAAACAGATGTAAAGGTTGATGAAAGAGTGCTCAACTTCAACGGTCCTGATGACGATGATGATGACTTTGATGACGATGATGAATTCGGATTAGACGATATCGATTCGATCGGCGGCTACGATGATTTTGATGACGATGATGAAGATTTTTAATCTTCACTAGCCAAAAAGCAATTAATTTACCAGAATACATCTAGTAAAGGAACATGTGCGCGCCCTAAGGTATGGGGTAAGATAAAACGAATTTTTATGGGCTTGAATTAATTTCAAGCCTTTTTTAATCTCTCCAACCTATTAACCTAAAAAAAGCTCCAAGACAGATCTTGGAGCTTTTTTTTCACTAGGTATTGATCAATCTATTGATCGTCCTTACTGATGGAGTATGGAAGATCAGCTTTATTGATTCCTCTTTTCTTATTTGGTTCTGCACCCATGTCAAACTGCAGATTGGCACCTTTCAACAATTCACTATGATTGATATAGTTCTTTGTATAGTTCTTACCATTCCATTTCATGTTCTGGATATAACGGTTCTGATCAGAGTTGTTCTTTGACTCAATATTCACGGTCTTGCCATTGCTTAAATGCAAGGTAACCTTATCAAATACCGGTGATCCTAGCACATATTCATCTGTGGCAGGAGTTACCGGATAGAAACCAATGGCTGAAAACACATACCAGGCTGAAGTCTGTCCGTTATCCTCATCACCACAGTATCCGTCAGGATTTGGTGAATACATTCTGTTCATCGTCTCCCTGATCCAATACTGAGCTTTCCAAGGTGCTCCCACATGATTGTATAAATAGATCATATGTTGGATAGGCTGATTCCCATGCGCATATTGACCCATATTGGCAATCTGCATTTCACGGATCTCATGGATTGGGAAGCCATAATAGCTATCATCAAAAATTGGAGGTAAGGTAAATACAGAATCCAATTTGATTTCCATCGCTTTATGACCACCTAACAGTTTAGAAAACCCTTCAACGTCCTGGAACACGGACCAGCTATAGTGCCAGCTGTTACCTTCTGTAAAAGCATCTCCCCATTTGAATGGATTGAAAGGTGTAGACCATGAACCATCCTTATTCTTACCGCGCATCAATCCTGTTGATGGGTCAAATAATTTCTGATAGTTATAAGCTCTCTTTTTGTAGAAATCTTTATCTGATTCTTTGTTCAATGATTTTGCCAACTGATAGATAGCAAAGTCATCATAAGAGTATTCTAGAGAACGGGCAGCATTTTCGTTGATCTTCACATCATACGGTACATAACCCAATTCATTATAGTATTCTGCTCCTGCTCTACCCACGGCTGTAATCGGACCTGCATTGTTGGCACCTTTTAATACTGCCTCATACAAAGTTTCAATATCTTTAGATCTAACTCCTTTGATGTAGGCATCAGCTACTACAGAAGCTGAATTGTTACCAACCATGATATTCCTATAACCAGGACTCGCCCACTCAGGCAACCAACCACCTTCACGATAAGCATTTGCCAAGCCCTCCTGCATCTTCTCATTGATCTCTGGGTACATCAAGTTCAGGAATGGAAATAAGGCCCTGAACGTATCCCAAAATCCGGTATCAGTAAACATATAGCCTGGCAGCACTTTCCCGTTATACGGAGAATAGTGAACCACCTCGCCTTGTGCATTGATTTCATAGAACATCCTAGGGAACAATAATGAACGGTACAGGGAAGAATAGAAAGTACGCATCTGGTCAATGTTTCCACCTTCTATTTCAATCTTTCCTAATTCCTTATTCCAGATATCCTCTCCTTTTTTAACCTGTTCGTCAAATGTTACACCATCCAACTCCTTCAAGTTTTGAACAGCCTGTTCAGGACTAATAAAAGAAGATGCAGCTTTCATCAACACTTGTTCGCCTGCATTCGCATTCTGGAACCCTACAATAGCGCCCACATGGTCTGCTTTTACCATATACCTGCCATCAGTCAAAACTGAATCAGCGAAAGTAGAAACATTTGCAAATGGCTTATCAAAAGTCATTACGAAATAATTCTTGAAGTTCTCAGGTACACCACCGCTGTTCTTTGTACTATAACCAACGATTTTGTTCTCCTTAGGGATAACTTCTACATAAGAGCCTTTATCAAAGGCATCGATCAATACAAAAGCAGAATCTGTTTTTGGAAAGGTAAATCTAAAATATGAAGCACGTTCTGTCGGAGTCAACTCCACCTTCGTATCATAATCAGCAAGGTACACCGAATAGTAATGTGGTCTGGCAACCTCGGCCTTATGCGAAAAATAACTCGCGCGTTTGTCCTGATCAAAAGTCTTATTATCGACCATCGCCATAATGGAAAATTGACCATAATCGTTCATCCAAGGTGATGGCTGATGGGTCTGTTTTATTCCACGCAATTTCTCTGCGGTATAGGTGTACATCCATCCATCGCCCATCTTTCCGGTTTGGGGACTCCAAAAGTTCATCCCCCATGGCAGGGCTATCGCTGGATACGTATTACCGCTGGATAAAAAATAAGTAGATTGTGTACCCACCAAGGTGCTCACCAAATCGATCGGTTTCTCAACCTTCCCAACTTTTTGAGCAAAACCTGATAAGACAGTCGTACCTATCAATAAAGCTGTAGTAAGAAATTTTAAGTTCATTTTATGAAAAATAGGTTTTATCAATTTCTAAATATAGGAAAATAATTGACAAAGCCAATCGCTAAAAGTATTTAGCTATCCATTCTAAGCACTATTTTCCCGTACTGTTCTGGACTTTCAAAATAGCGATGTGCCTCAATTACCTCCTCAAAGGGAAAGATTTTAGTTACCAGTGGTCTGATCTCCCCTTTTTCTAAAAGAGGTAAAATATTTGTTTCAATTTCTTTTGTCAACTCACCTTTGAACGAAAGGTCTCGCCCTCTCAAGGTCGAACCCGTAATCGTGATCCGTTTTTGCATCAGCTTCAGAAGATTTAATTCCACTTTCCCCCCTTCCATGGCATTGATCTGTACCAACCTTCCCTCTTCATGCAGCAATGCGATATGCTTGTTGAAATATACCCCACCTATACTGTCCAATATCACATCCAGACCTTCCGGTTTGAGTACATCAACAAAATCTTCAGTCTTATAATTAATGGCTATATCAGCACCAAGATCCAAAGCTACTTTTCTTTTTTCTTCTGACCCTACGGTACAATAGACTATGGCACCAAATTGCTTACATAGCTGAATTGCCGTGGTTCCTATGCCTCCTGTGCCACCATGGATCAAGACCCGCTCACCCCTCATTAATCGTCCCCTTTGAAAGACATTGTGCCAAACCGTATAAACCGTCTCCGGTATACAAGCTGCCTCCTCAAAACTCAAGTTTTTCGGCTTAGGCAAACAGGCTCTTTCAGATACGCAAGCTTGGGTTGCATAACCTACACCTGGCAACAGAGCCATTACTTCATCCCCAACCTTGAACCTTTGCACCTCTGGACCAATGGAGCTAACGATACCTGAAACTTCCAAACCTGGGATTTCCTGAATGACATGCGCTGGTGCAGGATAATGCCCCTTCCTTTGAAAGACGTCTGGGCGGTTTATTCCAGCTGCCTTAACCTCAATCACTAGCTCATCCCCTGTCGGTTTTAAATCATCCCTTTCTTCAATTTGAAAGACCTCAGGCCCTCCAAATGTTGTCATTACTGCTGCTCTCATTTATTTATTCGGATAAGTTTGCAAACGTAGGTTAAAGGTCAACATAAAGTATCGCCCCAACCTGTTGTTCCTGGATTCAAATACATCGTTACCAACATAGGAAGTCATCACCCCAACATTCTTGTTCTGATCCATGATATCATTACATTGTAACCTAATTAATGCAGCTTTGTTTTTCAAAAAGCTATATTCTAGATAGGTATTGATAATAGTAGGATTTACATCGCTCAATTCACTCACATAACCATCATAGAACTTTTGCGACATCTCTGCACCCAAAACAAAATTCTCAGATAGATAGCCTCTACCTGCCAAACTCAACAAAAAGGAATGGGCAGCAATCTTATTTTTGTAGGGAAGTTCGTAAACCGCACGGTTCAGGAAATAATTGGTATTGAAAACCGATTCAAAATATTCATTCGGCAAGTACCTAAACTGCACATTTTGGTTAAATAACACCTGTTGCGTCGTACTCTTCATTTCGTTGATATAGGACAGGTTATTATAATAATCTACATTTCCTGAAAGCCCTATGTTCAGCTCATCCGAAAATATGGGCGAATTAAACTCATAATACCACTTGATATCATAATAGCCATCGGTATTTTCGAACGTAGTCTCCTGAATGGTTTCATTGGATAATGATTTCTTTGCTGTTACGATTTTATTCGCAATAAACGTATAGGCAAAATCGGTCTGAAAATACTGTCCACGGGTCGGCACGAACTTCCTTAAGGTGGTAGAAAACTGATTGGAAAATTCAGCTTTCAATGAAGGGTTACCGATAATAATGTTCCTAGAATTCGAGTTGTCCCTTACTGGCGATATATGTAAGAAAGTCGGTTGTACGTTTCTTCCCAAATAGGCCAATTTGATCTCCAGGTCATTGCTGAATTTATAGCGGATGGTGGTAGAGGGTACCAGGTTCACATTATTATATTTATAGATCGTGGTATCACCTCGCACTCTTCCGGATAGATTCACCGGTTGTACAGAAAAACCCATATTGACCCTAAATTTCTTGTTAGGTTCATATTGATAGTTCAATCCCGTTTTAAAGCTCCTAAACTGGTAGGCATAGTTCACGGCCAATGAATCAACAAATTCCCCGCCTAGATAATAGGGATCCCGCACGGTCCGAACAGCTTCAATATTATTGATGTCCATTTCATGGAATATCTCCAGTAAACTATGTTCATAGAAAGGCTCCACATAAGATAGCGAACTCTTAACTCCGGCAACATCATTTCTTGCATCCACCAGTTGCCTTTGTCGATAACTCGTCATGGTAGGAATGGTACCAGTTGAATCAAAACTTTCATAATATTCCGATACCACATCATCCTTGGTCAATGATTGATAGTTTAACTTCAGGTCCCCAACGAGCTTTCTTCCCGGTTTGTGGAAGTATTTGGAATAGAGTACCGAAATATCAGCCGAAGGCTTACTATTGATGGTCGTATCTTGTCTCTCCCCTATATCATGCAATCTTCGGTTGGTCAAATCCGTCGTTCTATGGTTATAGAAATACTCGCGATTATAGGCAACTTTTGGATTGATCTTTAATACATCATTATTTTTGAACTTGGCATTCATCTCCAAATTCAAGGTATGCAGGTTATCATAGGAACGGCTTTGGTACTTTTCGAAACGGTGGATCTTATAGCCTGCATAAGAAGAGGTCAACAAAGAATTTCCTTCCGTTAGGTTAAACTTACTTTGATAGGAATAGCCTCCATTCAAGGTAATATTATCGCCTAGGTTATCGGTAAATGAAATCCCAAGCGAACCCAATTTGTTCAGGCCATCATTGGGATCAGAAAAGTCTCCCACCTCTGAAAGGTCCGTATTTCTACCACCAGCTCCATCTGGCGAACCAAAAAGGAACAGACTGGTATTGGTATTGTTCAAGGAACCAATAATGGACATTTCCTGACCATCATTGAATTTATTGATCCCTAGACTACCGATAAACCGGTCCCGTGTACCCGCCCCAATAGTTCCTTGCCCAAAGGTAATCCGCTTTTTATCTTCCTCTAGGATAATATTGATGATCTTTTCCGGATCTGAAGTCTTAATACCTTTTGCCATAGAAAGGTCGCCATAGTCATTGATGACTTCTACCTGTTTCACAAATTCCGAAGGGAGATTTCGCGTAGCAGTCAGCAGGTCGCCACCAAAGAATTTCTTGCCATCCACTCGGACACCCCGAATCAATTGACCATTATAATAGGTTGTACCATCCCGCAGGACCTGGAATCCTGGCAATTGCTTGATGGCCTCTTCAAGAAGGGAATGTTCTGGAAAAGAAAATGCGGACATATTGAATTGGATCGTATCTCCTCGATCCACGACGGGGATGACTTTCACTACCCGAACCTCGGGAATTAATGTGGACTGTGGGTATAGTACCACTCGAGGTACGAATATCTTATTGATGAATACGGTAGTGGGAATACTCTTATTTACGATCTGGTATCCCAACATACTATAGGAAATATTGATGTTTTTTCCTTTGACATTCCTGAATCGATAGAAACCATTTGCATCTGTGGTCGTGCTCATGGTATCGACATTGCTAATCAACCTTACCGATGCATCCTTCAGTCCCAGCCCCGTACTGTCAACTACCACACCTTCTACATTCTTCAAGGCTTCTTGAGCATGGAGCTCATGAAATCCTAAAAAAGTAAGAAGCATAATAAGTATACCTAAACAGTAATTTCTCACAAAGCTATAGACTAAATTGGCAATCTAAAAATTCACTAAATAACTATAAACTGAAATTTACTATTAAAACGTATAAACTGAAAATAATTGTATAAAAAAAAGGGGCTAAAATGTGATTTTAGCCCCTTTTTTTTACTTTTTAAAGAATTTTATTCTCCATCGAAAGTTACTTTCACTAAATGACGGTCAATTTCCCAACGTCCTGTACCTTCTTCGCCGATTACGTCGAATAATTCCAGGATGCGTCTAGCAATGTATTCTTCTTCTACTTGCTCTTCTAGGAACCATTGAATGAAGTTGAATGTTACGAAATCTTTTGCTTTGAAACATTTGTCAGCAATCTTGTTGAATTGCTCTGTTACGAACATTTCTTGCTCTAATGTTTGTTCGAATACGCCTCTGAAAGATTCAAAATCAACAGGTACATTCGTGATCTCAGGTGAAATAGAACGTCCACCACGGTCGCTGATGTATTTGAAGATCTTTAACATGTGAGTACGCTCTTCATCTGATTGTTTAGCAAAGAAATCTGCTGCATTGTCCAAGCCTTGATCATCACACCAAGCTGACATTGCCAAATACAATGCTGATGAGTGTGCTTCTACTTTAACTTGTTCATTCAATATGTTTTCAATCTCTTCTGAGATAGATGTTTTTAATTTCAATAAATCTTTCATAATATATTTTCCTTTTTATGTAATAACAAGAAACCTTATGTCGATTTCCTTAACACAAAGATAAAGCTAAACGAAAGAAATTGTAGGAAAAATATGTAATACAAATTCAGTCTAAATTAGCCATAATATTAGCTAAGCTATTTAGAATCAGTATAATTATAAAGAATATTAAATGGCAAGCAAGGCTTTGGCCTGTAGGCAGGCTTTGATTTCGCTATTCAGCTCGATCATAAATTTCGCACCAGAAAGTACAGCCTTTAACTTAATGATATCCTGCACAGATAAAACAAAGATACTATCGGTCCTGAAAGGCATAATGATCTCAAAATCAAATGTTCTAGCCGAATTGCTCAGCATCATTTCCAGATCAATGGCATCTACCCTCTTCTTAAAAGCAAAAAAGTCCCTAACCTTAAAAGCAGTTGTAGACCCTTGAAAATCTAACCAATAACAGTTCCTACGGCTACATTGGTATACAGCCCCATCCTCAGTTTGGAAAATCTCTTCAAAATTTGCAAATGGACAAATCATGCGCTCTCTTTTAATTTGGAACAAATCTAAATATTGTTAAGAATTATTCCAAATTAAAATAGACATATTGTTTAGGGTACACAACAGACATCAGACAATAGACAACAGAATTTTCAAAGTTGGACAACTATCTTGTTCTTATATCCAGAACCTGAGCTCTGCCGATGGATATCCTGGTTCAACATTGCGTACAGTTCCTGTACCTTCGGTACAGAATGACAGCGTCCTTTAAAAAAAGAGTCTACAGATTCTTCACTGATCGTTCAGAATAGCAGTGTGCTAAAGAAACTTCCTGCGGAACCTTAAATCTTGGTCCATCCGGTGGGTGAGCCTGTCGAACCCCCCATCCAGTACCCTGAGCTACGCGAAGGGCATCCTGGTTCAACATAGCGTACAGTTCCTGCACCTTCGGTGCAGAATGACAGCATCCTTTAAAAAAAGAGTCTACAGATTCTTCACTGATCGTTCAGAATAGCAGTGTG
>NZ_DAMBMM010000003.1:198126-532319 GCF_032065005.1 Sphingobacterium sp.
TGATCGTTCAGAATAGCAGTGTGCTAAAGAAACTTCCTGCGGAACCTTAAATCTTTGCCCATCCGTTGGGTGAGCCTGTCGCCCCCCCCATCCAGTACCCTGAGCTACGCGATGGGCATCTTGGTTCAACTCTCTAAAAACACGAAAAGGCTCCCTCATCAGGAGCCTTTTTGTGTTTTTAAATATTGTTGTTAAAATTCTTCTTCTTGATTTAATACTTCTTTGTGATTACTCAGATTAGTTCTTGTTTTGGTTTTGTGTTTGTTGATCTGTCGTCTAATAGATTCAATTGCAATATCCGTTGCTTCCTCGAAACTTTTAGCTTGTGCTTTGGCAAACAATTGATTGCCGGGAACATTAAATTTAAGTTCTACTATTTTGTTGGCTTCATCTTCTACGTTTTCCAGTCGCAAATAACATACACCTTCGATGATGTTATCCAAGAACTGATTTAGTTTTTCCGCTTTCTTCTTAATGAACTCGATTAGCTTACTGTCAGCATTAAATTTAATAGATTGCACTGTAATGTTCATTTTTCCTCCTTTTTTAAGCTTTTGGATGAGCTTGTTTATAAATTGATTTTAAACGTTCTGCCGAATTATGGGTATACACTTGCGTTGCCGATAACCCAGCATGACCTAATAATTCCTTGATTGCATTTAAATCTGCGCCGTTGTCCAACAGGGCGGTTGCAAAGCTGTGCCGCAACACATGCGGACTTCTTTTCTTTTGGGAAGTGATCGTACTTAAGTATTTCTTGACAATTCGATATATCAGTTTAGGATAAGCTTCCTTCCCTTCTTTGCTAACGATCAATTCTGTTGATTTGTTTTGAAAATCTTTTGCTTTCTTCAAATCCAAATACTTCCTCAATTCGTTGGCCAATGTTTGGTGTATGGGAACAAAACGCTCCTTGCTCCTTTTTCCGAATATAAGTATTTTTTTATTATAAAAATCAATATCCTGCTCCTTTATTTTTAACAATTCCGCCAAACGAATACCAGTTCCAAACAAGAGTTCCAAAACGATGAAATCACGGATTTGCTCAAAATCCTCAGACGATGAATTCATGTTGTCCAATAATTTGATCATCTTTTCTTTCTCGACGACCACTGGCAGTTTCTTCGCTGTTTTCAAGGATTTGATCAAGGCAATCGGATTTTGCTGGACCAGACCTTCACGCATTAAAAATTTATAGAATGATTTCAATGAGGATATCGCCCTGTTCACCGAAGTGGCCTCTTTGCCCTGCTCCTTTAAATTGGAAAAATAATACCTCAAAAATCGATAGTCAATTTCCTCAAAAGCCATGGACTCGACATCCAAAAATTGGAACAGACCATCAATCTCACGCTCATAAGCAATGATCGTATGTTCAGAATACCGCTTCTCAAATTTTAAATAATTAATAAATCGATCCTTATACATTCTCATTTGCTTCTTATTGTAATATTAAGGATTATATAGCATAAAACATGTGATAAAGGACAATTTTACATTTGACTTACTTCACAATTTCTTAACCCCTCTTATAAGGTATTCCTATTAATATATACGAGTTAAAACTTAGCTTAGTATGCTAATACCGGAATTGTTTTCAACAGATTCAGATTTTCCATGATAAGGAGAATATAATGGCCAAAAGACCTTTGTCCCTCCAAAATTCCAGGTGAAATATCCTTACTCTGCATCGGGTCTTATTCGAGACATATTCGAGAAATCCTCTAGGCAGTTCGGGCGTTATCGAATATGCCTCGAATGAGGTCAGGATTAAAGCCGATAGCTGGACAAAAAAAGAGAGCTTTCCGCAATGGAAAGCTCCCTTATTATTATTATAATTCGATTAAGAATTAAATCTTATCTGTAGCATTTACAGCGTTCAATTCAGCAAAAGCTTGTTCCAAACGCTCAACGAAAGCTTCTTCACCTTTACGCAACCAAACACGTGGGTCATAATATTTCTTGTTTGGAGAGTCAGAACCTTCTGGGTTACCGATCTGTGCCTGTAGGTAATCACGGTTTTTAGCTTCGTATTTTCTTACACCGTCCCAGAATGCCCATTGCATATCCGTATCGATGTTCATTTTGATAGCGCCATAAGAAATTGCTTCTTCGATTTCTTCTGGTGAAGAACCTGAACCACCATGGAATACAAAATTAACAGGTTTTTCAGCTGTTAAATTGAATTTCTCGCGGATGTATTCTTGAGAGTTATGTAAGATAACTGGTTGCAATTTCACGTTTCCTGGCTTATAAACACCATGTACATTACCAAATGCAGCAGCTACCGTGAATTTATCAGAAACTTTAGAAAGCTCTTCAAAAGCATAAGCAACCTCTTCTGGTTGAGTATATAGTTTTGAGCTATCTACATCAGAGTTATCTACTCCATCCTCTTCACCACCAGTAACTCCTAATTCAATTTCGATAGTCATTCCAAGTGGTTTCATGCGCTCTAAATATTTTTTAGAGATTTCGATGTTCTCTTCCAAAGGTTCCTCTGAAAGGTCCAACATATGAGATGAAAACAATGGCTTGCCATGTTGAGCAAAGAATTTCTCGCCAGCGTCCAACAATCCATCAATCCAAGGCAATAATTTTTTGGCAGCATGGTCTGTGTGCAAAATAACGGCAACACCATAGTGCTCTGCTAATAAATGTACGTGTTGAGCAGCTGATACAGCTCCTAGAATACATGCTTGTAAATTGTCATTATTCAGGGATTTTCCAGCGTAGAACTGTGCTCCACCGTTTGATAATTGAATGATCACAGGTGAATTAACTTTCTTAGCCGTCTCCATGACAGCATTGATAGAATCTGTACCGATAATGTTTACTGCAGGTAATGCAAATTTATGCTCTTTTGCTTTTTCAAAAAGCTCTTGAACTTGATCTCCAGTTAAAACTCCTTTGAAATCTTTTAGGCTCATAGTATATTTTCTAAATTTTATTAATACCAATAAAGATAAAGTTTTTTTGTGAGTTCAAAGAATATAGTGTAAAAAATACACTATGAACTTTTTAGGCATCCTCCATAGTCTCCCTCCGTAGCTATTAAAGATTTTATTAATATCTTTAGCTGAATAAAACTTTCAAATATTATTATAGCTATGCTTCAGGTCTACGGAATTAAAAATTGTAATACAGTAAAAAAGGCAATAGATTGGTTAAATGAAAACCATAAAGAGTATGTTTTTCACGACTATAAGAAAGAACCGGCAACCTTAAACAAACTTGAAGAATGGGAAAAAGAAATTTCTTGGGAACAGTTGGTGAATAAAAAAGGGACAACCTGGAGAAAGCTGAGCCCTGAAGAACAGGCTGCCGTTAAGGATGCAAAGAGTGCAAATGCAGTCCTTCTTGGTAACAATAGTATGATAAAAAGACCACTGATCGAAAGTCCGAATGGTATTTTATTAGGTTTTAATGAAGACGAATACAAATCTAAATTATAAACACGCATGAATAAATCTATTATTAAGATATCCTTAGGCCTCCTATTGGCCCAAGCTGGTATTTTACAAAGCAGTTTTGCACAAAAAGTCGAGAGTAAATACGATTACAAAGAGGCTTTTAAACCCGGTTTTTATACCCAGAATGGAAATGTTTATCGTTCTGCTTCGGGGAAACCAGGCCAACTTTATTGGCAGAATGCAGCAAGTTATGATATCAAAGTAAGCTTGGACGATAAGACCCATGAGGTGAAAGGAACCGTAAAAATCCATTATACAAATAATAGCCCCGACCAATTGGATTTCATCTGGTTGCAATTGGAACAAAACCTATTCAATCAAAAATCCATCGGTCAAGCCGTGGTCCCATTGACAAACAGTCGCTACGGTGACGCAGGATCCGATTTCAATGGTGGATATACGATTTCCAATGTTTCAGGCGGTGGTAAGGCTGATGTAAAGTACAGCATCGACGATACCCGCATGCGAATCGACCTTCCTACTCCATTGGCAGCTAACGGCGGCAAAACAGAAATCAGCATGGATTTCTCGTATATCGTCCCTCAGTATGGCGCTGACCGTACAGGTATCCTTCCTACGGAAAATGGAGATATCTATGCTATCGCACAATGGTACCCTAAAGTATCTGTTTATGATGACGTAACTGGCTGGAATACTTTACCATACTCTGGTCCAGGTGAGTTTTACCTTGAATATGGAGATTTCAATGTAGAGGTAACTGCTCCTGCGAATCACGTGGTTGTCCTTGGTGGTGAATTATTGAACCCGCAAGAGGTATGGACCAAAGAACAGTTGGAAAGATACAACAAAGCAAAATCAAGTGATAAAACCGTCATTATCCGTTCTCAAGATGAAGTGACGAATAAAAATTCTAGGCCAAACAAAAGCACATTGACCTGGAAATATAGATTGGAAAATGCAAGGGATGTAGCTTGGGCTTCCTCTAAGGCATTTATCATCGATGGCGCACAGATTAACCTGCAAGATGGTAAAAAAGCATTGGCGCTATCTGCTTATCCAAAAGAGAGCAATGGTGGAAATGCATGGGAAAGATCTACTGAATATACTAAAGCTTCCATTGAGTATTATTCAAAAAAATGGCATAATTACCCTTATCCAGTTGCCGTGAATGTAGCATCCAATGTTGGGGGTATGGAATATCCAGCAATTGTGTTCTGTGGTAGCAAAGCAAAAGCAGGAAGCCTTTGGGGGGTAACGGACCATGAATTTGGCCATATTTGGTTCCCTATGATCGTAGGTTCCAATGAACGCCTTTATGCCTGGATGGATGAAGGTTTCAACACATTTATCAATGACCTTTCCACAGAGGCCTTCAACAATGGCGAATATTTCCGCAGAATGGGCGATAGAAATGCCATGGCGAAAGCGTTAATGCATCCGAACCTGGAGCCAATTTTCACCAGTCCTCAGGGCATGAAAGAAAGAAACATTGGCTTATTGGCTTATTATAAACCGGGATTTGCGCTTAGGATCTTGAGAGATGAGGTTTTAGGTCCTGAAAGATTTGACGCTGCCTTCAGAAAATACATCGACTATTGGGCATACAAACACCCTACACCAAATGATTTCTTCCGTACGATTGAAAATGAAACCGGAGAAAATTTAAATTGGTTCTGGAGAGGTTGGTTCTTGAACAATTGGTCTTTAGATCAAGCGATTAGCGATGTTAGCTACGTAGATTTAGATCCGGCCAAAGGTTCGGTGATCACGATCGAAAACCTTCAAAAAATGGCAATGCCCGTTGTGGTTGAAGCAACAACAGCAAGTGGTAAAAAAGTAAGAAAGAAATTACCAGTTGAAGTTTGGGAAAGAAATACCTCTTGGAAGTTTGTTTTAGATACTACTGAGAAGCTTACTAGCGTTAAAATAGATCCAGACAATGTTTATCCGGATATCAATCCAGAGAACAATAACTGGACATCAAAATAATATATGAAGATTCACAAAAATTTATTGCTATTGGTTATGTTGCTTTTGGGCAACATAACTATTTCATTTGCACAAGAGATCAAAGGCATAGTTTATGATTTGGAAACCAGTAAGAAATTGCCTGATGTACTGATCAAAAACCTGCGAACTAACGATCAAGTAAAGACCGATCTACAGGGGAATTTCACAATCCCTGGAAAGATGAGTGATTATTTAAGTCTAACCGCCCATGGTTATGACCGAGATACTGCATTTATCTATCAGGAAGGAATTACCCGTATCTATTTAGTAAACGACAAAAGCACCATTACGATTGATGAAGTTGTTGTTTCTAAGATTACCGATAGTCGATTGACCAGAGAAATCGAAAGGGCCAAGAACAACAGTAAAGCTGTTGAAACCAGCACAACCCGTGGAGGTTTGAGGATATCCCCTTCCCGATTATTTGGCAAGGAAGCCAAACAGGCGAGAGCATCGATAGAAATCTTGGAAATAGAACGAGAGCAACGGAACGTAGACCGCGTATTTACAAACGATGTCATCCTTTCACTGATTCCAATGGAGCGACAAGACCTTCTCTTGTTCAAAGATGGCTATAGGCCTTCCTATGAGTTTATCAAACAAGCTTCACCAGAAGATCTAAAAGCTTATATCTTGGATTCCTATGCTAAATTCAAGAAAAATAAGGTTGAGCCAATAAAGCAATAAGTTTTTTGGAATAAACATTTTATACAATAATTTGTATTAATAACAGGTTAGTCAAACTTTGAGAGAGGTTTGCTAACCTGTTTTTTATTGAATAAAATAGGACATATATGAAAGTAGCATTGATCGGAGCAACAGGGTTTGTTGGCTCCCATATATTGGAAGAATTGGTACACAGAAACATGGAAGTGACAGCGATCGCTCGGGATGTAGAAAGTCTCAAAAATAAACCTCATGTCCTAGCGGTACAGATGGACGTGATGCATGACACCAGCCTTGGCAGTGCTTTAAATGGCAATGATGTAGTAATCTCGGCGTTTAATGCAGGCTGGACCAATCCTGAGATCTATGATGATTACCTAGAAGGATCCAGACATATTCTAAAAGAATTAAAGGAGACCGGAATAAAACGTTTCATTGTCATTGGAGGTGCAGGAAGTCTCTTGGATGAAAATGACAATAGGCTTGTGGATGACCCTAATTTTCCAAAGGAGATTAAACCTGGTGCCTTGGCAGCAGCGGATTTTTATGAGGTTATCCAACGGGAAGATGAATTGGATTGGACCTTTATCAGTCCAGCCATTGAGATGAATCCAAGTAAAAAGGGAAAAAGAACTGGAAAATATAGGACTGGAACAGACCATCCTGTTTTTGATCATGATGGTCATTCCAATATCTCAGTTGAAGATTTGGCCGTAGCTGTGGTAGATGAAGTTGAAAACAATAAATTTATCAAAAAGAGATTTACAGCCGGCTATTAAGAGAGCACCACTAGCCTACTAGCTTACTGATCTTTAAGTAACCTATTTGAAGTATATCTTCAGATGTATCAGTAGCCTCCTGTATGCTGATGTGGTACTGTGATTTGAATTTGGGATTTAGCAAGTCTGATACTTCATAGATGTCATCTACATCGATACCATATTTATCATCGATGTGGGATGATTGATGATGTTTCCAAAATACGGTATCCTTGGCCACTTTGGTCGCTTCAGCTAAATCAGCTGCTACCACCAGCTGCTTGTAATGGTATTCCTCCATGTCATTGGGTTTGTATCCGCCTAAATTGACGAAAAATAATTTTTTGAAATTATCGGCTGTTTTCTTGGCCTTCTCTACAATTTGAATTTTGTACCCAGCAACCTTGCCCACCTTTCTCCAGGAATCGATATGCATCCTCCCTTCTAGAGCGGGCCAAAACTCATTCATAGCCGGCACTAAGTCCTTCAATTCATCAGCAATTCCAAAGAAAACATCATGCTGTTCGGTAAACCTTCCTTCTGGCTTACCGCCAATTACCACCATAAATAATTCCATAGTATTTTATTATTCCTTAAATTCGAGGTTCAACTAATTTAATTCTAATCCATGAAAAAACTATTCAGTCTGTGCATTATTTTTTTATCAATTATCTGTCATGCCCATGCTCAGAAGATCGACAAAAAGCTTACCGAGAAAATCAATCAAGCGATTGCGGGTTTTGAGGGGGACTTGGGGATTTATGTGAAGCACCTAAAGCAAAACAAAATAGTTAACATCAATGCTGACAGCATCTTTCCTACAGCAAGTGTAGTAAAGGTTCCGATACTGCTAGGGGTTTTTCAAAAAATAAAAGACGGGGAATTGAGCCTAGACCAAAAATTTATTTACCGAGATTCCCGAGCATATGGAGGATCTGGACTCATGCAATTTTTTAAGGACAGTACCGAAACTGACCTAGCCACATTGATTGGATTAATGTTGAGTTATAGCGATAATGTGACTTCCATTTGGTGCCAGGAATTGGCAGGTGGAGGTCAAAGCATCAATCCTATTTTGGACCAGTTAGGCCTTCAAAACACAAAGGTTAATTCGAGGACTCCTGGACGTGAAGAAATTTGGAAGAAGTATGGTTGGGGACAAACTACAGCAAGGGAAATGGCAACATTATATGAAATGATCCGAGACGGCAAAGTGGTTTCTCCTGCTCATTCAGATAAGATGTATCGGTTCTTAAAGAACCAATTCTATAATGAAAGGGCCCTGTCGCAGTTCCCTGCTGAAGTCAACTGGATTGGAAAGACCGGATCTTTGGATGAAGTGCGTTCTGAGGTCGTCTTGGTGAATGCACCACATGGTGATTTTGTTTTTTCTTTCTTCAGCAATAACAACAAAGACCGGAGTTGGACAAAAAACAATGAGGCCGAGGTCCTGACCAGAAAGATTGCGAATATCATCTGGAACCATTATGAAAAGGATTTTACCCCTTTTTCAGCTGATTAGTAGATATTAACGGTCTGTAAATTATCAAATAATTGTAATAACAGCGGTTATTTAAGACAAAATACTCTTTAATAAATAATACTGCTTATCTTTGAACTTTAGGTATTGATTATGTTTTCAAAAGCTTGTGAACACGGGATTAAGGCAATCATCTATATTGCCACGCAATCATTAGAAGGAAACCGCGTAAAAATTACGGCGGTAGCTGAGCATACTGGTACGCCAGAAGCCTTTACCGCAAAGGTTTTAGGGCTATTGACCAAGCATCAGATCCTACATTCGATTAAAGGACCATTCGGAGGATTTGAGATGGACCATAATCAGATACATAATATCAGTCTATCGCAAATTGTGAAAGCGGTAGATGGAGATCAGATCTTCATGGGCTGTGGATTAGGGTTGAAAGAATGTAATGCCTTGAAACCTTGTCCTATGCACAATAGTTTTGTGAAGATCAGGACCGATTTAAAGAATATGTTGGAAAAAACTACGGTCTATGAATTGGCTGTAGGCATTATTTCCGGTGAAAGTATCTTAATGAGGTAATGCAGTTTTTGAGGCCAATTGGCCTAAGAAGTTAAAGGAATTTAAGCATGGAAAGCGCGAAACATGATATCCAGAATATAGAGGATATCAAAGTATTGGTCAATACATTTTACGACCAAATAAGAGAGAATGAGTTGTTGGGACCGATCTTTAATGGAATCATTCAAGATCGATGGCCGGAGCATCTTGAAAAAATGTACCGGTTCTGGCAAACCGTTCTTTTGGAAGAGCACACCTATTATGGAAGTCCCTTTCCACCTCATGCAAAGATGCCGGTAGAAAAGAAACATTTCGACCAATGGGTTGGCATGTTTTCTAAAACCGTTGACAGCTTATATGAAGGTGAAAAGGCGGAAAGAGCAAAATGGCAAGGTGCGAGAATGGCTGAAATGTTTCAATATAAAATTGAATACTATCAGCAGAACAATTTAAAGCCACTAATTTAAATCAAAACCATATAACAACTATTTAGATAGGGATTTCCATCTTGCAGCAATGCAAGACCAGAAGTTGTTACGCCTAAATAAGGCAAAAAAAAGAGCTATAATTTCAAATTATAGCTCTTTTTACTTTAGTCTAATATTTTATTTCTTCGGCAGCCATTCACTGAAGAATCCCATTACTTTGTTTTCATCATAGCCTTTTCCTGATTCAAGGCTACCACTTTCACGCGTGAAAAGGACTTTACCATCGCTGTCCATGACGATAAAAAATGGAAAGCCATATTCCTCTCCTTTACCAGCTGCGTATTTATTAAATACTGCATCATTTTTATTTTCTGGGGAATAATTCAGGTGGTAATACACAAAGTTATCCTTTAGCAGATTGGCTATTTTGCTGTTTTGATGGATAAAATTGTTGAACCGCAGACACCAAATACACCAGTTACCGCCAGCTTGAATGATAATATTCTTGTTTTCCTTTTTAGCCAATACGACTAAACTATCTATATCTTTTTGAGCATCCGCCTCAGGATGATAAGGTTTTGCTAAGGAATCCAATTCTAGATTTGCTTTTTTTGTTTGGGCAAAACTCTGTGTTTGGAATGCTGAAAGCAGCATCACTAGGCTGAATCCTAATATTAACGTCAATTTCTTCATGTATATATATTTTCCAATGTAAAAACGACACGAATTTAATTAATCGTATGTAATTTTAGCATCATTTTACTTATTCATTATCTGTGTACCATTATCTTCTAATCCTTCACTCCTATTTCCGTTGGCTTGTTTTATTTGCGCTTCTATTTCAAATCGGCTGGATTTTTATCAACCATAGAAATAACAAGATCTTTAGTTTGAAGGATTATCAGATCTTACTTAGATTGACCTCGATCTATAATATACAATTCCTGATTGGTTGGATTTTATACCTGAACAGCCCCATCGTTACTGCCTTTTGGAATGATCTTTCAGTAGGTGTAAAAACTCGTCAACTCAGGTTCTTCGGATTGGAGCATATGTCAATGATGACTTTGGCGGTATTCCTGATCAATATCGTGAACAACCTTGTAAAGAAAAAGATTGGCAGCAATGGCTTTACTTATTTATGGAAAAGATATATTTGGATCAGTCTAATCATTCTGAGTTCCATTCCTTGGTCATTTTCTCCTTTTACCAACCGTCCTAACTTTAGATTTTAAGTCCCTTAGCCTTTGGTGAAATAGTTGATGAACTGAAATACCGAAGTTAAGATGACTACCCCTAAGACAATGTATTTGAAGACCCTTTCTGAGGTATATCTCAGGATTACTTTTCCCAAATAACTTCCCAAAATACTCACTAGGATCAGAAAAGGGATGAGTTTTATATATGCTGAAGGAAAATACCCTTGGGAAACATATACGACAGCTCGACTGAAATCAACACCTAGATCTATCAGGGCCGAAGTGGCAATAAAGATGTCCTTGGGTAGATTGAAGGCAGCAAGTGTAATTCCCCTAATGGCACCGCCAGTCCCAACAAGACCCGCAAAAAAGCCGGATATGACCCCTCCTAAATATAAGTTCTGATTCGTCTGTTTCAAGGGTTTGTCAAATCGGAAAAGAAGGAATACGGCAAGGCTGGCAATTAACAGGTTCATTCCCAATTCCATTTCCTTGACAGGAACGTATTTGGTCAACATAGCACCGATTATCACAAATAACACGGCAGGAATGCCGAGTTTCAGTGCTATATCTTTATTGATACCATTCCGGAATAAGGTAATCTTGGAAAGGTTACTGAAGACATGGAACACAGCTGTAATTCCCAATACTGCTTTAAAATCAAAGAACAGGGAGGCGGTCGGAACGAATAATATGGATGAGCCAAACCCAGACACCGTACCAATAATCTCTGTGATCAATGCTAAAACCAAGAAAATAAAATACTTCTCCATCTGAAGAATATTCGGTTAACAGTTAATAATGTTTTTCATGCAATAAATTGCCGGTCGGTATTCAAATATACCATTTATCAGATAGAATCAAGGTTATTGAGCTGAATTGGAGTATGGAAAATCGGTAATGCGTTTAATTTTTCCGTAAAAAAGCAAATGGGTGGGAATCTTATCGAAACCCAACCCATTTTTTTGGTGTTCTTTGCTTTTAATCGGAAAGCTAAGAACGATGGAAATGTATCATAATGATACTGTGAAGCTTGTTTAATTTCTGGTTTTATCTCCAGCCACCCCCTAAGGACCTATAAAGGTCAACATAGGATTCTAAGTGTTCTTGACGCAATTCGACCAATGCCAAATCTGAATCAAGTGCATTACCTTGTGCAGTGATCACCTCCAAGTAGGTCGCATAACCACCTTTGAATAACAATCCTGCATTTTTAACGGCTTTTTCTGAGTTCTCGACTCTTAATCTTGCAAATTCTAATTGCTCCCTTAATTTCTCTACGGTTACTACTGCATCTGATACCTCAGAAACAGCTTCCAATACCGTTTTTTGAAAATCTATTTCAGCCTTGTCTCTTTCAATTTTTGCAACTTCCCATTCGGTCTTTAATTTTCTGTTCTTAAAGATTGGAGCAGTCAAGCTTCCACCAATTCCACCTAAAAGGGAACCTGGAATGGAAAACCAGTTCTTTGGCAAACTAGAGTTGACACCAAATACCCCTTCAAGGGATAAACTTGGATAACGCATGGCCTGCTGTATATTTGCATTCGCATTAGCAGCAATCAAACCTAACTCCGCGCCTCGCACATCAGGTCTATTCCGGATGATCTCAAGCGGTGAGCCTAAAGAAATATCTTTATTTTCAGCAAATAAGTGCTCAAAACTGGTTCCTCTTGACACAGAATCTGGCATCTCGCCAATCAAAATCCTCAATGCATTTTCCTGAAGGACGATTTCTTTCTCCAATTCAGGCACTAAGGAGGCCGCGATCAATCGCTGGGACTCGGTTTGCTGGATAGCTAATGCGGTAATTTCACCTGCATCATATTGAAATTTGATCATCTGAAGGGTGCTATCGTTCAGTTGAACATTTCGTTTAGCCACTTCGATTTTGGCGTCTAACATCAATAGGTTAAAATAGCCTTTGGCAACACTAGCGATCAAATTGGTCTGGATGGCATTCTTCGCCTCCTGTGTATTCAGGTATTCTGCAACCAATTGGTCTTTGGCATTGCTGATCTTGCCCCAGATATCAATTTCCCAACTGAAGCCTATTTCTGTACCAAATTGGGAGGTATAAGTAAACATGTTCTCAGGTGCTTTTTTACCATTGAACTCATACCATCTGGTTGATGGACCAGAACCAAAGTGCTTGGATCTGTACTGTTTATTGACCCCAGCAATGGTTGCATCCACTTCGGGCAGATAATTGAACCTATTCTGGCGCATCCATTTGTTAGCAATCTCAATGTTTTTCAATGCGGTTTGCATATCATAGTTATTGCTCAATGCAGAATCAATCAAATCTTTTAGGGTAGGATCATGGAAAAATTCTTTCCAGGAAATCTCACTGATACTCGAAGTATCACCGAAATATGCCAGGGTATCACCCCTGAATTTCTCAGGCATGTTTAAATCGGGTTGCTGGTATTTCTGCCCTACCTTACAGCCCTGCACCATAAAGAATGCAGCACAAAGACAACCGATTAAAACTCTAAATATTATTTTCTTATTCATTGATGATCTATTCTTCTTCTTCCGTTTTAATTTTATTACGAACCTTTTCGTCCAGGGATTTGAAAACAACAAATAGCACTGGGATAATGAAAATACCAAAGGTTACTCCAAACAACATACCGCCAGCGGCACTGAAACTGATGGAATGGTTACCGATCGCTGATGGTCCAACAGTCCACATCAATGGGATCAAACCTGCTACGAATGCCAAACTGGTCATTAGGATCGGTCTTAACCTTAATCTTGCACCATTGATAGCGGCATCCACTATACTCATTCCCTTGTCTCTTTCCTGCACGGCAAACTCGACAATAAGGATGGCATTTTTCGCAAGCAAACCAATCAACATGATCAAACCGACCTGCACATAGATATTATTTTGTAGTCCTGCCAGACCGATCGTTGCATAAACTCCAATCAGACCTACTGGAATGGAAAGTAATACCGCCCAAGGGAGGATATAGCTTTCATATTGTGCAGCCAATAAAAAGTACACAAACAGGATACTCAATGCAAAGATGAGGATGGTCTGTGAGCCGGATTGACTTTCTTCCAAACTCATACCGGTCCATTCATAGCCGATATTTCCTGGCAACTTATCCTGTGAGAATTTCTCAATGGCCTCCATGGCATCACCTGTACTGTAACCCTTAGCAGGTTCAGCGTTGACTACGATGGCATTGTACAAGTTATATCGGGTGATGGTTTCCGGTCCAACGATCTTTTTCAAAGTGACTATGGTATTGATAGGCACCATTTTTCCTTCGGTATTCCTCACGAAAATAGAGCTAAAGGATTCCGGGTCGGTACGGAAATCAAAATCTGACTGTACATACACACGGTACTGTCTACCAAATCGGCTAAAGTCTGAGGCCTGTACCCTTGCGAAGTATAAACGGATGGTCGACATCAAACTGTTGATGCTCACCCCCAATGATTTAGCCTTAACTACATCAATATTGACTTCATATTGCGGGAAGGTCGATTTAAAACTGGTATATGCATTTCCTATCTCAGGTAATTCATTCAGTTGATTGATAAAGGTATCAGCCAAGACGTTGAAATCTCGGATATCACCTCCTAACCTATCCTGAAGAACCAGCTCGATACCGGCGAAGTCCCCAAACCCTTGAACGGTTGGTCTAGGGAAGACCGTAAATTTAGCTTCATGAAGTTGGGATAGATCATTCCTTACCGTATCCATAAATTCCTGGATATTCTTGATATACTTACGGTCAGCATGAGGAACCAATGTAATATAGCCAGCAGCAAATGCCGGACTGGAACTTGCGTCCAGTGCATTATACCCTGATACGGACGTCATCCCTTCGATATCCTTGTGTCTCCTTAAGATACTATCAGCTTTTTTGAGGACTTCTGTCGTTCTGGACAAGGAAGCACCTGCAGGCATGGCAATATTAAAGGTCACGAATCCATCATCCTCCGTCGGGATAAAGGATTTGGGTGATTTCATCATCAGGAAAGCTCCGATAGCCGTAATTACTGCTAATCCAGCCCATGCTACCTTTTGATTTTTGATCAACTTCTTAACACCAATGATATATTTATCAGTGAACCTATCGAATGAGGTATTAAAGGCTGTAAAGAACCTGTCTTTATAGGTATTGAATTTATTTTTCTTCTTACCGATTTCCTTTTCATCTTGAGGGGCCTTAAGAAGCAATGCACATAATGCAGGGCTTAAGGTCAAAGCGTTCAAGGCGGAAATTAAAATGGCGGTAGCCAAGGTATAGGCAAACTGTCGATAGAAAATACCGGCCGGCCCCTCCATAAACCCTACAGGTAAGAATACTGCGGCCATAACCATCGTAATGGAAAGGATAGCTCCCGTAATCTCCGACATGGTCGATAAAGTCGCCTGTCTCGGTTTTTGTCCCGTAGCATGCATCTTATGGTGGATGGCCTCGACGACGACAATGGCATCATCGACCACAATACCAATGGCGAGGACGAGTGCAAACATCGTCAGTACATTCAGCGAGAAGCCAAAGAGCTGCAAGAAAAAGAAGGTACCGATGAGGGATACAGGAATTGCAATGGCAGGAATCAAGGTGGATCTGAAATCTTGCAAGAAGATAAATACGATGATAAATACCAAGATAAACGCCTCGAAAAGGGTATGTTTTACCTGATCGATGGATTGGTCAATCTGGTCGCGCACGGAATAGGTAATATCATAGTCAATACCTTTCGGGAAGTATTTCCTCTGTTCCTCTAATACCTTACGTACCTCCACATCAATATCGTGGGCATTGGAACCACTGGTTTGGGTTAGGTTAAGCGTCAAACCTGGTTTCCCGTCAACCTTGTTATCAGAGTTTAAGTTGGTAGCACCAAACTCAACCCGGGCAACATCTTTCAGGTATAGAACGGAACCATCATTATTGGTTTTAATGACGATATTCTGGAATTCTTCCGGCTGACTAAATCGTCCTTTGTGTTTAATAACGGTTTCAAAGGCCTCATCAGATGTTTCACCAAATTTACCCGGTGCAATCTCAAAGTTTTGATCTTTGATGGCATCCGAAATATCTTTGGGCACCAGATTATACAGAGCTAATTTCTCTGGATTTAACCAAACACGCATGGCGTAATCCCTAGCTCCTAACCTGGAAACCTGGGCCACCCCATCAACACGAAGTAATGGGCGCATTAAGTTAATCTGAGCAAATGCCTGTAGGAATGTTTCATCGTAGACCGAATCTTTCTGGTTCGAGAAAATATTGATGGTCATGATAACCCCACTTTGCCGCGGCATCGTGGTAATACCAGCTTCGTTTACTTCCGCTGGAATGGAAGATATAGCTTTTGAGATCCTCGTTTGAACGTTTACTGAAGCCACGTCGGGGTTGGTACCGGTTTTAAAATATACGGTTACCGAACCAGAACCTGAGTTGGAAGCAGTTGACCTGATATAAGTCATGTTCTCTACCCCGTTGATTGCTTCTTCAATTGGCAATAATACGGAGCTGGCTACAGTTTCAGCAGTTGCACCGGGGTAACTCAAGGAAACAACTACACTTGGCGGAGCGATTTCAGGGAAACGCGTTACTGGAAGTAACTTCATCCCAACCAATCCCAAAATAACCAAGATAATAGATACAACAGTAGCTAAAACGGGACGACTTACGAATGTTTTAAGCATATAGCAATATTAGGGTTTAGCTATCCTAAGCCCTTCCTGCATGTGCAAAGGAAAGGTTAGAATAAGCAAAATTAATTTGACAATTATTTTTGTTGAGGTATAGGCATGATCACAGAGCCATCAGTCAGCTCTTCGAATCCACTTAAAATTACGCGGTCACCTTCTTGAAGTCCTTCAGATACGATATACTTATCCTTGGTAGAACCGTTCAATTTGATGTTACGACGTTGTGCCTGATTGTTTTTGTCAACAACAAACACAAAGGTTTTGTCCTGCAATTCATTGGTCGCAATCTGCGGAATCTGCAATACATCTTTTTTGACTTCGGCAATCTTTAAGGTACCGGTACTTCCTGAACGCAAGATATTGTTTGGATTAGGGAAAGTCGCTCTCAATGAGATGGAACCTGTGGTTCTATCAACTTGTCCATTAACCGCATCTACAACACCTTTGGAAGAATATTCCTCACCATCGGCCATCATCAGGGTAACCTCTGGGAAAGTCAGGCGTTTCAATTTATCGTATTTACGACCTTCGACACTATCAGCTTTTGCCTGTGCCTTTGAGAAGTACAAGAAGTCTGATTCGTTCATCGCGAAATAGATATAAACCTCCTGGATATCCGATAGATAAGTCAAAGGTTCTTTATCGCCTTTGGTAATCAAGTTTCCGATACGCTTAGGAATACGTCCTATATAACCACTCACTGGCGCGGTGATCGTTGTAAAATTTCTACTTAACTGTGCCGAGCGAACTTCTGCAGCTGCTTGGTCCAGTCCTGCTTTTGCGACTTGATAGTCAGATTCGGCCGATGCTAATCTAACATCTGCAATGACATCGTTCTCTACCAAGGGTTTCAAACGGTCAACTTCTAACTTCGCATTCTTTAATTTGGCTTGCGCCACTTTCTCTGCAGCATACATATTATTTAAATCCTCTTGATAAAAAGATGGATCTATTTTGAATAGCTTCTGTCCTTTTTGCACATAAGCACCTTCATCTACATAGATTTCCTGCAGCAAACCCTCTACCTGAGGACGTACTTCAACATTTACCTTACCTTCAATGGTACCTAGGTAATCTTTTACCGTTACAGCATCCGATTTATCGACGGTGTAAACTGGTAATGCCATGGGTTTTGCGGTATCTTCTTTTTCTTTGGATTTACTTTCAGAACAACTCGACATGATGCCGACTGCTCCTATTAATAATAACGTTGCTTTTAAAATTGATAACTTTGTTTTCTTCACAGTAATTTTCCGATTTTGTACTTTGTATTCGTAATATTTTTATTACACTTCCATCTTATTAACGTATCATTTAACAATTATTGTACCGTTTAACATTTGTTAACAGATTATACTTTAGTTAATATTTTGTTAATTCTAAGACATTTAAGCTTTAAATCATTGGTTTTCAAAGCATAAAACCAAACATTTGAAAAATAAAAAAGGGGGATTTCTTTATTTTTTTTTAATTAAACCAATTGGAAAATCAGCAGTCAAAGGCAATCCTTTGTATGATTTCAAGGAAATTTCAAGGGGATATTATTGCTACGGAGTATATAAAGTAACATATTTTGGTCAAATCGAAAGGATTACTCCAAATATTGACCTTGCCTTATTAATAGCCAGCGATACTTATTGAATACCGAGGACTTTGAAATAAAGCCCAGATATTGCTCATCTTTATTGACCACCGGAAGGATCCAAACATCTTCTTTGTTCATCTTGGTCATCACATGCTCCATATTCTCTGTTTCAATGATGATATCATTCGGTTTTTGAGCCAGGACTGCAAAAGTTTTGTCTCTTCCCTCCTCTTCTCCTAATAGAATTGAAAATAATCGCTCGCTGTAAAGAATACCAAGCAATTTTCCTTTTTCATCTACGATCGGGAATATATTCCGTTTGGAATGAATAATATCTGATTGACGGTCCAATGGGGTCTGGTCTGGTCTTAGGACGACAAAATTGGTTTCAAGAACATAGCGAAGTTTCATCATACTGAGTACGGTCCGGTCCTTATCTTCATAAGAAAGAAGATCTCCGGATTCTGCCAATACCTTGGTATAGACGGAATGCTTCATCACCCCTCTATTGATTAGGTATGAAATGGAGGCTACCAGCATCAAAGGTACCATCAAGGTATATCCACCGGTGATTTCTGCAATCAGAAAAATCCCTGTCAATGGCGCATGCATAATACCTGCAAGTGCAGCTGCCATACCAGCCATTACGAAATTAGGGACATTGAGCTGCACAAAGCCTGTTTGGTTCATGCCATAGGCAAAGGCAAACCCGATCAATCCCCCCATAACCAAACTAGGTCCAAAGATACCTCCGTTTCCTCCCCCATTGATCGTAAAGAGTGAGGCAAAGGATTTCCCAAACAGGGTCAATATCGTATAGCAGACGACTACCCAGGCCATATCCCTATAGTCTGAAAACAAGGAGTTCTTGACAATGGAGTTAAAGTGCCCATCTAGGATTTGTTGAATGGTCAGATAGCCCTCTCCATATAAGGCAGGGAATACAAAGATCATGACTCCCAAAGATATCCCACTTACCCATACCTTATTATATGGATTCTTGATCTTCGAAAACCAATTCTTAACTACTTGGCTGATCTTGGAGAAATAGATGGTATAGAGGCCGACCAAAACGGCTAATAGGATGTAAAAGAATATCGAGCTCACTTCCCAATCTGTTGCGGCAGTATGGAACAAAGGTTCGCTGTATAAGATCCTGGAGATTACCGCAGCTAAGGCCGAGGAAATCAACAATGGGATAAAGACAGGGATTGAAAACTCGGGCAATAGGATTTCAATGGCAAATACCATCCCAGCAACGGGGCTGTTAAATGCTCCGGATATACCTGCTGCAGCTCCACATGCCAAAAGCATCGTAACTTCTTTATAGCTCAATCCGAAGAATCGACCGATATTGGAACCAATGGCGGAACCCGAATAGGCAATCGGCGCCTCCAATCCTGAAGACCCCCCAAAGCCAACCGTAATGGCACTGGTAACAATTTGAGAATAAATATTATGTAAATCGATTCGACTGGAACGTCGGGAAATGGCGTAAATGATTGGTGTGATTCCGTGTTCAAGCTTCTTTCCCTTGATGAACTTGCGGACATATAGCACACTCAGGAAAATACCGATCAGCGGAAATATTAAATAAAGGGAATATTTGAAATGCCACTCTAGATCATCTTGTAATTTGGCCGCGATAAAATGAGTTAATCCTTTCAAGAGTGCAGCTGCCAACCCGCCTACAATACCCACCACAAAGGCTAGAACGATTAGAAAATTTCTGTTCGAAATCTTCTGCATTCTCCACCTATTTAAAGCCTCTAGTTTCTTTAGAAATTTTTGTCTCATTCTTTGGTCATTTCTCCTTTTAGATAGCTCAAGATTAATGTTTGCTATTTATAAAGGCTAAGGTTCCTATTATTAAATTAGCGTGAATAAAATCCCCTATTTTCTGCAAATATAGGAACCATTTATCGAATAGTTAAATAATACCCTAGGTATTACAGCAATAAATCTTTTTTGCCGATTAACATTTAGTATTTTTGGGGTGAAACAAAATCTATAGTTATGTTAAACTTTATCAAAGCAGGGATTATTGCTGCTTTCTTAACCACCGGAACGGTCATCATTCCGAATGCCATTCCTGATGAAGGGATGTTCCCATTGAGCGAACTGGGCAAGGCCGGTCTGAAAAAAGCAGGATTAAAAATTAGCGAAAAGGAAATCTATAATCCCGGACAGATAGGCCTAGTCGACGCCTTGGTTCAGGTTAGTGGATGTTCTGGCTCTTTTGTCTCGCCGAATGGATTGATCATCACCAACCATCACTGTGCTTTCAGTGCCGTTCAATTAGCCTCCACACCCGAACACAATTATTTAGAAAATGGATTCGTTGCGAATTCACATGAGCAAGAAATCGAAGCCAAGGGACTGAATATCCGGATTACGGACTCTTATGAGGATGTATCCCAAAGAATCTTAGAAGCTGTTGCTAATGTCACTGACCCTAGCCAGCGCATCGATATCATTACCAACAAAAGAAAAGAAATTGCCAAAGAAGCTGAAGCCCAAGATCCAACCATCAAAGCTGAGGTTTCTGAGATGTTCATTGGCAAGAGCTATGTATTGTTCAAATATAAAACCATAGAAGATGTGCGCTTGGTTTATATCCCTAGACAGAACATTGGAGAGTTCGGTGGTGAGACGGACAACTGGGTTTGGCCTAGACATACAGGTGACTTCTCTTTCTTGAGAGCCTATGTTGCCAAGGACGGTTCTTCTGCGAAATACTCTAAAGATAATGTCCCTTATAAACCAAAGAAGCATTTAAAGGTGAACCCTAAAGGTGTAAATGAAAATGATTTCGTTTTTATCCTTGGCTACCCTGGACGTACATTCCGTCATAGACCTGCCCAATACATCGAATATCAGCAGCAATATTTATTGCCATATACCTCTGAGCTTTATGATTTCCAAAATCAACAGATGCTACTTGCAGGAAAAGATGATAAAGCTACTGAATTGGCACTTGCAACAAGGATCAAGAGAAATGCAAATGTAATGAAGAATTACAGAGGTAAATTGAAAGGATTGAGAAACATAGACCTTGTCAATACCAAGATCAAGGAGGATGAGGAATTGGCAAAATTCATTGAAAATGATGCAACGTTGAAAGCTCAATACGGTTCCTTGATGAAAGATATAGACCAACACTACGGATTGGTTTTTCAAAATGCAGAAAAAGAATTATGGTATAACAATATCTATTCTGGAATTCGCTCCTTACAGTTTGCTTCATTGACCAATAGCTTCCAAGATGCAATTAACAAGGAGTTATCCAGCAAACGCAAGGAAGAACTGTACAAGGCCAATGTAGATAATTTCAAGAAACAGTTAGCTGGCCTTTATGAAAGCTTCAATCTGAATGTAGATAAAAGCATTGCAAACAGCATGTTTGCCCAAGCATACCAATTAAAAGATGGCAATGCCCTTCCTTTTGTTGCAGCTCACAAGTTCAGTAATGAACAGGCAGCTTCTGATTATATCACTAAAGCCATCGAAGACTCTAAACTTTCTAATCAAGAGTATTTTGAAAACACGGTCCTAAAGGATGTAAATTCTTTCTTAAAGTATTCGGATGATTTAATGAAATTTCAAAAAGAACTGGAAACAGAAATGCAGCCATTCTATGCGGAACAAAAAAGAAGAGAAGGTAATTTGAACAAGTTAATGGCGGATTATATTGCCGTAAAAGAAAAGTTCCAATCGAAAAGCTTTATCCCAGACGCGAATTCAACCTTAAGGTTGACATTTGGAAACATAAAGGGCTATAGCCCTGCAGACGCCACCTACATGGAGCCATTCACTACCGTAAAGGGAATTATTGAAAAAGGAAACTCAGGTTTAAATGAATTCACCTATCCTGAAGCAATCAAAACCAACTGGTTGGACAAGAACTTCGGAAACTACTTCAAAAAGGATTTGAACGATGTACCTGTTAACATCCTATATAACATGGACACTACGGGCGGAAACTCAGGTTCACCTATCATGAATGCTTACGGAGAATTAATCGGAGTGAACTTCGATAGAGCTTATGATGCTACTATCAACGATTTTGCTTGGAATGAGAGCTACAGTCGTTCGATCGGTGTCGATATCCGTTATGTGTTATGGATAGCAGATAAGGTTGACAATGCCCAATTCATCATCCAAGAAATGGGAGTTAAATAAGACACAATATATAGTTAAAACTGATTCGGCCAGTCTTGCAGAGCAATGACTGGCCGAATCAGTTTTAACTATATTAGAATTTAGATTTGGTAATTTTTTCTGAATATGGAAGATACATGGGAAGAGCAGCCGAACCATACCAGGTATAAATAGAATAAGTCAGATACCCCGCTTTTATGGCTGGATCAGTCTCCAGAATGGCTTTCGCTTCCTCTTCTGTCTTTACATTGTTTAGAATAAACAGACCCCTATATTGATCCGTATTCTTCCCAAAAGGACCAGCAACGATCAGCTTCTCTTCCTTAACCAACCTGTTGATATTATCCATATGGCCTTTGAAAGCTGTATTGATCAAATCTTTGTCCTGATCTTTATTTTCTCCAGTCTTCAAAACCACATAAAAGTAGGATTTCATGCCGTATTCATCTGAACCTAACTTCTGTGCTAAAGCTTCATCATAGGCAGTATCCTGCTCTGCAACTGAAAACTTCTTAGGCACGAAGATTTGTGTATGCTCTTTTCCCTGTCCAGCAATTTTTACAATCAGATTCCCTGTAGAGTCTGGAGCCTTGCTATAGGTAATTTCTTGCGGGAAATCATGCTTATGATTAACAAACTTGATCTCCTTATCAGATGGTTTACCATCGGCAGTAAATTCAATTGTTAAACCTTTATTCCGCCCCACTACCGTAGCCATCAAAACTACCTTCCCTTTTATCAATTGAATATCCAGATATTCAGAAACCTGAGGAATAGCACCGTCAATTTTGTAACCAAAGCCTTTCATGCTCTTGTCAGAAAGTACATCCCAATGTTCTTCGCTATTGCTCCCCTTAATTTTCCAATGACCTTTTAAAAACAGCGGTAATTTATCTTGGGCACAGGAAAGCTGAAAGCAGAACAGACACAGTACAGCAAATAGTATTTTCATAATTAGATGTTTTTGCAAACATAATTATTTTCAAACTACTTAAATAATACCCTATACAAAAGATGGTTCTACACTTGAATATTCTGCAATAAATTGTTCTACCTTTTCAACCATGTTCTTACTTCCGATGATCAACGGAGTCCTTTGGTGCAATTCAACAGGTTCAATGTCCAAGATTGGCATCTCACCGGTTGTTGCTTTACCACCTGCTTGTTCAGCAATAAATGCCAAAGGATTACATTCATACATCAATCGGAGTTTGCCATTCGGATACTGATACGTATCCGGATATAGGAACAGACCACCTTGAATCATATTCCTATGGAAATCGGCTACTAAAGAACCTATATATCGTGATGAATATGGACGGTTGGTTTCTTTATCGATTTCTTTACAGAATTGCAGGTATTGTTTAATCGCAAGGGAGAACTGATTGTAATTGCTTTCATTTACAGAATAGGTCTTTCCATTTTCAGGAATCCTTAAACCTGGATGGGAAAGACAGAATTCTCCAATAGATGGATCCAATGTAAAGCCATTCACTCCCTTTCCAGTAGTATAGACAAGCATGGTTGAAGAACCATAGATCACATATCCTGCAGCAACTTGTTTTCTACCGATCTGCGCAAAATCAATGTTCTCGATATCTTCTCCGGAGCTTACTCTTTTATAGATGGAGAAAATGGTACCTACTGACACATTTGCATCAATATTGGAAGAGCCATCCAAAGGGTCAAAATAAACCATATACTTACCTACAGCGTATTTATTTCGCTTTGTCAGATCTATTCCGTCTTCATGTTCTTCAGAAGCCAGATAGCAGCATTCGCCAACTCTTTCCAATGCATCCATAAAATAATGGTCTGCAAATACATCTAGTTTTTGCTGCTCCTCACCTTGGGCATTGGTATTCCCTTGCTTGCCTAGGATGTCAGCAAGGCCAGCTTTATTTACTTCTCTATGGACAATTTTGGCTGCTAAAGAAATCCCTTGTAGCAATCGAGTCAATTCTCCTTTTGCTTGGGGAAATTGGGTTTGTTGCTCAGAAATAAATTGCTCTAATGTTTGAATTCCCATTTCTCTGTTTATTAACTCAATACCTTTTCAACTGGTTTCGGGATAAATTGAGCATAGTTTTCATCAAACATTCCCTTTAATTTTTCCGCTAACTCCTCATAAGCTTCTTGATTGTCCCAAACGCGTTTAGGATTTAATAGATTAGTTGGGATTTCAGGACATTCCCTTGGCATCTGTAAATTGAAAATCGGATGTTTTTCATAGCCTGCCTCGCCAATATGACCTTCCATTGCGGTACGGATTAATTGACGGGTATATTTTAACTGTATCCTTCTACCTACGCCGTAAGGACCAGCTACCCAACCCGTATTGACCAACCAAACTTGGATATCCGGATTTTCTTCAAGTTTTTTCCTTAACATTTCTGCGTAGTGCATCGGGTGCAATGGCATAAATGCAGCACCAAAGCATGCAGAGAAAGTAGCCGTAGGAGTCTTTACTCCCATTTCTGTTCCTGCTACCTTAGCTGTATATCCATTGATAAAATAATACATAGCCTGTTCAGCAGTAAGCTTGGAGATCGGAGGAAGCACTCCAAATGCATCCGCACTTAGAAAAAAGATATGTTTTGGTGAAGCACCATATCCCCTAGGATTTACATTTTCCAAAAATTCGATTGGGTATGAAGCGCGCATATTTTCTGTGATGCTGCTATCGTCATAATCTGCTTCACGAGTCCCAGGTTTGAAATTCACGTTTTCCAATAATGCACCAAATTTGATAGCATTAAAGATTTGTGGTTCATGTTGCTGCGTCAAACCAATGGCCTTTGCATAACATCCACCTTCGAAGTTAAACACCTCATTTTCCGTCCAACCGTGCTCATCATCTCCGATCAATAAACGACCATGATCAGATGATAACGTTGTTTTACCCGTCCCAGATAGGCCAAAGAATAAAGCTGTGTCGTTTTTCTTACCGACATTGGCAGAACAGTGCATTGTTAACACGTTATGCTTTAAAGGCAAGTAATAATTCAGTGCAGAGAAAATCCCCTTTTTAATCTCTCCTGTATATGCCGTTCCGATGATGATGACCACTTTACGGGTTAGATCCAAAACCACGCAGTGTGAAGTTGGCAAGCCCAGCGCTTGGTAATCTTCAACTTTTAGATTTGAAGCTGCTAAGACCGTCCAATCGATTGGTCCTTGCGTTTCAACATCCACATTGATAAACATATTGTTTACAAAAATATCCTGACAAGGACTTTGGGTAACCGTAAGCACATTTTGCGCATAATCTTTATGATTACAAGCTTGTACAGATCTTACATAAATAGGATTTAATGAAAGATATTCAGTTACCCTAGCAAGCAACAGGTCAAACAGCTCAATGCTCATGGGTTTATTTACTTTTCCCCAATTTACATGCTCTGCTGTCTCGGAGTCTTTTACGATAAATCTAGACTCTGGCGAGCGCCCTGTAAAAATGCCAGTTTTGAAACTCAATGCTCCTGTTTCTGTTAAGGAAGCTTCATTATTTTTAATCGCTCTTTCCACCAGTTCTGGTACTGGAAGTTGAAAATAAATTGGACTTGAAGGACGGATCCCAAGTGACTCCAATTGACTACTGATTAAATTTGTCATATATAGGATTTATTTTGCGAACAAAGCTATATATATTTTTAGCAATAAAAAAAGTAAATTTAGCATATTGTAAAATTTACACAATTGTAACTATCTTATTTTCAATTGAATAAAATGAAAAATATAGATATAATTAATTTAGCAATTTTTGACAGCAAAAAACAGCGTTTTCCATAATGTGCCTTTAAACAGTTTAAATGCATTTTTCATGGTTTCTAGCGATTTTTAAGGGATTTTAAGGTATTTATTATTTTAATTGAAATGAAAATGTAGCGATAATTCTACCTTGCTAAAATGAAATGACAATATCCTTTAATAAATTGACAATATATGTTAAAAATTATTCCAATTTTGATTAAAAATCAAACGTAAAATTTGAACTTACTCAAATAAAAAATCCCTTAAACCCTATGTTAATACTAGACTACCTTCATGTATTCTCTATAAATTTTAGGAATCGTGACAAAGCTCAAATAATTCCATACATTAAGATTACCATTTCATTGTAATTAGCGATGTATATTTACCCTATGAAGAACATCCAATATTCACTACTGGAATTAGCTACCTTAAGAAAGAATAATACAGCCGCTGAGGCGATCGAAAGAGCCTCGGAAGGTGCCAAACATATAGACAAATTAGGTTATACCAGGATCTGGCTTGCCGAACACCATAACATGGAATTCATTGCCAGTTCGGCCACTTCAGTACTCATAGGCCATATTGCAAGCCAAACAAAAAACATCAGGGTTGGATCCGGAGGGATTATGCTTCCTAACCACTCCCCTTTGGTGATTGCAGAACAATTTGGGACCTTAGAATCTATTTATCCCAACCGAATTGATTTAGGCCTAGGGCGAGCTCCCGGCACTGATCAAGTTACAGCTATGGCGCTTAGACGGAATAATTTAAATACGGCTTTCTATTTCAAAGATGATGTGCAGTCCCTACAGCGCTATTTCAGTTCCGACAACCACAGCTCCAAGGTTCGCGCATTCCCTGGCGAAGGCTTAGAAATCCCTATCTGGATTCTAGGGTCCAGCACAGACAGTGCCTTCCTTGCTGCGGAATTGGGCCTACCCTATGCATTTGCGGCACACTTTGCCCCAAATATGTTAAAGGCCGCCGCTGATATCTATAGAATGAATTTCAAACCATCCGAACAACTACAGGAGCCTTATTTTATGGTTTGTGTAAATATAGTGGCAGCAGAAACCAATGAAGAGGCAATATTTTTATCCAGCAGCTTGCAGAACCTTTTTGCAGGAATAGTGACCAACCGAAGGATGCCTTTATCAGCACCAACGGAAAAACCAATATTCCACGGAATACCCGAAATCGAGCAAGCGGTTCAATCCATGACTTCAAGTACCTATACAGGCAACCCTGAACAATTGGCCAGGACACTTAATGAATTGATTGAGGAGGTAAATGCACAAGAGATCATGACAACAAATTATATATTTGATGATCAAAAAAGATTGAGATCCTTTGAATTAATTAAGGACACTTTCGATTTAATTAACAAAGAATAAGCAATTTCAACACATTCAGGTAATAAATAAAAGGGGATTTAACGTAAATCCCCTTTTTTATACCCTAACATTAGGGTATTGATAAAAAATATTAATAAAATAAACTCAAAAAACACATTTCTCTAAAACGTTTATGGTTATTTACTGTTATATTTACTACATCACACATAACTAAATCTTTGTTGAAAAGATTGCGAAGCAAGTGGCACATTAACGCTTGTCTAGCTTAATAAGGTACAAATATTATTAATGTGATTTAGTAATTAACAATTTTGGAGATATCAGTTAGATGTCCTTGGAAGGGTATGAATTTATCCTAAGGGTTAAAACATTGATTGAAGCAAAAAAAGTGAATTTCTAAACAAGTGAATCTAAACTGTTAGGCTATGGTTATCCAATCATAGCAAGATTTGCAATGCACTAAAACGCTTTATATCTATTAATGAATTTAATTGAGCTCCAATGATTAATAAAAAATTAGATTATGATTTGGAATTCTGCATATCTAGACCCACACCTGAATAAGGTGCCTAAACACATTTACAGCCAAATTGTGAATGACGAGGAATTGCCTGCCGAAAAATCAGACGCAATTTACATTGCTATTATTGGAGGTGGTCCGAAAGGTTTTTATGCTCTAGACCGTTTTATTTCTAAAGCTATAGACCAAAACATCCATAAACCCATCAACATTCATTGGTTCAATCACAACCGAGAATTTGCCTCTGGACCTCACTTCCAACCTACTCTGCCTTCCTATCTCATCATGAATGATTGCATTGCGGAAATCAGCTGTTGGGAAGAGCCGGAATCGTCACATTATATTCCAAACAGATTAAAACTTATTGATTGGATCCATCAAAACAAATCTGCAGAAAGCAGTCCTAACCCTTCAGATTTCTGTTCTAGGGAGCTGATGGGACTCTACTTAATGGATGCTTTGCACAAGACCTTGAGCCATAAACCCAATCAGATCGAAGTTAGCTTGGTCAATAGCAATATCTTGGACATGGATATACACATGGACAGAGTACAGCTGACAAGTTCGAAAAAGACATTGCCGTTCCAATATGAATCTGCCATATTTTGTACTGGCCACAGTTATTCCAATATGGAGGAAGAAGATCTTTTAGCATCGGATTGCAATGAAAACATCCTCTATCTTCCGCAAACATACCCTGTGGAGCTATTAGATGAGATTCCAGCGCAGGTCGATGTTGCCATTAAAGGAATAGGCTTGACCTTTATGGATGCTGTCCTACACCTTACTGAAGGCCGAGGAGGAATATTCTATAAACAGGACCATGAATACCGCTATCTTCCATCGGGATATGAGCCTATAATCTATCCGTTTTCAAGAAGAAACCTTCCCATGTTACCGCGGAATGCATTCTGGAATGGAAATAAATATGAATTAAAAATAATGAATGAGGATTGGCTCAATTTGTTGAAAAGCAGAAATGAACCTTTAAATTTTGAAAGGGACATACTGCCTACCTACAACCTTGAAGCACAATTAGCCTTCTATTCCTATACCCATGCAACCCAAGAGTTGACTTCAGCGGAAATTCTAGAGTTCATTGATACTTTTGATGCAACCAAACTGTTTTCAATCTCCGCACTCATCGATCCGATGACCTATTCAAAAGTGCAGATGGAAACAAATTACCATGAGTTCATTGTCGATCTTAGCATATACAGCATGAAGCTCTCTGACCAAGGTGAGCTAAAAAGTCCGATGGCAGCTGCGATTGCTGCGATTCGAGAAGGCTTTTATCTTATTGCCGAACTCTTTTCGCATAATGGATTTGACGAGGAATCCCAGGAATCCTTTGAAAAATATTGGCAAGGGTTCATTAATCATACCGCTTTTGGACCTCCAAGAGATAGTATTGATAAATTGTTCTGCTTGGCAAAAGATGGCTATGTAAAATTTATTTTTTCTGAAGAACCAGTTGTCGAAGTCCAACCTGAAGCCTTATTGTTAAAGAATTCTTATGTAGAAAAAGAATTTAATTTCCTGATCGATGCCCGAATCCCAAAAGGCAACCTGAAACTAAAAAACAACAAGCTATACGAACGTATGCGAAGGAAAGGATATGTGCAGGAAATTGTCAATGGAAACTATAGTAACGGGAAAATAGCGGTTGATAGAGAAGGAAAACTTATAGGCAATATACAGAATGGCTTAATTTACCTGTATGGAATTCCAACCGATGGAATATATTTACAGAATGACAGCTTATCAAGAGAAACGAATAATTTCAGCAATACCTGGTGTCAGGCTACATTAGAAAGGATAAAGAATAAATCAATATTGGAAAGCAGGCCAAATTACAGTCTAACCTTTACTAATGTTAATTACACAAACTTAACACCGAATTAATACACAGATTAAAGTCTATTTATATTTTTGATAATAAAAATTATTAAAGATGATAAAAGACGAAGTATTAACACAAGAATCGAATTCTATATTGATAGAATTCCTGTATGATGGTGATGATTTTAATTCAGAAGAGGATTAAAATCCACCATCATTTTTTTATCCCTCTCCCATTAACAAAACCAACCCCAATACCCTTCTTTATTTTTACAATTCGATTTTAGAAGAATCGAATAATTTTCTGTTTTCAAGCATTAAGCGCTGAACCACCAAGCTATTAAACTCTTTTTCAATATAATGGAATATATTTAATTTTTAATTACATATATTTATTCATATTAAACCATTGTTATAATACCTTTATCATTCAAAAATGAACACTCCAGTCAATATGTCTGACAAAAATTTGTACATCAAGTATTACAAATTCATAAATTTCTATGCATTCAAATTAACAGGGGATTATGACCGCGCAGAAGATTTAACACAGGATGCATTCACTTCTTACCTGTTGAACAAATCCAAAATATCCAGCAATCCCTCGGCCATTAAATCCTTTCTTTATACTACCGTGAGAAATAAATTGATCAATGAACATAGAAGAAATGAAATAAGTCAAAGGTATTGGAGAATTACAGGGTTTGATGAAAAAGATCCCCAAGATATTGACCGTCTCGTCATCTATACGGAACTATTGCAAGAAATCGATAGACTGGTCAATGCCCTACCCAACATGTGCCAACAGGTTATCAAACTCAGCTTTTTTGAAGGACTTACCAACAACGAAATTAAAGACCAATTAAATATCAGTATCAACACGGTCAAAACCCACAAAAAAAGAGGCCTAGCATTTCTGCAGAAGCACCTTAATCCCGAATATTTCTTAGTATTTATCAATTTCTTAACTTCCAATTAAATTTATTTTAATAAGCTTTCATCCTTTTCCGTAATTAAGTTTTCTTAATTATAATTATGAACCAAAAGGAGAAACTAATCGCCATTCTGATCTTCAAGTACATTCAAGGTATCTGTACGGTCCGTGATATCAGGAAATTAAATAATTGGTTGGAAGAAAACATCGATAACAAAGACTTTTTCCGAGATGCTGTAAATACCACGCAACTCAAAAACGATTTGGAGCTATTGAATTCTTTCGATGCTGAAAAATCATGGGCCAAGAGACAAAAAAAGAAGAAAAAGAGTTTATATAAATTCGCTATTGCAGCATCTGCATTCCTTATTGGATTTTCCGTGCTGTTCATGGATTTCGATTCTTGGCTTGATGACCGAGTGTCAAAGCAACATGCACGGCAAGAACATAATGAAACCACAATTTCCAAAGATAAATTTCCGGCCAAGGTCGGAGCTCAGCTTATCCTGACTAATGGTGAAAAGATCCAATTGGATAAGCCTTTACAGGTGAAACTTTCAGGAGAAATCCTCAATTCGGATCAAAAAATCATAACTACAGTCAACCAATCGACTAAAAATGAAAAAATAAAATGGCTAGAGATCCAGGTTCCTGCTGCCCAATATTATTCGATCGTACTTCCTGATAGCAGCAAGGTCTGGTTAAATTCCAACTCAACCCTAAAATTTCCTTCTCGATTCGATCAGCAAATCAGAATGATCAACTTAAGCGGTGAGGCTTATTTCCAGATAAAACACCATCCAAAACATCCCTTTATCGTCAAAACAGCCGATGCAGAAATTAAGGTTTTAGCGACTTCCTTTAATGTCAATAATTATAACAACAATTTAATAGCCTCCCTTGAGGAAGGTAAAATTGAAATAAGGTCAAAATTAGATCTCAAAGAATTGAAGCCTAATCAGAAAGTCGAGCTTATTGCAGATAAACTCATGATTTCAGATTCCGACTTACAAAAGGAATTAGCTTGGAAAAACAAAAAGTTCATCTTCCATAACGATAAACTCGCTGATATTTTATTCCAGATTGAGAATTGGTATGGCATAAGGACCAATTACCAAAGCATCCAGAAAAATGATGAAACTTTTACGGGCACTATTGATCGAGATGTAAACCTTTCTAAGATCCTTGGCATCTTAAATAACACCTCCAGATACAATTTCCAGATTATAGATAACCAAATAATTTCAACCCTTAAACATTGATAACATGAGGACATAACATCTATTTTAGGGATATAAAGCTACCTGTGGCTAGTCCCGATACAAACAAGAACCAATTTTAAACATCTAATCAATTTCTTAAAATGCTGTACTTTTTAGTTCACAAAAAACTAGGAAAAGAGAAAGGCTTTGACCTTAAATTCCTAGTAAAGATCCTAAAGTTCATTATTCTATTGATCCTTTTGATGCTATATAGCATTATCGTAAAGGCAAATGAACAATTAATATCCGTAAAGTTCCAAAAGGCAAAATTAAACACGGTCCTAAAGGCGATTGCTGATCAAACCAATTATCAATTTTTCTACAATGACCGTGTAAACCTGATCACTGGCCCTATTACCATTAATATAGAGAAGGGTACCGTGGTGCAAGTCCTGGAATTAATCTTGCCAAAGGAAAAACTGGCCTATCAAATTTCGGACAACCAAGTTACGATCAGTATCCGCAGGCAACAAACCCTGACCTCCTTTGTCAGCCAACAAGAAAACATCCAGGGTACTGTCCGTGATGCTGAAGGCAAAGCACTACCTGCTGCATCTGTCAGCATTAAGGGCACTAACAAAAGCACTTTTACAGATCCTGATGGAAAATTCGAGATCTCTGCCCTACCCACAGATATTGTCATTGTCAGTTTTCTAGGTTATAAGAGACAGGAGGTCACCATAAGGGGAAGAAAAACAATCAACATCACGATGCAACGCGACCAACAGACCTTAGAAACTGTTGATGTGGTCGCAACTGGCTACCAAACCATTGATCGACGTAAATTTACCGGAGCAGCAACGAAAGTAAAAGCCGAAGATGCACAACGATTTGGGGTTCCAGATGTATCCCGAATGTTGGAAGGCCAGGTCTCAGGTGTGAGTGTACAGAATGTCTCGGGTACCTTTGGAGCGGCTCCGAAAATTCGTGTACGGGGTGCGACCTCCATTACCGGTGATAACAAACCGCTATGGGTAATTGATGGGATTATTTTGGAAGATGTGGTCAATATTTCCAATGACCAATTATCTACAGGTGATGCCAACACGCTATTGGGATCCTCTGTCGCCGGAATAAACCCCGATGATATCGAAAGTTTCGAAATCCTAAAAGATGCTGCCGCTACATCGCTTTACGGTGCTAGGGCAATGAATGGAGTGATTATTATCACGACAAAAAAAGGTAGATCAGGAACTCAAGCCGTTTCCTATTTAGGAAATTTCACGACCTACCTCCGCCCTTCCTATTCTCAATTTGATATTGTCAATTCTTATGATCAAATGTCAATTTATTCAGAGATCGCCAGAAAGGGAGCCATTGATTATGCGTTGATCCGGAACAATATGAATTCCGGGATTTTCGGAAATTTATCCAGAGGCTTGTCTACCTGGAAAGCAGATGGAACCCCTTTAATTGAAAACACCCCCGAAGGTCGTGAAGCCTTCTTGAAAAGATACATCTATCAAAATACCGATTGGTTCAAAACTCTTTTCAACAATTCATTGTTACAGGAGCACTCCGTGAGTTTCTCAAACGGTAACAATAAGGTCCAAACCTATTATTCAACTTCATTTTTACAGGATAATGGTTGGGCAAAAGCGAATGGAGTAAGAAGATATACTGCGAATATTCGAGGAAATTACAATATCACCGATAAGTTATCGATAGGCTTGTTGACAACAGGTTCTATCCGTGACCAAAAAGCTCCCGGCACTTTAGGGCAAGATAGCAATCCAGTTACGGGTGTAGTGTCAAGAAATTTTGATATCAATCCTTTTTCCTATGCTATGAATACCTCAAGGGTCATCGCGCCCTTTGATGAAAATGGAAACAGGGAAAATGTAACCATGAATTATGCTCCGTTCAACATATTAAATGAACTGGATAAAAATTATATGGAGTTAAAAATGATTGATCTAAAGGTCCAAGGGGAACTAAACTATAAGCTTCCTAAAAACATAAATTATAACTTCATTGGAGCATATCGCTATGCAAGCACAGGAAATGAACATAAAATAAATGAAACCTCCAATTTATCCAATGCTTATCGTGCCGGTACAATTTACGGAGTAGACGGAATTGAAAATAGCATCATCGCAAACCAAAATAGGTTCTTATACCGAGACCCTGCCAATCCAGACGCTAGACCTATTTCCGTTTTGCCTTATGGAGGTATCTATATTACCAATGAGAACATTCTTAAAAGCTTTTATTTAAGGAACAGTTTTAATTGGAACCTTACTTCTCAAAAACACTATTTCACAGCATTCGCTACACAGGAAATAAGATTCTTGGACAGGATGACGAAAGATATGACCGGTTATGGATATCAGTTTGATAAAGGCGGGGTTCCTTTTATAGACCCAAATATTATCAAGATGGCCGTAGAAGGAAATTTACCCTACTACAAAATGCAGCTCTTCTCTGACCGTTTTGTAGCCTTTGCGGCAAATGGAACTTATTCCTTCGATAGCAGATATCAATTTACCGGTACAGCTCGATATGATGGGTCAAACCAATTAGGAAGAAGCCGCGTGGCAAGATGGCTCCCAACTTGGAACCTTTCTGGTTCATGGAATATCGACCAAGAGAATTTCTTCAAAAATCAGACTTTCTTCAACACCTTGACCTTGAGAGGTACTTATGGGTTGACCGCCAGTATGGGACCTGCCACCAATGCAAGTTTGGTTCTGCGTTCAGGTTCTGTCAACCGGCCATTCATTCATGAACAGGAACCGGTAATCAACATCGATTTTTTGGAAAACCAAGATTTGACCTGGGAAAAGCAATATGAAACGAATATTGGTTTAGATGCAACATTCGCCAATAGAAGATATCAGATTGTTTTGGATCTATATAAAAGAGATGCGTTTGATCTAATTGGTCCGATGCGGATTTCAGGAATTGGTGGTGAAGCTATAAAATATGCCAATTATGCCGATATGAAATCGCGGGGAATAGAATTATTGTTTAAGGCAACTGTGTTTGACAGAAAGAACTGGGGCTGGAAAACCCAATTGACAAATGCTTTTTACGACAATGAAATTACCTCCATTAGAAACGAACCTAACATCTGGAATTTAGTAAATTCTGTTGGAGCAGCTAAAGAAGGATATCCCCATCGTGGCTTATTTTCCATCGACTTCGATAAATTGAACGAATTCAATGGCACACCCATATTTGTCAATGAAAACAATGAAATCTCAAACAATGTATTCCTTCAAAGTATACAGACGAACTATTTAAAATATGAAGGACCGGTAGACCCAACATTCAATGGTGGTTTTTATAACAATTTCAACTATAAAAACCTTAACCTTTCGTTTTTAGTAACCTATAGTGCAGGAAACAAAGTAAGACTTAATCCTATCTATAAGAATCAGTATTCCGAATTGGATGCCATGTCCTATGATTTCCTAGATCGTTTTCTAGCGCCGTATGAAAGCTTATCCCCTTCTATTGCGACCTCTAGAACGTCTTCTAGATTACCTGGAGACCAAGTTTATAACGCATACAATTATACAGATCAACGCGTGGCAGATGGTGGATTTATCAGGATGAAACAGATCACCTTGGGCTATCAATTTCCAAAAAAATTCTTTGGTAAATCAATCTTCAATAACCTCTCTTTAAATCTTGTTGCAAACAACCTCTTTCTGATTTACTCAGATCCAAAGTTGAATGGTCAAGACCCTGAATTTTATGGATCCGGAGGAGTGGCATTGCCAATACCACGTCAATTTACTTTATCCATTAAAGCCGGATTATAAACGAAAACTATTATGAAAACAAATGTATTATTAACTATCCTTTCTGCCTTTCTATTGTTGGGATGTTCTAAATTTTTAGAGACACCACCCGATTTAAGGACAGAATTAGACTCACCGAGCAAAATTGCAGAATTATTGACTTCAGCTTATCCTAGAGGAAATTACATCCCTTTTACGGAATCTGCATCAGACAACGCTGGAGACAAAGGAATGACCAGCAGTTCCAATGTTCAAACGAACATGAACCCATGGATGTTCCGGGATGTGGAGACCAATGATTCCGATTCCCCCACCTTTTACTGGTATGCCGCATACAAGGCCATCAGTGCGTCTAATCATGCATTGGAGGCCATAGAAAAAATTGGGTTAAACAAGCAAACTGAGTCTTTAAAAGGTGAAGCCCTTTTGACCAGAGCCTATGCACATCATATGCTGGCCATCTTGTTCTGTAAAGATTATGATCCTATTACCTCCAGCACAGACCCTGGTATTCCTTTTATTGCTGTACCTGAAAAATTTGTACTCAATAAATATGAAAGAGGAACGGTTAAGGGCTTATATGACCTCATTGAAAAAGATATCGTGGAAGGACTTCCCTTACTTGATGACAATAGATATAAGGTCAAAAAATACCATTTTACCAAAGCTGCAGCCCATGCCTTTGCAACTCGCTTTTATTTATTTAAACATAACTATCAAAAAGCCGTTGAACATGGCAACCTTGCACTTGGGGAAGACCTTTCCAATTATATCAGGCCAGTAAATAACAGAGCCTTTGCTGGTTTGGAATACCTGACCCTGGAACAATGGTATTCAAGCACGGAAAACCCGACCAATCTTTTGTTAGTGGAAGCCGTTTCATCTTGGGGTAGAGATTTAGCATTCAATAGATTTGGATTTACCGCTCCTATACTTGCCGAATTAATCTATGGAGACAATATCACTACAGGTCGTTTTGCATACCCTATTTATGGTGGAACGGATTATTCCTTAAATATCCCAAAATTTAGAGAACACTTTGTGAAAGGAAGTCTAAATGCAGCCTATGGTATACCTCATAATATGATCCCACTATTGACTGCAGATGAGTTGCTATTAAACCGCGCGGAAGCTTATGCTCGCATTAAAAACTACGATAAAGGTATCAAAGACTTAAATACGTTCATCAGTCGTAAAGTCTTTTACGGCGCAGATATCCCTGTGTATGAACCAAATATCCACAATGTCAATGTCAATCGGTTAAACTCTTTTTACGGGAACTTAAATCTTGAAGAAAACATTATTAAAGCTGCCTTAGACTTTAAAAGAAGGGAATTTCTTTTTGAAGGACTTCGATGGTTTGATATCGCTCGACATAAAATAGTTGTGGTCCATAAAACTCATGATGAAAAAGAAACCTACATACTAAGTGCAAATAGCCCAATGCGACTTTTCCAGTTACCTGCTGAGGTCGTTTTATCAGGTGTTCAACCCAATCCAAGATAAAATACAATCGTTATGAAACATTATAAATATGCTATATTCTTACTCCTAATTTCCCTATTTACTTCTTGTGCCAAAGAGGAAACCTTGCCCGAAGAACCGATTGTGGATTTAGGTGGTGAAAGATGGGCAAACGGACCTTTAGATAGATTTATCCTCCAAGAATTTATTAAATCCTATAATATTGAGATCAAATATAAATGGACTCCATTCGAAATCAATTATAATAGGACGCTGGTACCGCCCCAAGAAAAAAAAGTGATTCCTGTACTAACGGCTGTTAGAGATATATGGATGAAACCCTATGAAAAAGTTGCTGGGAAAGAGTTTTTGAAGAGGTACTCTCTATCCAAGTTCATCTTGGTCGGCAGTGCGGAATACCAAAACAATGGAACTATTATTTTGGGTACTGCCGAAGGCGGAACCAAGGTCGTTTTATATGTTGTTAATGACTTTGATTTTTCAAAGCCTGAGACAGTCAGTCAGATGTTACATACCATTCATCATGAGTTCGCCCATATTCTGCATCAGAATATCCATTACCCTCAGGCCTGGAGAGGCATAAGTACAGCCTGGTATACACAAACTTGGTTCAATACCCCAGAAGCAACGGCTAATTCTCAGGGCTTTGTGTCGAGTTATGCAAAATCTGCCGAACAAGAAGATTTCGTTGAAACCATTGCCTACCTACTGGTGGAAGGACAAGAGAAGTTTGACGAGTTGGTAAAAGCCAATGTTCCTGTAGAAGACACTTTCCGCCTGAAGGAAAGAATCGTTGTCCAATACTATAAGGAAGTCTTCAATATCGATTTTAGGGCTTTACAAAGAGAAGTTCGAGCCGCATTTACTTCGTTAACTAAACCAACAACAAAATGAAACCATTAATTTTCTCAATGATTATATGCTTGCTCCTTATTTCCTGTAAAAAGGAATTTGAAGGAGTGCGACCTGATGCAAAATTGAACCAATTAAAAGATGAATATGCAAAACAATTGACGAGTTCAAAAAATGGCTGGATTGGCTATTTATATCCCAAAGGTGGAGGAAGTTATACTTTTAAGTTCACTTTTGACGATAAAAATAGGGTTAAAAGCTACGCAACAATTGATAACATCAAAGCAGGAACTTCCGACGAAAGTTCTTACCGATTAGCTGCTGATCAGGTTGTAAGTCTTTATTTTGATACTTATTCCTACATCCATCAACTATCAGATCCCGATGAACAAAAGAGTGGTGGTTTAAGGGGTGGTGGTTTGATCTCAGATTTTGAATTTTCCATTATCGAAACATCGACAGATACGATAAAGCTAGTAGGAAATCATAATGAAAGTGATTTAATTTTGATTAGGGCCAAAGAAAATGAAGGTGATGATTATATTAAAAAGGCTTTTATCCTGAATGAAAAGGTCGATGAAATTAATCAGCTATCACATTACTATAAAACCCTAAAAATAAACAACAAGGATTACGGGGTAATTTTCAATCCAGAATCTAAAAATATTGCTTTTTATTATGAGGAAAATTCAAATTTCAAATCCTTTAAGACCGAATATGCTGTAAACGACAAAGGAATTTATTTGAAAGACCCTTTTAATGCAGGTGGATTTGCAGTCAAAGGTTTTGAAAACTTTATCATTGATAAAACAAACAATAAGGCATCTGCCCAATTAAATGGATCTGTAAATATCGATATCACAAACCAAGACAAGCCCATCTCTATCGATAAAGATGCGCCTAGAAGAATGTATCTGATCAATAAAAGATATTCCTCTGCTTTTGGTTTTACGATCGCAGGTAAAAAAGATGCCTTGGGAATTAGATCCTTCCCTTCCTTTAATTTCCTGCTATATATCCCAAGAATGTACATAGACCCTTTTGACGCCTTGTTTATCATATTTTTGGACGAGTACAATCTTGGCCCCGTCTTTACCACTTTATATAACAATCAAGGCATTTTATCCTTCAAGGTATTTCGTGACATGGCTGGACAGAGCTTTGGGCCTGAATTTGAAGAAATAGTTAAAAATCAAAATCAGATTTGGTTTGATCCACAAGGGTTTTACGTTTTTGAAACGGGAGATGAACAATTCGATTTTGTAAGTGTGAAAGATAGTAGAGTATGGATAAGATTTAAATAATAAATATCATGAAAAAATATATATGGTTAATATTATCCCTTTGTGTCCTATTTTCCTGTAAAAAAGGAGAACTGAAAACTTTTGAAGTTGAAGAAGTCTGGGAGAAACCGGAAGTGAAATTACAACAATTAAAAGATGCCATAGCGGCACATAAAACAGGTTGGGAATTTACCCTTGAATATGGTCCAAATCAAACTGCAACCTATGGTTATCTTGGATTTAACACAGAAAAGTCTTCTGAATTCATGAGTGATTTTTCAAGGAACTTTTTAAGATTTGACAATACGGAATATCACTTTGGAATTGTTAATACCAATGCTTCATTATCATTTCCAAAAACCAGTAAATTTGGTAATCTCGCTGCTGATGCTCTACATATCGACACCTTATTCTCGTACAAGATCATCAAGAATGACACGATAATCTTGGAAGGAGAAACTAAAAAATCAATCCTGACTTTGACAAAATGTACTCCAGAAAAATTAACCAAGTTGAAAGGTAATTCTATTATTGCAGACCAAGAAAAAATCAAGAAATTGACAGAAATGCCGAAATTCTTCTTTTCTTATAAGCAAAACGGCAAGACCTTTGGTTTAGAAATCGACACCTCTTCACGGCAATTTTTATTTTATTCTGGAACCGATCAAAATCCAGTCGTTACGAAATCAAATTATTTCTTTAATGGCAATGGAGTTTCTCTGGTAAGACCAATTGAAATTGATGGTGTGAAAATAAAATTGATGGAAGGTTTAAGGCTCAACTCAACTTCGCTAAGTTCTAAAGATGGAATAGAAATCTCGAATGTCGGCAAACCACAAGTTTACGACATAAAAACAGCAAAGGAATTTACCATTGCCGGTACGAAAATTTTATGGTGGACATCTTCTCAAGGCTTTGGAAAGCGAAATCAACCTGATATTGCAGGCTTTCAAAAACTACCAAATTTCACTTCGTTTACTCTTGCTCCAAATTATGATTATAATGAGGAGTATAAAACCTATTACTGGTTTATGGCCATTGGTTTAAGAGGGGCTACCGCTGTTAGTAACCATGGTCCTGTAGCTAGATTTGGAGATAATGGTATCCTTAGGTTTATTCCATTTTTGGAAGGCAGACCCTCTACTAACCCTGCAATACTCCAAGCCATGAATATCACTACAAGTTATATCTATAACCCTAATGGGTTTTATATCATTAAAACGGGTCTTGGTTATACAATAGTCGATGCAACAGATGGATTAACTTGGGCTTATTTCCAAGATAACTCTGATGTTTCTTAGATTTATTTTACCAACTCCCTAGCTAGTATTCTTTCTGGGGAGTTGGTTTCTTTTTACCACACATTCAACAAACTATGCTGGCTTGCCGTAAATAAATTCCTAAACACGATATTCAATTCATTGTCTTTTTGCGCGGCCCTAATCCCGAACAAAGGCAAAATCTCTGCACAATCCATCCGCACATCCTTGGCAATTTCTCTGGATAGTTCTCCGATTTTCAGATACAGATCTGCCTCGACTTCATTTCCTTCAAGGGCATTTTCCCATAGCTCAGCAGCATAAGCCTTCACCTGACCTACCTTTCCTTCAAATTTTGTGCGTAATTGATCCAGCTGTTTGAAACGAGTTTTACTATGTTTATCCGCCCAATAGGTATCCTGAGACTTCTCGAAATAATACTTTTCGCACAGATCCAAAAACCGCTTAAACATGCCTACATAATTCACCAGCAAGGTCAATTCTGCAAATGGCATAAAAGGAATATTGAAAAGAGCTGAATCAGATTGCTTAAATTTTGGATCCAGGACAAAAGCATTTTCCTGGGGCACTTTCAGGTCTTGAAAGGAAAAGGAATGGCTAGCGGTACATTCCAACCCTATGGTATCCCAATCATAATGGATCAGTACATCATCCTTTGGCACCAGGAAGGAATAATACAAACTCTCGCCAGATTCATTCTTCAGTACCTCCCCATCTTTAATGATTTCAGCATTGAAGGTGAAATGGGTTAAATGAGGTGCACCGGTGGCATAGCTCCAAAAACCAGAAACCACATAATGGTCGCCAGCATCAATCGCCTTCCCTCCGACTCTTCCGCTGCCTCCCAAACAGATCTTGGGATCAGACCAGAGGCTTTTGGCAAATTTAGGTTGTATAAAACCGGCAAACATATTCGCTCCTGCACATAAAGTTACCGTCCAGGCTAAGCCGCCATCCCAATAGGCCAACTCTTCCAATAAATTTAAGCCTTCTGGAAAGGACATTTCCAAGCCGTTTAATGTTTTCGGCACCCAAAGATTGAACCAGTTGTTTTGGTACACAAGGTCAAGTTGCTCTTTCGTAAGCGCCTTATTCTTGATTCCTTCGGTCTGTAATTCCTTTATGATCTGGATTTGTTCTGATGTCAACATTTAATTGTCTGTTTTTAATTCTAATTTTTGGATCTTCATGATCCGTTTCCAATTGAGGTAACCGAATATGGCAACTATAAATAGAAACGTGGTCAGTGCAGCAAATAGGTAAAGATCTTTATGGATCAATAATGGAATCGCGAAGAAGTTACTGATATTGAGCAAGATCCAATTTTCTATTTTTCTTTTCGCCAAGAGCCACATACCTGCCCATGCTGTGGAGGTCACCCAAGCGTCCCAAATAGGCACATCGGAATTGGTAATGCTGCGAAGCAAAAAGTAAAAGATCAAGAAACCTCCAAATACGATGCTGAGAACGGTAATCCATTCTTGCTTAGTCGTATGGGTAATGGGCTGTTCCTTCGCGGTCTTATTGCTTATCCAAAACCACCAGCCATAGATACTCATTACCAAATAATAGATTTGTAAAGCGATTTCAGCATATAGGCCTGCATTGTACAGAACCAGCATCCCGGTCGTAATTCCCATTATCCCAAATAGGTAATTGGACACCTTATTGTTCTTGGACAATAGGACTTGGATAATGCCGCAGATCACAGAAAACCTTTCCAACCAGGAAGTTTGCTGCAATGTTTGAATAATGTTATTAAAGATTTCCTCCAATTTCGCGAAATGGTAAAAGCACTTATGGAGATAAGGGAAAGGATCTTTGTTTATTCCTACGCCAGCATTACCTGGATCAGGTTCATTCCGATCAAAACCGGAATTGGGTATTATCTCAGCCTAAAAATATGTCCCGTTTTCAACGGGACATATTTAGCACCCCATAAGTATTGTAAATTTTATTTATCGATCTGCAAAATAGCAGAGGTACGATTTCTTGTTGATTGACACAGCTCGGCATCATCATTTAACTTCTTGCCCCAAGATGGAATCATCTCACGCAATTTTTTACGGTAAGAATCAGATTTTGCACGGTCAGGGAAACATCTTTTCAATAAGTTGATCATGATCGCTACTGAGGTTGATGCACCTGGTGAAGCGCCCAATAAGGCAGCAATGGAACCGTCGGCACTGGAAACGACCTCCGTTCCGAACTCCAAGATACCACCATGTTTAGGGTCCTTTTTGATAACCTGTACGCGTTGGCCAGCTTTTTCGATTTCCCAATCTTCCAATTTAGCGGTAGGCATAAATTGTTTCAGGGAATCTAATTTGTCCTGAGGTTTTTTCATCACCTCGGTGATCAAATATTTAGTCAACGGTAGGTTATCCAATCCTGCCGATAACATCGGACGGATATTGGAAAGTTTAATGGATGCCGGCAAATCGAAATAAGATCCTTTTTTCAAGAATTTAGTCGAGAAACCTGCATAAGGACCGAACAATAGAGCTTGTTTTCCATCGATATAACGGGTATCCAAATGCGGAACCGACATCGGAGGAGCACCTACTGATGCCTTTCCATAAACCTTAGCATGGTGTTGCTTGATGATCTCTTCATTGTTACATCTCAACCATTGTCCACCAACTGGGAAACCACCGTAGCCTTTAGCTTCAGGGATTCCCGATTTCTCCAACAATAATAAAGAGTGTCCACCTGCACCGATGAAAACAAACTTAGCCAAGATTTCTCTCTTCTTGCCTGTTTTCAAATCTTTAACTTCTACTTCCCATCTACCATCATCCTCACGGTCAATATCTTTAACTTCTTGGTTCAAGGACAACTTGATATTGTCTTTTCCATCCAAGTAAGTAATCAAATCCCTGGTTAATGCACCGAAGTTCACATCAGTACCGATATCCATTTTTGTAGCAGCAATAGCCTCTTCAGCTGCTCTGCCTTCCATCATCAAGGGAACCCATTCATTCAACAAAGTTTTATCCTCGGTATACTCCATACCTTTGAATAGATTTTGTTTGGTCATGGTCTCAAATCTGGTCTTCAAGAATTGCACATCTCTATCGCCAAACACGGCCGACATATGCGGAACGCGGCGGATAAAGTGATTAGGGTTCTTGATAATATTCTTTTCTACTAGGTAAGACCAAAACTGCTTGGAAATCTCATATTGTTCAGCAATACTGATTGCCTTATCAATTTTCACACTTCCATCAGGCTGCTCTGGTGTATAGTTTAGTTCACAAAGTGCCGAGTGACCTGTACCGGCATTATTCCACGCATCTGAACTCTCTGCAGCAACAACATCCAAACGCTCGATTATCTCAATATTAATATCTGGACTCAGCTCATTAATTAACGTACCTAACGTCGCGCTCATGATGCCTCCACCAATCAGAACGACGTCAACCTCCGTTTTTTTTGTTTTCTTACCCATGGTTTTTAAATGAAATACAAAATTAATATTCGGTTTATATTATAGCGAATAAATTTGTCAGAAACATTTCAAATAATTGTGATTTTATCAATAAACACCTATTCCCTTATTCAAATCTACCATAATCCCATTTTTTTGAATTTTTGAGGGTTATAAAGGGGTGCTTTGGGATTAGATAGGCTCACCCACCGGAGGTTTGAACCAGGATTGGGGTATTTTTTAGAACCAGGATGAAAGGGATAAGAGGATAGACCAAGATCTGGGGAGGAACCAGGATAAATGGGATGTGAGGATAGACCAAGAACGTAGCCCATTGACTGCGGTTAATGCAAATTTGCGAAGGGGCGGCTTGCATACGCGCGCCACCTATTTTCTACATCATCCACAGACAGGAAGGATCTTGGAACCACACCATTTATTATGCTCAAGCCTCTCATCCTGAGGGATTAAAATTTGAACTAAATTTATCGGAAAGTGATGACAGCATGTTTGCATTGAAAATCTATTAGCTCTTTTATTTTTTAAATATAGAACCACTTTTGGGGTTCCATTATTTTAGCAGGCATGGCACGTTAGCCTGACAGTCGCGCAAAAACGATGTTCGATTAATCGAACATCGTTTTTGCATTAGCCCTATATAGTTTACCATCCTTCCTAAAATAATTCATTCCCTCTGGGGATGTATGGTGGCTAGAAATAATTTTCTGATAAATAAATATGGGCCTGAAAGGCTAGAAACACGCTTCTATCAAACTTGTAATTGGCAGGAAGGATCGCAGAGAAATGCGAACCTACAAAATCAAGGACCCATCTTGGTATTGGCGTACAGTTCCTTGACCTTCGGTTAAGGATGACAGGGACTGTGGGAGGAAAACCGTACAGATTCTTCACGAATTGTTCAGAATTGTAAGTTCGCTGAAGAGGGATTCAGAGTGCAACGAAGAATCTATTGTTGTTTTTTGAGGATGTTGGTCATAGCGAATCGTAAGATTAGCAAACTGGTTTCTTTCTTCAGGAAAATTGATAGACGAATAATTCATCTCCGCTGGGCAATGTCATAAAGTTTAGTTTTTTTCTGTGATTGGTAGCACAGTTTCTCTATTCAGAAAAATCTATTGAAAAATATTTCACCCACGCTGTGGGTTCGCCATTTCTAACATCCAATTTCTATAAAGATTCCACCCCCGCTGGGGGTTTTTAAAATAAACACCAACCTTCCGAAGGAAGCTCTCTGGCAACCGGCTCATTTCCAATGGCGGAAAAATGGAAAGAATGCCGTTGCCCAGCGTGATGGGATTGGCCTTGGAATGCTTTCAAAAAATTCTCCATCAAAAGGGAGAATTTTGAAGGAAGATATTCCCGACAACAAGGCACTCTTGTCCATGTGCGGATGACCGTGCGAAAAGCCAACTTAAATGAGCCGAAGCGGTTTGGTTACTTTTCCGCGAAAAAGTAACGAAGAGAATGCGGTCAATCTGCAAACGTACGACAGAAACTTTTCCAAAAATGAAGATTGGATAGTTCCGAGACCTTTCGTTCCTCAAGGTGACAGGGGAAAGGTCAAGGAAAAGGAGGTTTGTCCCGCTTGTGCTTAACCCCTGAACGACCCATCCTTCTATATTTATGTCACTGAATCCTTCCTATTGCTATTCATTTTTTGTATTATGCAGTTTATTTTCCACTTTTGTGGACTTTACATTATTGAACATAAATAATTATTTATATGAAATTGTTAGCCGGAAAAACAGCCTTGATTACTGGGGCATCCAAAGGGATCGGTAGAAAAATTGCTGAAGTATTTGCCCAAAATGGAGCGAATGTTGCTTTCACCTACCTTTCTTCGGTAGAAAAAGGCCAAGCCCTAGAAAAAGAACTTGAACAATTCGGAACAAAAGTAAAAGGATACCGTTCTGACGCTTCTAAATTTGATGAAGCTGATAAATTAATCAATGATATCGTTGCTGATTTTGGAACCCTTGATATCGTCGTGAACAATGCCGGAATTACTAAAGATGGTCTATTGATGCGTATGACGGAAGAAAACTGGGACGATGTGATCAACATCAACCTGAAATCAATCTTCAACGTTTCAAAAGCTGCTTCCAAAGTGATGATGAAAAACCGTAAAGGTAGCATCATCAACATGAGTTCTGTAGTAGGTGTACAAGGTAATGCTGGACAAGCTAACTATGCAGCTTCTAAAGCAGGTATCATCGGTTTCTCCAAATCTCTTGCTAAAGAACTGGGATCTAGAAACATCCGTACCAATGTGGTAGCTCCTGGATTTATCCGTACTGAAATGACAGATGTATTGGACCCTAAGGTTGTTGAAGGATGGGAAGCTAATATCCCATTAAAACGCGCTGGTGAACCTGAAGATGTTGCCAATGCATGTTTGTTCCTAGCTTCTGACCTTTCTTCTTATATCACTGGACAGGTAATCCCTGTTTGTGGAGGCATGTTATAAGATCGAACGAATTTTAATATATTTCTTCGGGTCAAGTTCTGGTCTCATTCGAGACATATTCGGAAAATTCCGAATATGTCTCGAATGAGGTCAAAGCTTGATCCGATTTTTTTTTAACTGTTTTTGGGATTTTTGAATTTCGACAGCATTAGAAAAACATTTAATATTTGTTGTCGTATATTTGCAGCAATGGAAATTTCGGACAAAATATTCGCTATTCAAAATGAAATAGACTTTAACAATTGCGCAGTTGAAATCTTTAGATTCCAAGCCAAGAACAATCTAGTCTATCAGCAATTTCTGGATATTTTAAAAGTGAATCCAGAAGCAATACAGCATTACCGTGAAATCCCTTTCCTCCCTATCCAATTCTTTAAATCGCAGGAAGTAATCATAGAAGGATTGGAACCGGAAGTGACCTTCTCTTCTTCAGGTACAACAGGTATGATTACCAGCAAACATCTTGTCGCAAAGGGTGAATTGTATGTGGAGAGTTTCAGAAAAGCATTCGAGCAATTTTATGGTAAGGTTGAAGACATCGCCATCGTGGCCTTATTGCCCTCCTATTTAGAGCGCTCTGGTTCATCCCTGATCTATATGGTTGATGACCTTATTAACCGATCTAATCAACCCGAAATTGGTTATTTTCTATATAACCATGAGGATCTGCTGCAAACATTGAGCAAACTCAAGAAAGAGGGAACCAAGACTGTCCTATTCGGAGTGACTTATGCCCTATTGGATTTCATTGAACAATACCGAATTGATTTTCCAGAGTTGATTGTGATGGAAACAGGTGGAATGAAGGGCAAGAGAAAGGAAATGATCCGTGAAGAATTGCATCAGATCTTATGTGAAGGGTTTAATGTGAAGAGCATCCATTCTGAATATGGCATGACCGAATTGCTTTCTCAAGGATACTCTTCTGGGGAAGGATTATTCCATACCCCAAACTGGATGAAAATCTTGATACGTGACACCAATGATCCACTGTCCTTATTGGACAATAAAAAAACAGGAGCAATAAATGTCATTGATTTAGCCAATTATTATTCCTGTTCATTTATAGCTACACAAGACCTTGGAAAGTTCCATACAGATGGATCCTTTGAAATCTTGGGTAGGTTTGACAACTCGGATATCCGAGGTTGTAATCTGTTAGTTCAGTAGCTTATTGCAAGCTAGGATCTTCAAAGGTATTTCCAGCATTGATATCACCGGTATCATATCCTTTTTTGAACCAGTACATACGTTGTTCAGAAGAACCATGGGTAAATGATTCCGGATTGGACTGTCCATAAGCTTGTTCTTGGATATGGTCATCACCTACAGCTGCTGCTGCACGCATTCCTTCAACGATATCATCATAGGTGATCTCTACATCGGTAGATTTATTTAAGTGATGTGCCCAAACGCCAGCATAGAAATCAGCTTGCAATTCGGTCATTACCGAGATCTTATTGTTTTCACGTTCGCTCAGTTTTGCTCGCATGGCATTGGTTTGCGATAGAACTCCAAAAATATTTTGGATATGATGACCTACCTCATGCGCAATGACATAAGCTAAAGCAAATTCACCCTTAGCACCATATTTTTGAGATAGTTCACGGTTAAAGCTGAGGTCAAGATATACTTTTTGGTCACCTGGACAGTAAAAAGGTCCATAAGCTGATCGACCAACTCCACAACCACCAGTTTCGGTACCTTCGGTGTATACCACCATGGTTGGTTTAGGATATGATTTTCCATTTTCCTGAAAAATCTTGCCCCATACATCATCGGTACTGGCCAGAACAACGTCAGCAAAATCCATTAATTTATCTTCTTCGGGGGTAGACTGATATTCACCTTGCTCATTGACAGTTCCTTGTTGCCCTGATCCTTGCATCTGGTTCAACAAATCATTAGGATCACCGCCCATTAAGAAGCCGATAATCAAAACGATAACCCCTCCTATTCCCCCAAGAGTCATTTTCTGTCCACCGGACATCCCTCTACGATCTTCAATATTTCCGCCGCGGCGGCCGCCTTGCCATTTCATAAATATTTCTTTATTTAATTTTAGTTTGTTTTGGTTACACTACAAATTCTTTGCCATAGGTATTATCAGGTGATAATATTGGTTAAAGGTACAATTCATTCCCCTCATTTAAAATGCTTATCTTTGAAATCATTATATATTACCAAACATATGTTATTAGACGATCTGAAAAATAGAAGTGAGAGTCAATGCGAATTATGTCGCTCATCCGAAAACCTGGACATTTATGAAGTCCCTCCTACTTCGAACCCTTCTTTAGATAACAGCATTTTGATATGTTCTGTTTGCAGAGCGCAGATAGAAAAAACCGAACAGATTGATCCTGAACACTGGAAAGTCCTTGGAGAAACCATGTGGTCAGAGCATTTGCCGGTGCAAGTGGTTGCATGGAGGATGTTGAGCAGATTGAGAAATGAAGCTTGGGCAGCCAATAATTTAGATATCCTATATTTAGATGATGACACCTTGGAATGGGCAAAAAAGACCGGTGACCATGAATCGGAGGCAACCGTAGAGTTCCACCAAGATTCGAATGGAACCCGCTTGTTTGAAGGTGATACCGTGGTGCTAATCAGGACATTGGACGTAAAAGGTTCAAGCATTTCAGCAAAATTGGGCACCGTAGTGAAAAATATTAGACTTGTTCCTGACAATACCGAACAGATTGAAGGTAAGATTGAAGGGCAAACAATCGTTATATTAACTAAGTACCTGCGTAAAGGCTAAGCTTTTAGGCAGCAAGAAAAACATAGAACATGAAAAAGTTATTATTCACCGCATTGATTGGACTTGCTTGTTTACAGGTAAATGCGCAAGAAAAAATTGATGCAAAAAAAATGGAAGAGGTCATAGCAAAACCTCAGACACAATTATTGGATGTTCGTACCGCTGCTGAATATGCCGGCGGCCATATTCCCAATTCGGTGAATGTGGACTGGAACGAAAAAGAAAACTTCAAGGAATCCTTAAAAACACTTGATAAAAATGAGCCTGTTTATGTGTATTGCCTTGGTGGTGGTAGAAGCAAACAAGCTGCGGCATTCCTGACAGAAAATGGTTTTAAGGTATATGATTATTCAGGTGGTATGATGGACTGGAGAAGTGCAGAGAAACCTGAGATTAAACCTGACAACGCTAAGGAAAGCAAAGGATTAAGCACTGAAGATTTTGATAAGATCATCAATTCATCTGATCTGGTTTTGGTTAATTTTTCTGCTGTATGGTGCGCTCCTTGCCAAGAGTTGAAACCTACGATTGAAAAGATTGAAAAAGAACAGGCTGGAAAAGTTAAGGTAGTAAAAATTGATGCGGACCAGAACAAGGAATTGATGAAGGTTTTAAATGTGCGTGGCATTCCTCAACTATTACTTTTCAAAAAGGGTGAGGAAGCTTGGAATAAATCAGGCGTTGCAACCGAAGCTGAAATATTAGCTCAAATCAAAAAAGCGAAATAAAGAATCAAATAATTAGAAAAAGGTGAATCAAACTGTATTAATATCCGGAGCGGTCCTAGGAATTCTATCCATTGTACTTGGAGCATTTGGGGCGCATGCCCTAAAAAAGGTGCTTTCTGAAGAAAGATTGAGTTCCTTTGAAGTTGGAGTTCGCTACCAAATGTATGCTGCCATAACCCTGCTGATCATCGGTTTTCACCTTGATTTCTCGAGTTCTATTGAAAACTGGGCATATTATGGTTTGTTTTGGGGATGTATCCTGTTTTCAGGAAGCATCTATATCTTGAGCTTTAAGGACCTTTTGAAGTTCAATATGAAATTTATCGGTCCAATTACCCCTTTGGGCGGTCTATTGATGATCGTGGGTTGGCTAATGCTCTTGATTTCTTTTATGAACTAGAAACTTAAAAAAGAAAAAAAATCCCCGAAAAATTTTCGGGGATTTTTTTATAACTCTTTATACCACTTCAAATACTGGTCAATGGCTTTTTTCTTGTCATCATCCAAATGGTAATTCAAATTCTCATTAAGATATTTATGATAATCAAAATTTGGGAAAATTGGCAAACCAGGAATGACATCATCAGGTCTGGAAACTCCATCTGCTAATGCAGCATTGAATTTTTCCTCAAAACTATCCGGTAATTTCTTATTCGACACCCAGACGGCGTAGGCAAATGGCAAACCTGTCAACTCTTTCCAATAATGCCCCATATCATAGGCATAAGGAACCTGCTCTTTTTTACCAAAGGTTCTGTCACCGATCAATACATAGGCATCAGCCTCTCCTTCCGTGACAATTTCCACATCTCTCTTCCAGTAATGCTTCAAGAGTATCCTAGCAAGACCATTTGAGGTCCTGGATTGCTTGTCCAAAAGCAGGGTATTGATTTCCTCAATAGGTTTCGTGGAGAAGATAAAAACTGAATCAACATAATCGGTTGAACCAATACAGTAATCACCGATATAATGATATTCCTTTAGATCGGTTAATGCGGCAGTGGGAATAATCCCCATATCAGATTCGTCGGCAATAACCTTGCGAGCACATTCTGATGGATAATCTACAGAAAGCTCAATATCGTTCATTACATCTGAATTTCTTATTCCTTGCAAAAAGGGCAATGTATTGGTATAAGAAACTGCAGATATTCTAATCTTATTCATTTAACAAACCTTCTAAATGTTTTGTATTGTAATAATCAACAATAGAAAAACTGTTGTTTTCATACTCTAATTTATATAGAGCGGTATTAGTGTGTGGAAAGTCATCCATTTTACATACGGGAACCTTAGTCAGGTGACAGAGCATTATCCGCATGGCACGACCGTGCATGCAGACCAGGATCGTTTCTTCGTCTTCTTGTTCCAACATGTAATCAACGGCTTCTTTCTGTCTATAGACAAGGGCATTTGGAGATTCCCCATTTTCAATAGCAAGATCCAGATCATTGTTTTTCCAAGAGGTAACCACTTTATCGAATCCCGACAGGATATCTTCAGTCTGCTCCTGCCCTTCGTAGATTCCCCAACTGATCTCATCCAAGCCCATCAATTGTTCCATAGGAACACCGTCTTTTAGGAAAGGAGAAACCGTTTGGTGGGTCCTCAATAAGGTTGAAGTATAGATCTTGTCAAAAGGGATGTTTTTATAAGCATCGTAGAAGGCTTGGGCCTGCTTAAATCCATTGTCATTCAATGGACTGTCCACACCTCTGCTCTGCACAATACCTTTTAAATTTAAATCGGTTTGACCGTGACGTATAAAATAAAATGTTTTCTTCAATTTAGCTCCGACTTATGAATTTACGACAGGCAAAGAATAATATTGTTTCTTTGGATTGGTTTCTTCAAATACAAAATCTTTATAATCTGTGACCACATTATAAAGGGTATCACGTTCAATCGGATGGCGACCAACATTCTTGATCAATTCAACCAGCTCTTTCGTACTCATCGCAGGGGTCTGTTCTTCAGCACCTGCCATACTATAGATCTTGGTGGTATCATCCAATGTGCCATCGATATCATCTACTCCAAAACTTAGGGCCATCTGAGCTGTATTTCTAGAGATCATCGCCCAATATGCTTTGATATGGGCAAAATTATCCAGATAAATTCTCGCTATGGCATAATTCCTCAAATCTTCAATAACGGATACCTCAGGGACATGGTCCATTTGGTTATCCTTGTTCCTGAATTTCAAAGGGATGAAAGTTTGGAATCCACCTGTTTTGTCCTGCAATTCCCTTAAGCGCTCCATATGGTCTACACGGTGCCAGTATTCTTCAATATGGCCATATAGCATGGTTGCATTGGTATGCATTCCTAATTTATGTGCTTGTTCATGGATATCTAACCATTGTTCAGCATTACACTTATCTTCCGCAATCTTCTCCCGTACTTCAGGATGAAAGATTTCAGCACCCCCTCCCGGCATGGAATCCAAACCACAGGATTGCATGAACTTCATACCCTCATAATGGCTCAATTTTGCTTTCTTGAAAATATAGTAATATTCTACAGGGGTCAGACCTTTGATATGCAGGTCTGGTCGGTGCTCCTTGCAACGTCTAAAAAACTCAGCATAAAACTCAAGGTTTTGTTTAGGGACAACTCCCCCAGTGATATGGACTTCGGTTACAGGCTCGCCATCGTATTTTTTCACGATGTCCATCATGCCATCAACATCCATTTCCCAACCTTCTGTCCTGTTCTTGATCAATCTAGAATAGGAACAAAATTTACAGTCATAAACGCAGACGTTGGTTGGTTCAATATGGAAATTACGGTTAAAGTAGGTGTAATCTCCGTGTTTTTTCTCTCTGATATAATTTGCTAATACGCCTAAATATCCTAATTCTGCGTTTTCATAAAGGTATACGCCTTCTTCAAATGTAATACGCTCGCTATTAAGTACCTTCTCTGCAATTAGCTTTAATTCATTCGATAAATTTTTGTCGTTCAATAAAAACGATAATTTTTCTGTTGCTTCCATTTCGCAGTCCTTACTATACAAATGTAGGAAAACATACCCGAAAAAGCTAAATTTTGGAGGTCTAAGCTTCTACAAATTGTTGCATATCAATCAGACGTTTGTAAAGACCATTTTGAGCGATCAAATTCAAATGCGAACCGACTTCGACAATTCGACCAGCTTCCAAGACGATAATTTTATCTGCATTTTGAATGGTACTCAAACGGTGCGCAATAACAACGGTGGTCCTATTCTCCATAAGTTTGTACAGGGAATCCTGCACAAGACGTTCAGATTCGGTATCCAACGCAGAAGTTGCCTCATCCAATAACATGATAGGAGGATTTTTCAATACCGCTCTGGCAATACAGATACGCTGGCGCTGTCCACCAGAAAGTTTGGAACCACGGTCACCGATATTAGTTTGGTAGCCAGCTTCGGTTCCCATGATGAAATCATGAGCATTGGCAATCTTCGCTGCTTGAATAACCTGTTCTTCCGTTGCTTCTGCATTGGCAAAAGCTATATTATTGAATATCGTATCATTGAACAAGATCGACTCTTGGTTAACCACGCCGATTATTCTTCTTAGGGAATCTTGTTTTAGATCCCTGACATCGATTCCGTCTATCAATATTGCCCCTTGGGTAGCATCCATAAATCGAGGGATTAAATCTACCAAGGTTGATTTCCCTCCACCTGAAGGTCCCACAAGCGCTACGGTTTCACCCTTATTGATGGATAGGTTAATATCTTGCAAGACTTGTGTCTCCTCATAAGCGAAGTACACATTATTGAATTCAATCTTGCTATCAAAACGTTCTATATCCAAGGCGTTCGGTTTATCTGCTACTTGATTCTTCTCATCAATAAGCTGCAATACACGTTCACCCGCAGCAATACCGTTATGAATATTGCTAAATGCATCGGTCAGTGCTTTTGCCGGACGCATCACTTGAGAGAAAATGGCTATATAAGCGATGAATTCAGAAGCTTCTAAATCACCTTGACCACTTAAAACTAGGTGTCCACCATACAGCAAAATTACTGCGACCATAGCCACACCCAACAATTCGGATACTGGAGACCCCATCTGTTGACGGCGTACCATCCTGCGGTTGATCTTTGCATATTCATCATTCTCCCAATTGAACCTCCCTTTAATAAATTCAACAGCATTGAATGATTTAATGATTTTTATACCAGACAAAGCTTCTTCCAATAAGGTAATCATATTGGCATAGATCTTTTGTCCCTGTTGGGCTTGATGCTTTAAGGTTTTAACGATCTTGGAAATAAAAAAGGCCGATACCGGAATGACCAACAAAGAAAACACCGTTAGTTTTGCAGAAATCAGGAACAGCATGACTAAATAAGCAATCAATTGCAAGGGCTCCTTGAAAGCAACCTGTAGAGTTCCCGTAACGGAAAACTGAACTACCTGTACATCGGATGCAATCTTGGAAATGATATCCCCTTTGCGTTGATTGGAAAAATAACCAAGGTGCAGGTTCATGACATTGTTAAAAACCGACTTTCTCAGATTTAACAAGGTATGTATCCTAAGGTTCTCCATGATCCTTTGGGAAAGGTACCTGAAGAGATTACTGATAAATACCGAAGCTACTATGACGATACAGACATATTTCAATGCATTGTATGGCCCTAAACGGTAGTTAAGGTCATAGGCAAAGTAATTGAAGTATCCCATCACATCAAAGCCTTCAGGCTTGGCAATAGGTTCGATGACGGCATCTTGGGAGTTAAATAAAGTATGTAATAGCGGTGCTAATAATGCTAAATTCAAGGTGCTGAACACCACCATTATCAAAGTACATATGATATAAGGAATAGCATATTTTTCTATGGGTTTCGCGAACGAGAGCAGTCTAAAGTATGTCTTCATGCAGATTACTAAGATTACAAATGTAATAAAAATTGTAATCTAAGCTGATTTTCGATCCTGATGGCATTGAATTGTTGCAAATAAATGTCAAAATCCAAGCTTAATAGTACATGGATCCCAAGCATCAAAATCACTATATAATGGTTTAATATTCTTGTCAGATTAATAAGGCTTAGTTTTCATAATACTGATAGTTTTCCCTGGTGACAATGTCAATTGGCATATATTGTAACTTAACGACCTTTCTTTTTGCAATAAAGAACTCATACAGGGCCAGAAATGCCTTATAGCCTTGTTCCAAGGGTTTCTGACAGATCAAGAAATCAATGATGCCATCTTTCAGGAATTCAATATTCTTACTGTGATAGCCATTACCCACTAATTTGATATGATCTAGACCACGATTTTTCAGGTAACTCGCAACGATATAGGCTCTTGAATTCGTCACATAAATAAGCTTAGGGTTTTTATTCAGCAAATAATCATCCATGAAAACGGAGAATTCATCATTTTCGTTTATTTCGATGTTAAAGCTGTCAATGGAGCAATTATAATGGCTATCCAGAAAATATTGTTCGAATCCCCTGATCTTTTCTTCCAAATGCTGAATTGAATCTTTCTCTCTGACCACATTGACCACTAAAATCTCATCTTTGGGTTGAATAAGGTACTGGCATAAATGACCTACCACCCTTCCTGATTGTTCAAGGTCTTGCCCGATATAGCTTAATGGATGGACTTTAGGGACCTGAGATTCAATAAAGACAAACTGTATCCTTCTTTCAATACATTTAGCAGCAAATTCCCGTGTTTCATTGATAAAAATAGGTACCACAATAACGCCATCGATATGTTTATTTAAAAGCTCTTCACTCTGTTCAATAAAACTCAATCGGTCTTCCATATCGAAGAAATAATAACGTAAGTCGACCCCAAAATCACCGAATTCTGAAAGCGCCTCCTTAATACCTGATACGGGTGCATTCCATTGGTCTGCCTCTGAGCATTCCTTGGGAATCAGGATACCAAACTTATAAACTCTTTTGGATGCCAATCTTTTTGCCAGAATGTTTGGCTTATAATCCATTTCTTTGATTATGGACAATATCTTTTCCTTAGTTTTTTGTGCTACGCCAGTTCGATTATGGAGAACTCTATCAACCGTGGCTATGGATACATTTGCTCTGCGAGCAATCTCTTTTACACCAGATAATTCAGATACTTTCATGCGTCTAGATAATTAAAGAAAATTTTTTACTCTTTGTTGTATTACACTATCATTTAAACGAAAATACACTTTTAAATCATTAATTATTATTTTCTTTTAAATTAATTTTATATGAACAAGTTTTTACATATTAAAATCAGGGGTAAAACAATACTTAACAGGAAAAATAGTTTAATCTTCATATGTTAATTGAACATTAATAAAGGTGCTGAAAGCATCTCATGGAAATAAATCGAGAATATGGACGAATACCCATTCCATCAAAACCTACACAATAATTAAATCCTCATGCAATACAAATCAGTTAAACCGACTGACTTTCTTTGAGTTAATTTTTTTAAGTAACCGATCATTTTCCTAATAATTATTTTTAGGTAATATATTTGGGCTTTATTTGATGTAGCTTAGTTAGGTTTTGGTTATTTAATAAAATTTAAAAAGGTTAAAAAAAAGTGGAAGTTTAAAATTCTTATGATTTTATTGAAAATCGGCCATTAATTATTCAAAAAGTAGGTTTATTATTTGTCATAATTGAAATAAAACCATTAAGATTTTATAATTTTATCGCCAAATTAAAACAAATAATGGAAATAGAAGTAGCGAAACGACTTCAACGAACTGAAGAATACTACTTTTCGAAGAAGTTGAGAGAGATCGATGAGATGAACAGGAACGGTGCGCAGGTGATTAACCTTGGCATCGGCAGCCCTGACTTGCCTCCTCATCCCGAAGTGATCAAAACGCTTCAGGAGCAGGCAGCATTATCAACCGCTCATGGTTATCAAAGTTATAAAGGCGCTCCTGCCCTTAGAACTGCCATGGCTGATTGGTATGCTCGATATTATCGCGTATCGCTAAATCCTAATACTGAAATCCTTCCATTAATTGGTTCAAAGGAAGGGATCGTTCATATCTGCATGACCTATCTACAAGAGGGTGATGAAGCTTTGATTCCGAATCCTGGATATCCGGCCTATTCAAGTGCGGTAACCATTACTGGAGCTACTCCAACCACCTATAACTTGAAGGCTGAAAACTCCTGGCTTCCTGATTTTGAGGAACTCGAATCTAGGGATCTCAGTAAGGTAAAACTAATGTGGATCAATTATCCACATATGCCTACAGGTTCATTGGCTAACCGTTCTTTCTTTGAAAGGATCGTTGAGTTTGGAAAGAAACACCAGATCCTGATCTGCCATGACAACCCATACAGTTTTATCCTGAATGAGCATCCCGAAAGCATCATGGAAGTGCCCGGAGCAATGGATGTAGCCATTGAGCTAAACTCGCTGAGTAAATCCTCCAATATGGCCGGATGGCGCATAGGAATGTTAATCGCTAATGAAAACAGGATCGGTCAGATCATGAGGTTCAAAAGCAATATGGATTCTGGTATGTTTTTACCGCTTCAGTTGGCTGCAGCCAAAGCATTGAGCTTGGATAGGGAATGGTATACACAACTAAATCAGGAATATAAGGTTAGGCGAGAAAAGGTCTATGAGATCATGGATCTATTAGGCTGTACTTATGATACCAAGCAAGTAGGACTTTTTGTCTGGGCCAAGATTCCGGAAGGATTTGAAAATTCCTATCAACTTTGCGATGATGTCCTATATAAGGCGCATGTATTTATCACTCCTGGAGGAATATTTGGTTCTGAAGGAGAAAAATTCATCCGCATTAGTCTTTGTGCAAAAAGCGAGGTCTTTGAAAACGCTATCGAACGGATCAAGAAAGCGATCGATTAAATCTTAGACCATTTTTTAAAAATTTGAATATTATTTGAAATGAATATAGCAATTGTCGGAATAGGTTTGATCGGTGGTTCCATCGGTATCCGACTTAAAGAAACCAAACTCTTCGAAAAAATTATCGGAGTAGAAAAAAGCGAGGTAAATCAAAAGAAGGCTCTCCAATTAGGTCTGGTAGATGAAATCCAAACCTTAGAGGAAGCATTGAAGTCCTGTAAGGTCATTGTCCTTACCATTCCTGTAGATGCGATCATGGTCTTGCTGCCAAAACTATTGGATATAGCAACAGATCAGGTCATCATCGATATGGGATCCACCAAGTCTAATATCCTGAACTTAATCAAGGACCATCCAAACCGTGGAAGATATGTAGCAGCCCACCCAATGGCCGGTACAGAGTATTCTGGCCCTGAAGCAGCCATCCCTAATTTGTTTAAGGATAAAATGATGGTCTATGTAGAAGCATTTCGCTCGGATGAGGATGCATTTGAACTGGCAGATTCCGTAACGGAGCAGCTGGAAATGAAAACCTCTTTTATGACGGCAGAAGAACATGATATGCATACTGCCTATGTTTCGCATATTTCCCACTTGACTTCTTTTGCATTGGCACTAACTGTTCTGGAAAAAGAAAAATCTCAGGGTAGGATCTTTGAATTGGCGGGTTCAGGTTTTCAATCGACCGTCCGTCTGGCAAAATCATCTCCCGATATGTGGACTCCAATCTTCAAGCAGAACAGAAATAATGTGTTGGAAGTATTGGAAGAACACATCAAACAACTGCAACATATCTACGATAAGATTGAAAAGGAAGATTATGATGCAGTACATAAATGGATTAAGAAATCCAATAAAATTAAACGTATCATTAAATAAAAGCTTATGTTGGAAAGAAAAACCTTAAGCAACGATTTGGTAAAATTAATCCCCATGATCAAAAATGATTTTGAATGGGTATTTGCTGCTGCGTCAGATCCAGAAATCTGGGCTCAACACCCAGACAGCAATCGCTACACACCGGTGGGTTTTACCAGATATTTTCAAAAACTGATTGATACTGATATCCCCTACTTGATAATAGACAGCAAAACCGAGCAGGTTATTGGTGCCACTTCATTCTATCACTATGATAGAAATGAAAAGTCAATAGCTATCGGTTATACCTTCCTTGCCAAAGAATATTGGGGTGGAGCATACAACCAGTCCGTAAAAAACCTGATGATGGATTTTGCCTTTGAAAAATTGGATAAGGTAATATTTCATGTAGCCTCAGAAAATACACGTTCTCAGAAAGCATTGGAAAAAATCAATGCGGTAAAAGAGAATGAATTTGATGAAAATGGTAGTTTGAAATTTACATACGCCATTTACAAAAACAATAGATAAGCAAATTATCGAACTGTATTTCAATCCCTTACTCAATGCAGTAAGGGATTTTTTTTGTTCAAATTTGTTTTAAAAAGCATTATATCGTAATATTGCGATACAAGGGAATACTATGGGAATTACAAAGAGTGAGATCTTTACCGAGGAACAAAACAAACTGGCCAATTACTTTAAGGTGTTAGGCCATCCTGCCAGGATTGCTATTCTACAGCATATCGTGAAGCAAAAGGGCTGTATCTGCAATGATTTAGTGGATGAACTGGGCTTGGCACAAGCCACCATTTCCCAACACTTGAAGGAGCTAAAAAGCGTAGATATCATCCAAGGAAGCATTGAAGGCAAGAGTGTATGCTATTGTATCAATGAAACGGTATGGAACGAACTCCAGGATGAAATCCATCATTTCTTTGAAAAGCCGTTTAAGAATGAAAAATGCTGTTAGCATTTTTTTTAACCCTAAGCATCGCAATATTACGATATATATATTAAAACAAATACCATGAAACTATCAGAAATAAAAGAAATCCTTCCCACATTGGACAATGTGGAGTTTCAATTGGAAAACGGAAACCAAGTTCCCGAACATTTTCATGTTACGGAAATAGGCAGTATCATTAAGAATTTCATTGACTGTGGTGGGACGATCCGCAAGGAGAAGGTCGTGAATTTCCAATTGTGGAGCGCCGATGATTTTGAGCATAGACTAAAACCAGGGAAATTATTGGACATCATAAAATTATCAGAAGATAAGTTACAAATTGAGGATGGAGAGATTGAAGTAGAATATCAGGCTGATACCATCGGAAAATATGACTTGGAATTCAACGGCAAGCAGTTTATCCTTAAGAACAAAAAAACTGCTTGTTTGGCGGAAGATTCGTGTGGGATTCCTCCCAAAAAGCAAAAGCTGAATTTGGCAGACCTGAATGTAATCGAAGGTTCTTGCTGTGTTCCAGGTTCGGGTTGCTGTTAAATATAAAAGAAGGAATGGTAGTTAACCATTCCTTCTTTCTATCAAGACCATCAGCATCAGACTGAGAACAAAACGCTCATCATCGACCTCACGCTGGGTTAATTTATTAACTGTAAACTTTCGACCAAAGAAGGAAGGTTCCTTTATAATTTCAAATACGGGTTCATCTTGATCATTTCGAAGGATATAAGCGGGGTTGAAGAGATAACCTGATAATATCCCTATCAAAGGGAGCTCGCCAAATAGCCCATCCCAAAACTTCACCCAAGGGTTCTTTTCCTTAATGGTATGGTCTTGGACATCGTTTGGATCCATTAGATTAAATGTAGACCTCCATAAAGATTTTATAGATTTCCTCCTTACCTTTCCGATCACTTTTCCTGTGCGATCTGTAATGGTAAATGTTTGCTGAAAGTCTATGAGTTTATTGGACCGAAGCTCATATAGCAATTCTGCCTTACTTTCATCCCTATAGACCATGATAATGTCACGCCAAGAGAATATCTTTTCTCGGACATAGTAGATACTGTTTCCATTGGCATCCTTTGCCGAAAAATCATTCGCAAGGCTCGTTACACGAAACTGGAAATGTAAAGGATATTGTAGGTCTTTCATGAAATAAAAATAGAGAATAGAATTGATATTTGGATGAAAGGACTTGATAGACTTTACAATGAGATAACGGTTGTGTAACACTACAATAATAGTCCCAGCCTAATTTTGCTAAATCATTTATTCTTAACTTTAAAACAAACACCTAAAACCATAATATTAAGTCATTATAATGAATCGAATTAAATATTATCTGAGCCTAGCATTTATTTGCAGTTTATCTATCAATTCCTTTTCTCAGGTCAAGCCCATTGCCTTTTTGCCGAACGCACATTCGCATAACGACTATACGCGCAATAATCCTTTTAACCAAGCTTACGGCTTAGGTTTCGGATCAATTGAGGCAGATTTATTCCTAAAGGACGGAGAACTATATGTTGCACACGACCCTGAAGACATTACCAAAGAAAGAACCTTTAGCAAGCTGTACCTAGAGCCAATACTCGAAGCGTATAAGCATAGCTCTGATGGATACCTGTTTCCTAACAAAGGGCAATTGCAACTCTTAATTGATCCAAAAACCGAAGGTGCACCGATTTTAGAGCATCTGACCAAGTTATTGAAACCGCATCGCCATCTTTTTGACAGCAAAAACAATCCTAAGGCCGTCAAGTTGGTTATAAGTGGAAATCGTCCGAAGCCTGCAGATTTTCATAAATACGATGAAATCTTCTATTTTGATGGGACGTTGAACGAGAAGTTCAACCAACAAGAGTTGGAAAGAATAGGGCTTATTAGTGCAAGTTTTGGTTCTTTATCCAAATGGAATGGCCTTGGACGATTAAACGACAAGGATTTAAAAAAAGTAAAATCTAAAGTAGATTCTGTTCATAACCTTGGAAAGAAAATCCGTTTTTGGGCAGCTCCTGATACAAAAACCACATGGATTGAATGGCAAAAAATAGGGATTGATTTCATCAATACGGACAAACCTTTTGAGTTAAGTGAATTCTTGCTCAATGAGCCAAAAACAGTTTATCAAGAGGACTCTACATACATCCCCTATCAGATTAAGGAAAAATTCCAAACTGGTTTAAAACCGAAAAACATTATTCTATTGATCAGTGACGGTGCCGGGCTATCGCAGCTTTGGGCTGCTGCCATGGCCAACAAAGGAAATCTGAATGTACTCAATATGCCCTATACAGGATATCTAAGGACACAACCCACTGACAACTACCATACCGATTCTGCCGCTGGAGGCAGCGCAATTGCCACAGGCCATAAAACCAAGAACCGATATATCGGGGTCGATAGCTTGGGAAATAAAGTAGAGAACCTGCCAGACCGGTTGAACACATTGGGTATGAGGACTGGTATTGTGTCCAATGATGAAATCACTGGAGCTACTCCATCTGCTTTTTTCACTCATGTCAATGAAAGAGACCTTTCTGACAGTATTGCTAACGACATTTTATATAGTAAATTAAACTTATTCATTGGCGGTCCTAACCAATCCTTCAGTAAAAATGATAGTTCACTCATTAAGAAGTTAAAATCTAAAGGTTTTGAAATCGGGACCTCTTTCGAAACCGTTCAAAAAAGTTCTGCTAAGCAACTTTTGGTTTTTCAAGAAGACCAAGTTGACCATAAATGGAATAAACTGGATAAAGAGCAATCGGAAATCAAAACATCCTATCGCTTTATTGAACATGCCTTGAAGCCTTCCATTGATTTCCTGCAAAAGGGAAATGACAAGGGATTTTTCCTAATGATTGAGGGCGCAAAAATTGATGGTGGTGGTCATAGCAATTCTACCGGTTTTTCAATTACGGAATATCTGAGTTTTGATAGATTAGTCGGTCAAGCATTGGAATTCGCGGAACAGGATAAAGAAACTTTGGTCATCGTGACCTCTGACCATGAAACCGGTGGTATGATTGTGCTTGATGCAGATCCAAAATCTGGAAGGGTCCTGGCGAGCTTTGCCACAAATGACCATACGGGTATTCCCGTTCCTCTAATGGCTTATGGACCCGCTGCAGAACGGTTTCAAGGATTTTTGGACAATACGGATATCGCAAAGATTATTTACGAATTAAAGGGCCTAAAATAGACAATCCAGCTGCCTAGAAAAAATTAAGGCTAGTTTTCCTTGAATCGGAGAACTAGCCTTAATTATTATTTCTTTAATGATCTAAGTCAAATAGATTAATATTTCCACTTCAACCTATCGAATACCTTTGACCACATCCAAATGGGTCCTATCGTCAATAGATTCAAGAAGGAAGCATTTCCTTTTTTTACCTTATTGCTGCTTAAGAACAATCCCAGCAATCCAATTATTGCAATAATACTGCACACTAAGATGACCGTTGGTCCGCCATCTCGCTCAACATATTCCAGTTGGACGATGAAATAACTCATGATCCCAATCGTGAATAGCACGGCATAAGAAAGGGTCGGTGCCAATTTCAAATAACAGTAAATGACAATAGCTATAAAAAATGACCCCCAGTTCAAGAACGTATGGGCATTCATCTTAACCAAAAAGTCTAATTGAGGAAAAGGGATCATCCATATCAATCCCATGATTCCAAAGAAGGCCAAAAAAATAAATATGGCATATAAGGCAAAGTTTCCCGTTCCATATGTTTGATCCAATTCGTAAAAATGTTTCTCTACAGGTCTGGAAAATTCTACCTTTTTATTGGTTTCATTAGCCTTTTTCTTCATGCCTGCAAAGTTAACTATTCTTCGCTAACATTTTATCCTTTCTATACGCATAATAAAACACTACCGGTAATACGGCAAAGGAAAGAATCAAACAGATCAACAGCCCACCTACAATCATAATGGCTAAGGGCTTCTGTATTTCAGACCCCATCCCACTGGAAAGCGCAGCAGGTAGCAATCCCATCGAGCCCATCAAGGCAATCATCACAATCGATCTGATCCTACTTTTCACTCCTTGGTCGATAGCTTCTTTCAACGGTTTCTTTTTCAGGTACTCCTTCATCACAGCGATCAGGATGATTCCATTGATGGTATTTACACCGAAGAGAATAATTAATCCGATACCAGCGGAAATCCCAAAGATGGTGCCTGTGATCCATAAAGACAGGAAGCCGCCAATAAAAGCAAATGGAATGGTAATAGCGGCAATGGCGGTATCTTTCATATTTCCAAAATTACTGTACAGCAATATAAGGATCAGCACCAAGGAAATAGGAATAACCGTCATCAATTGTTTGGTTGCCCGTTCCTTGCTTTCAAATTCACCGGCCCATTCCATATAGTTCTCCTTAGGAAGTTTTATGGAACTGGCTACGACCTCTTTTGCCTCCTCAATGGTACTCCCTAAATCCCTTCCCGATATGCTAAAACCAATACCAATGTATCTGCTATTGCCCTCACGATAGATAAAGGCAGGTCCTGTCACATACCCAATGCTAGCGATCTCTTGCAACGGGATGTTCTCACCGGTGCTTGTCGGTATTAGGATATTACCTATTTTTTCAGGTGTATCCCTATATTCCTTATTGAATCGGAGAACAACATCAAACTGTCGGTCTTTTTCATAAAATTTGGTTGCCGCCTGTCCGCCAATGGTCATCGCGATAACGGCTTGTACATCCTTGGTAAAGATGCCATACTTGGCCATTTTAGAATCATGAAGCTGAATCCTTAATTCTGGCAATCCTATATTCTTATAAACGTTGATATCTGTAATCCCTCGAACCTTACCGATCGCATTTGATACCTGATTTGCATAATCTTCTAACTTATACAGATCATCACCGAAGATCTTAATAACCAAAGAACTCTTAACCCCTGCCACATATTCCTCAACGTTATCTTGAATGGGTTGGCTAAATCCAAAATTAATACCAGGGTATTGATTCAATTTCTCTCTCAGTTCCTCGATGATCTCATCCTTGTCCAGTCCTCGTTTCCAAGTGTTTTGTTCAGTCAATTGGACATTAAACTCAATATTAAAGAAGCCCGTGGGATCAGTTCCATCATTGGGTCTTCCAGTTTGGGTTAAGATAAAATCTATCTCCGGACAGGTTTCTACCATCAATTGTTTCATTTCCTTGGTCAACCGGCTGGATTCATCCAGATTAATGCTATTGGGCAAAGTCGCCCGGATATAGATGGCACCCTCATTTAATTGAGGAAGGAACTCAGAACCATAATTCATGAACTTTATCGAACATAATGCTAGAATGCCAACAAAAACAACGAGGGTTATTTTTTTGAATTTCAGGGCATAACTATAAAGTCCATAGATAGATCTATGAAAGAATCTGGTCACAAAGTTTTCTTTCTCTTCAATGCCTTTGGTGAAAAGCAACTTGCACATGGCAGGAACATAAGTCAAACTTAATATCAAGGAACCTAACAACGCATAGCCTAAAGTAAATGCCAATGGGGTAAACATCTTCCCCTCTACCTTCTGGAAAGAGAATATAGGCAATAACGCAACGATCAGAATCATCAATGCGAAGAAAATATACGAAGCCACACTGCCTGCACTTTTCTTGATTACTCCCATCTTGGACATCTTTGCAAACCGCTCCGGACCTACCTTATGGGATAGCGTCGCTAAAGCAACAAAAACTGTTTCTACGATAACCAGTGTTCCCTCCAAGAGTAAACCGAAATCCAAAGAGCCCATTGAAATCAGATTCGCTGGTAACCCCTGGATCTTCAGCATTATTATGGCAAATAAGAATGAAAGCGGAATAACAGAAGCCACAATAAAGGTGGATTTCCAATTATATAGGAAGATAAATACAATCAGGGATACCAGTAAAACACCTTCAACAATGTTTTTTGAAACGGTCTTGACCGTGCTGTCCACCAATTTCGTGCGGTCAACAGCCGTCTCGATCTTGACATTATCCGGTAATGTCCTAGTATTTAATTCTTCGATCTTCTCCTTAAGCAATCCAATAACCTCGGAAGGGTTCTCCCCTCTCAACATGACCACAATCCCCTCCACCACATCTTCCTGCTCATTGTATCCTACGCGACCCAACCTTGGTTTATTGGAAACTACAACCTCTGCAACGTTTTTAATCAAAACAGGCGTAGAGCCATTTAATTTGACTGTTATATTTCCTATATCTTCAATCTTGTCCAACAACCCGACACCACGCACCACATAGGCTTGATCTCCTTGTTGGATTACATCCCCGCCCACATTGATATTGGATTTTGATACCGCTTCATAAACATCAAGCGGTGTCAGACTGAAATTTTTTAGTTCGGTCGGATTGATCTTGATTTCATAGATCTTTTCCTCTCCTCCGAAACTGATCACATTGGCCACTCCAGGTACGCCAAGAAGCTCCCTTTCAATTACCCAATCTTGGATAGCTGATATTTCCTTGATTGGCAGATCGCTCTTAATAATGTACCTAAAGATTTCTCCTGTAGCTCCCGAAGGTGGTTCTACCTCTATTTCCGTTCCTTCTGGAAGGTCTATTCCCGCTAATTTATTAGAAACATATTGCTGAGCATAAAAGTCATCTACCCCATCTTCGAACTGTACTGTTACCACAGACAGACCGAATAAAGAAATCGAACGGATATTTGACTTCTTGGGAATACTGTTCATCTCCTTGGAAATCGGCAAAGTGACCAGCTTCTCCACCTCCTCTGCACTTCGACCTGGCCATTGGATGATAATCCTCGCCCTCGTATTGGTAACATCAGGAAAGGCCTCAATCGCTGTATGTTTGAGCGCATAAATACCCGCAAACAAAAGGGCAAAGGTGGCAAATAAAATAAAAGTGGTATTCCTTAATGAAAAGGTTACTATATTTTGAACAAATTTCTTCATCCTTACAAGCCCTTAATCTGTTCAAAAATCAATAGTGCATTGCTACCAATAACCTTTTCGTCCGCTCCCAATTTATTGCTTACATAGGTCACCTCTTCATTGCTCGAAATAATTTCTAGCTTCTTTGCTTCCAATTGGCAATCTCCCTTGTAAACAACCATGAAATTTTCATTGTTACTGAATACAAGCGACTTATTAGGAATGGCTAATGCTGTTTCTTCTGATTTTACTTTATCGATAATGATGTCTGCGCTCAAGCCGGGCATCAGGTTAAGGTTTTGGTTCTCCAATACCACCCGTGCCTTCATTACATGCTCATTGGCATCAAATACGTTGTATATTTTATCAATTTTCCCGGTATAGACTTGATCTGGATAGGCAATGGTCCTCACCTTAACCTGGTCTCCAGTTTTGATAAACCTAAGGTTACTTGCATAGACGTTCAACATCACCCAAACTTCCTTCAGGTTCGAAATAGAAAACAAGGGATTGCTTTCCTGAGTAATGATTTGCCCTTGGCTGATATCTTTTTGGATGATATAACCATTTTTAGGTGCTAAAATCTGGAATGTCCCCTCGCCTACAGCGTGATAAAGCTGCAAAGATTGATTGATGCGTTTCAATTCAATCTTGGCACTTTCCAGTTCATGCTCCACTTGCAGCATTTCTGGTTCTGAAATCATCCCATCTTTCAACAGGTCTTTCTTGGTAACCAAAAGCTTCGCTAGTAGATTGATCTGGTTTTGCTGCGCATTCTTCTGTTGAAACAGACTTTGGATTTCCGTTGATTTGATGGTAGCCAGGACCTGACCCTTTTTAACTTGGTCACCTAACTCAAAATCAACTCGATCGACTACCCCAAGCAACAAACTTCGAAAGGTTACCAGATCATTCTCATTATATTCAATCTTTCCCGATAAGGTCAATTGCTCTACAATGGGGCTTTCCTTGACCGTAATAATTTCAGTAGTCTTTTTTAATTGAACGCTGATACAAAACCCTTTTGTGCTATCCTGTACGTCAATTTGTTGCTGCTGGCTGCTTCCACAGCCAGTGCAACATGCAATCAGGGTAATTAAACCTAAGGGTAAACTTTTAATATTTTTCATTATTATAGTTCCTGGCCAACCACATACTGTAGTTGTTCAAATGTGATTAAATATCTTTCCTGTAATTCCAAATAGGCTTGCTGAGCTTCACGAAAAGCTTGGGAGAAATCAATGAACTCGATGAGGGTCACCTGTTGTTCCTGAAGATATTTGATATAATTCTCTAGTACCCTGTGTTGGGCTTCAGTATTCGTATCCTTCCAGTTTGTGAGGTTCTCCCGAAATAAAGACAGCTTATTCAACAGCTTATCAATCTCATTTCCTATTTCTATTTGCCTAGCTTGAAACTGCGCTTGACCTTGCTCAACTTGGATTTTTGCAGCTTGGATATTTCCCTTATTTCTGTTGAAGATGGGTAGTTCAATGTTTAACCCAATACCAATGAAATTACTCATCACATTACCTCCACGCTCATAATTCATCAACAGGTTTAAGTTTGGGGTTCTCTGTGCTTTCTCCAATCTCAACTGACCTTCAGAAAGCTGAATTTCATTGGCCATCGAGCGCAAATAAATATTTTGGGAATTTGCTTTCTCCTTCAGCTCGGTCGGGAATAAAGTCTTCTCGCCAACCTGAAATCGATCAAAGGATAATTGTTCTGCTTTCAGATCTGGCAATTGAGTAAGGGTTCTTAATTGCTGAATGATCTCATTTTTTTGGCTCTTTATATCCAAAAGCTCCTTCTGGATACCGATTAACTCGGTATGGACCCGTAAAAAACTAACTTGGGATACATGCTGTTTCTCAGCTTGCGTCTTATATTGCTCATTCAATTTGGAGAACAATTCCAAAATGGATTGCAATTGATTTTCTTCCAATTGAATTCTTTGAAGGCTATAAAAATTGGTTCTTAAATCGAGCTTTAACTGCCTCAGGATCTCCTCAAACTCCAGCTGGGCAGAAGTCTTCTCCAATGTTTTAATGGCCACTCGTTTCTTTCTCTTTCCAGCTGTCTCGATCAGCTGTTCTAATTCCATGTTGAGCTGCTGTTTACTTCCGAAATTACCAATGATATTGGGCATGGTTTCAAAAGAGCGGTTAGCCCAAAGGTTAAGGTTGTCAACGGTAAGATTTGGGTTGGCCCATAACTTCTCCTGAACGATTAATGCTTCAGACCTATCAATATGAAACTTATTCGCGATTAACTGCAAATTGTTTTTCAGAAACTGGGATTCTAAATCCTTTAGGGAATAGGTCTGGGCTTGCAGAATAACAGCAAGGCAGCTTAGTACAAAAATTAGATAGAATTTCTTCACCATTAATATTTTCTGCAAACCTATAGCTTGCAGATTAAGGTGAGTTTTAAATTAGATTAGAATTTGATTAGAATTTGAGGGAGACCTGTGTTCCCATCCCTTCACTTTGTAGTTTCATTTCAACTTTGTGCAGTACAAAAATAATGTTGGCCATAGAGAGACCGATTCCCTTACCCGAAAATTTATTAGTGTTTTCCCCGCGGTAAAAGTTTTCCTTTACCTTATTGAGGTCCTCCTGAGAGATGCCGATCCCTTGGTCTACCACTAAAAGCTCCAACCTACCCAGGTCTTCATGAAGTATCACAGTTACTTTCTTATTGTTTGAATACTTTATCGCATTCTCAATGATATTATTGAAAGCTAAGGCCAAGAGCTTCTCATTCCCCTCCCATTCCATTAAGTTAGCATCCTCAACTTCAATTTTCACCTCAATATCAGCTTGGTAATAGAGAACCGCATTTTCAATGACCTGCCAAACAATCTCATCAATTCTCAATCTTGAGAACTCAAAGCTTGTTTTTGCACCAGACAGCAACATCATGTTTTCCAATGTCTCTTCCAGATCAGTGGTATATTGCTTGAGTTGCTGGATTACATCTTCATATTCCGCATTTGTCCGCTCTCTTTGGTTGGTTACCTCCAAGGTGCCCAATAGCGCGGTTATCGGAGTCCTGAGCTCATGGGAAACATAATCAATGAAATTTTTCTGAACATTGAAGGTTTGCGAGATACGATCTACAAACAGGTTATAGGTGTTCACCAAATCCTGTATTTCCGAATAGGATCTTTCCAATTGGATAGGTTTTTCAAAGTTCTTGCTATCTCGGTCTTTGATCTGTTTGATTACATCGACGATTGGCTGGTAAGCAATATAGCCCAGGAACCTTGAAAAGAAGTAAATTATACTCAATCCCACAAAAAATGCAATAATCAAGATATGGAATAAAGACTGCATCTGCTTATTGAAGTCCTCTTTGGATTCTCGGGTTACAATGACAAAATCCCCTTCGTTATCATTATAGAAAATACCGTTATAAAAGAAATGTTCTGTGTTAAAGAATGAGTTTTTATCCGTCCTGACCTGCGTTATAAATTCCTTCGAAATATCAGAAATTACGGACATGTCTCCAGCCTTTCTTTTATCAAGACTATCAAATACAACTATATCTCTTCTGGAAATAGTCTTCTGCAATTGCTTTTGGATATTTTCATGATCCAGGCTGCTCAACTCATCGCGTTCCAGATAATAGATGGCTGCCAATAATGATTTACTTTCTAAAGCATGTTGCTCAGATTTTTCCATCTGCACGTAATAGGCAAAATAAATAACTACTGAAATCAACAGCGTAACAACGCTAAAGATACAGATTGAATATAAGGCTAACCTATGCTTTAACTTCATGAATCATATTTAAACATATATCCAATCCCTTTTACGGTTTGGATGAACTTCTGATCTTGGCTTTCAACTTTATTTCTCAAATAGGATATATATACATCCACTACATTGCTGTGATTGTTAAAAGTAATGCCCCAAACTGCATTTAATATTTGCATTCGGCTGACCGTCTTATTTCGGTTTTCGATTAGGTACATCAACAATTTAAATTCCCTTGGCGAAAGGTCTACCAATTCGCCCTTTAAAAAGACTTTATACTGATCCGTGTCGATCTGCAGCTCATCAAATTCCAAAATCGGACTCTTCGGCTTTTCCTGATTATGGTATTGCTTTCTCCTGCTCAGGGCATTGATACGCGACAGCAGTTCCTCAAAATGGAAAGGCTTGGTCAAATAATCATCAGCACCATAATCCAAGGAAGTCACCTTGTCTTGAATACTGTTTAAGGCACTAAGCATTAATACAGGGGCATAAACCTGTTTATAGCGTAAGGTCTGTAATAACTGCACCCCATCGATTCCAGGCAACATTATGTCCAAAACAATGACATCCCAATCAATTTTAAGGTTCTCTTCCATCAAGGCATCCTCCGCCGTCTTACAAAGGGTAACCAAAAAACCATTTTCCTCTAAACCTTTAATTAAGAAGGAACTTATCCGATGATCATCTTCTACAACTAATACTTGCATTTCTTTTAATTATTTCAAATTTAGCCATTTAGCCCGTACCTTAATGCTATTTTATTGAATTCTAATCAAATTCTAATACAAGGGAAAAATAAAAAGCCCATCAAATGATGGGCTTTCCATAGATTCTAAATGAATTTTATTTTGCATAAGAAACCGATCTGGTCTCTCTAATTACTGTTACTTTGATCTGACCTGGATAAGTCATTTCCGTCTGGATACGGTTTGAAATATCTGCTGCCAAGATCTCAGCTTGTGCATCAGAAACTTTCTCGCTTTCAACTACAACACGCAATTCACGTCCTGCTTGGATAGCAAATGTTTTCTCCACACCTGGATATGACAACGCTAGGTCTTCTAGTTCCTTCAAACGTTTGATGTAGCTTTCTACGACCTCACGTCTAGCACCAGGACGGGCACCTGAAATCGCATCACATGCCTGAACGATTGGAGATATCATTGAGGTCATCTCGATCTCGTCGTGGTGAGCACCGATCGCATTGCATACATCCGGATGTTCCTTATATTTCTCTGCCAATTGCATCCCCAAGATCGCGTGAGGCAATTCCGGGTTATCATCGGGCACCTTCCCAATATCGTGCAGCAATCCAGCTCGTTTCGCATGTTTCACATTTAGTCCCAATTCAGCCGCCATCGTAGCCGCAAAATTCGCAACCTCACGTGAGTGCTGTAATAGGTTTTGACCATATGAAGAACGGTATCTCATTCTTCCCACCATCCTGATCAGTTCAGGGTGTAGACCATGAATACCTAAATCAATGACGGTACGTTCACCGATTTCAACAATCTCATCTTCAATCTGCGTACGGGTCTTTGCTACTACCTCCTCGATACGTGCCGGGTGGATACGACCATCCGTAACCAATCTATGTAAAGATAAACGGGCAATCTCACGACGAACAGGATCAAAGCCTGAAAGGATAATCGCTTCTGGCGTGTCATCCACGATAATCTCTACACCAGTCGCAGCCTCAAGTGCTCTAATATTACGACCTTCACGTCCAATGATACGACCTTTGATCTCATCATTTTCAATGTTAAAGATAGATACCGTGTTTTCAATGGCAGATTCAGTAGCCGTACGTTGGATAGTTTGGATAACTACTTTCTTGGCCTCTTTCGATGCTGTTAATTTCGCTTCATCAACGATATCCTTGATCTGCATGATCGCTTGAGAACGAGCTTCTTCACGCAATGAATTTACTAACTGTTCCTTAGCTTCCTCAGCAGACAGACCAGCCATACTCTCCAATTGCTTGATATGTTGGCCTTTTAACTGTTCTACCTCTTCCTTTTTCTTGTCATTGAACTCAATCATTTGATCCAATTTCTTGGCTTTGTTATCCAAATCCTGTTTTTCACGATTTAGATTCTCCAATTTTTGATTTAATGACTGTTCTTTCTGACGAATGGTATTCTCTTTTTGAGAGATGGTATTATTCTTTTGGTTGACTTCTTTTTCATGCTCAGCCTTCAATTGCAAAAACTTCTCTTTTGCTTCTAGCTGACGCTGCTTTTTTATATGATCTGCTTGTTGCTCTGCATCCCTTACTATTTGGGCAGCCTTATCATTCGCTGATTGCTCCTGCTTTTTGAACAACATCTGCAAAAGATATCGTCCAATAAAAACACCGACAACCAGTGAAATTATTATTGATATAGTAGTTGATAACTCCATTTGTTATTATTTATAATTTAATATGTTAATGTAATAGCATTTATTTTCCAAAAAAAAAACCGCAATTAAATAAATCAGGTACCATGTATTATTAAACTTCGATTACACATGATTTGAGCGTATGATCATGACCTAGATGGCTTTCGCAAAATGGCCTACATCTTTAAAATTGCTCGTGATATTGAAGCGTTAAGTTTAAAATAGTGACAACCCGAATTTAATTGCGGCAAATTCGTCGTTACAAGCTCTAAATTCTAAGAACGTAAACGTTTTATTTTTTGAAGAAATCCGTCAGAATATTGTCCAGTTCATGAATGGAATGCTCCAGACCAGAATCCTGGTTCTGACTATTCCGCTCAGCCTTGATCATCCCCGTGGCATATTGCAATACACACATCGACAACAAGTCTTGCTTATCACGAACCGCATAGTTATCCTGCAGTTCTTTAATTTTCTCGTTTATTAGCTTCGCGGCATATCTAATCACCTCTTCCTCCTCCGTCTCAACACGTAAAGGATATACTCGGTCTGCTATATTTATTTTTATGGAAATCTCTCCCATTTTCTTTGAGCTTAATAACGTAATAAGTCTATTCTCCTACTCCCTTTTCCTACTTCAATAGACTTATACATTTGTCTATTTCTCGCACAAAATCGTTAATTTTTCGTTTTGTGTCAAGTACTTTTTCATTTATAGCGTCTTTATCGATCTCCGAATTGTCTAATGTTTTGGCAACCGCCAAGGCTTTTACCTTGTCTTCCAGCTGCTTAACTTTATCCGAACTCGTATCAAATGCAACTTGCAATGATTGAACTTCTAACTTTAACAAGTCATTCTCCTCTTGCAAGGCTTCACACAATTGAATAAGATTTTTCGTTTTCTCAACGATAATATTCATTTGGGAAGATAATGACGCCATAGTATTTCGCAATTAATGTATAAATTTTTAGCGCACTGATGCGCCTACTTCTTTCTCAAAGTTAATAATTAATTTTTGAATAATTGCATCAATTTGTTTGTCTGTAAGTGTTTTTTCTTCGTCCTGAAGCGTAAAACTCAAGGCATAGGACTTCTTACCTTCCGGCAATTTATCTCCCTTATAGACATCAAAAATCTGAACATCCTTCAACAACTTTCTCTCTGTCTTTGTGGCAATTAAACGCAATTGCTCAAAGGTCACCTGATCATCCAGCAACAACGCTAAATCACGTCTTACTGATGGGAATTTTGAAACTTCCTTGTAAGTGATTTTATTTTTCTTGATCACTTTAATCATCAAGTCCCAATCAAATTGCGCAAAGAATACCGGTCCATCAACATCTGTTTTCTTCAGGTTAGCTTTTGAAACCGCCCCAAAGGAAACCAAGACCTTCTCTCCTTTTCTATAGCTCAATCCATAGTCAAAGTACGTCCCAACATAATCCTCAACGCGGATACCTTCTACTTTCAGTCTTTTTACGATATCGTCTACAACCGCTTTGATATCATAGAAACTTACACCTTTGGCATTATTATTCCATTGCTCCGATTCTTTCTTACCTGAAATAGCGATAGAGAACAATTGCTTTTCTACGTAATTACCTTCCACTAAATTATAGGATCTTCCGTATTCAAAGATCTTCAGGTCTGCATTCTTGCGTTTTTGATTGTACCCAATGGCAATCAAAGCTGAGAACAACAGGTTCTGACGCATCACGTCCAAATCGCTACTCAATGGATTTAACAGCTTCACAGCGGTCTCCTCATTTTCCAGGTAATCATCTTTGGTCAATGAATTCGCCAAGATCTCCCTATACCCATTCGCGATCAATAGATCTGCAATCTGGTTCAGCACAACTTCCTTATCTGGTTTCTCCGAGGTATTTAAGGATGCTTTGATCTGCGTCTTTAGTTCAATATTGTTGTATCCATAGATACGTAATACTTCCTCAACCACATCAATCTCACGGATGACATCTACTTTATATGCAGGCACTTTGACATCAAATCCCTCAGCAGTCTCATTTTCAAGTTCAATGCCTAAACTCACAATGATCTCTCTAATCGTTTCTGCAGGAATGTCTTTTCCGATGACACGTTGAATATTTTGATAGCTTACCGGAAACTCAAATGGTTTTATAGGATTCGGGTACAGGTCAACAATACTGGATGACACTTCCCCACCGGCAACTTCAGCAATCAGGATAGCTGCTTTTTTCAAAGCCTCTACAGTAATATCCGGATTGGTTCCACGCTCGAAACGGAATGATGAATCGGTTTTCAGCGCGTGTCTTTTCGATGTTTTCCTAACCGTTACTGGGTTAAAATAAGCCGACTCAAGGAAAATCGAAGTTGTTCCTTCCGTAACACCGGAATATTCACCTCCGAAAACCCCTGCAATACACATCGGTTTCTCAGCATCTGCAATCACTAAATCCTCTGATGACAGCTTACGCTCTACGCCATCCAAAGTCTTGAACAATTCACCTTCTTTCGCTTTCCTAACAATTACCTGATTTCCAGAAATCTTGTCCTGGTCAAATGCATGTAATGGTTGTCCTAAATCATGAAGGATATAATTGGTTACATCGACGATATTGTTGATCGAACGAACACCAATTGCACTTAATTTATTTCTTAACCATTCCGGAGACTCTCCAACTTTGATATTCTTGATGTTAATTCCAGAATACCGAGGGGCATCTTCTACAATATCAACCTTTACCGAAGTTCCAGTTGTTGACAGCTCTTGAAACGAACTTAAATCCAGAGATTTTACATTCGACCTGAAATAAGCCGCTAAATCTCTTGCCACACCCAAATGGGAAGCCGCATCTGCACGGTTTGGTGTCAAACCGATTTCATAGCAATAATCATCCTCCATCTTGAAGTATGATTTCACCAAACTGCCTATTTCTGCGTCAGAATCAAGCTCTACAATACCTGCATGGGAAGTACCCAAACCAATTTCATCCTCGCCACATAACATCCCTTCTGATGCTTCACCACGAATTTTCGACTTGGTAATTTTAAAAGGGTCATCCGATGTAGGGTGACAGGTTGTGCCAACCTGTGCAACTATAACTTTTAAACCGCTGCGTACATTCGGTGCACCGCACACGATATTCAACAACTCAGGTTTACCTACGTTTACTGTTGTTACTTTTAGTTTATCAGCGTTAGGATGTTGCTCACAAGTAATCACTTCTCCAACTACCAACCCTTCCAATCCTCCAGGAATACTCTGCTCAACCTCCAAGGACTCTACTTCTAAACCAATATCTGTCAAGATTAAGGAAAGCTCCTGTGGGGTTTTATCTATATCAATAAAATTCTTTAACCAATTATAAGAAATTCTCATCGCTACAATTTTTCAAGACACAAAGATAGAACTTTGTGACCTAAATGCACAGGTTTTTTGGACTATTATCGGGAATTACCTTATTCCAAATCAACAACAGGTCTGCTGTTTCATATTCGACATATAAAAAGCCTGTCTACTATCTAAATAAATATATTAATTAATCTCATGTAAAACCTTATTTATCAAGGCCACACAAACGCTCCAAGTGCTGGTAATTGATTCCAAAATAAGCTTTCAGACTTTTGATCTTTTTTAAGATTTCATCCTGCTTCTTAGGATCAATCTTTCGCTTAGAACCGACCAACATAACATTTTTAGGCGTATGCTGATCAGAAATAAACTGTATGACTCGCATTTCATAACCATAATACTCTAAGATCAAGGCCCGAATGCTATCCGTTAGCATCTCTGCATGACGTTCTAAAAATATACCATATTGGGTCATGAAATCCAGGTCATTCTTAGCTTTCACTGCCTCCAATTCCCAACGCACCTGTTTATGGCAACAAGGAGCCACCACAATCAGTTCAGCATCATTTTGGATGCCTTTGTATATGGCATCATCCGTAGCGGTATCACAGGCATGCAAGGCGATCAGCACATCTATTGCTTCAGCAGATTGATATTCTTCAATGCTTCCTTCCTCAAAACTCAGGGTTTCAAAACCAGACTCTTGTGCAACCTGATTACAGAAATCAACCAAATCCTTCCTGTATTCTATCCCCACTACTTCCACCTGTATCCCAAGGCTATTTTTTAGGTAATCATAAAGTGCGAAGGTCAGATAACCCTTTCCTGCGCCCATATCCAGCACTTTAAGTTTTTCCTTGGAAGGAAGATCCGAAAGTGACGAACTCAATAATTCGATATAATGATTGATCTGCTTCCATTTATCCTGGGCATTCTTGAAAACCTTTCCTTCGGCATCAGTAAGGTTTAACTGATGCAAATAGGCCTTACTGGAATCTGTAATTTTTCGGTCCTTAATTTTATCATGGGACAGGGACTGCTCCTTTCTCCGCTCTACTTTTTCTTTTTGCAGACGCCATTCTCCTTTTTTGTTCATCTGAAAAACCAGATTTTCACTGATGCTCTGAACATTCACCTGCCTGAATCCCCTAAAGTCCACCAGCTTTTCCAGCTCTATTACAGAATCTTCAATGGAATAATTCTTAGTGATATCTTTCGTTTGATAACGATAAACAAATGAAAGCATTAAGTCCTGTTTTATTAACACAGGCTTTATATAGATATTTTTTAGATTAGCCTCTTCACCTCGGTAATTACCTAAAGAAATTTTTTGCAGTTCTTTTCTTAAAAGCATCCCTTCCAGCTCACCTAAAAAATCCTTGAATACAGTCATATCATTATTATTTCAGGACAAAGATAATCATTGCCCACAAACTAATTCGGCCTGGAAGGTCAAATCAATGTTTAAAGGTTTCCCAAGCTGATAAATCAACCTCCATATCTTAGGCTTATTGGCACATTTAACGTACCTTTGTGCATGCTAAATCCTAAAATTAAAGCCGTATTTTTTGATATTGATGGAACATTATTGAGTTTCAAGACCCACAAGGTACCTGAATCAACCGTTGAAGCGATCAGGTTACTTCAGACCCATGGCATCAAAACCATTCTTTCAACGGGTAGATCCATAAACAGTATTGATCATATCAAATTTTTGGATTTCGATGGATATATCACCTTTAATGGCGGTTATTGCCTTACCCACGATTTTGAAGTATTATTCAAGCAGACCATTGCCAGTCAGGATATACAGTCCGTAATTGAGTATGCAAAGGAAAAACCCCTTAGTTTCTCCTTTATGTCTGAACAAGAGATTACCATTCATGATGTAACTCCAGAAATAGCCGGCATGTATGCCCACCTTAACTTACCAGTCCCAAAATTGGTCGACATGGAAAAGGTTGATGTACATAGCATTTTACAGACTAATATCTTTTTAGGGCCTGAAGAAGAAAAGCAGTTTATGGAAACCGTTATGCCGAATTCTCTTGCTTCGAGATGGACTCCTCTATTTGCCGATGTGAACCCCAAAGGCTTAAGTAAAAAGGTTGGGATTGACATATTCTGCAAGCATTTTGGCATTCCATTGGAAAACACCATGGCCTTCGGTGATGGTGGAAACGACATCAGCATGCTTAAACATGTTCAGCTAGGAATTGCAATGGGGAATGCAAATCCAGAAGTAAAAGAAATTGCTGACTATGTTACAGATGACGTAGATAATGATGGAATCTGGAATGCGCTAAAATATTTTTCAGTTTTATAATATACCAAATTCTAGGTATTGCGGTTTTCATCGTAGTTAAATATATTTGGAAAATCAAAACCAAATGTTAACTCACAATGAAAAATAAAAATCTCCTTGGACTCACGCTTCTGTCCATAACCATCGTCCTGTGCATAATCCCATCCATTTCTGTAGCACAACAGAATACCGTAAAATTCAATCTGTTACCATTGGTTGGTAAAACCTTTGCTTTCGAATACGAACGCATGGTAGCACCCAAAATGAGTGTTAATGCAAGTATTGGATTTAGAGGTAAATCATCCCTTCCTTTCAAAAGTACTATTGAGGATTTGATCGAAGATGAAAACTTTACAAATGATGCTACATTAGATCATTTTACATTCTCTCCAGAATTCAGATTCTATACCAGCAAAAAAAATGGAAATGCTGGAAGAGGATTTTATGTAGGTCCTTTTTTCAAATATGGAAAGTACAACATCACGACCAATTATCCTTATGAAACTGACCAAGGTACCACAGAAACAGTTCCTCTAAAAGGTGGAATCGGAACATGGGGCTTCGGTTTCGTCATTGGGTCCCAATTTAAACTTGCAAAATCAGTATTCATGGATCTTCGAATCCTTGGACCACATTATGGGGGCGCTAGCGGAACCATATCAGGAAAAATGGACCTTTCCCCTCAAGAGCAGCAATACCTAAGAGAAGAACTTGAAAACTTACAGAATGATATTGTAGATATTGAAACCACCGTAGATGCTCAAGGCGCAACCCTAAAAGCAAAAAGCCCATGGGCAGGTATTCGCGCCGGTATCTCTATCGGATATAGATTTTAAGATAGACAGCAAAAGATAAACACAAGACAATAGACTCATGTCCATCCCTAAATAGGGTATTTATAGAAATTATGGCGTATAGCCATTAAGTTCTTAGAAAGTCAAAAGCGGAATTCTAAATATAAATAAGAATTCCGCTTTTTTATAACTCTGATTCTGGACAAATAGTGAAGAATCTGTATGATTTTCCTCCAAAAGGACCTGTCATGCTGTACCGAAGGTACAGGAACTGTACGCCAATGCAAACTTCCATAATTTCAATGTGGATTTTTGTGTTTTTCCGAGACTCTTCCTGTGTCAAGATTTAATCAGAATTGATATTATTTTAGGTCTGTATGTTGCGGGCGTATGCAATTCGCCCCTACTATATTGGGGACTTTCCAGCGACATGTTGATCATAATCTTGGTCTATCCTCTCATCCTCGGTGGGTGAGCGGAGCCGAACCCAATCCTGGTTCTTTCCCCAAATCTTGGTCTATCCTCTTATCCTCGGTGGGTGAGCGGAGCCGAACCCAATCCTGGTTCAAACATCAAAAAGAGCCTATCTAAAAATTAGAAAGGCTCTTCATTATAATTTCTAAATACCAATTAAAAAAATCTAATTGACTCCCTTATAATCGGCGTAAAAAAAGATCTGTTGTCTCTTGTCTTTTGTCTAATGTTTATATTAAGAAAGCACCACGTCTTCCTTAGCCATTAAATAGCGTTCCGCTTCTAAAGCAGACATACATCCAGTTCCAGCAGCTGTGATCGCTTGACGGAAAACATGGTCTTGAACATCTCCACAAGCAAAAACACCAGGGATATTGGTTGCCGTACTATCGGCTTTGGTTATCAAATAACCAGTTTCATCCATATCTAAGATGCCTTTGAACAACTCTGTATTTGGCTTATGACCGATAGCTACAAAGAAACCTGTAACCTCTAGGTCTTGAAGATTTTTGCTTTCGTTATTGATCACACGGACACCGGTCACCACTTGGCCGTCTCCTAAAATCTCTACTGCTTCCGTATTATAAAGAACTTCAATGTTCGGAGTATTGTTCACACGATGAACCATAGCTTTAGAAGCACGGAATTCATCACGACGAACCAACATATAAACCTTTTTACAAAGCTTAGCTAAGTAAGTTGCTTCTTCAGCGGCTGTATCACCAGCTCCTACAATGGCAACATCTTGCCCCTTGTAGAAAAACCCATCACATACTGCACAAGCCGAAACACCAAATCCATTATATTTTTCTTCTGAATCCAGTCCTAACCATTTAGCAGTTGCACCCGTAGCGATTATAACGGTTTCAGCCTCAACGGTCTTAACCCCATCAATCTCTACCTTATGGATGCCACCATCAGTTGAAAAATCAACCTTCGTAGCATATCCAAAACGTACATCTGTTCCAAAACGCTCCGCTTGAGCACGTAAATCCTCCATCATTACCGGACCAGTGATTCCTTGTGGGTAACCAGGAAAATTATCAACTTCTGTAGTTTGGGTCAATTGTCCCCCTGGAACCATACCCGTATAAATAACAGGTTTTAAATCAGCACGTGCAGCGTAAATGGCAGCAGTGTATCCAGCAGGTCCTGATCCTATAATTAAACAGGAAATACGTTCAATCTCTTGTTCTTTATTCATCATAATATTGAATGGTTCTTTATTTTTTAAATTTATCTTGCAAACCCTTTAACATATCATTGGTAATGGGTTTACTAGGCTCTGGTTTCCTTTCCGGCTTTTTGAAATCCTTACTTGGAGTACTTGTTGCTTGGACCGGATTGTTTACCCTTGCCTCTCTTTTCTTGTTTTTATGCTCGTTCCAAATCCCTTCCAATACCTTCTTGGTATACAATGGGAAATCTCCATTTTGCATCCAAGCATAATAGCTCGGTTCAACATCAAAAACATCAACAACTTTCTTCCCTTTGTGTTTTCCAAAGTTAATGGTTGCATCGCCATCCGCATCATAGACCAAACGTCCGGCAAAATCCACCGGTTTGCTCAGGTTGGTAAAAGAATGCAAGGCTTCAACGTCATTGACTACAGGTACAGAAACAACCCCATGCTTATCCTCATATTCTACATTTTCATATTTAGACAACTGCGCTTTCAAGACTTCATAGGTTGCTCTTACATCGGCCTCAGCAGTATGGGCATTGTCTAGACTCTCATTGCAATAGAACTTATAGGCTGCCTTTAGCGTTCTCTGCTCCATCTGATGAAAGATGTTCTGTACATCTACAAAGGACCTTCCTTCCAAGGAGAAGTCAACCCCTGCACGTAAAAACTCTTCCATTAACATTGGGACATCAAACTTGTTTGAATTGTATCCTGCTAAATCCGCATCTCCGATAAAATTTGCGATCTCTTTGGCTCTCGCTTGAAAATTCGGCAGATCCTTCACATCCGCATCATAAATCCCATGAAACATAGAAGACTCAGCCGGAATCGGCATCTCAGGGTTCACCTTCATCGTCAAGGTCTCTTCTTTTCCACCTGGACTGACCTTCAATATGGAAAGCTCTACAATTCTATCACTTGACACTTGGACACCCGTAGTTTCCAAATCAAAAAATGCCAACGGGCGCTTTAAGTTTAACTCCATTTTCTATTTAATGTTATGCTCTTGCAAATATGACAAAAATACAAAATCTATTGCTCACAATAGACCATTTAAACCAACAATAAGTGTTTTGAATGTAAAATCAATTATTTTTGAGCTACAAAAGAATGATCGCTCAATGTTTTCAGGAAAGCGATGATGTCAGCTTTCTCCTCTTCATTCATAGGTAACCTATTCCCATTTGCCTTAAAGATAGGGTCTAGATTCTCTGCATACAGCACACCTTGATCCATATAATCTAATACGTCTTTTAACGTCTTAAATTGTCCAAAGCTTCCATAAGGCGCAGTAAATTCAATATTTCTTAACGAAGGGACCCGATAGCTCATCCAATCTTTTGGATCACCCGTTACTCTTGCCCTTCCCGCCTCTTCTGTATCCGGGTTTATCGGGAAACCAATATTACGAAAGCTCTGATCGGTAAACAGCCCTGTTCCATGGCAACTTTTACATTTCGCCTCAAACACTCTTAACCCTTTTTCCTCCGACTCGGAAAATCGCTCCTTGCCTTGATGGACCACCCTATCGTATTTACTATCCGCACTGATCAATGTATATTCAAATTGAACAATGCTTCTATAAATTCGGTCAGCAGTAATTTGTTCATCTCCAAATGCCTTCCTGAACATCTCTTTATAGGTAGGATCATCCCGAAGTTTAGCAATGACTTCCATGATCGATGAATTCATCTCTTCATGGGTAATGATAGGCACCAAAGGCTGTTTCTCTAGTTGAAGGATATTACCATCCCAATTATAATGCCCCATAAAGGCCATGTTTTGGATAGCAGGCGTATTTCTTAACCCGACTCGATTGTATACCCCAATAGATTTAGGATTCTCATCTGCAAATGCCTTTTCAGGCTGATGGCAGGAAGCACAGGAAATCGTATTATTTCCACTGAACCTTTTTTCATTGAAGAGCATCTTCCCAAGTTCTACACCATATTTTGTAGGCTTATTCCCCTGGACCGAGGCATTCATCGTAGGAAAATCCACAGGGATCTCCAAAGGTATTTCAGGATTGTCAAATGGAATCTCATCAATTTCCTCCCTGTCTTGACAGGAACTCAAAAATCCAAGCACAAAGAATAGAACGACTGACCATTTTATCTTTCTCATATTGAAAAAATAAAAGAAAGAGCCTTCCTTACTCTCGAATAAGAAAGGCTCTAATGTATTAATTTTCTACTTTGCTAATGGAGAACATACCTGAAAGGTCGCTGCTTCCATTTCCACCTAAATTATCTACGAATTTCACCATCTGCACAGCAGTATGGATATTCGGCGTAGCGTTGTCACCCATTCCAGTACCTGTAGACAAGGTAATGGTATTGGTTTTTCCACTTAATAATTTATCGAAATCAGCATTGATGGTGATTTTAGGAGAGGTACGTCCTACAGTAGCTACTGAAGTCAGATTCAAGGAAATTTCTCTATAGGCATCTACCCCTTGGGTATAGGCACCTTCCTTACCTTCAACTGTACTTCCGGTATGGATAGACATCTTTTTATTATCTGCGCCATAAAAACCTTCAAGTTTAGTAAAACGATAGCCTGAACCCCACTCCCACATCATTTCGGTGTCATTGGCACCTGCCGCTTTATAAAAGTTAGGGAACTTCGTTTCGTCCAAAGTATTCAATTCCTGTTTTACACCTAGACCAAATTTGATCTGTTTGTATTCACCTGAAGGAATATTGCTCAACACAAAATCTAAAGACGTTGCTTTAGCTTGATTGATAACTGTAGCCCCTTTATCCAGATCATTAATGTTATATGGGATTTCCGTACCTTCTGCTTTGATCAAACGAATGTTACTGATTACATACTTAATTTCAGAAAACTGATGTACCTGTCCGGCAGCTGACGTGTTTTTGCTTGCGGTACTGCTATTAGCATCGCCAAGTACGATACTTTTTCCTTTAAAGGTATTATCAAAGTGTAATGTAATATTATTGGCAACCGGATCAACACTATCCTTAGAACAGGACACGAACAAAGAAACAGCAAGTAAAGCAGCAATATATTTAATTGAATTTTTCATTAGATTAATTTCTTATTTATTTTTAATTATTTGATTTTTATAACATTAACTTCTCTTATATAAACTTAAAATAGATAATAGATAGGTGGTGGTATAAAAATCTCTCTGGAGGGTTCCTTATAATAGACTTCTTGATAAGCAGTGATTACTTCATTGTATTCCGAATCAGAATTACTCAAAATAAATTCGAAATCTGAGGCAACGAGCATATCGACCCTTGGGTAATTTTTGAGCGTCGCTGTTTCTGAATTTTCCTGATCTTCCAATTGTTTCTTCAAATGGCAAAGCCCATGACATTGCATCTCAGGCTTATTTTTGTTCTCACAATAAGCCTTTTCAATCTTTTCTTGGTTGAGCTTAAAGTGCATAACGATAATGGCCTGCTGAAAACCGATCAGCACAGACAATAACATCAATATTCCACTTATTACTCGAACCAACATCTTAGAAGCTTAATTTTATGGACGTAAAAATATTCCTTCCCATTCTTGGGATATTTCCCCAGTCTGCATAAGTGCTGTAATATTCATTGAATAGGTTTTCAGCTCCAACCTGAACCATGGCTTTATATTTCCCAAAGGTCAGGTTATAGTCTGCCGACACATTCCATACCTGATATGCCGCAGTAAGGTCTTCACCATACTCAGGGCTATAATTTCGCTGCTCCATATCGCCATTTAGGGAGGTCTGTATACCAAACTGCTTATACATATAATGTAAGGAAGTCTGATAGCTCAATGGCCTGATAAACGGTAGGTTTCCCCCTCTTTCATCAGTCGCACGGGCATAGGTTACATTCCCTTTCCAATGTAGATGTGGCAGGATATCATAATTTGCATTGACACTGACATTGAATATCCTTGCATGATCTAATGAAGTATAGCCTTTGACCCCAACAGATTGATAATTCATCGGGCTCCCTAAGCTTAAGATCCGCCCAACTATATAGTTTTGAATGTAGAAATAGTTAACCTTTGCATCGATCCCCATTCTTTCTGTCTTGAAACCGGCACTCGCATTTCCTTCAAAGGATATTTCATTTTTCAGATTTGGATTACCGATATAATCGTAGCGATCAAAACTATTGTAGATATAATAACCATAACCTTCTGATACTGATGGCGCTCGCTGTCCATAACCTGTTCCCACAGAAAAATTAAACCTGTCTACGCTCAAGTCATAACTGGCATGCAAGCCTGGAAGGACCCTGCTCTTTTCCTGTGGAGTACCGGGATGAAAAATCCAGTTAAATTCCACATACTTGGAATGGTTATAGTTATAGCCCAGTGATCCGCCAAAATTCAACCTGCTATTTTCCGTAAAATCATAGGAATTGTTCATCGATACACTTGCAAATCGGCTGGTTACCCAAGGCCAACTGTAAGCGAACATGGTTTTCTTGCTTCGATCCTGTGGATACATCGTCATTTCTGCAATCGATAGGTTCTGATAGGCATTCAATTGGATGTCTGAACTGTATCGACCTTCTTTCAGGTTCACACTCGAGACCAGCCCAAAGGTATTGCTCCACCCCGGCATATCCATATGCACAAGGTTTTCCGGTCTTTTGGTATCGTCCATATAATGTTCGATGGCATTAAAATAGACTTTGGTATCCCAAACTTTAAATAGACCTTCCTCAAACAATTGTTTATAGGAAGCAGAAGTAATGATTGCCCTTGAAAGCCATAGGTCCATAGGTAAAGCCGGATAGCCTACATCATTGGCCTGGTCAAAGATTGCATCGACTCGGATGGATGAAAGATCACTGGTCTTATAGGCAAGACCAAGTGAACTATTGAACTTCCGGTATTGCGAATGCTTCACCTCCTCCTTATTCCCATCTAGGTAATTTCCTGCTTTACGATAGGCCACACTTGCATCTGCAACAAACTTATCACTGCTATAGGAAAGATTGCCCAAGTTAAAGAACTGGTTATTGTTGAACTCAAAGCCACTTTGGTAAGAGCCTTTATAATGGGCAATGCTATCAAAGGCCGTACTTTTTCGCTTCAGGTCAATGCTTCCAGAAACTGTAGCTCCATGCATGCTCCCTTCTTGACCAGATTTGATATCTATGGTCGACAGATTATTGCTCTCCACATAAGAAGTAATGGGATCCATTTTATCTGTACAGGCACCAAAAATATGCATCCCATCAATGGTAATGGTCGATCGTTCCGAGCTCATATTGTTCAACATAGGCTCCCAAGCATAGGCTCCCCTCTTGATAAAACTGATCTTATCTGATGAGGCCAGAAATTCATCCACTGAAACAGCCATCTTCATTTCTGTCTCAATCTTCCGTTTCCGAATCCCTTTTACTTTAACCTCTTCGATCTTTTGAACCGTATCTTGTTTATTCCTTAATGTATCCTGTGCTTGTGATTGTAGGGAAATAAGGAAAAGCACAAGGATGGAAATGATATTACGCATAGCTTTTAGAATAAAATATCAATGAACAGTTCACTTTTTTTACCTTCCACACCCGGTGTAAAATCCTTGGGCACCTCAGTTCCCTTAAGGATCTTTCCATTTTGGTTGATGAATATGAAATTCAAGGTCCAATTTCCAGTCATGGTATAGTTTACCACGCCATGATAAAAGCCGTCTTCCCCTTGAACTAAATCTTTATTATTTGGCGAGGAATGGTTACCCATGGAAGGTTCAGGCATCCTTGGATCCAATTTCAGGGTGAAGCCTTTGACTTCTGAATAATTGAACTGACTTGGATCTGGAAACTCTGTCTTTGAGGGAGTCAAAGGTTTATTGTATTTGTAAACAGCTGCCAGCAAGTTATTTTCAGCTACTTTTGGGGACCGAGGCCCCAATAGTGCAATAAAATATTGTTCACTGTCATTTCCAAAGAAGGAAACCATGTTCAGGTTTTTATTGGTCTGCTCTTTTACTGTAATCGGTTCCTTGATCTGCAATTCTTGCGTTCCAACTTTCATCTTTATATACAGGTCCCATTTATTTTCACTACTGCTCAGTTCTGTAAATACTGCGTAGGCAGCATAGAACTTCTCCGCTGAATTATATGTCAATTGATAGCGATGAGGGCATGACACTTGTTTACCCTCTATCCCTGTCATAATGGGCAAAAAGCCAAGTGATGCTGAATTGACCTCTGCATTGCTTTGTTTGTTGAAGACCTTGATCCGTAGCTCATTATAGCCTTTGGTCAAAGTACCATTCAAAGCCTCTACACTTACTTTATAGTCGTTTTTTTCAAAGGAATAGGCTTCCTTAAATTCCAATTTTTCTGGTTGTTCTGTACCAATTTCAGCTTCATAATCTGTTTTTTCTTTTGTACAGGATATGAATAATAGGCACAGTGAAATAATCATTATTATTTTCTGCATTATTAAATAGGTATTGCTGTTTTAAAAATGAAATGAAGGGCAGTAAGAAGAAAGTTTAGAAAAATTGCACAAAGACCAACAAACACATCATGTGCTTGAGCATCAATTTCAATAAAATTCAATAAAGGGCTGTCCTACTGCTAAGATTAAGCAATTGGGGGACGGAAAAGCGGATTGCTGAATTCGAATCTATATTCAGAGATGTAAATTGGAAGAGGCTTTTCAACAGGCTCTTCAACCGTAATAGGTTTAATCAATGTACTGAATTCTTTATGAACATAATGCGAGCTATATTCATAAACCACGAAATTCTTTTTGGATTCCTTTTTCTCTTTGTCTCTGATTTTTTGCATCAACACACACTGACCATTACAATGTAAATCTGGGCGACTCTTGTTGATACAGTTGGCAATGTAGTCCGGAAGATGAATCTCATACTCCATAGTCATGATACTGCGATAAAAAGATTGCAGCGTCAAGCTCAGCAAAAGGATATATGTAAACAAGAGTTTCAAATCTGGGCTATTGTCTTTAGCAAATATGTCCCAAATATAAGGAAAGATTCTATCATAATAATATAATTGAGGTTTTATTTTGGGGGATTTGAATTGGGATTGAGGCTCGGCTCTAAACGGTCAAATAGGATTGGAGAATAGGGCGAGAATTGGTTTAAACCAGGATTCCCTTCGACGCCGCTCAGGGTAAAGGATGAGAGGAAGGACCAAGATTACAACTGAAAGGCTGTCACCCTGAGAAGTAAAAATTTGAACTAAATTTATCGGAAGGAGATGACAGCAAAGAGAAAGGCAAAAAAATGTTTTCTTTAATTTTAGTAATATACCCCCCTTTGGGGTTCCATTATTTTAGCTGGCATGGCACGTTAGCCTGAAAGTCGCGCAAAAACGATGTTCGATTAATCGAACATCGTTTTTGCATTAGCCCTATATTGTTTAATACCATTCACGCTAAAATAATTCATCCCCTCTGGGGATGTATCGCGGATAAAAAATATTCGTCTGGAAAATAAATATAGGTTTAAATACCTAGAAACACAGGTTTATCAAACTTGTCATTGTAACGGAGGAAGGATCTCGGGTTTTTACATACCCAATTTGTTTATGATTGCATTGGCGTACAGGTCCTTTACCTTCGGTAAAGGATGACAAGGTCGTGGAGAGGAGAACCGTACAGATTCTTCACTATTCGTAGAGAATTGGAAAAGGACCCAAAAGGGATTCAGAACACAGCGAAGAATCTATTTTTGATTTTTTAGATTTGATGTCATGCCGAATCGCAAGATGAGGCAACTATTATTACTTATTTTATGCCCTTAAAGGGGATTTTCAGAAAAATATTTCACCCACACTGTGGGTTATCCGATTAACAATCCGATTTTCTACAAAGATGTCCCCCCTTTGGGGGCTTTAGACAAACTTCAATTATGTCATTGGTTACAATACAACGAGGAAGCCATTAATAATTTTATTGAAATAAAAAGGATTTATTCATCCTAACGTGTAAATAATTACAGAAAGGTATGTGGCGGACCTATGCGATACAGTCTACGAAACTTGATAAATGGAAGCTAGGAATCGTTATAATCTTGGTCTATCCTCTCATCCTCGTTGGGTGAGCGAAGTCGATCCCAATCCTGGTTCAAAACCAACCCTCCCACAAAAAAAAGAGCAATTCTCATTGCTCTTCCCTATTTCATATCTTCAGGATATGTCTATCCCAATACCGACTTCAATTTATCAACCTGAAAATCAACTAATTTCTGTAATGGTCCAGAAGCCATCATTTTCATCATCATATTCAAACCTGCTTCGATCACAAATGTGGCACTGGTGCTGTTATCGGAAGAGGGTTCCAATTTCCAACGTAATGTCAAAGGAAATGGTGCTTCTTCAATCGGCACACTTACCAATTCTTTGTTTTCTAATCTTTCGCTGATACGTAGGGACAATTTAGCCATATTCTTGATGGTAAATCTTGCTTCATCGGCTGTTGAGCTCCAGTTAACAATGTTTTCTGGCATCAACTGCTCGTGGTTGTTCATATCCGAAAGAAAATTATAAACCTCAGAAACGGGTTTATTGATTTCAACAGTGTTTTGAATAATTGTCATAGTTTATAATTCTGGGTTCCAGTTTGCTGGATCAATTTTCCATTTCTCCAAAAGTTCAATATCCGATTCCAAGATATAGCTGTTAGAAGCGGCAACATGAATTAGGGCATCGTAGTTACACAAACTGTGGAAAGTACATTTTGCCTCTTCAAAGTTTTTGCGTGCAACTTCTAGTCCGTAAGTAAAGATTGAAACCAATCCCACAACGTTACATCCTGCATCACGCAATGCTTTCACGGCTTGCAAACTGCTTTTTCCAGTAGATACCAAATCCTCAATGACAACAACACGCTGACCACTGATAACTTCACCCTCAATCAGGTTCTGACGACCATGATCCTTTGCACTGCTGCGTACATATGAAAAAGGTAAGCCTAAATCTTGCGCAACCAATACTCCTTGAGGGATCCCTGCAGTCGCTACTCCCGATATCATATCAACCGATCCAAACTCCTCTTGAATCAATTGTGACAACTTTTGACGGATGTATGTACGGATAGCTGGATGCGATAACGCAACACGATTATCACAATAAATTGGTGACTTCCATCCAGACGCCCAAGTAAAAGGGTTTTTAGGTTGTAATTTTATTGCTTTAATTTGCAATAAGGATTCAGCAACTTTTTGTTCAACCTCATTTAAATAATTCATGGCACAAATTTATAAAATTTATATGAACCAATCTCTGTTAATTTTGGCAGATTTTACCCCTCATATTAAAGAAAACGTTCAAACAATTGGTTTACAAGACATTGATCTGGAAAAACTTTTCAACGACTCCGCTCACAGCACAGATAAATCTGTGTACCTATACATACACCCTAATATCAGAAAAGTTTTTAAAAAGATTTTATCTACAACCCGTATCGTTAAAGCTGCCGGTGGATTAGTGACAAATGGTAATGGTGAATACCTATTTATACATCGCCTTGGAAAGTGGGACTTGCCTAAAGGTAAGGTCGAAGAAGGTGAAAAAATGAAAGATGCCGCCCTCAGGGAAGTCGAAGAAGAGTGCGGAATTGAAGTCGATTACCTAGGCAAAAAGGTAGCAACAACCTACCATACCTATTATATGCGCAATAAATTTGTGCTGAAACAGACTAAATGGTACCAAATGGGCGTTAACAAAATCCCTAAACTGACGCCGCAACTCGAAGAAGATATTGATCAAGCGGAATGGTTAAAATCATCTGAACTGAAAAAGGTAAAGGAAAACACCTACCCTTTGATCTTGGAAATCGTGGAAACCATCAAAAAATAAACAGAAAGGGAGCTGAAATTCAGCTCCCTTTCCAATTTTTATTGCTTTTCCTATCCAAAAAACTTTTCTGGATCGAACCCATATTGTTTCAAGACATCTGCAGGTACACCATTCCAAACCCCCGGTTTATTACCTACGTATCCTATGTCCTTCACGCCCATTTCACTGGTAAAGAATCCCGTTGAAGTCAGGTCACGCATCAAGGAAAAGAAGGCTACTCCTTGGGCCATTTCTGGTTTTGCTTTTTGCGGGTAAGCAATTTCATCAACCATCGCAATCTGCTGTTCCTTCTTACATTTTACAAATGCATTTCCATAGGTTTTTTGACATTGTACATCAAGCCATTTCAAGCCTCCACGTAAAGGAGTTTGATAGCTAGGGATATCCTTGGACATAAACTCGATAAATGCCGGTACGCCTGCCTCTGAAGCACTACCTGAAACATCATCTTTTGGAATAATGATATCCGCCAATACCGTGATGGTCGCCATTTCATGATCCGAAAAGAACTTCTCGGCCATTAAGGCTTCGGTACGCTTATATTCAAATTCCTGTACCCCTGGTAATTTTTCCGAACTGCCCGCTGCAGCTTTTCCTGCTTGCCCAGAGCTTTTATCATCTTTACAGGATGCGGCCAATACACCAGATCCTGCTGCAAGTAGCCCTAAGGCTTTAAGTGAATCTCTTCTATTCATCGCTTTTGGGTTATGCTAATTTTTTGTTTTCTTCTAAAATATATTCTGCTGTACGCATGGACAAGGCCAAGATGGTCCAAGTCAAGTTTTTATCGCCCTGCTGCACAAATGGACCGGCATCCACCACATAAACATTCTTACAGTCGTGCGCCTGTCCCCATTTATTCAACACAGAAGACTTAGGATCATTCCCCATTCTGGTTGTTCCGCCTTCATGGATGATCTTTCCTGGAGCCTCTAGACCATATAAGGTATCCGCACCAGGTATATTGGAGGTAATGATTGCTCCCATCTCATGCATGATCGATTGGAAAGTATCTTGCATATGCTTCGCCTGTGCGATTTCCTCATTGGCCCATTTATAATGGAAGCGTAATACTGGAATACCAAATTTATCGACCTTGCTAGGATCAATTTCACAATAGTTGTCTTTCCTGGCCAAAGCTGTTCCACGACCTGCCATTCCCACATTTGCTCCGTAGAAACGACGATAATCGTTTTTCAGCCCAGCGCCATAACCCCCCATTTCTTTTTTAGCACCATCTGCCCCAGGAACCATTCCGTTTACATTAGGTACCCAGTTCATAAATCCGTAAGATGGCATATGTAAACCGCCACCATACTCAATATGGTAACCTCTAGGGAAATTCAATTTCTTATTGTCTTCCCACCATGGAGAATAGATATGCACACTTCCGGTACCATCTTCATTATAGCGTTTTCTATCCAAAAGTTCAGGGATAAATCCGCCTAAGCTTGCTCCCGTTGAGTCATGTAAATATTTCCCAACAAGTCCACTGCTGTTTCCAATTCCACCTGGATGTGCCTTTGATTTTGAATTCAACAATAGTCTGGCACTTTCACAGGCACTTGCACCTAGGATCACTTTCTTACCTTTTACGGAATACTCCTGAAGGTCTGTAGTGTTCACGTATGATACTCCTATTGCCAATCCTTCATCATTCGTCAATACCTCACGAACCATGGCATTGTCGATCACTTTCAAATTCCCGGTCTTCATCGCAGGGATAACCAAACATGAAGAAGAGGAGAAATCCCCGTATACCTTACATGATCGACCACATTGCCCACAATAGAAACAAGTTCCCCTACCCTTAATTTCTGGTGATGCTTCTGTTAAAACCGCACCACGACCAGGAATGACAGGAACACCAGCTTTTTTAGCACCTTTATGAATGAACAATTCATTCAATCTAGGCTTAGGTGGTTTCATAAAGATCCCGTCCGGTTCATTATGTATACCTTCTACCGTACCATAAATACCGATCATACGGTCTACACGGTCGTAATAAGGTTTAACCTCATCATAAGTAATCGGCCAAGCATCGGTAAGCCCATCCGTAGGTTGGAAGTCATCCGGTCCCATACGTAAGGAAATTCTTCCCCAGTGATTGGTTCTTCCGCCTAACATCCTTGCACGGAACCATTCAAATTCTGTTCCTGCCACTTTGCTATAAGGCTCACCTTCTAATTGCCAACCGCCATAAGCCGCATCAAAATCACCAAAAGGCCTTGTGACACCTGCCCCACGTCGTGGAGACTCCCATGGCCAGCGCATTTGCAATGCATCCTTTGCAGGATCAAAAAACGGCCCTGCTTCAAGCATCAGGACTTTTAGCCCTGCATTTGCCAAAATATATCCAGCCATACCGCCTCCAGCTCCTGACCCCACTACAATGGCATCAAAAACCTCAGGGTTTTCTTTAATTTGAAAAACACTCATAAACTTTTGTGATCTTGATTTAAATTCGGTTTAAATGATAGCATATTCTTGCTTATACTATTTAGCAACACTAAATATAGCAATTCTATCGCCTATTCCAAGTATCAATGGATAAAATTTTTGATACGTATTGATCCATTATTTTTCATAGATGAATATTTTAACCCATAAAAATTCAAGGGTGATGGGCTGTTTTCTGTTCACAAATTCAAGAATTTTAAAGGGTAATTTATCCCGACCTAATTCAGGATTCATTCGAGACATATTCGGGAACCGTTCCATTATTCCTCCGATACAAATACAGATTCACCTTAAACATTTTGCGAATTTTCGGAATGTGTCTCGAACAAGGTCTAAATAAATCTTGAGAATAATTTGGGGGCAAGAATTTTGGCTACCTTAAAAAGTTTGATGAAACAGGGCAAAAAAAGGCTAGAAAAATATTGAATTTTTCACGCGGGCTAATGAATGCTCCCCTTTATTAAGGCAAGATACATAGTTTTAGGGAATAGGTTTAAAGATAGGCCTGACCAACAAATAAAAAGGGACTGAATTTCTTCAGTCCCTAAAAAAAAATAAAAAAAATATCTATCGGTACATTTCTTCTCTTTGAGCTTTTATAGCTTCAGAATTAATGTATTCATCATAAGTCATCAACTTATCAATAATGCCATTTGGCGTAAGTTCAATGATACGGTTAGCAACAGTTTGTGTCAACTCGTGATCTCGTGATGTAAACAACACCGATCCTTTGAAATCATTGATACCGTTGTTCAATGCGGTAATCGATTCCAGGTCCAAGTGGTTGGTTGGTTCATCGAAAATCAAGAAGTTTGCCCCTTGAAGCATCATTCTTGAGAACATACAGCGCATTTTTTCACCTCCAGAAAGCACAGAACACTTCTTAAGTACTTCTTCTCCCGAGAAAAGCATCTTTCCCAAGAATCCACGGATAAACTGCTCATCCGCATCAGGTTTAGTGGTATAATCTCTCAACCAATCTACCAAGTTATCTGTTTTGCCTTCGAAGAATTCAGCATTATCGATTGGCATATCTGCAGGAGTAATGGTTACACCCCATTTAAATTCACCAACGTAATCTTTATCGCGTCCAGAAAGAACATCATAAAATGCAGAAGTGATCAAGTTATTCTCTGCTAATACAGCGATCTTATCACCCTTATTGACCATAAAGCTGATATTCTTGAAATATACTTCGCCATTTACGGTCTTGCCTAAGTTTTCAACGGTCAGGATTTGATCCCCTGGATCTCTGTCCATCATATTGAACATAATCGCTGGATACTTTCTGTTAGAAGGTTTGATATCCTCAATATTGATCTTATCCAAAGCTTTCTTACGGGAAGTCGCTTGTTTGGACTTAGAAGCGTTGGCTGAGAATCGACGGATAAATTCCTGTAATTCCTTCACCTTATCTTCCATTTTCTTGTTTTGGTCAGCACGTTGTTTCAATGCCAATTGCGAGGACTCGTACCAGAATGTATAGTTACCGGAATAGATAGTCATCTTACCAAAGTCAATATCGACGATATGGGTACAGACCGCATCTAAGAAGTGACGGTCGTGGGAAACAACCAATACAATCGCTTCATAGCTAGCAAGAAAGTCCTCTAACCAAGCGATGGTATTAATATCCAAGTCGTTGGTAGGCTCATCCAGGATTAGGATATCTGGATTACCAAATAAAGCCTGTGCCAAAAGGACGCGGACTTTTTCATTACCATCCAACTCCTTAACTAATTTATAGTGAAGTTCTTCTTTAATTCCAAGGTTGCTCAGTAGGGTCGCTGCATTACTTTCAGCATTCCAGCCATCCATCTCAGCAAAAAGGCTTTCCAATTCACCGGCTCTTTCACCATCAGCATCAGAGAAATCTTCTTTCATGTAGATTTCATCCTTTTCTTTCATCACCTTATATAGCTCTTGGTTACCCATCATTACCGTTTCGATAACAGAGAACTCATCAAATGCGTAGTGGTTCTGATTTAATACAGACATCCTCTCCCCCGGAGTGAAGGCTACTGATCCAGAAGTAGGATCTACTTCTCCAGAGATAATTTTTAAAAAAGTCGATTTTCCGGCACCATTCGCTCCAATAATACCGTAACAGTTTCCAGGAGTGAACTTTAAGTTGACATCTTCGAATAGGACACGTTTGCCATAACGAAGAGATAAATTCGAAACGTTAATCATGTCGCAAAGATACAGTTATTTATTGAGTTTGGGAAGGTTGCAACACGGCCTTTTTAAGGTTTGCTTTTGTTCACTTTTCATGCAACTCCCTCGGGTTCATTTTGTTTCATGAACATTCCAAAACGCTAGGTTAATTTTTTTGAAAATATTCAATAAACATCCTTTAAACCTTTCAAATCCGATGCAGTCAATACGATATACTTTAACAATTATTAATTAATTTAACATGAAAGCAGTATTTTTAATTGCCCTAGCATCTATTGTTTTATTCACAAGCTCATGCGGAACTATTTTTACGGGAACCAAGCAAGATGTCTTGATCAAATCTTATCCCAGTGGTGCTAAAATCCAAGTGGACGGGGTAGATCGAGGTGTCACTCCTGCCACTGTTTCCTTGAAGAAAGGTTTGAATGGACCAGTCATTACCTTAACCAAGGATGGCTATGAAAAGTACCAGTTCAATCCTGAAACTACTTTTAATACAGTTTCCATTTTGAACCTACTGGGCATGGTAGGTTGGGCCATCGATGCTGCAACTGGGGCAATGATGAAATATGACCCAAAATTCTATGAACTAGAATTGAAACCAGCAAATCAATAATTTTTAGATTATTTAATAAAATGCCATGTTTAACAAAACATGGCATTTTCTTATAGTCTTTCCAATTCGGCAGACAATGCTTTTAAATCCTGTTTCATCAAATTGATATTCGACTCCAATTGATCATACATATCTGCTCTATTTTCCAACTGTTCGCTTGTATACTCCCCCCCTTCTCCAAAATAGAGTTCCAACATTTCTTTTTCAGATGATTTGGTAATTTGTCCGAAACTACTCCATTTCTGTACGATCTGTTCCCTTAGTGAGGTCTTGATCCCATTTTCTGGACTGGCGTAATTCAAATAATACCAAACCGCAGCAGGAAAGTTTTTCGAAGTTGCTGCTCCAAACCAGACATCCCTTAAGGCATTTCTTTTATGGAAGAAATCTGTCTTTTCATCGTTCAACAACATCATCACACCAAAGGTAGCTTCAGCAACACCCGTTGAGATACCAACGACATGGCTAGCCCCTTCATCTTTGATCACCCCTTCGGTCAAGATCGCTCCTAATGCACCGACTACGATAGCGGCAACAGTCAGTTTGGACTCTTTTCCCTGGATCTTACCTTCGAGGTAATTAGCCACTTGGCTGGTCCGCTCCTCCTCACAGTCCATTTCTGAAGAAATAGCTGAAATTTCAAGTGAAGAGCTATTGATCTTTTGATCGATAGCCTGCTTCAATTCCAATAGTTCCAATCTATATCTGAGATCCTCGGGTTTAGGATTTTGTTTTAGCTCTGCATATTTAGAAACAGTCTTTAGGATGCCTATGGCATTAGCCATATTTAAGCTACTGAAAGTCAATTTATTCGCCAACAATGTGGATACCTTTTGTTCATGGAGAGGAATAGGGAGGCTATCCACCTCATATTCATACACATTTTGCTGATTGCAATTGCTATGGTGCAGCAGATCTCTAATTTCAATGTTTTTGACTGAGGCGCAGGAATTCAGGAAAATAATTCCGGAAAACAGAATGAATATGGAATTTAACCTTAACATCATATTTTGAAGCAAATAATAGTCGTGTAATAATTAGACAATATTCTAGCTTGAAATCGATAATTCCAAGGAAATTTGAAAATTTTCGTCAAATGACAACCTATTAACCTCAGGTGCTGTAGAAGAATTCCTCCGAAAATCTTCAAATAATAAATTTGTGAGATTTTCTAAAAAAACCTTTACTTTACACAATATTTAATGGCTAATAACTATTTAAACCAAATTAATGGATAATATTATCTCCTCGATCTCCAATCTAGTATGGAGTGAAGTTTTAATTTATTTGTGCTTATGCACAGGGCTTTACTTCTCCATCCGTACAGGATTCCTTCAAGTTACTTATTTAAAAGACATGCTAAGGTTACTCTTCGCCAAGAAGAAATCAGATGAAGGTATCTCTTCCTTTCAAGCCTTTGCCTTGGCAATTTCTGGCCGTGTCGGAACCGGAAATATCATCGGCGTAGCAACGGCCATATTCTATGGTGGCCCTGGTGCAGTATTCTGGATGTGGGTCATTGCCTTTTTAGGTTCAGCCTCAGCATTCGTAGAGGCGACTTTAGGTCAATTGTACAAACAGAAAGAAGGCAATGAATTTAGGGGTGGTCCTGCTTTCTATATTGAAAAAGGACTTGGGGTTAAATGGTACGCAGCAATATTTGCTATTCTAACCATTGTAAGTGCAGGTTTATTGCTTCCCGGTGTACAAAGTAATGCGATAGCATCTTCAGCTTTCAACGCTTATCAAATTCCTCCTTCCTACACAGGAATTGCTATTGTAGGCTTATTGGTCCTCATTATTTTCGGAGGTGTAAAACGTCTGGGTTCAGTAGCGGAGTTCGTCGTTCCGTTTATGGCTGGTGGATATATCTTGATGACCTTGATCATCATTGGAATTAACTTCCAACAAATCCCTGAGGTATTTGGACTTATCTTTAAAAGTGCTTTTAGTTTAGATGCTACCTTTGGAGGTATTATCGGTATGGCTATCGCTTGGGGGGTTAAGCGCGGAATTTACTCCAACGAAGCTGGACAAGGTACCGCGCCTCACGCAGCAGCAGCGGCCGATGTATCCCATCCTGCTCAACAAGGATTGGTTCAGGCGTTTTCTGTATATGTGGACACCTTATTTGTTTGTACTGCAACAGCATTGATGATTTTATTTACAGGAATGTACAATGTAACAAATGTGGATGCTGCAGGCCAACCGACCACACTGCTCGTGGAAAATTTACCTAATGTAGATTATAATGGATTTACCCAAGCCGCCGTATCCCATCATTTCCCTGGATTTGGAAACGGCTTCGTCGCGATTGCGCTCTTCTTCTTTGCATTCACAACGATTATGGCTTATTTCTATTATGCAGATACCAACGTAGCTTACCTCGTAAAAAGCGAGAAAACGAGAAAAATCCTAGGCTGGGTATTTAAGATAGTTTTTTTAAGTACGGTTTATTTTGGAACGGTCAGAACAGCTGATACAGCATGGGCAATCGGTGATATAGGCGTAGGTTTAATGGCCTGGACCAACATAATTGCCATCCTATTACTGAGTAAACCAGCCATGAAGGTTTGGAAAGACTATAAAAGCAAAAGAAAACAAGGAATCGAAGATCCTTCCTTTGACCCTAAGGCTATCGGAATAAAAAATGCGGAGTTCTGGGAGAACCAAGAGAACTAAGACAATACTGAAATGAACAAAAAAGCGAGATTTGATGGCGTTATCAAATCTCGCTTTTTTGTTAATGAATCCCGAAGCAGGTAGTAGCAAACACTAAAACGAATGCCACTAATAACAACAGAATTAAAGTTGTCAATGGGGTTCTTTTCATTTCAATTGTTTTATGTTTATTCTGGTGATTGTAACTAAAGTTACACATTATTTCCTATTAGCAAAGCATCAAGACTTTGAAAATCAGTTTGTATGGCTAAAAATATGTCCAAATAAAGCTAATTGAGGGATTCTCTATCCATGAAAGGTTTGATTGTCTGAATAATATGCTAATTTTGGGAAATTTTTTTCATTTAATCTAAGCTTATGACTAAAGGCAATATTTGGGCCTTGTTACCACTCATCCTGTTTGTCGTGATTTATTTCGCAGGATCATTTATATTAGGTGATTTCTATGCCTTACCTGTCTTAGTAGTCTTTGTACTTTGTCTTTTCGTCGCCTTTTTTCAATTTCCTAAAAGAGCTTTTAATGAGAAATTAGCCCATTTTGCCCAAGGGGCCGGAAATGAGAACATCTTGATCATGATCTTGATTTTCCTACTGGCTGGAGCATTCGGCGAGGTATCCAAAAATATAGGTGCCATCTCCTCCACCATCAACTTTGCCTTAACTTATATTCCTGCGCAATATGTCCTATCAGGTCTGTTTTTAGTTTCCTGTTTTATATCCACCTCATTAGGTACCTCGGTTGGGACTATTGTAGCCCTTGCGCCTATTGCAGTCGGCTTGGATGAGAATATCAGTGGGATCATGCCTATTGCCTTGGCAGCGGTAATCGGAGGTTCCATGTTTGGAGATAACCTTTCCTTTATCTCCGATACCACCATTGCAGCCACCAGAACGCAGGGCGTCGGGATGAAGGAGAAATTTAAAGTGAATTTTAAGATGGTGCTGCCGGTTGCTATTATCGTCATGATCATCTATGCATTTCAAGGTAACCAAATGCTACACGATAGCGCAAATATGAATGTAGGGGATTTTGAACTGATCAAAATCCTTCCCTATGTCTTGGTCTTTATCCTCGCTCTATCGGGGCTAAATGTGATATGGACCTTAGGGATCGGGATTTTAAGTGCTGCAATCATTGGCCTGAGCACTGGATCCATTGATTTCCTGACGGTTTTAAAATCCATTAATGATGGTTTTGCAGGCATGTTTGAATTGAGTATCCTTTGTTTGATCATCGGTGGTGTAGTAGGCATCATCAGGTTAAATGGGGGGATAGATTATTTATTGAATACAGTAACCAAACGCATCAATTCCAAGAAAAGAGCAGAGCTAAGCATCGCTTTTTTGGTTAGTTTGGTCAATCTGGCCATTGCCAATAACACGATCACCATAGTCATCGTAGGACCGATTGCAAAGGATATTTCAGATGAAAACGGTCTGGAAGGAAGTCGGGTAGCCAGTATATTGGATACGATTTCCTGTTTTATCCAAGGCCTGGTCCCTTATGGAGCACAGATCCTAGCGGCAATGGCTGCGGCAAATGTGGTTCTTTCTGAGGAAGGAAGGGCATTGCTTTCTCCGATTGATGTGATGCAATATTTATATTATCCATTCTTGATGGGTATTGTGGCTTTCCTGTTCATTATCTTCAGGAAGGAAAAACCACAGGTTCAGACGGCATAATCCTTAGAGCATACTATTACAACATCCTGCCTTTCATGTCCAATTTCTTGATCAGATTGGATTTTACGATGGCATATAGGCTATCTTTTGCTTCGGCAAATGATATTCCATAGCGCCTGGATTTTGGATGAAGCTCATCAGGGAATCTCGCCAATAAGGCATCATAATATTCATCAAGTGCTGTTTGATCGGGCATTTCATATTGAATCCTGATCTGAAACCTTCTGATCAAGGCAGTATCGATAATGTTTACATGATTGGTTGCACAGATCAGCAATACATCTGCCGGTAAATAGTCAATCTGTTGGATTATGGAATTGACCAATCGACGCATTTCCCCAACATCATTATCATCGTCACCCCTCGCCTTACCCAATTGATCAAATTCATCTAAAAACAATACAGCTTTATCTCGTGCTGCGCGATCAAATACCTGCTTTACATTTTGAGAGGTTTCCCCTATCCTAGAGTTGATTACATTACTCAGGTTCAAGATAATCAGTGGTTTTCCTAAGCTGTTTGCTATGGCCTTGGCGGTGGTAGTTTTCCCGCAACCGGAATGACCAAACAGGAGGACTTTATTACTGACTGGCAGACCGTACTCATTTAACTCTTCAAAATAGCGATGCTCTTTGATAAGCTGATCGATCTTTAAACGGTTTTCTTCGCTCAAGAAGACATCATCAAGCAATACAAGGTCTTTATCCTTAATAATAAGGTCCTGAATATTCATAATTTCCCACTCCTGTTTAGACCGTAAAGATAAGGCTTAAATGGATATTTGCGGCAATAAAAAGCCGCTCAATTCAGTTGAGCGGCTAATTGATTAAACCTCTTTTCGGTTATTTCCGGAATCGGTATCCAATAACTTGTAATTCGGATCGACTCCAACCTCTGCAGGCTTTTTATCTACAGTAATCTTAAGATTATTGTTGATCTTATCGATCTTTACTTTTTTCAGGTATAGGATATTATCTACTTTATACCCATTCTTTTCAACAGGTTCTCCTAACACAGCTACTTCCACATAATCTTTCAAAGGCAAGGATTGAATTGTTTTCTTGCCATTCTTGTGGGCTAATGCGGTTCCTTTCGTATCCTCATAGCTCTTTTTACCTAATGGATCGGTTCTATATTTGGAAACCTGGAAATTAATATCTACTTCATATTTTCCGTTTGCCAGTTTCTTGACCTTGGCATCCTTGACCTCATTGTCGTAGATTGTTACGGTTTCAAACATATCTTTGATCAAATATTGCAAGGAATCGGGAACCACAGGTCTAAGCATATTTACAAACTCAATAGAGGTGGTATATGGTGGGTTCTGAAATTTCACTTTCTTGTTATAGCTTTTAAGGAAATCGTTGAACTTCTTCTCTCCCAGATAATCGCTCATCGCATACATCACCAATGAACCTTTGTTATAATGGATATAGCCTTGGTTTTCATTGAACATCAATGGGTTTTCGCGGATCATTTCTTGAGACCTGCCCATTAGGTATTGGTCTAAGGCATCTTTCAGGAACCTGAACATCTGTTCTTTCCCATAGGTATGCTCTAAGACTTTCAGCGAGCTGTATTCTGCTAACGATTCCGACATCATGGTTGTCCCTTGGGTATTGGCACCGATCACTTGATGGGCCCACCACTGATGGGCAAATTCATGGGCTATCACGGAATATGGATAATCTACTGCATTTGGATCATCTTCATCCACTTTGGCAATGAAGCCAATACCTTCGGAAAATGGTACCGTATTAGCAAAAGCCTGCGCAAAGGTCCCCATGGCAACTGGAAACTCAATGACACGCATTTGGTCAAATTGATAAGGTTCATAATTGGATTCATAATAATCCAAAGACTTCTTCATGGATGCCATCATCCTATCTAGGTTATACTCATGCCCCTTATGGTAATAGATCTCTAAATCCACTCCATTGTGCTTTTCTTTTTTGGTTTCATAGCGAGCTGACATAAATGAATAGAAATTCAAGATTGGCGTATTCATTTTATAATGGAAATACCGTTTATCTCCGCTCTTCCATTCTTTTTGCAAATAGCCTGGAGCAATGGCAATCTGATCCAAGTTCGTGCTCACAATAGATTCATAATTGATCCAATCTGCATCATTGGAAATATAATTGTTTCCTAGTTTGCTCGAATCTCTAGGGTCCGCCATCCTGTTTTTATCAGGTAGGCCATATTTCTTACGGACCCGATTATCGGATAGCTCCGCAGCAGCAGAATAACTTAGGGTTGGAAACATCATATTATTCAGGAATGTCCCATTTTCCATTACAGGGGAACGATCAAACAAGAAACCGTTCACCTTATTCTTAAGGTTATAGTCAATCCGCAAGGTATCACCTGGGTTTAAGGGTTTAGCTAAGGTATAGATATCAACCGCCAAAACACTGTCTCTTAAGAACAACTTGGCATCCTTTTCGAATATTATTTCGATGAGGTTAGCATCGCTTTTATTCATGAAGATGGTATCTATAGGCTCGGTGGTTTTATTTAAATACGTAAAAGATGCTTCCGCCTTGAAACTTCTGTTTTTAGGATCTAAATCTAACAGAACATATACATCAGTCAATCTAGGGATAGCCCTATCCTCATACTTTTTGTATTTCTTTTCATAATCGACTAGCTGTAACTCTCTTTCAAGCACACTGTAACGTGGCTGTTTTACATTATTTTCTACATAGATGGCATAGCCCAAGCTAAAGAAGCCAACAAAAGCGAGCAGCATAGGAATGATCAATGCGGGTTTGGAACGCTTGAAGAAAAGACTGATTTTCTCTTTTAGATTGGAAACAATTCCACGTCTCCAGAACAGCAAGGTTAAGCCGAACAGTCCCAGTCCAAAAAGGATCCAATAAATTCGATAATAGATAAAATGGCGGATATCGGCATATCCATTCATGTCCGAATATCGGAACGATGCACCCTCTCCTGGCTTGAATATAGCCTGTTCGATTCCAATCTTGGTTAATAGCGGTATGGCAAAGAACAAAATCAAGCAAACGATAAATCCTATAAAATAATTCTTGAAGAAATTATGGATGAATAAGGAAAATAGAATCAGGAAAAGGAATTTTAAAGGATATAGAATGAACAATTCATAGGCATAGTGACCTAGTTCGAAGTTATAGAAACCTTTATAGGTTTGATATACAATACCATTGATCAAACAAACCAACATGACCAAGTACACTAGTTTTATCATGGCCAAGGCTTTTGAAAGTAATAGCACCCAGTTAGGAACTGCAGTCGCCTCAATCAAAAGGAACATATTGGTCTGTCTAGACCTTTGTATCAGCATACCCGCAAATAGGAAGATCATGATATTCAAAAAGAAGGTATAGATGCTTCCCATGGCGATGAGGACTTGCCAGGTTACCGGATAGGTATGGGTTCCAAACAATTCGCCGGAAACTGAAATCACAATCAGCACAAACAAAAAGGCTATACTGAGCAGAATGATAAATGTCCAGTTCTTGATCAGGAATTTAAAATCGGTATTGGAAAGGCTCCAGCTCAACTTCAGATTAGCGAAGAAGCTATAGTCTTTTTTAACTGTTGGAAGTGCAATTTTTAGGATGCTTCCAAAGTTGTCTTTAGTCATCCTTGCAGAATCTTTGGATTTCTTAAAGGAAATACCGAGCTGAGAGAAGCTGAACTTAAAGTATACCAATCCAAAAAACAATAGAGAAATGCCTAACCAGATCAACCTATTGTAGATCAAAACGCCCGAGATCGGCAATAGGTTATTGTTCTGTTCATCGACACTCCAATAACGGCTGTAGTATAGAATAGGCTCAAAACCGAATGGGTCTAATAAAGCTACCAGATAGCGGTTGTCCACATTTTTAACTGCGGCCTCAAAAAGGGCTTGCAACAGGAACAGAATGAGGACGAAAACAAAACCCACATAAATATTTCTGCTGAAGGTAACTAAGGCAAAAATAATGCTTCCAAAGAGGATAAAATTGGGAAGAATAGTAATCAAAAACCCATAGATATAGGCAGTCGGTTCATTGGGACCTAGTAACTCGGTATTAATCCCTGGAAGAAACTGCCCTGAATAATAGCCTATTGCACAAATGACGGCTATAATAGTTACGATCAGTAAGGAACTCAGGAATTTTGCCGAAAGGTAATTCAGCTTTTCCAGTGGATAGGAAAACAATAAGGTATGTACATTGTACAGATAATCCCGATAAACGGAGGCACCGATGATCGTCGGCAACAAGAAGTAGATCAGGGTGGCAAAACTATTGAAAAAGCCTGCTATATTGATTGGGGAATTTATGAAAACGGGTGTGGAGGTCGTACTCGTCACCGAGTCAAATGCGCCCAAACTGGTAATAGTGCTAAAGAATGCTAGACCAAAATAGATAAAACAATAAATATAGAACACTGGTTGCTTCAACCAACGCTTTATCTCGAAGAGAAAGATGGTCTTAAACATTTACCTTGTCACTCTTTAGGGTTACGAAATATACATCCTCAAGGATTGGCTTCGCTGGGCTAAAAGATTCATGTGGCTGTTGCTCAGCATGTACACGGATATTTAAGCTGTTATCTTGGTTGTAATTGGAAGAGATCACATTGTAGATGCTGTTTTCTTTCTCAAAATCAGCGCGATCTATTTTCTTTTTCCAGATCTTTCCAACTAAGCCATCGGTTCCCTCTTGCGTACTCCCACGAAAAAGGACCTTACCCCCATTCATAATGGCGAGTTCATGGCAAAGCTCACGGACATCATCGACGATATGGGTTGAAAAGATGACCGTATGTTGGGCACCTATCTCTCTCAGGACATTCAGGAAGCGGTGTCTTTCTGCTGGGTCCAATCCGGCTGTAGGTTCATCGACAATGATTAATTTAGGGTCGTTGAGCAGCATTTGGGCAATACCAAAACGTTGCTTCATACCTCCTGAATAACCGCTTACGCTTTTGGTCCTGAAGTCATACAGATTTGTGATTTCTAAGGCGTTGGACACGATCTTTTTACGGTCCTGTTTATTGCTGATACCTTTCAATTCGGCGAAATAGTTCAGTAAATCTTCAGCTGACAGGTTGGGATAGACGCCAAACTCCTGTGGAAGGTAACCGAGGATCCGCCTCAAGGCATTGTTGTCTTTTAGTACATCTATATCTCCGAATTGTATGTTCCCGCTATCAGGGCTCTGAAGGGTCGCGATGGTACGCATAAGCGAAGATTTACCGGCTCCATTGGGTCCTAATAACCCAAACATACCGGCTCCAATCCCTAAATTAACATGATCTAGTGCTTTAACACCGTTGTTATATGTCTTCGTTAAATTCGTAATCTTAAGTTCCATTTATAATTGTTTGATGTTTCTATTAATTAGTACGTATTTGTTAAAAAAAGTAACAGAAAAAATAAAATATTTTTTTCTGTTACTTTTTCTTAAGGATAAGACTGTTAGACATAAGACCTATGGAAATGGACCAAAAACCAATGGTTTTGTAAGAATATTAATGCCTAGTACCGAGATGCAAAGGTCTGATGTCTCTTAGTCTAAAACCAAGAAAGCCGACAATTTCTTGTCGGCTTTCTTGGTTTTATTTAATTTTTATTTTTTATAATACTTCATTGCTTCAGGAACCATTGCCTGCAATTGGCTGATACGTCTAGCATCGCTAGGGTGAGTACTCAACCATTCTGGATTTCCACCTTTTTTGCCTTGCGACATTCTTTCCCAGAAAGCTACAGCTTCTTGGGGGTTGTAACCAGCCATTGCCATCAAGATAAGACCAGCTTTATCAGCTGCTAACTCATCGTTTCTTGAGAATTTCAATGACCCTACTTGATAACCAATACCATAAATCTGGTTGAATAAACCAGTATATCTACTGTTACTGATCGTTCCGGCAGCATTTAATAATTGTGCTCCGAACTGAGCTGCCATTGCATTGGATACTTGAGACACTGAGTGTTCCTCAATTGCGTGAGCAATTTCATGCCCCATTACGGTAGCTAATCCGGCATCATTCTTTGCGATTGGTAAGATACCAGTATAAACTGCAACTTTACCTCCTGGCATACACCAAGCATTCACTTGATCACTTTCAATCAGGTTGAATTCCCAGTTGAAGTTGAATTTATCAGCAGCCCCAATCTGCCTCAAATATTCATTAGTCGCAGCTGCAATTCTATTACCCACACGTTTTACTTGAGTAGCAGCAGCTGAACCCGTTTCAACTTTAGAGCTATTTTTACTTAAAAAATCTTTATATGCTAATGCAGCTTGGTTATTGATAGTCTGAGAGTCTACCAATTTAAGATACTTTCGCCCGGTAATGGCGGAAGTAGCACAACCTACCAAAGTAGCTCCTAAGAGCAGCATGGAGGCGTATTTTGTTATTCGTTTCATAAGTGTTCTTGATTTAGTTTATCTAATACATTTAAATTATCTTGAAGTATTAAACAAAACTTGTACCCAAAAGTTTAATCCTGTGTTTTTTTCTTGAATAAATATATTTTGGATTCTTTGCCTTTGAGAAGTCTTTCAATGTTTTTCTGGTGAGTGACTAGAATGAGGGCACAAATTGCGATTCCATATAGGAGAATGGAAGGAACGGTCGTCTTAAAAATAAATGCTACACTAAATGGGAAGGCAAAGCCGGCCATAATGGAGCTCAAGGATACATAATGGGTAACTAGGAGTACGACGATGAAGACTGACACACATACCAGCGCTGCAGGCCAATGGATCGCGAGGACCATACCAAATAAGGTTGCAACACCTTTACCACCTCTGAAGCCGGCGAAAATCGGAAATAAATGTCCTAAAACAGCGATTACCCCCAAAGCCAACTGTACATTGACAAATTGAGGTGCGTCATGATTTCCTACAATCGTGGCATCTAATAAATAAGGTAAATTAGTGGCTGTCCAGCCCTTTAAGATATCGACGAACATCACAATGGACCCCGCCTTTTTACCCAATACACGAAAGGTATTGGTGGCACCGGCATTTCCACTTCCGTATTCACGTACATCTACTCCATAAAATGCCTGTCCAAACCATACCGCAGTAGGGATCGAACCGAAAAGATATGCTAATATGACAATTCCAACAAGGTATATTGATATCATTTACAGCAATTTACTAAATAAGTTTTGCTTTTAAGCTTAAATCCAGACTTTTGACCGAATGCGTTAAAGCACCAACAGAGATAAAATCTACACCGGTTTTCGCATATTCAGCAATCGTCTCTAAAGTGATCCCACCAGAAGCTTCCGTAACCAATCTGTCATCAACTAAATCAACAGCTTCCTTCACTTGTGCTGGACTGAAGTTATCTAACATAACACGATCAACAGCCGGAAGGTTTAGCACTTCATTTAATTCCTCAAAATTTCGGACTTCTACTTCAATAGCAATATCTAATTGGTTTTGTTTTTTGTAATCAAAGGCTGCATTCACCGCAGCGGAGATACCGCCCGCATAATCCACATGATTATCCTTGATCAAGATCATATCATATAGACCGAAACGGTGGTTGGAACCTCCCCCGATTTCAACAGCTTTTTTCTCCAAAAACCTTAACAAGGGAGTTGTTTTACGGGTATCCAATACCTTCGCATTAGTCCATGCTATGGCCTTCACATATTGAGCAGTTTGGGTAGCAATACCAGACATTCGCTGCATGATATTGAGAACCAAACGTTCTCCTTTAAGAATAGTATGGATTTTTCCTTTTATTTTGAAGGCTATATCTCCGTATCTTACAGAGTTGCCATCAGCGAGAAGCTGTGTAAATTCTATGGTTGGGTCAATTTGAGAAAATATTTCTTTAGCCACTTCTACCCCTGCAAGGACACCCTCCTCTTTGACTAATAATTGAGCCTCTCCTAATTGTTCTTCTTTTATCGTAGATAATGAGGTATAATCCCCTGCTCCTACATCTTCCACAAGGGCCTCTTGAACAAAATGTACTAGTTTATCTTTGAATTCTCTCTCCATTTACAATTTAAAATTAAGCGAAGATGAATAAAAATATATTTATATGGAAACTTAAATACGAAAAACTGAACATTATTCTATCCGAAGTTCATTGATTTGGGCATCTCCCCCCGATTGAACTAACTTGACAAAAACACGGTATGAACCTTGGTTTGTCTTGATCTGATAGACGATATAAAAACTGTTGTTACTGCTGTTAGTCCGTTGAACCTGTTTCACTTCGGAGGTTTTGGTCAACCGAAAGAAATCACTCAGGATTACCTCAGCTTGGAACTTGGAATAATACCCCGAATCATTCTTGATGGATAAGGAAACATTCTGTCCAAAAAAGTTAGCAACATTCTTGGCGTTATTCGCTTTCAATGCCCCTAATATTTCTAATCCTACGTCAGATTGAAAACTACTGAACAATAGAAACGGCAAAAGCAGCATCGCAAAAGCAATCTGCCTTATTTTTTTCCAATAACCATTCCACATTTCTATCATAATTGACTTGGAGTCAAGAGCAGCATATTATGTATGATAACAGCCACTAAACATTAAATTCATTTTCCGAAGAACATTCAGCGAAAATTATGCCAATCCTTGTTAAAAACGCATTTTCACTATTTTGTTGCAATACAAACTATACAGCCTCATTCCTTAATATTTTTATGAATTATAAGTATATTTGTTTAATGAGTTCTGAAAATAAAAAAGTAGCACTACTGATCCTGGATGGACTAGGCTACGGAAAAAATGATAATTCAAACGCTGTAATAGCCGCTAACACTCCTTTTTTAGACTATTTGCTGTCAACCTATCCTAACTCCAAACTTGAAGCATCTGGCGAAGCCGTAGGTTTACCTGCAGGTCAAATGGGCAACTCTGAAGTTGGCCATATGAACTTGGGTGCCGGTAGAATCGTATACCAAGAATTAGGACGGATCAATAAAGCCGCTCAAGAAGGTGTCTTCAAAATTGACCCTACTATACAAGCTGCTTTCAATCATGCAAAAACAAACAACAAAAAAGTACATTTCATCGGCTTATTGTCTGATGGAGGGGTACACGCACATATTGAACACTTAAAGGCCTTAACGGATGCTGCTAAAGATGCAAAGCTTACTAATGAGCAAGTGTTTATCCATGCTTTTTTAGATGGTCGTGATACCGACCCAAATGGTGGTGTTGGCTATGTTACTGATCTTGAGAACCACTTGAAACATTCAGTAGGAACAATTGCTTCAGCAATTGGTAGATACTATTCAATGGACCGTGATAATCGTTGGGAAAGAGTAAAACAAGCTTATGATCTATTGACTAAAGGTATCGGTATCCCTTCCAACAACCTTGTTGAGTCGATTGAACAATCGTATAGCCAAGGTGTAACGGATGAATTCCTTAAACCCATCGTGATGGTGGATGCGAATGGTCTTCCAAAAGCTACCATCCAAGAAGGTGATGTGGTTATCTGTTATAATTTCCGTACAGACCGTGGTCGTGAAATCACCGTTGCCCTTACTCAACAAGCATTTCCGGAATACGATATGCATCCACTGAACTTGTATTATGTGACCATGACTTCTTATGATGACACCTTTAAGGATGTGAAAGTGATCTTCCAAAAAGACAATCTAACACAGACTTTAGGAGAAACCTTGTCCTTACAACATAAAACACAAGTTAGGATCGCTGAAACAGAGAAATATCCGCACGTTACGTTCTTTTTCTCGGGCGGTCGTGAAAACGAGTTTGAAGGTGAAAGAAGATTATTGATTCCTTCTCCTAAGGTTGCTACCTATGATTTACAACCTGAAATGAGTGCCAATATTATTGCCGACTCTATCTGTAAGGATATGGAAGAAAATGGTCCAGACTTCATCTGCCTGAACTTCGCAAACCCTGATATGGTAGGCCATACTGGAGTTTTTGAAGCAGTCGTAAGAGCAGTGGAAACAGTTGATGCATGTACCAAGCGAGTGGTTGAAACTGGAATCAATAACGGTTATTCCTTTATTATTCTGGCAGACCACGGTAACTCAGAGTTCATGATCAATGAAGATGGCTCTGTTAACACGGCACATACAACCAACTTGGTTCCTTGTATCTTGATTGACAGTCAATTTAAAAACATTAAGGATGGTAAGCTTGGTGATGTTGCTCCAACAATATTAGCGCTGTTGAACTTGCCAATTCCTACCGAAATGACAGGAGATGTCCTTGTATATTAACATAAAAAATATTCAAATCATGGCAGCAGTAATCATTACTGCTGCTTTTTCTAGTTGTAGCAACAGCAATCAAGAGAAGAAGGCCCCCAGTAGTCAAGAAAAGTATTTTGACATCCCTGCCTTTTTCCAAAAGGAAATAGACTCTTTGGCATCCATAAACCCAGAAATCAATAAAACTGTAAAAAAGGACAATCAGGAGGAAACCAAAAAACTAAAGATCAAGGATTGGCAAATTGAGCTTTCAAGCTTTCAAGCCATAGACTTGAACAAACCAGCTTATGCTGGTTTTGTAAAGGTAGATTCCACCGATTCCTTAATCCAATATAGTTTCACTAATCCTGAGTTAGATCTTTCCTGTGTTCGGATTAAATTAGACAATGAAGGAAACCCAGAAATGATTTCTGTAGAAAAGGAAGTAAGAAATACCTTATATAAGACTTCTGAATTCCTCGTTTATGAAAAAGATAATTTTTATTTGGTTGAAAAATACCAGCATGTAAAGGTTATGGGAGAAAATTATTACAAAGTCCAAGGCGAGTTTTAAATCGTCCAAACATAAAGGCTCGAAACAATACTGTTTCGAGCCTTTTTTTGTTTATAAGCGTCGTCTAATCCAATAACCCCATAATGGGCAAGATTGTTTTAATTAATCTTCATAATGAACCAGTGAAATGATATTATCACTGAACCGGGTCAATCTGCCAGCACTTTGAAGAAAATCCAAACTGATCACAAAAGAATAACCTGTGATCACTCCTCCTAATTTTTCCACCAACTTACTCGCCGCAACCACTGTCCCGCCGGTTGCCAGCAGATCATCGTGCATCAATACCTTGGTACCTTGTTGAATGGCATCCTCATGCATTTCTATCGTGGCCTGCCCGTACTCCAATTTATACGATTCAGAAATGGTATGGAATGGCAATTTCCCTTGCTTACGAATGGGTACAAAAGGTTTATTGAGCTCTTGTGCCAAAAGGAACCCGAATAAAAAGCCTCTGCTTTCAATTCCGGCAATGACATCAATCTCAATTCCTTCCAGTTTTTTCGCAAACTCCTGGACCGCTAGTTTTACTATCTCAGGCTGTTGCAATAATGGAGTAATATCTTTAAACACGATCCCTGGCTGCGGAAAATCAGGAATATCACGTATATAGGCCTTCAGCTGTTCTTCAATCATCGATGCAATCTAAAATCCAAATAAAGTTCAATTTTACGGAAAAATTCTTCATCCAACGAATGAACATTCCTTAAATCTTCCATGGATTTAAATGCACCGTGCTGTTTTCTATAATTGATGATTGTCTGCGCTCTTTTGAATTTAACGTAGGGATGTTTACCTAAATCATTTTGGCTGATCTGATTAATCGGAAGTCTTTTGACCAAGCTGGTATCAATCCTCAGATAGGGTAAAATATTCTGATAGGTCTCATCCGGTAGGCCATAGACCTCTGCAAGCTGTTCCAGTTTGACATAACCACCTAAAGCTTCCCTGAATCGAACAATTCGCTTAGAGAAAGCTGGGCCGATTCCTCTTAATTCCATAAACGCCAAACTATCCGAACTATTGATCTCTAAAATCCGATTCTCCTTTTTCGCAAACTCCTTTCTATCATACGTAGGAATTCTCTCCTTGTATTCCCTTCTTTTCAACTCAGGCATCTGCACAAAGGGCAATAACTCCTCAAGTTTTTCTTCGTTCAGCGAGTAAATTTTCCGTAGGTCTTCCTTCTCATAAAAAGTCCCACCCTTATTTCTGTAATTGATAATTACCTGAGCCTGTTTGCCGCTCAGACCCAACCTTTGCCAACCTGCTTTATCCAAGGTATTCGGATCAAACTGAAACAGCTCCGTCTTTGGCTTTTTCCTTACAACAGGTCCTTTTGCTACATAAGATCTTTCCTCGTATTGAGGCTCAGCCTTTTCAGCAACATGGAAATGTTCAATTCGTAGGGTAATCTCTTTTTTAGGATAGAATATAGGAAGGAAGATATGGGCGAGAAAGAGCAGGAATAAGATACAGATCAAGAACAACATCCCTCTTTGCTCCTTTTGGGACAGTTGAAAGTACTCGGCAAGCTTTCGCATATTCAAAAAACTTATGCTAATCCATTGTTAAAACTTTGATTAAATTTGTAAAAATATCCGATCGAAACAACATGCATTTTGTCCGCCCTTTTTTTATCCTCAATTACGTGTATCCACAAGCGATTTGGAGAAAAGAAAAAGATAGAAATAATATTTACTTAACATTTGACGACGGTCCAATACCTGAAATCACACCTTGGATACTGGATTGTTTGAAAGAAAAAAACATCAAGGCGACCTTTTTTTGCGTAGGAGAAAATATCCAAAAGCATCCGGATATCTTTCAAAGGATCCTTGAGGAAGGGCATGCCGTAGGAAACCACACCTATAACCACTTAAAAGGATGGGACACAGATAACCAACTATATCTGGACAATATTGCCAAATGCAATGCCTTGACAAAAACATCATTATTCCGACCACCCTACGGCAGAGCCAAGAAATCCCAAATGAAGATCTTATCAAAAGAGTATAAAATCATCATGTGGGATGTTCTAACGGGTGATTACGATCATCGGATCAGCCCCGATCAATGTTATAAGAATTGTATTGACTTTACGAGAAATGGCAGCATCATTGTCTTTCATGACAATGTTAAAGCCATAGATAATGTAAAATATGCTCTACCAAAAAGCATTGATACCCTCTTGGCAAGAGGTTTTCAATTTAAAACCCTATCCATCTGAGGCCTTATCGATTTCTACTGTATAATCCCTCGCACTGCTAACGCTGAAATACCCCAATGCTCCATTGCTGATATTTGAGCTAGGGTTTCCTGGCGAAGCACTCCCAGGGTTAGTGGACATATATTCAGACCAATAATTATAGGATTCCTTACTGATTACATACCTTCTTACCAACAATTGATCCCCAGGCTTGATCTCATTGCCATATTCCCGGCCCAATTGATGGGTGACTTCATTACCATTATTGTATTTATCAGAGAATACTGAATTTGACTTAAACGGACCATCATTGATTTTAATGCTGTAACGGTAAAAGTTTTCCTCCCCTTCTGGATCATAAAACTTAAAGTTCAAAAAGAAATAGGTCTCCTTAAAAAGGGTTTCCTGATTTACCCCGATCGATTCCACTTCAATATAAGGCAACATCTTTGTTGTTGATTTATATTCCTTGCCATCAACACTTACGGTCAAGGTGTAAGTTTCGCCAACAGAAATAGGCATATTGGAGTTTGCATAGCGCCCTTCTCCAACAGAATTGAACCTAAAGGTCCTGCCGTTTCCCAATTGGATAAAAACAGAAGCATCAAGAACCGGCTCAAAAGGTCTAGGTTCATCAAAATCAACCGTTCTGGTGACAAGAACTTCATGCGTACTCTCCTCATTGTTCATATCCCCAACAATCACGATCTGGGGACTGACCTTATTCAGGTCTACATCGATCAACTCTTCACAACTGCTGAATAAGAGTATAAAAGATAAAATGAACAAACTATATATCGGTCTCTTTTGCATCATCTTAAAATTTAAAGTTCCAAGTTACTGAAGGAATAGCACCAAACAAGGCTATTTTATAGGCTTCAGTGATATTAGCATTTTCTTTATTTTCCCTAAAATCAATTACATAGGCATTCTTGCGGTTGTAGGCATTATACACACCAAATGACCAGCTAGAATGAAATTTCTTGTTCTCCTTTTTAGGCTCATAGGTTGCCGATAGATCCAAACGATGATAATCAGGCATCCTGTAACCGTTACGCTCTGCATAGTAGAACATGGTCCTTCCGTCAATTTGATACTTGCCACTTGGGAAAGTGATGGCATTTCCGGTATAATAAACGAAGGTAGCACCCAATGTCCATTTCTTGGTCAACTGATAGATACCCACCAAAGAAATATCGTGGGTTCGGTCTTGCCTAGCATCAAACCAAGTACCATCATTGATCTCGTCAAATTGTCTTTCACTCTTTGAAAGTGTATAGCCCAACCAGCCACTGAATTTCCCTTTTCTCTTCCTTAAAAGAAATTCTGTTCCATAAGAACGACCGACACCATAAAGCAGCTCACCTTCCAATTGCTTATTAGCCTGCAGGTCGGCACCATTTCTAAAGTCAATTTGGTTGTGCATATATTTGTAATAGGCCTCTACCGAAAACTCATAGGTATTATCCTTAAAATTACGGAAGTAACCCAATGCCGCCTGATCAGCAATCTGCGGCTTTACGTTCATACTGCTGACCATGTATTGATCCGTCGGTAAACTCGCCGTAGTATTGGTCAATTGGTGCAAATTCTGCGACATCCTATTGAAACTGGCTTTGATGCTATTGCTGGAATTGAATGCGTAGGAAAGAGATAGTCTCGGTTCAATATTGAAATAATGCTTGGCAATCCCTGACTCATAGTAAGATTCGGAAATTGCGTCGCCATCCTCATTAAATTCATAGAAAGTACCCGGCCCCATGACCATGAAATCACTGAATCTCACGCCGTAGATCAAGGATAGCTTCTCAATGGGTTTCCAATCATGGGATATATATGCAGAGGCCTCAATGCCCTGTCTCCTTTCGATATCAATACTGTTGATATCCGATGATTCATCTACTGCACTGATGCTGGCAGGACGGATTTCCTGACGCAAAAGGTTGACCCCAAACCGAATGGTACTGTTATCATTGGAGTAATATGAGAAGTCCTGTTTCAGGTTTAGGTTCCTGATCTTGGAAGCAATCCTGAACTTAGAATCATCACTGTTAACATTAACGTGATAGGCGAAATCACTATAGATCAAGGAAGTATTGCTAAACAATTGCGGATTGATGATGGAGTTCCAGCGCACTGTGGCGGTTGAATTACCCCAATCAAAGGCAAATAGATCTGAATACCCTAAATCATCCTTTCCAAAATAACCTGATAAATAGATGGTATTGCGATCATTCAATTTATAGTTGAATTTGGCATTCAGGTCATAGAAGTATAGTTTACTTTGACTAGCCTTTTCATCGGGCGAAAACTTCAGGAACAGATCCGCATAGGTTCGTCGTCCGCTTATCATAAAGGAGCTTTTATCTTTAACAATCGGTCCTTCCAACTTCAATCTAGATGCAATTAACCCAATTCCACCTTCCCCACTGAACTTCTTGTTGTTTCCGTCCAGCATACTGATATCCATTACCGAAGAAATACGGCCACCATATTGAGCGGGAATCCCCCCTTTAAACAGGTTTGCATCCTTGATGGCATCAGAATTAAAAGTAGAGAAGAAACCCATTAAATGAGATGCGTTATAAACGGTTGCCTCATCCAAAAGGATTAAGTTTTGGTCACCACCACCACCGCGCACATAGAAATTTGAGCTACCTTCACCCCCAGGAGATACTCCGGGAAGCAATTGAATGCTTTTCAGCACATCCTTTTCACCAAACAGGACTGGAATATTCTTCAGTTCCTCCATGCTGAATTTCAGATTCCCCATTTGCGCAGAAGTAACATGGTCATCCTCTTTTTTACCAGTTACAACGATTTCCTCAATCACACTTGAATTAGAAACTAACTCAAAATTAAGGCGTTTGGAAACATTGACTTCCACCTGTTCATCCTTGCTGGCATATCCAACATAAGATATTTCAATCTCATGCTTACCTTCCGGCAAACTGATCGAGTAGAATCCATAATTGTTCGAATAAGTGCTTAAATTAAGCGCCCTCACTCGAATTACTGCTGCAATTAAACTTTCACCTGAATTAGCATCACGAACATAACCGCTTAAGGTTAATTTTTCCTGTGCCAAAGTCAAATTACTAACAAAAATCAACAGCGCAATGAGACTGATGCTCATGCATTGAGATAGCGATTTCACTCGTTTTAGGTTAAAAATCATGATCAAAAATAAAAAAGCCATTCTGAACAACAAAATGGCTTTTACAGGTTTATAATCTCGTATAAAGTCCAAATTTATTAATATTATTCAATCTAGCAAATAATTTATCCATAAAAGTCATTATCCTAGACTTTAGAAAAGAAATCCTGAAAAAATATCAATTGATATTGAATTGATTTGCTCCAATAATCCCAATTGTGGGCCCCTGGCATGCTTAAATATCGATGTGGGATATTTAAGTAGGTTAATTTTTCATGGAATTTTGCATTTACTGCATAAAAAAAATCTTCTGTCCCGCAATCAATGAAAATTTCTAAAGACTTCGGCTTAATCAAGTGCGTCAATTCCATCACAGTATGACCCTCCCACACCTGAGGATTTTGATCATACGCACCTATCCTTTTTGCCATATCCCAATTATTAGGAAAAGGACGGATATCCACCCCTCCAGCGGTACTTCCTACCGCTCCAAAGGTATCTTGATGACGAATGGCTAAATATAGAGCGCCATGACCGCCCATGCTCAATCCTGTGATCCCACGTTTGCTGCGATCTTTGATAACAGGATATTTTCCATCGATATAATTCACCAACTCCTTCGCCACAAAGGTTTCATATTTAAAATCTTGATCTATTTCTGAATCCCAATACCAACTGCCAAAACCACCATCTGGACAAACAATCAATATGCCATAGCGATCTGCCAATTCCTTGATGGCTGGAACCTTGTTTACCCAATCTCCATAATTCCCTGAATAGCCATGTAAAAGATATAAGGTAGGCAGGTCTTTCTTCATTGATCCCTCTGGTTGAATAACGACTGTTTTGATTGCTTTGTTCATTGCAGCACTGTGTACTGCAATGGTATCCACCTTTGCTGCCTGAACTAACCCGGAACTTAGGAAGATAGCCAGTAAGGATAAAATGATTCTCATGAGATTTAGTGTTTAGAAATATGATAATAATAAAGATACGAGTCTAGTCCGAATGGACGCTCACTGATTGTAAAAATTCCGTCTGATTTGCGATCAAAAGAAATAGCCTCCCCTTGAGGTTCTGGCTCATAAGGAATAGGTAGTGGCTGCTTCTTTAGCGCTTCAACCAATGGAGCTTTATTAGCTAAGGGCCAGTAAAATATATTGGTTAAATTTTTCATAACTACAGCATCCCTTTTTGGAGAAATATCTGCAGCTGTAATAAATGTAAATGGAAAACTAAGATTCGGTTTGAGGAGATAAGTATCTTTATTCTCCTTAAAGATTTCAGCAGAATACAGACTGGATCTAAGCTCCCTTTTTGAAACTAAATAGAATTGTTTATCCAAGGGATCTATGAAAATTGCCTCAGCATCCCTGGCTTTTCCTGGATATTTTAAATGCTTGATCGAAATAGACGACCTTGAAATAGAATCAACTTTCACTCCCGATTTCAAAACTGGTTCAGGAAAGATATAAAGAGAAATTTGGGTTCTTTTGGCCAAATTATCACCGATATCCGCCAAAACCACATAGGACTTTCCGTCCAGCTCTACCCAAGCAATATCCTCAATATCAATTGCTTCCAGCCCATCTAATTGATAAGTACACATCAGGTTTGCAGTGGAATCAATTAAATAAACCCTAGCATCATCGCCACTATCATTATGCACCCAAAACATACCGGGATTATTGATGGAAGAAATTATGCCTGAAATTTCATCCAATGCCGGATCGCTTACTTTTCCCTGAACAACACGTTGGCCATGAAGGACTTCTTGAGCAAGACAGTGATTACCGCTAATGACTATGATAAACAGGCAAAATATTAATCGTACGTAGTGTAATTGCATAAAAAAGGACCAGCTTTGAACTGGTCCTCTAAAATACACTAAATAAATTTTATTTACCTTCAAATGCAGAAATTAATGCTGCACGATTGGTCGAATCTTTTTCTCCAAGTTCGAAGGATTGTTTGTAAGTATCAACATAGCCAAAAATCTCAGCCTCTTTACCTGAACCGTTATCAAAGAAATATTTAAAACTGTAGGTCCCAGGTTTAGAAAGGTCTACTTTATCCTTGTTAGATGAAAAAACCATAGGTTCCAAGGTTGTAGTGGTCATTTTGCCACCGGTAGGTAAATTGAACAATGTACCTAATGATTTCACGAAATTATCAGAAGCTGCACCATTTGAGGTAATCCTTACAGACCCTTTCTTGAATCCCAATTCCTCATCTGGTTGACCTTGTGCATCAATACCGGCATCAATGGTCTTTAATACTTCAACCGTAAACCCTACAGGCTCATTATTATATTCTGCTTTAGCTTCATAAACGATGGAAGAGTCCGTTGGGTTCGGATTTGTTAAATCAAAATATAGGTGCAACAGACTGCCATCAGTGGTATTGGTCATCGGTTTCAAAGCAGTAGAAGCCGTTGTACTTGTGGAATCACCTGAACCACCTTCGGTTTTGTTGGAATTACCACATGAACCCATCCAAACCGCTGTAGAAACCAGCAAAGCTATAGTTGTTATCTTTTTCATAATCTAATATGTTTACTTTTAATACAATAAAATATCGCTTTTGTTTATTATTTCTTGATCAAAGCATCATACATAATCTCCACAGGGTGAAAGGATTTGCGCTGCAGTCCATCCTTGATCTGATGCCTACAGCTTGTACCTGCGGCTGCAATAAGGTATTCCTGACCTGTTTTACGCAAGGTAGGAAATAAGACCAGTTCAGCAACCTTCTGCGAGACATCAAAATGTTCCTTTTCGTAGCCAAACGAACCTGCCATACCACAACATCCTGAAGGTATCACTTCCACCTCATAATTGGAAGGGAAGGATAAAAATTCCTTGGTAGCATCCACCAATTTGAAGGCTTTCTGATAACAGTGACCATGCAGCTTGATCTTTTGAGGCTCTGCCGTGAATTGCTCCGGATGTATCCGGCCTGCTTTCATTTCACGAACCAAGAACTCATCGATCATCAAGGCATTCTTTGCCAAGGTATTCGCTTTCTCACGTTTAGTTTCGTCAACTAAATCTGGATATTCATCTCTAAAGGTTATGATAGCAGAAGGCTCAATCCCTAACAGAGGACTTTCTGAACTCACTTCCTGTGAAGCTAAATCCACGTTCTGATTGGCAAGTTCTTTTGCTTTCTTGACAAATCCCTTCGACAGATAGGTCCTACCACTTTCCTTTAACTTAGGAACGATAACTTCATATCCCAGAGCAGTTAATAACTTATAGGCGGTTATCCCAACTTCCGTATCGTTGTAATTGGTAAACTCATCACTGAACAGGAAAACCTTACGTGTACTTGTGGTATTGGGTTGTTTTGAGGCCCATTGGCTGAAGGTGGTTCCATGCACTTTTGGCAAGGATCTTCCAGGCGCAAAACCAACCACAGACTTGATGATGCTTGAAGTAAAACTATTTGTTGCAAAGAAATTATAGATTGGAGCAACCATAGACCCCAGTTTTTGGGATTCAGTAAAATTGGCAATCAGCTTCGCCCTAAAAGGACTTCCATTCTCATCATAATAATGCTGTAGGAACTCGGCCTTCATCTTTGCGATATCGACACTGGATGGGCATTCCGTTTTACAGCCTTTACAGCTCAGACAAAGGTCCATCACCTCTTTGATCTCCTCATGATTGAATCGATTGCTCTGTGTGGAGTTGGTCAGGAATTGACGCAACATATTGGCCCTAGCACGGGTGGTATCTTTCTCATCCCTAGTTGCCATAAAAGACGGGCACATCGTTCCACCAGTTATTTCTGTTTTCCTGCAGTCTCCGGAGCCTGAGCATTTTTCGGCCAAACGTAGGATGCTTTCGTTTTTGGTAAAATCAAAATAGGTCTTGATCTGCTTGGCATCAGTCACCTGATCATAACGCAGATGGGTATCCATTGGAGGGGTATCAACAATCTTTTTAGCATTAAACACATTGTTGGGGTCAAATATGTTTTTAACCTGTAACAGAAGCTGATAGACCTTATCACCTAGAACTTTTCCAATAAATTCACCTCTTAATCTTCCATCACCATGTTCACCACTCAATGAACCATTATACTTCAATACCAAATCCGTTGTTTTTTCCAAAATACGACGGAATTGCTTTTTCCCTTCGGCCGTTTTTAGATTGATGAAAGGTTCAATATGCAGTTCACCTGCTCCAGCATGTGCATAATACGAAGCATGCACCTGTTCCTCTTTTAAAAGTCTTTGTATATCGGATACATAGCCCGGCAGGTCCTCTGGGGAAACTGCACAGTCCTCAATCAGGTTCACGGGTTGAGAATCGCCAGGTAGGTTACGGATCAATCCCAAACCAGCCTTACGTACGTCCCAAACCAAATTAGTCTTTTCAACCCCTGTGATCCATGGATAAGCATAGCCCAAACCGGCTGCTTTTAGCTCAGCGACCAAGCGTTCCGCCTTTATGGCTATCTCTTCCTGACTATTGCCCCTAAATTCAACGATCAATAAAGCCTCAGGATCTCCTTCAATAAAAAATCGGTTGTATTGATATGTTGGATGTCCAACGGTAAAATCTAAAATATACTTATCTACCAATTCAGATGCTTCTGGCTTATTGTTCAAGGCAATCACATTTCCTCGCATACATTCCACCATATCATTGAAATGAACGCATAAAAGGCCAATTTCTTTTGCCGGCAAAGGCATCAGCTTAATTTTAGCCTCGGTGATGATGCCGATCGTCCCTTCCGATCCGGCCAATAGTCGACATAGATTGAAAGGCTGACTGTTATCCGACAGCATATCAAGTGCATAGCCAGTATTCCTACGGGTTATCTCCGATTTCGGATAACCGGCATGTATAGCTTCTTGGTTTTCTTTGTTGGTCAATAGGTCGTTCAGGTTCCTGTAAATACCACCTTCACGGGATCTTAACGAAAGCTTTTCAAAATAGGCAGCTTCATTCAGTTCCTTAAACAGTACTTCAGACTCATCGTCCAATAGCACATTAGCTTCCAATAGGTTATGACGTGTATCTCCCCAAACGATTGAATGCAATCCAGATGAGTTATTTCCGATCATCCCTCCGATCATAGCCCTGCTGGCTGTGGAGGTTTCAGGACCGAACATCAATCCAAATGGTTTCAAATAGGCATTCAGGTCATCACGGATTACACCGGGTTGAACCCTTGCCCACTGCTCTTCTTGATTGACTTCCAATATCTGATTGAAAAATCTAGAAATATCGATAACAATACCTGACCCTACTACCTGACCAGCCAAGGAGGTTCCAGCCGTTCTTGGAATCAAGGTAACGTGATTTTCATTTGCAAACCGGATCAAGGTCTTCAAATCTTCTATTTGTTGGGGAATACAGACTGCCAATGGTAATTCCTGATACACCGAGGCATCTGTAGAATAGGCTAAACGCATCGTCTGATGGGATGCTATATTTTCATCATAAAAGAAATCCCCCTTTAGGGATTCAGCTAAGGCTGCTAATTTTAACTCTACTGACACGATAAGATAGATTGAATAACAAAACTACGCATTGTTTCATTAATTATAAGTCATAAACATATATTTCCATATATAGTCTAATTTGACTATATTCGTATAAGCCTCAGCAACAATAATTTGTGCATAAACGCCAAAATTTAACCTCAAAAAATCCATCCCATCTTATTAAAGTCATAATTAACTGAATAAAATTCTTTTTTTAGCTTATTTCTTTGAATTTAATTCGGCTTTACCGATATTTGCGGCATTATGGCGAAACTAGAAATTTCCTTGGATCAAATTGATCTTCAGATTATCCGGATCATGCAGGACAATGCCCGCACGAACAATGCCGATATTGCCCGTGAACTCGGCATGGCCCCTTCAGCGATCTTAGAAAGGGTAAAAAAACTGGAGCAGAAAGAAGTTATCCTACAATATAATGCCAGGATCAACCCTGTTGCCCTGGACCAAAAAATGCTTTCCTTTATATTCATCAAGACTCAGGATATCATCGGCGTACAAAAAGTAGGCTTACTTTTGGCCGAAATACCGGAAGTATTGGAGGTACATGATATTGCTGGTGAGGATGGTTACTTAATCAAAGTAAGAACCAATGATTCTGCGGGGCTCGTTGACCTTATGCGCAATACCCTCAGCAAGATAGAAGGCATCATATCCACAAGAACTACAATAGTTCTGGAGACCGTAAAAGAAGACAATAAATTAGTAATTCCTGCAAAGGACTAAATAATACCATGGTAAAATCATCAAATCCATCAGGCAGCATCATCATCTTTGCCTACTTGGTGGTGTACATCGTTTGGGGATCTACCTTTTTCTTTATTGAGAAAGCCTTGCACGCTTTCCCTCCTTTTGTATTGGGCTCGATCAGGTTCATCATTGCCGGTTCCCTGCTGATGTTTTACTGTTGGGTTAAGGGGTATAAGATTTACATTAAGAGTGCCGTAAAAGATGCTGCATTAGTCGGTTTCCTTTTACTGTTTGTCGATATGGCGGCCATCATCTGGTCGGAACAATACATTTCCAGTGCCATCGTATCCATTCTTTCTGCTGCTACGGCCATCTGGTTTATTATTTTGGATAAACCTAAATGGAAAGAAAACTTTTCTAGCATCCCCACCTTATTGGGCTTGATCCTTGGATTCCTAGGTGTAGTCATGTTGTTTGCAGAGCAAATCTTTGGAGCTTCCGCAAATGACGGGGACAATGACAAAAAACTTACTGCCATGATCGTCATGACTGTAGGAACCATTGGATGGACGGTAGGTTCACTAATTTCCAAATACAACAAGAAATCAGAGAACAAAAAGAGTGCTGAACCGAATGCTGTAAAAGAACCTGAGGAAGACCTCAATGTGATGGTCAAAACAGCATGGCAGATGGTTGTTGCTGGTATAGCCTTTACGACGGTTGCACTTTTGAACGGAGAATATAAAAATTTTGAATTTAATTCCGTTCCATTGGAATACTGGGGAGCCATGGTTTACCTAGCTTTGTTGGGATCCATTTTGGCCTTCAGCTGTTATATTTTCCTTTTGCAATATCGCCCAGCTACCGAAGTCAGCACCTACGCTTATGTGAACCCGATAGTAGCGCTGATATTGGTCCATTTCTTTACGGACCATGTGGTGAGCAGAATGCAGATCATAGGCCTTGCAGTAGTCTTGTTCAGTGTGTTATTGATGAACTGGAACCTTTACCGGGACAGCTCAATCATTAAAAACTACAAACGCAGACGTAAAATCCGTAAACTACGCCATATGGCACCAAAAAGTAGTATCCCAAGGATTGTGGAAGTCGCTGAATTTGGGCAAAAGAAGACCAAAAAGCCAAAGGAAAACCCTGAAAAAGGAAGTTCTTCTTCGGAGAGCACAAACACTGACAAAAACAAAGGAAAGAGCTTTGATCAAGAATTCTACGATTAGATATCAACAATAAAATTTTACGAAAAGCGGACGCCAAGGCATCCGCTTTTTTTATTAAATTCGTTCCATCACCTAAGTCAAGGATTACATTTGACATTTCAAATCTTGCCTTTACCCTGCTCCTTCAAATTCTCTCATTAAAATACATCCACTTTCTCCGATTTCGAACTTAGTTTTATTCGAGACACATTCCGAATTTTCCGAATGTGTCTCGAATAAGGTCAAAGCCAGGTCCGAAAAAAACCCTCGGGTGTTACAATTCCAAATCGAATTCCCACAGATTTAAATCGCTTTAAAATCTTCCTGTAAACAATTTGTCAAAACAACCAAAAATTACTGACTAATTATCATGAAAAAGTCAAATCGTCAATAAGCCTATTTAATAAATCATCAATATTATCTTTATTTGCAATACTTTTTGAACACAGAGAGTAAAAAGTCAAAAAGTCATAGCATGAAAACGAGATTATTTTACTTGACCATACTAATCGGAATGATTTTTTCGTTCCAAGGCCTGTCCGCACAGAGTTTTATTACCATCAAGGGGAAGGTAATGAACGCAGACAACTATGAGGCCATACCTTATGCTTCCATTAAAGTAATGGGTGCCAATAAGGATATTGGGACAAGCTCCAATGAAAATGGAGAGTATACGCTGACCATTCCAGCAGAGTATAAAAAAATCAAGATCAGTTCTGTGGGTTTTGACCCAGAGGAATATCCTGTTGCTGATGAGAAAGAACAAACCATACGTGTGATGCTGTTCCCTGCCAACTCTATTGAGGAAATCGTAGTAAGGGCACCTAAAAGAGGTAAATACTCCAACAAAAACAATCCTGCTGTAGAACTGATTCGAAAGGTGGTTCAACATCGCGACCAAAACCGTCTGACCGGTCAGGCATATGCTGAATACGACCAATACGAAAAGATCAGTTTGGGATTGAGCAATCTGGATGAAAAGTTCAAGAACAAAAAGGTATTCAAAAAATATCAGTTCCTGTTCGAAAAGGACGACACTTCACAAGCAGCATCAAACTATGTATTGCCGGCCTATATGGAGGAGAAATTTTCTAAAGTTTACTTCAGAAAAGATCCTAATGCCAAAAAGCAATATATCATTGCGGACCGTAAGGCTGAATTTGACCCTAAATTTATTGACAATGATGGTCTAAGTAAATATTTCAACCGTCTTTATGATGAGGTGGAGATCTATGATAACAATATTACCATCTTGACCAATCAATTCTTGAGTCCAATCGCCAATTCGGCTCCTACCTTCTACCGTTTTTATATTACGGATACGATAAAGAACGAAAATGAATCTTTGGTAGAGTTAAGCTTCTTCCCTAGAAATAAAAACGACCTTTTGTTTAAAGGTAAGCTATATGTAACCTTGGATGGGAATTATGCGGTTAAAGGTGCTGAAATGACCGTAAGCGACGAGATCAACCTGAACTTCGTTAGGGACCTGAATATTGAACTTGGCTTCAACAAGACCAATGACAACAAGTACTACTTGACAAAATCAAGTTTAGGGATAGATTTCTCCATTACCAATAAAGGTAAAGGGATCAAAGGAAAACGCGTTGTATTGATCAATGATTATGTGAATGGCAATGTGCGTCCAGACAGCATTTATGCGGTACCGGATAAATATGTGGTCATCCCAGAGGAGAAGAAAGAAGTGGCGGAAACAAAATCGGAAAGCTATTGGGCAACCTTAAGGCCAGAGCCGCTATCGAAATCGGAGCGTTCGATCTATACGAACATTGATTCCTTGCAGAGCATGCCTTCTTTCCGTACGTTCATGGATATCTCTGCATTGGTACTGTCAGGATATAAACAAGCGGGTCCAGTTGAAATTGGCCCTGTGAATACCTTTTATTCCTACAACCCAGTGGAAGGATTCCGTTTACGTGTTGGTGGCCGTACCACAGAGCAATTGAGCAAGCGTTTCTATGCTGAAGGTTATGGTGCATATGGATTTGAGGACCAAAAATGGAAATACTTCCTTTCAGGTACTTATTCTTTGAACAATAAGTCGATCTATAAATTTCCACAGCATTATTTAAGGGTTTCGGCTTCATACGATACAAAGATCCCTGGACAGAATCTGGAATTCGTTCAAGAGGACAACGTATTGCTATCCTTTAAACGAGGTGAGAACAAGAGTTATCTGTACAATGAGGTTTACCGTTTAGACTATAAGGTAGAGTTCAGCAATAACTTCTCGATGAATGCTGGTCTGGGAACTTGGAAACAAACGCCTGCAGGTGTCCTTTCCTATACCCTACCGATGGCAGATGGTTCACATAAGATTGTGAACAACTTACAGAGCACCGAATTTAATGTTGGTTTTCGATATGCTCCAAAAGAAGAGTTCTACCAAGGTAAACTTTATAGGACTCCAATTTTCAATAAATACCCGATCATGACCTTCAATTATACAGCTGGCGTAAAAGGAGTATTCGGAGGAGAATACAATTACCATAACTTCTCTGCAGGTATTTTCAAAAGATTCTACCTATCCCAATTGGGCTATGCTGATATCAACGTAGATGGAACTTACATTGCTGGGAATAACCTTCCCTTCCCAGTATTGAACATCCATCGTGCAAACCAGACTTACGCATATCAATTGCAATCCTATAACTTGATGAACTTTATGGAATTCATTTCCGATCATCATGCTTCCTGGAATGTACAGTACTATATGAATGGCTTTATTTTCAACAAGGTTCCATTGTTGAAAAAACTGAAGTTGAGAGAGGTATTTAGTTTCAAAGGCGTTTATGGTGGATTGCGTGACAGCAACAATCCGAGTTTGAACAATCAGGTTTATGATTGGCAGACCAATGGATCAGGCGAGCAGATGTCCTTTACTTTTGGGAATAAACCCTACATGGAGGCAAGTGCCGGTGTAGCGAATATATTTAAGGTATTACGTGTAGATGTGGTAAAGAGATTAAACTATTTGGATCATCCAGATGCTCCAGAATGGGGAATACGTGCAAGAGTGAAGTTTGATTTTTAGGAGACCTTATGGATATAGTGAGGGTTAGTTTTTTTTGAAATAGTTTAAATAATGTGAATAGGTTCAGTGATAGAAAATTGAGGATGTAATGTGCGGGAGTTCTATCAGCTGACTAAGAAAAGCGGGCCTAGTGTCCGCTTTTTTGTTAATTAGGCAAGCAGCCAAGGGCTAAATGGAGAGGATTGATTGGTTATTCATTAATTTATGGTTAAATTTAAGTATCTAAAATTTGATCATGAGTGCTAGAACATGGAATATCATTAAGATCGTTGCAGCTTATTTTTCTTTATTGCTGAATGTGCTCTATATTAGCACATGGATATATTTAATTGAAAACTCCAATGGTTTTGAAGAGGCCCAACAGCGATTTGGGAACCTATGGAAAATCGACCATACCCTACTTATCTTTTCAGCGATTGTCCTTAGCATTTTCTCCATCATCTATTTTGCCCGAACACCTGGTTTCTTAGCGAAGTTATTTTTACTCGTCCAGATTATATTCACAGGTTGGTTTAGTTGGTCCATGCTTTAAAATATTAGAACCCCACAACGCTAGCCTAAGACCGAAAACCCAATTGCATTCTTTTTTAATAATTTCCTTGCATAGAAAGGTGATATCCATTACTTTTGTTGCATTATTAAAATGAAGAACGCTTGTACACATCAATACGTAATGCATCATCGCCATTGTGGCGATAGATATTAGTATTGGCTTCTACGTGGAGCGCAAGTTACCCCCAGATTCTTTATTGTTAATAATTTTTTCACTCAACATAAACTCTACATTTTGAAAAATCTCAAAATTGCTATCCAAAAATCAGGTAGATTAAACGAAAAATCAGTTCAATTGCTTAAAAATTGCGGATTGGACTTCGAAAACTATAAAAGCTCATTAATTACAACGGTATCCAACTTTCCCCTAGAAATATTATTCTTAAGAGATGATGATATCCCCGGTTATGTTGAACAGGGTATTGCAGACCTCGGTCTCGTTGGAGAAAATGTAATTGAGGAAACCCTGTCCAATGTTCAGTATCTACAGCGATTAGGTTTTGGGAAATGCACCTTAAAATTAGCCATTCCAAAAGACTCAACCATAGACCGCCTAGAAGACCTGAACGGCAAATCCATCGCAACCTCCTATCCTAATATCTTACAGCAATTTTTGGACGAATATAAGATCAATGCAGATATCCAAATGATCTCTGGATCGGTTGAGATTGCTCCGGGACTTGGGCTTAGTGATGCTATCTGTGATATTGTATCGACTGGTGGAACTTTAAAAAGCAATGGGTTGAAACCTTTTGTGGATGTTAGAAATTCTGAAGCGATATTGATCGGTAGAGATGGTTTGGAAGAAAACCCGATTATCTGTGAACTTTTGCAAAGAATCCAGTCGGTGTTGCGTGCAAAGGAAACGAAGTATGTGGTATTGAACGTGGAGAAAAAGAACCTGTCGCAAATTACCGAACTCTTGCATGGGGTAAAGAGCCCAACGGTGGTTCCATTGGCTGAAGAAGGCTGGGTAGCTGTACATACCGTAATTTCTGAGGATGATTTTTGGGAGAAAATCAATAAACTAAAAGCGGCAGGCGCACAAGGTATTGTCGTGATGCCGATCGAAAAAATCATTATGTAACATGCTAGAAACTTATCTATATAAAGACTTAAGCAAGGAGCAGATCCAGGAATTGGTGAATAGGAACACCGATCCGAACCATGCGATCCAAGATACGGTCCTCAATATCATGGAGGAAGTTAAGGAGCATGGCGATCAGGCCTTGAAATCATATGCAAAGAAATTTGATAAGGTAGATCTTGAGCAGCTATATTTAGGACAGGATGATATCGATGCCTTGGCATCGACCATCTCCCGTGACCAGATGCGCGCTCTGGAAATCGCCTTCCAGAATATCCATAAATTTCATCAGACCCAGCTGAAACGCGAGCGTACGGTTGAAACCATGCCCGGTGTGAAATGCTGGCGTGAAGTAAGACCCATCGAAAAGGTAGGTCTGTACATTCCCGGTGGATCGGCCGTTTTGCCAAGCACATTGTTAATGCTCGGTGTACCGGCAAGGATAGCGGGATGCAAGGAGATTGTGGTCTGTTCACCTCCGCAGAACAATGGCAAGATCAATGGATTCGTAGCCTATTGTTTGAAACTGTTGCAGATCAATAAGATTTACTTGGTTGGTGGAGCACAGGCCGTGGCTGCGATGGCGTATGGTACGGAAACCATCCCTAAGGTCAACAAGATCTTTGGACCAGGGAACCAATTTGTGACCAAGGCAAAAAGTCTGATTCAAGGCTTGACGGATGTCAGTATAGACATGCCTGCCGGACCTTCGGAAGTATTGGTCATTGCGGACGAAAGTTGCAATCCGGCCTTTGTAGCGGCTGATTTATTGGCGCAGGCTGAACATGGGATCGACAGCCAAGCGATATTAGTGGCAACCTCGAAAACAATAACCGATGCCGTGCAGGAAGAACTGAAGAAACAATTGGAAGTTCTTCCGAGAAAAGAATTGGCGGAGAAAGCGATGCAAAATTCTTACATGGTCATTGGAGATACGCTTCAAGAAGCCATGGAATTCTCGAACCTGTACGCTCCGGAGCACTTGATCTTGGAGACCAATGAGTGGAAAGACTTGATCAATAAAGTATTGAATGCAGGATCGGTATTCTTGGGCCACTTAACCCCTGAGAGTGCTGGCGATTATGCATCTGGAACGAACCACACCCTACCGACCTCAGGTTTTGCCAGATCGTATTCAGGTGTATCTGTAGATTCCTTTGTCAAGAAGATTACTTTCCAACATATTTCAGAGGAAGGCTTACAACATATCGGTTCTACCGTTGAAATATTGGCGGAACTGGAAGGCTTACATGCCCATAAGAATGCCGTGAGCATCCGCAAAAAATAATGAAACAGAAAAAGGGATATCCGAGTGGACATCCCTTTTCAATTTCGATTGATTCCTCAATTATTTCTTTTTCTTCTTCTTTTTACCTTTATCGTCACCAACGATCTTATGGTAAATTTCAGCGAAAGCAGTTTTAAGTTTCTTTAGGGTTTTACCCTCGTTCTTTTTCGCTTTTTTAGAAGATTTTTCATCTTTTGCCTTAACAGAATCCTTTTTCGCTTTTTTCTTAGGAGCTTTTTTCGCCTTTGGCTTCTCCTCTTTTAACTTAGCTTCCTCTTTCTTCTTTTTGATGTCTTTAGCTTTCTTATCATCTTTTGCTTTCGCAGCTTTTACAGGTTTCTTGTCAGCTTTTTTATCCTTTGCTTTTTTCTCCGGATTTTCCTTTACGGTTTTATTGTTAGGAACTCCCTCTTTGTAAGAAGCTTCTTTTTCAATTTTCACCTCTTCAGCTTTTGTAGGAACGGCTGCCTTAGGTTCTACCTTTGCAGCAGTAGATTTCGCTACCGGAGCTTTTGCAGTACTTGCAGCCGCTGGTTTAGCAGGGCTTGCAGCTGCTGGTTTAGCAGGGCTTGCTGATTTTGCAGCTGGAGTTGAAGTTTTCGCAGCAGGTTTTGCTGCAGCAGGTTTTGCAGGGGTAGCTTTAGCTGTTGCTGTTTTCTTGCTGGCCGTTTTTGCAGAAGTATCAGCAATCACAGGACTAACTTTAACATTTGGAATAGAAGTTTTACGAGCACGGGTTCCTGCACCTTCGCCACCTGAATTTCCAGAACTCGGGTTAGGTTTCGGGGTTGGAGTTTTCGCAGCTGGTTTATTTGCTGGAGTTGTCTTTGCAGGAGCTTTTCTAGTATTTGCTCTTACAGGTTTAACGGGACTGTTGTTTTCTGCAGTTTCCGTAGCTGTTGTTTTCGCGTTGTTTTCCTCAGCCATTGTTTATAGTTTTTGTATAGTTCAGTATTTTGTTTCTTACAGGTCTTGATGATCAAAACCTAGTCATTAATTCTTTGAAGCTTATTTTGCTTTCAGTTTTGTGTAATTTGAGTTGAATTGAGTTTCTATATTGCTGCTAAAAAAGCGTTGATGTTAGAAACAATATTCATAAAGTGGACGAATATTAATTCAATCAGGACAATATTTTAACTTATCATCTTTTAAAACAGTAATATAGCAAATATGTTTATAAAATCCTATCCAATTAAACTTAATTGGGTTTTTGAAGTCATATAAATTGATTACATTTGTTGCCCATACATAACGGGGTCGACCGGAATTGACAGGATAGCGATGGTTATGTAAGCATGCAGTGCATTGTTAGTCTAGCACTTTAATCTGAACTTTCAACTTTTCAAATGGCGAAGAAAACTACGCCTTAGCTGCTTAATTTAGAATTAAGATTTAGCTTTTGTCTCGTCAAGCTTTGTTCTACCGCTTGACATCCGAGGCACCGAATCGTAGGACTGGTCCTTGCGACGTTGCTAAGTAAGGACGAGAAACAACAACTACGGAGTACGGTATAGGTAAGCGACTCACCTTCCCTCTCCCGACAATCAAAGAGAAGCTAAGCATGTAGAAAGCGTAAATCATACTATGTTTGGACGAGGGTTCGAATCCCTCCGGCTCCACCCGAGGGGATTGAAGACATTTCAATCCCTTTTTTTGCAACTTTTAACAACCCTAATTCACTCATTTTCTGAACATTACGATTGAACAAAGGATTGATTTTGAGAGTTCGATAGCTCCCATTATCGATGATGAGCCCCAAATTGAACACCCTTGAAAGTAGCGTACGCTTATCTATGACATTTGATGATTCATAGAGCTTCGATAGATCCGAGAGCTTATTCAACTCCGAATTCAAGATCTTTTTCAGCCTTTCTTTATCTTTTCCAAGATCAAAATCATTTAGTTTTAGCGATTGTATTTTTTGTGTTAGATCGCTATGCCATCTGGAATAGGTCTCCTGATTAATACTATTGTTGATCCATTTCTCCTCGACCGACCGCAAGGATTTTTCGGCTGCGGCAAGTTCCTTGTTTCTATTTTCTTTGCGCTGTTTTTCTACTTTAACTTGATGGTTCAAGAGCTCTGTGGCCAGCGTTCGAACATCTTGAATGAGATCCTCAGGGAGACTTATTAACTTCAGGATATCGAGGAGTTTTTCATGCGCCTTTATTGCACTGATATTGTTATGCTTCGAGGTTAGCCTGCAGCGGTAATAGTAATAATATTGTCCTGTCTTTCCACGGGAGGCGGCACCAGTCATATAACGTCCACAGTGACACTGTAACAATCCTCGAAGTGGGATATCCTCATGCAAAGTAACAACTGTCCGTTCTTCTTTCCGGAACTTCTCTTGAGCTCGGTTCCAAGAATATTGATCGATAATAGGTTCTGCATTTTTTACCGGAAACATACCACCAGGATTGTTTTTCCATGCTTTTACTTTTTGGAATCCACTGTACAGTGGATTCTTTAAAATACGATGGATGCTAGAATTGCCTGTATGCGGGAACCCTTGGGATATGGCAATTTCCTGAATCTTATAGATGGGGACATCCTTTAAAAATAGATCATAGATGTTCCGGATTATTTGCGCTTCCTCCTCATCGATTACCAACTTCATTTCGCGTTCGCTTCTCACCTTTACATAACCGTAAGGCGCAGCACCACCATGAATATATTTCCCTTTGATAGCCTTGGCGGAATATATACCCCAGTTGATATCGTTCTGCCGCTTGATGTTTTCCGAATCACCCAAAAGAAATTCCAGTCCCATCATAAAGTAAGAACTGTGATCGGTAACATCGTATACCATTCCCCGACCTGCACTTACGATTTTTATTGCGTATTCCTTTTGGATTTTCATGACCATGTTGATCGCATCTCCCGTAATCCGGCTAAAGCGTGTCAGTTCAGAAACAATCAGGTAATCAATTTCCCGATGGTTCTTTTTGATAAATGAAAATAAAGCTTTTACATCCGGTCGATCGAATGTTTTGGCACTATAACCTTCGTCCCTGAAAGTATCGATTATTTCAACATCCGCGCTAGTTGTCCATTGCGAGGTAATAAAATCTTGTCGTTCGATGCTGTGACGGCTTTGGTCATAGTTACTGAACCTTAAATATCGAATCCCTTTTTTCATAATTTTAACAGAATGGATTTGTTAAATAAACAACATTAAATCGGAAAAATTCCGATTCTATATGCTATTATTGACATTTTTTATCGGGTATTGAGCTCATTCAAACTTAAGTTGTTCGATGAGTTCCAAAAAATACTTTTTTGACCAGATATCAAGTTTTTGGTTATCTGGAATAAACTTGACAATATCCTCCTTCACCGCCTCCAAGGATACAGAGTCGATACGATTCTTCAAAAGATCCAATATTTCTTCTTTCTGTATGGTTGAATTCGTCCATTCTCCTGTATCTTGCGCTCTGGCTAGGAAATGATCCAGATTCAATGGAACTCCTTTTCTGATGTACCACTCTAAGTCATACCAATCCCTACCCTTGACCCTATTTTGCCATTTACGAAATAGTAATGCATGCATTTTTCCTGCAAATAGATTGGATTTGGTAAAGCATTTGACATAAAAAGAATAAGGTTTGAGCAGAAGCTTCTCCTCGGTTTCAAAACGCAGTGGTGGTTGTTTATCCACCTCCAATTTGATCTTGAGACCAACCATTGCACCCAAGCCCGCTTCTAGCACCATTCCTTCTAGGATTAGTTCTCTCCAGACTGTTTCCGGTTTTAAGAAGGCTGAATCGATCGAAGTTTCTTTAGTCTTTTTCTTTTCCTTAATACTAACTTGCAACCCAACATTAGCAAACTCCTCCACCAGTCCTTTAAAATGAGGTTCTAACGAAAACTCAGGATCACTCGATAGCAATGAAAAATCCAAGTCTTCTGAAAATCGGTCCAGTCCATAAAATATACGCAAGGCAGTACCTCCATAAAATGCCGCTTTCTCAAAAAATCCAGATCGTTGAAGACCAGCCAAGGCTACTTCTTGCATAATCTCGCGAAGGGCAGAGAATGCCTGTTCTTGATTCTTTGGTTCATAGGAAGCCAGCCATTCTTTTATCATCATAATCAATTGTTTTTAATGACCCTAATTAACCATTCAAGGCTTTTCTTTTTAGGTGAAAACTTCAACCATTCCTCCATCATTTGGACATCCAACATGGACAGTTGATCTGCATCCATTCGTAGATCTTCAAATAAAAATGATTCAGTTTGCAATTTACTTCTCAATAAAATACCCGAAGTGAGGATGATCCGGTCAAAGAGTGCTTTTTCAGGGCTCGCTATCAAAACGTTTTGTCTTTCTGTTAACTCGACACTTTTAATTCCCAATGAATAGTAGCTTTCTTCAACATGGTAATACCGAAAACGGCCGATAGGCGTTTGATAATACTTGGCCAATTTAGTGGTACAGGACAATACCTCAAAAACCTTTTCTGGAATCATTCCCCAATACGAAAGTGCAGAATCCAAAGATACATAACTTGGCCCCCAAAGATGGTTGGCAACTAATTTATGACTAGGTGGATCTATGCGCAAGTTCTGGCCAGGAATATACAGTCCATTCTTCAATGGAATCAATTTACCCTGTTTAATCATTTCGCTGATCTTGTCATTGGGACGTTGATAATCATTCAGCAAACTCAGTAGAATTTGGCGTGTAAGCACCTGTTCATGGTAATTCAATAAGGCATCTTCGACTTTCATGTTAAATATTTAAATAAAAATCGGAATAAATCCGATTTAAGCAAAATTATTTAACATTTATTTTCTTCGTGACGGTCTTTTATATCCCCATACTCCAAAATCAGTTTTTAGGTATCTTCTCAGCACGTTCTGAAGGATGATTTCTGCCAATAGTTTAATGGTCTTTTGGCGTTCTACATCCAAAGCCTCAGCAGACTGAACCTTCCGGTTCATTTTCATTGGTGTTCCTTTCCCTTGTTCATTCATCATCTATCTCTTCATAAAAAATGCTGCCTTTCCATAATCGACAAGGCAGCACCATTTTCTAATTTCCCGTTAGTTCAAAATCCCGTCTCCATTCTATATAGACTTATACGACTCGGTTTATTTCGGTTGTATGAGGGCTCATAATGCAAGTAACCAAAATCATTCAAATCAGATAAACACCCGTAATAGGTACTTGATGCCCGGATCTTAGCCATAGGCATGATCTGTCGACAATAGGCCTGGATATAGGCTGGCCGATCACATTCCAGCCAATATATCCAAATGGCAGTATATATCGCAATATGGGTCGAACCGATGCGACCGTCGCTTACAATTCCGTTCATAAACTTGCTGATCAGCTCCAATCCATTTCCTGAATGCATGGCATTATCCTAAGGATTGTTTTACTTTTCGCTTGGATGGCTTTTCTGCAGATTCTCCATCAGCTGCTGTTCCCCTTTTCACCTTCGCAGACTTTTTTTCTTCTTGTGCTTGTTCCTTTCGTTGATGTTGAGGTATGGATTGGCTAATTTTCTTATTATTGGTATCATAGATATTTATGGTTTTGTATTGCGGATTTGCCTCTACAAAGATCTTGATCGTCTCTTCACCTCGCAGCATGCTCGCAGATTGTAGGTTTCCCTTTTTCAGTGAATCAAGAAATTCATCTCGGTATTGCTGGTCCTTGAATGATTCGATACCGATCCCATCCAATTCTTTGGATAGATCAAATCCGTAGTTGTCGTGATATTGATTCATTTTGTAATTCCCAAACGAGTCTGTCTGCCTAAAATCCAATTGCAGCCAAGCTTTATAGTCCTCACCGTTTTGGTTGGTTAACTCTTTATAGACCGAACGGCCACTGAGCAGGTTATAGGCTTCCTTCATCGTGATGTTCTTTCCCTTATGGATATAGAATTGCTGGCTAAGCTCTTGACTAGCGCCCTGCTTTTGAAGTTCCATTTTGTACGAATTGAAAAAATAGAAATCCGTTTCCTTGGATTTGCTGAAGTTTAGACTTGCCTTCAGGTAGTCTTCCTGGTATTGGGCATGGAAGTCCAAGGTAAAAGTCGGCTTCCCTTGAACCAAGGCTTCTCTTAGTTCATTCTCTAATCCTTCTCCGAAACCGGTGAACTTGACCTGTTCACGTAGGTATTCAAAATTTTTGCTGTTCATGATAGGTATATTTAATCGTTTATCCATTTCGCCTTCATCAGGTCTTTGTTTTTCAGTCGTATTTCAAAATTTCTTCCGCCATCTTTCTCCTTGATTTCTACCAGTAGGTGTTTTTGATCGGCCAGCGTAAATTTGGGCAGCACATAGACGATTTTTTGTTTTGCAGAACCTGCCACCGATACGTTGCATTTAGGTATAGGGATCGGGCTGATTTCAAGTTCTTGGGATGCTGTCCTTTTGACCTGTTTATTATCCCGGACAAAGAACCTCAGGTTTTCCATGTCATAATCGATAGCCGATTTATTGCTGATCTGGAATACGAAATAAAACAGGTTATCTTGCACGAATAATCCCTGAAGCGCACATTCCATACCGAATGCTTTACGACCTTTAATCAGCTTATCGGAAGGTAGCAGTTTTAATAATTTGATATTCGTTTCCAAGCGCTCCTCATTGGCATTTGACCCCGGAATCTGTCCGCTGCGAATTTTAGGAACGACATATTCGAGCTCCTTTGGTGATTTTGCATAGCTTAATATAAAGCTGTGCAGACGTCCGTCTCCTGTAATAACCGAGAGGTTTGTGGTGTCAAAATCGGCGATGGAAGATTTTACCTGCAGGATGTGTGCCGCACCCTGGGCTTTCTGCACCAAAATATCCGGACTTCCGCGATCAACACCAACAATGGAAAAAGGAAAGACAATATTGGTGGTTTTGTTATGGCTTATGGCGAGGTTCGTCGGCTTCCTCTGCTGAGCCGTGGCATTCCAAGGATACCAGATCCCAAGGATTGCCAAGTACATAAGAATGTTTTTCATGATCTATTTATTGAATAAATGTTGTTGCCTCTTTATTATTTCTGCTTGAGCAAGACCCGGTAACCGTCCTTAATGGTCACCTTGATTAGCTGCGCTTTTCTGCCAAGCAGATCCTTTGCCGCATCGATTCCCACATCGATCGCCTTTCCACTCAGCGATTCATTCAATTCACTGAATCGCATGGCTTGTATTCCTTGATCTAAAGCGTTCTTAGCACCTTCCCGGGTGATGGATCCTGGAATATAGATGCCCGCAATCCCGTCCAAGTCAAAGAGCGCTAATTCCACGGGCAGCAAAGACTGATCCATACGAATTCCACTGATCTTGACCTGAAGTCGATCGCCTTGCAGGCCGACCACACCGAATAGCATGCTGCCTTTCCTTAGCGTTGAACCAGCAAGTTGAACATCCTCTCTCAAGCTTATCCTTATGGTGGATCCATTGACAACCGTTTGTTCTCCGTAGATTTCAGCCTGAATGGCTTTTTCCTGTTGCAGCTGCATTTCCCCCGGATCACCCAGTCCAAAAAATCCCTCTACTTCACCTTCAACAATGGTATCCAGCATCAAACTTCGCGGCACAAGATCCCGATCAGAAGTCACTCCATAAATAGCGGGTTGTAGTGCCAGAGCTTCTTCCTGCATTTCCTGCTGCAGGCGTTCGGGATGCTGAATCAAAATGATTTTCTCGAGCATGCTTGAAAGCTGAGCGAGTTCTGGGTCTTCCGTATTCCCCGTTTCCATCTTTTGCATCAACAGCTCAAGCCTTTCGACATCTGAAGAAATGGGAGAAGTTAACGTGCTTGGCATGTTTTCGTATCGATTTTCCTGCAATGAAGGGGGTTGTTGGTTCAGCTGGGCCTGAAGCGCAAGCAAGCTTTTTTCCAGCATTGCCGCTTGTTGAGAACCTTCATTCGCTGTCTCGAGGTTCATAAAAGCATCGTCTGTTGACGAGAATGCTCCGTCTTGAATGCTGTCGCCCGTCTGCTGGTTCCAATTCTGGTTCAGAGGCACAGATGTTATAGGTTGGCCATCCTCAAGGAATACGCTATTTGCATAAAGATCCATTTTGTCCGGTTGTCCTTTACTGGAAACTTGTGCCTGTGGAACATCCAACAAGGTTCCATTTTTTAAGCTGTCTAAGGTCTCCTTTTTATGTTGTCCAAGGTTTCCTATACTCCAAAATCCCATAGCGGCAACGGGAAGGATCAGTAGTGGGGCGGCAAAAAGCAGCTGCTGCTTGCGCCGGCTCCATCGGAATTGTTTCATTTTATTCATGCGATTTATTTTGGTGTTTATTTTTACTTAAAAAGTCGTTGGAAGTACATGGGTAATAGCAGGGATCCATTTGTAAAGTATCGTGTTTTAGAATGATTGGCTGTATAGGAGGAGGAAAATTCAGCTGTGTGCTTCGATGCAGGTGAAATTCATGCGGCACGCGATATACTGCCGGAACCATTTCTATTAAACGTATTAGTAGATAGATGTGTACCAGCACCAGCACACTTGAGACCGTAATAAAGCAAAACACGGGATCCCGAGGCAACGCCACTGATCTCTTTTTTAGTGCGATTGCATGCCGATCTTTAAGAACCATATCCAACCTTTCCATCTTCCCCTCCTTCCAAGATTCTTACATTTTTAATATGGATTTATCGATTTCTTTGGGTGACTTCAATATCCTTGTTTTCCAGTGTCTTCCATTGTTCAATCAGTAGCCCATGCGGATTATGGTCCGATCGCTCGATTTCTCTTAGAGCCCCCTGCGTAATGAGCGAGCGAACGACGACTTGGCTACTTCTGGTGATGGTTTGCTTACCAAAAAAGCGAAAATGCATCTCCAGCTGACGCTCAAAAAGCTGGATACTATCAACTGCGATCTTCTGGCTGACATTTCCCGAAACCAAGTTGGTATAATACCCGCTTTCCAAGAGGTCCGAGAAGACGCGGTGGGCACGCTGGTCCGCCAAGTACAGCGCCATTCGGATATTCTTACGGTTAGCCTGCTCGTCGGGTACCAGATTGAAGAACAGCTGGTGAAAATTTGCGATATGACTTTTTGCCTCGGCGTTAAAATTTTCTCCGCGATTGCTGGCGTAAGCCTCCATGGCTTTTCCCTGTGCAAGGACATAGATTCGGTCCTGCATGCCGCGTACTGACCTGAAACTCTGATACAGTGCATAAAAGCTCAGTATAAGGCTCCCAGATACAGTCAATAGACTGAATAGGCGTACTTGCTGAAATGCACGATCCAAGTTTCTTAATTTTCCAAACATATCTCCTCCTTTTTAATCATAACCTTAATCAAGCACCTTACTTATTTTGGATACTTCTTACCCATAGATTACTGCCCTTTCAATTTATCGTCCATATAGGAATCCCCCTTTCTCTCATGGGGGAAATAAGGATCCGACTGGCTGCTTCCCGACAGATCTTGGGTCATTTTATTATGGGCTGAACCTAAGGCATCGATGACCATTCCCCCTGCAGCAGCGCCCCCACTGAGGACCACTTGACTGGATTTGGATATCAGGCTTCCAACTTTCTGACCCAGCACCGAACTACCTCCCGCATGCACGATATAGTTGGCTACCGAAGGCACGCTGAAATAGCCCACGATACCGATGATCAGGAAAACCAAATACGCCAGGTCCGTCCGGCTAAAGAAGGTATCTCCTTGATCGGCGAGTTGTGAGAGGTCAAGCTTGAGCATATTTTCCTGGATTTTGCCCAGAATACCACCAAAGATATTGGCAACAGGAAGCCAAAGGAAGATATTGATGTATCTGGCGATCCAAACCGTCAGGGTATGCTGAAAGCCGTCAAACACGGCAATGCCGAATACCAAGGGTCCTAAAATGGATAGCACCACCAACTGAAAGGTTCGCAGCGTATTGATGCATAGTGCGGCGGCCTCAAACAGGATCTGCAGGACCTCGCTGAGCCATTCCTTGACTGAATTGCGGAAATTATAGGATGCTTTGGCCATGGCAAACTTGATATCATTGCCAATTTCATCCAACATTCCCTCTGATGAAGGATCTTCACCGTGGGTATATTTATACCATTTATCACGATTTCCTTCTCCGGTATCCCCTACATACATTTGCCAAGAATCGGTTTGCCTGATGGCTTCTTCCTTTTTTTCAAGCAGCACTTCAATCGCGCGGTTTGAATCCTTCACCATTGCCGAACTAGCTGATACGACCGGATTCATCACGCCATTGATCAGCGAAATGACCGATGGAAACAGGGCAATGCAGAAGCCGATGACAAATGGTCGAAGCAAGGGATAAAAATCCACCGGTTCCGCATTGGCAATATGCCGCCAGACCCTAGAACCGATATACCACGTCGCAGCAAATCCGGCAATCCCTTGGGCTACACCGATCAGTGTGCTGCAAAGGGGCATCATCTCCGCGTATAGTTGCTCCAAGACAGTATGCATACTCTGCATTTCCTGGGCAATTCCCTGCCCCTTGGATACCAAGGGAATCATAGAAGCAAATAGAATCAAGCCCAAGTATACTAGTAAAGGTTTCATCATCCAGAATTTTAAGGTTGTTCAATTTGCTTTCGAATGGATCTTACATCATTCACTTCCTTCTTGCGCTGAAGCAGCAGCAATTTGGAATCATTGGAAAATTTTCTTAGAAAAATCGTAATCTCTTGCATTTCATCATGGATTCCATCGATCGCATGGAGCCGTTCGGAGTCGTTCATGCTGAGCGCTCGATCACTTAAGACCATCACCAGCTCCTCCAAGTTATTTAACGAGCGATCTAACAGGCCTTGATAAATCTTTACCAGATAGCTCAGTTCCCCGTCTTGAAAAAGATTTTTCTTATTTAGTTGCCTGTTGAAAGTTCGGCAAGTTTCGATGATATTCAGCTGCATTTGAATGATGTCGGCAACTTTATGGTATCGCCTCACCGTTGGACTTACGCGAAGCAGTGCATCCAAAAAGGTTTTGTGTAGGTTGAAATTACCGGCACTCAGATCCTTTACAGTACGGTAGCCGCCTTGAAGGATGTTATAGCCCTGTTTCATTTGCTTCAATATGGTTTTGAACTGTGCCAGCTTCTCCACATTGAGCAATAGTTGAACCACCTCAGCGGATTGTGACCTAACTGGCAGTGCCTGAACCAAGATCATCAAGAAGGCAAAAATTATCGGTTTTATCGCTTTCATTTTCTTTACTTTTGTTGATGAAGCCTTTGCATATCAGAAGATCGCTTCAGCTCCTTAATCCTATTACTTTCCAAGTAATTCGTCGTTATCTCCACTTCCCGGATCATTAGGAGATGCTCTTTCAAATGCTCATGAATTTGCTGCAAACGAATCAATCTTTGCTGATCTTCAAGGTCAAAGGATTCCTCCAATAATTCCACAAGCTGATCAAAACTCGTAAAGCTTTTCCTTAAGATACCTTCCAACATAGATCGCATATATTCCTTTTCTACTTGGGAAAGTTCACTTCCTGTTAGGCGTTTGCTCAGCCGGCGATGCATAGCGACAATTTCCATCAGGATGGCCGTACTCTCAGCAATTTTTCCGAATCGACGTACAGCAGGGCGAACTAGGCCAAGGGATCTAAAAAAAGTATTGTGGAGCCTGAATTCATCTTGCTTCCATTCGGCTACGATGCCCATTCCGGTACGAAATACACGGTAACCCTTAGTCAAAAGATCTAGGTACATTTGGTTGGCAAGAATCTGGGTCAGCAGGTATTCTTGCTGAGTCTTCTTCTGCCGGATCCATTCTTTTAGTGTTTGCCCTTGAACTAGGCTTGTGGTCAACTGGATTGCACAAGCCAAGGCGATCCATTTTCTCATCGTTCTAAATTTTTATCAGGGATTCCATGGAGTTTTTTGATTCGCAGAACCTCTTTTAAGGATTTACTCCGTTGCAGGCTGAGCAAGCTATTCTGCCGGTTGAACCGTAAAAGGCTCTGGTAATTATCCTCGACTCGATCGCTTAGGACATTGATTAGTGTCATGCGTTCACCATCACTCATCTGAAAAGAATAGGAACTCACCAAACTGGTAAGCTCCTCGACATTACTTAAGCTTTCCGCTAAGATGCCGTCATACACTTTGGCCATATAGTGCAGTTCTTCTGCTGTAAAATGGTCTTTCTTTTTAAGGTCGTTCCAAGTTCGCTGATAGATTCCTACCATAGCGACTTGCTTTTGAATAATCTCCTTCACCTGATTAAATTGGACTAAGACTGACTTTACCTTCATGAGCGATTCATAATAGGATGCAAATGTTTCCTTTTGACGGAAACTCCAGGCAGCAATCTCGTCCAAACGAGTTTTGGAGAGTAGATTTTCTATTGTTTTTTGTGTTTGTTGAAGCCAGATTGTTTTGTTCTGCAGCCGCTGAACTTTCAAATCCATGGCCTTGACTACTTTTTTTATCGCCGCCTTGATGACTTCTGAAAGGACCAATTGTGCACTGGCCGTTGGCCGGTTTGGCACAATATGCATGAACAAAAAAAGCAACATAATTACGATAAAATGCTTTTTCATAACCCTATATACCAATTAATTAAAGTTTATATACTGATCAGTTATTTACTGGATGATATCTTTAACCATAGCCTTTACAGCACTTTGAACATCCCCATGCTGAGCATCCATGTAACTTCGCAGGAGAAGTTTTTCGCGTTCCTCGGTCGTGTAGACCAGATACTCCTCCTTCGACACTTCCGTACGGTAAACTTTGCTAATGACACCTGCAAGGCTAATAAAGACTTCCTTATATTTCAGATTAGGATCATTCGCTCGGTTCAGTGAGAGCACTTGTGCCTTTTCTTTTTCGGTCAGACCAAGGAGTTCTTGGATCTGATCAAATCTGTTTTGATATTTACTTTGGTCGAGCAAAATCTTGCAATCGCTATTGTTGATGATGGCTTGCTTGACCACAGGCGAAGAGATGATGTCATCGACTTCTTGGGTCACCACGACCGCCTCACCGAAATACTTTCTGACCGTCTTGAAAAGGTATTTGATATATTCAGCAAAACCTTCCTTCATCAGGGCTTTCCACGCTTCTTCGATCAGGATCATCTTACGCACACCTTTCATTTTTCGAAGCTTACTGATGAAAACTTCCATGATGATGATGGTAACAACGGGAAATAGAATCGGGTGGTCTTTAATGTTGTCCAGCTCAAAGACTATAAACCTTTCGTGGAGCATATCCAACTTGTCTTGGCCATTGAGAAGGTAGTCAAATTCACCTCCTGCATAGTAAGGACGCAGAACATAGAGAAAATTATCGATATCGAAATCCTGCCTCTTCACACGATCCCTAGCCACCGTTTGACGAAAAGTGCCATGGAGGTACTCATAGAAACTGTCGAAACAGGGGAAAATTCCGTCCTTTAGGGCAAGATATTCATAGAAACCGCTGATGGCGTTGGATAAGGCAACATATTCTGAACGGCGAAAAGCTTCGTCATCTTTTTTCCATAGCGCGAGCAGCAGTGTCTTAATACTTTCTTTTTTTTCGGTATCCAGCGGGTCCCCCTGTCCTAGGTAAAAAGGATTGAACCGGATTGGATTGTCTTCGGTATAGGTAAAGTAATAGCCTCCAACCAGCTCGCAAAGTCCTTGGTAGGAATGTCCAACGTCCACCAAAACCACATGGCAGCCTTGTTCAAAATAAGTTCGGACCATGTGGTTGGTAAAGAAGGATTTTCCACTTCCTGAAGGTCCCAAGATAAATTTATTCCGATTCGTACAGATCCCCATTTCCATAGGTTCATCACTGATGTCAACATGGAGTGGCTTTCCGCTAAGTCTGTCTCCAAGTCGGATACCAATAGGACTAATCGAACTTCGATAGCCTGTTTCCAGATTCAAAAAACAGCTGGCTTGGTTAGTAAAGGTATCGAAGCATTCGTTCATAGGAAAAGAACCTGCGTTTCCAGGTATCCCTGCCCAGAAAATTTGAGCTGCTCCTACCGTTTCTTCTTTGATCCGGCAGTCCATGCTCGCAAGGGAGGATGAAAGCAGTTGCTTTGCTTTTTTAAGTTGTTGTTCCTCTTCTGACCAGATCAGAATATTAAAATGCGCTTTGACAGCTTGATGCTGCAGCGCAAAAGCTTCGTTTAAAAAAGCATTGGTCGCATCCCTAGCAATAAGGTTCTGCCGACTGTAAGCTGCAAGGGATTGTAGACGCAAACGCTTGCCTTCCATTTTTTTTAAGGTCTGCTCGGCATCTTCCAAAAAGATATACTGGTTATACAGGTGATTGCAGGGAAGCAGTTGTCCCAAATGCGAAGCAAAACCCACGCTGAACTTGCTCCTGTCTGTGCTGTATTTATCGTAGTTCATGCGGCTTGCGCACAGCGATGGAAGGGATTCCGCATCACCGAGGGTATAACAGCCTACCTCTTTTCCGCCAATTCGAATGTCATTGCTTAGATCAATGTCACGTAGCAAGAGTGGCTCGTTGCCTGACGAAAGTGTACAGTACCGTTCCAGCAGTCCTGCCTGGTTCAATGTACTCTCTAGCTCGTCATGCCTCATATCTCGAATTCGGCAAAGTCCACTTTCTTGAAGGATGTTCACGAATTGCTGGCAACATTCCCGAAAACGTTCCGCATAGTCATCCTCCAAAATGTTTCGTGGAACAAGATTAGGCTTGATCAGGTTCGAAAAAAGCGAATTGACAATTCGTTTAGGTTCGACACATTTGCTGAGTAGCAAAAAGCATCGATGGTCAAGAAATGGACGTTCATGGAAATGTCGGTCTGAAGATTGGCTCATAAAACTGTTAGGATCGGGTCGAAATTCTGCTCGAAAGACACTTTCTAGAAACCAATCCTGCTTATGCAGGATGCTGTGCTTGGGTAGCAGCCGCAAAGCACGCACCCAAGCTTGATGAAAATCCTCAAAATCCTGTTCGCTTGAGGTAAATATTTCTGGAAGCACCAGTTCATAGGCCAACGTCAGATCGCCCATTTTACTGACCAATGCATTACCTTCAATTTCCAATATTGGAAACAACGCTTCCATCGACCTCTCCTTTGCCATATCTGTATCTTATATTTTAGGGACTTACTTAAGTGATTTGATTATTATTATTTAAATCTTTCTTCCAAACGAAAGACGGATCTATTTCTGCTCCGAATAGCTTTAGGTAACTGTGACTTGGCAATTTTTTTCATCAGGCCATACTGTCCATACTTCCGACTAAAGCGAAATATTTGGATAAAAAGAATGCATCCCAAGGTTATTATGATTGCCAAGCATAGCATACTTGGGACTCCCAGATAATAAAGCCCCGCAAACAGGAACAGCAACAGGAGTATTCCGATAGCCAGATACCAGATGTACTGCGCTTTGAGTCCTTTGAACTCTAGGGGTTGATTGATGCCCTTATTGATCGGGTAAACTGCACTTGCCATTTTCCTATACGTTGAAAAACGATTTGATGACCGTTGCTACCAACACTAAAAACACACAGCTTCCAAACCATGCCGCCGCGACCTTACCTGTATCAGGATCTCCATTGTTCCATTTCTGGAATACCTTGACCGCTCCTATAAGTCCTAGTATTGCCCCTACGGCATACATCAACTTGGTGCCGGAATCAAAATAGCTCCTTACCTTCTCATTGGCTTCATTGATGCCTGCCAGGCCATCTTGGGCAAAAGCAATTTCATGAACCTGCAAGCAGGCAATAAAAATCAATTTGCACAATTGCTGCTTCCACCTCCTTGGATTCCCTTCAATTTCCTTCATCACTATGTGGGTTAAGTTTTACTTTTTTTGGTAAGCGGAATGTCCCGGTCAACAGGCAACCATTCTCCCTATTCTCCAATTGCCCCAACGCTGCTGGTGCTGTGAGGGGACATCCGCTATATTTTTATGCGATCGATTTCCAGATCCGATCCATCTGTTTTTGGCTAAGCTCCCCTTGCATATCCTTGGATTCCTGAAGAATCATTTCCTCGATGGAAGGCCTTAATTCCACTTGACATAATAAGGGATATTGCATAAGCAGGCTTAAGATGTTTATATGGAGATCTTCTGCACTACCCTCGATTCGCGATTGTTTAAAGATCGTTCTGAGTTTTTGGCAGAACCGGTCCAATTCCATTTCCACCTGAAAACCTTTGTCTTGATCCTCTTGGCTATCTTCAGCTCGTTCATTCCTAGTATTTTGGTAAGGTGTAAATTGCTGAGTTGAACCTTCGATTGCCTTGAGTTGCCCTTCGAAAAAACTCAAAAACCTCCTGCGGTAAAAAACCACCAGCAAAATCAAATAATAGAGCATGGTCGATACCATGGCGAGCAAGATAAAGTGATTCCAGTTCAGTTCTTTCATGACGCTTTACGTATTGGTTATCATTCTAATAAACAGACACCTGTCCGTTGCTAAGATCAAAGTAAGCGGTTGACGCTTTGGCAAAAAAGAACAACTTTCTTCTTGTTCCTCTGCTGTTCCCTGTTCCCGTCCCAAATTGTTTCCAGAGCGGCATTTTTATCATTTACTCCCTGGAAAGAATTCTGCCATGAAGTCCGGACTTCGGGTCGGAGGCGGAACAAAAAATTCCGGCATAAACACTGTCCCAGCCAACTTCCCTTCATTTATTCCGTTGCTTTTTGCCCTTGCTTTCCTTCATCCGCACCAGATGCCATAATTCATTCCATTCGTAAACTTAAAACTGAAAACTATGGAAACTCAACAAAATCAACAGGAATGGCAACAGGTTGCCGAAGTACGCATATCTTACCAAAACCCAGTTCGACCTTCCCAAAGACCAAAGCTCACATCTTCCAAAGAGGTTTATTCCCTACTGCTCACCTGTTGGAATGCAGAAAGGATAGAGTATGCCGAAGAATTTAAGATTCTATTGCTCAATACAGGAAATAGGGTGTTAGGAATCTATCAAGTTTCTGCAGGTGGTATTGATGCCACTCCAGTGGATGCCAAAGTGATATTTACCGCAGCCCTCAAGGCGAATGCCTCAGCTTTGATCCTGGTGCACAACCACCCCTCGGGAAACCTGGTTCCCAGTGACCCTGATATCCTGCTCACAAAGAAAATCGACCAGGCAGCACGGTTGCTGGACATCCGCGTACTGGACCATCTGATCATATCTCCAGATGGTTATTATTCTTTCAAGGATTCCGGAAGGCTATAATTACGAGCTTATTCCACCTTATTGAGGCTTATAGGATAGGGTTCCATAAGCCTTTTTTTATGGAATTTGAAAATTCACAACTTACAAGCAAACCCGCTGTGCATGGATAAATAAGGCTAACTTTCAACTTAATGATAGTTCAGTTGAGGGGTTTATGTTGATTCCACCAGTTTGAAAGTTATGTTCTTTGATCCGCTCATTACTTCCCTTCTTCAGCAAGTTTAGGAATAGGAACCGATCTTTAGGTAGAACAGAGAACATTCAAAAGGATAAATCGTTTGATTCGGTCCTTAAACGAGATGAAGTTAGTAAATAAGTAAGTAAGTAAGGGATAATTGCAGATTTCAATAGCTTTGGATCTTTTCGATCATCTTCTCCAGCAGGCCAACAGCAACCTGTCGGTCCCTATCTTCTGGAGAGTACGCTTTGCTGCGGACCGCTCCATAGGAAAGATTTACCTTGCGGTCGGTACTTAGGAATGGGATGATCTGCCGAAAGACCGCGTTCATGGATTTGGCTCCGACCAATCGGCTTTCATCCATGGCACGCAGGATGAGCGCAAGCTGGTCAGCAGAAAGGTTGCAGGTAATTTTCTCCAAACCACTTTGCTTGGCCTTGACTCCATCCTGAAATGGAGGTCGAGCCCCTTTATTGTCTTCAAGGGACAAATACCTTTCGATAAACTGTTCCAACAACCCTATCATTCGGTTTTTTCTGATACCGTTCAACCGTGAGGTTTTCTTTAGTGTCAGCAGGTATTTCCCGAATGATTCCGTAAAGGAAATCTGCTCACTGGCGTCCGATTTTTCGATTCCCCTTTTAACCCTTTCGAGTAAACTGCTCATGTACAGCCCATCCCGATAATCCAACAGGATCAGGTTCGCATCGACCCAGGTTAACGGAGGGTGATGGAAACTCTGAGGGACATGCTGCTTAAATCTATCCATAAAGGCTCTCAGTTTTTTCAATACGCCATACCTAGGATTCTGTTCCAACCGTTCACTGAGGACCTTTTTGAGCAAATCGATAGTATCTCCTGCATTGGTTGGAAGGGGCACCTGAGCGGGGTCAAAAGACTCGTCAAGCTCCCTTTGGAATGCCTTTACCATCCGTTTGCTCAAGGGATCATTTCCGTTCAAATGCTGGGAAAACCGTTCATCGATTTCCCCTAAAAATGTCTCCAATAGATTGACACATTCGCAAGGCCTGCCTTGTAAACCATCAGGTTCAATTTCCTTTGAAAGGTTCTTCAACATATAAAGGATTGTATTCCGTACTTTCCTGAATTCCCTTTCAAATTGGTATTCCTTTTTTCGTAAGAAGTACATTCGTTGGATTGATATTGCGGTTTGGGTCAGTAGTTCTGATAGAGATGTATCCACAAGTAAACCACCATTCGCACACATTGAAGCGGAATCGTACCACCCAATCAGTGCCATCAATTTTTCCGTTAAATCCTTTCCCATAATCACCGAACTGCATGAAAAATTTTTTCCAATCGACAATCATCCCTATGCTCAGGCCTGAGGAAGGTTCAATCGACCGGCCAGGCCATCAATACAGCCATCCAAATGGTTGAAGAAATGGATCCGCTCCTTTTCCGAAAGTTTGCTCAGGCAGCTGGACTTATTCAATACGCCACGGATCCAATCAATGGTTTCGGTAACGTACCTCATATCCAAGGTCGCAATGCTATTGATGGTATAGAGCTTGACCGATACGGACTGCTGGCCATCAAATCGGCACAGCATCTGGCTTATGCCCAGGTTCACGGGCGATAGGTAGAGGTCAAAGTGCACACCCTCGTGTTTTTCCTGCCTTTTGGTCCATCTTTTTAGATTCGTTATGAGATGGCCGAGCTGCTCCAGTAGCAGGCCAATGCTATCCTGATTTCGAAAGCTACCGATGTCATAATGGTATTCCAGGAGTTCCAGGATTGGCCCGATCGTGCCCCTTGACCAGATTTCCCTGGATGGGATCCTGCAGTAGGTTTCATGTAGGTTTTTAAACACCGGTTCCAGGTGCTGCTTTTTGAGTTCATAAACAAAATCCTCATAACTGACCCCTAGGTTCAGCACGGCTTGGTTCCAGGAGTAGAGCTTAAAATAGGTTAGCTCGGCAAATTCCATAAAATGGAAGATAGGGATGTCGTCGGCAGAGAAGATAATCTCCTTTTGCTCGCAAGAAACCATGTGCTGAAGTTGGAGAAGCAGCTGGTGGATATATTTGGTATAGTTATAGCTATCCTGATGGTTGAGGCTCGTGTGCCTAAATACTACATTGTGCCGGTCACTAAGCAGATAACTGTCCAGCGAAACGCCATAATGGCGGCAGAGCTTCCCTAGTTCACTGGCAGTGAGCTGCACATCACCACGCTCCCTGCGGTAAACCGCATCCCTGCCCAGGTGCAGCAGTTCGGAAATTTCCTTCGACCAGGAGGCCGGATTGGAAATCCTTGAGCGAATTTCCTCAAATAACAATTTTTGAATATCCATAACTGGAAAATTTAGGTTCAAAAACTAGACGAATTCGCAAAATATAAATTAATAATTAATATCACAATCTTTTTGCTGCATTGGTTAACAAATATTTTATTCAGTTAAATAATTGCAGAAACGGCGGATGTCACTGGACCTCTTACGGCATTCGCCAAAATTATCATTGTTCCCTGCCCTACTTTTAGCTAAAAGCAATACAGCTAACCATGAAACAGCCAATTGATAGCTTAGACAGCCTATTGGGTCCTTCCCAGACCCGCTATTTTTCCTTTGGATTCAGCAGGTTCCAATTTCAGGTTTCCAATTTCAGCCTGGGTGGACAAAACCAGATCCGAGGATCCTTTTCCGTTCATTATGATGGTCCGCAAAGGCCAAACCAACAGGCACTACACTTGGGAAGCATGGAATATGTTGCCATGGGCTTATTTTTGGCAGAGGGCATACTCATCAAGCAGAAACGGCTGACCAGGTATGAAATTAACCGCTCCATCCTGCGGAACCTTACGCTCCAAATAAAAAAACCAATGGACATCACGAGCGGAATGACCGTACCGTTTGAAATATCCATTGCTGAATCCCATCAGGATCTCAATTCGATCAACATTGGCTTGACAAGCATGGAACTAAAGATACAGAATGCCCACGTGCGTATCGTTATAGACCATCCCGGCCCAACCCAGATCGATTTTCGGGATTTTGATCTCTGGCCTTTTGGGGAAGGTTCCCTCCACCGAGAGTTATACAGGCAGCGCAACCTCGAATTGGACCAAATCTACATGGACCTACAGACTGAATCCATTTCTGCCCAATTATCAAGACCGTTACCATATCCTTCGGATGTTTGGGGATTCAGTGCCTATGACAATCCCCTTAGTCCTTTGGACAGCGTTCGGATATCGGGACAGCTGATGCAGGTGCTGCTGTATACCCTTCTGTCCAAAGATCGGTTGGATTGTCCCAATATTTGGCTTAGGAGCATGGAAATCGACTTTAAGCGTCCCTACCGATCCGATTGTTACCGCGTTGATCTGCAGTTCGACCTCCGCCAGCAGACCATGCTGCGCGGGAAAGCTTGGCAGACCGTTTCGCTCATGAGCCAGATGGGCAACATGGATGCAAAATTTAAGATTTGCCATGAGATGCCCTGAACATAAGCCCCGGATCGTGATCAGCGGGACCTACTGCACTGGAAAGACCAGCCTCTCGATCGCCCTTTCCCTAGCTACCGGGATTCCAACGACCCATGCCCCAACCATGCGTGAGATCCTTCCTTGGTTATTTCCGGGCACCTCGCTAAAGGATTGTTCCTATGCACAGTTGCTTCGTTTGGGGATGGAACGCTTTGAGCGGCGCGTTCATGCCGAAGCTGGATTGTCCACAGGCTTCATCAGCGACGGCTGTCCACTTCAGGAATGGCTCTATGGCAGCACCAGGCTGATCACCGGTGCTTATCCCGAGGAGAATAGTTGGACCATGCTGTGGAAGAAACTCAAGAACTATCGCGAATTTCGGGATTTTGAACTGTTGCTGGCTGGTTTTGAAAAGATGGCCAAGACCTATACAAAGAACAGTTATGACATCTTCTTTCATCTCCCAGTCGAATTTCCTTTTATTGAAGATGGCCACCGACCTACCTCGGAGCGTTTCCGAGAGGAATCAGAAAGGATACTGATAAATACGTATCGAAGTCTTCAAATTACCCCGATATATGTTTCCGGAACACTCGAAAACAGGCTGAAAACGATACTAAGTCACTTAAACATAACATCAAAAATACCACTGGCAGAGGCAGTCGACCTTTCGGTAAAACTCAAAGAACGTCTATTCGATCGGATAACCCTTGAATAGAAGCCCATCACTTTTATTAATGAAGGGCATTTCAAAATGAAATGTATCATGAAATTTATACTTACCCTTCCTGAAATAACCTCCAGAGAGCTACTGCTAAAAGGAATAGTAGATACTGTCTTTCTCCCACTACCCTGTTCGGCTTACATGTACTTAAAAGGTGGTCGTTGCCAGATCAAAAATGCCAGTTTTGACAGAGAATGCCTGCTGATCGAACATTATATTATTAGCTGTGAAAAAGAATATTCCCTAACCATACAGTCTACCTCGAATGTTTATGTTTTGCTCATGCTTTTTAAAGGTTCGATAGCCTATACCAATAAAAACGGCATCAGTCCCATAGTCCTGCATCCTGGAGAGACGATACTGCTGTTTGCCCGCCAGGACATGTATAATATCACCTTTCTTGACCAGAAGATTGAACTCTATACCATTAGCATATTAGACACATTTTCTCCGATACTCTTTCATCGAAACAGCCTGCTACCTGATTTTGTTGCAGATTTTAACAATAAGAAAATAAATGGAACCCTGCCTCAAAAAATGGACACCTATTTCACCATGTCTTTAAAAAGATTACTCAAGGTTCCGAAAAACAACAAAACACGCTACGAAAATTATCTCATCAATCGCTTTTCTAAATTACTGTCTGCCTACAAAGGACTGAACGGGAAATACAGTGTTCAGCACACCTCATTAACAATCAATGAAATTCATAGCGATTTAACGATTCATTTTTTACAGGCCGACAACCAGTTTATTCGAAGGCTGGCCAGAAAAAACGGAATGTCCATTTCCAAAATGGATCGTCTGTTTAAAGAGAAGTATGGGACAACGGTCCGAAAGTTTATCAACGAAAAGAAATTTGAACTCATCACTGACCTATTAATAAAAACAGAAATATCACTTTTGGAGCTATCGATGAAATTCAATTTCAGCTCTGTCAGCGCCTTGAACAGAGCGTTTAAAAAACATTACGGAACAACCATGAGAAAATTCCGAGGCACCTATAAAAATCAACCACTTTCGAAAAAGTAAAAAAATAATACGCATCAAAGTTGGTTAACCTCAGATGTTTTTCCTGCTTACTTTTGAAATAGATTGGACAACCGAATAACGAACCATGTTAAGCACGCCGAAACATACCAGAAAATTTGCTCTGTTCCCCATCAAGGGTTTGCTGGATATTTTCAACAGCAAACCCAGCGAATGTAATCCGAATACATAACCAATAAAAGAAATAGAAATGAAATCAATCCATAAAAATAGAACGTCAGTACTTGGACTAGTACTGTCGCTCATAGCACTAAGCGCCATAACGCTAACATCCATAAAAGCAGGAGAGAAAGCCAGCGAAAATGAAACAAGAATCCCTGCAACTTGGAGTTTCACCGGAACAAATCCTCTGGATTCAAGCCACTACACATTAGGGCAGCCCCTGCCGTGTAACGACGTTCCTGAACAGATCTGCAGTATAGAAGCTGACGCCAGCGGCAGCTACCCAGATCTTACTCCTGAAAGAAAGGCCGACATTCAAGAAGTTCTCGATGCACTGGATAACAATGAGGTTCCCTCTACGAACAACACCGTAACGGGATTCCGCAGCGAATAGTGAAGCACCCCTTTTTTAGAGTTCCCATATCTTCCATTAGATATGGGAACTTGTTGATTAATAAACTGGGCCATGGATTAACGAGGGTTTTGTTGCATCCCAGAAAGTTCAATAACCTGATCCGGTATAGCAGAAACATAACGCAAATCACCGGCAGGAAGTTCATAGTCCTCCCACGAAGCACCATTGAAAACTCTGCGCTTCAGATCCTTCCGAAATCTATGATCCCGATTCAGCCTCCTTAGGTCACTCCATCGCACCCCCCGAAATAACAGTTCCTTTCTGCGCTCAGCAAGGACCGTGTCTAGAAGCTGGTCTTGATCAAGTTGTCCAATCGGTTCAAATATATTTGGATCATATCGATGGGCAAGCAACAAGTTTAAGATCTCCATTCCTCGAGCCACATTTCCCCTACGGGTTTCGCATTCGGCGATGATAAGGTAGAGCTCATCAGTAGCAAGACCACAGAACAATGTGGGCTCAAGTCCGCTATAAAAACCTTTAAATGCGGAATAACCATTGGATTTCTCTTCAAAGAAAGCTTCCCTCCTCAGGTCACCTTGCTGATATTGGCTAAGAAGCAACGTGTCCATATTTGAACGGCTTTTGGTAATGTATGTTGCCGAAGATACATTTTTTGCAAAATAGATAATTTCCACATTCTTGGAAACTTCAAAAGGATTAACCGCAGAAAGGTCTATCGTATTGTAATTCAAAAGCTTATTATTCAAAGAATAAGCTTCTTTTGCGAATTTCAGCGCTTCCTCGTATTTTTCAATAGATAAATAAATCCTGGCAAGCAAGGCAAATGCTGCCACCTTATTGGGTCTAGTTATAGTTTCTGAGTGAACAGGTAAAAGTTCTAAACTTGCTTTCAGATCGTCCAGTATAGATGTATAGGTGTCCTCGACGGAATTTCTTTGAAAGGCTTCGTTGATATCTGAGGATGTACGGATCGGAATACCCGCAGAGCGATTGTCTCCATTGGGATCGTATGGTGCACAATAGAGCTGAGAGACCGTAAAATGACGCATGGCTCGTGAAAAAAGTGCTTCGCCTTTCATGAGGTTGAGGTTGTAGGTGATTCCATGGTCCTTGATCTGCTTTTCGATCGATTCCAGCACGACATTGGAAATCATGACCGCTTTATAAGAAGAAAACCAGCTTGAATTTTGAAATGTTGAGACATCTCCGTCCCACACGTAAAACCTTTGGTCAAGCTCCGATCGGGACTTCCAAACCGTATAATCAATGAAATATTCATCACTGAAAAGATCATTCAGCCCGGGAAAGGCGCTATTCATCAAACCATCGTTATCAAGCAGGGCCCTTATGTCCTTTTCATTTTCGGGAATGGACAGCGAACCGTCAGATTTCTGATCCAGAAATTTTTCACATCCCGTATTCAGGACAATTGCTGCCAGCATTAGTATATATAAACTCTTCATCATGCTATTGATTTAATATTTCCAATTAATGCCAAAACTGAAACTTCTCGGCTGCTGCCAGGGATAAGCCTCTGGATCGAGATGCTCAGAATTTTTGGTCAATAACAATCCCAAATCATTGGCCACTCCGAAAACTGTAATTCTGGAGCTGCGTTTTGCCAATTTCAGATCAAATGCGTAACTGACTCTTAAATCCCTTACCCGGATATAATCTGCCGCGTAGATATTAGCCTCCGACTGAGCATAAAAGGCATCCCTGCTGGAGTTGGCAGGGTAGGTCATGCTTGGAACCGTTGTTCCCAGCTCGTCTCCTGGCTCCTTCCACCTTTTAGCATAATCGCCATGCGTTCGCCATAAATTGTAAACTTCGCCGTACATGATCGTTTGCTTTTGCGCAAAAGCACCAAAGTTATAAGTCAGCTGCAAGGAGACTTCCAAATCCTTCCATCTGATAGATGTCTGAAAATTACCAAAATAAGGCGCCATAGAGGTTCCGAAATAGTTTAAGTTTTCTACCGAATCCCGCATGAGAGCACTATAATCTTTGGATAGCGAGCCATCCATCAATCCCTGAGGGTCTCCGTTTTCAGGATCAAGTCCCGCAAAGTAATAGGCAAAAACCGGATAGGGACTTCTATTCTCCAAAGGCCTCATCGACGACCCCACGTTTTGGGTATAGAAAGATCCGTTGACCGATGCTCCGTAATATTTAACGATGGTGTTCCGGTTTTTGGAAAGATTGAGTGACGACGACCAATAAAATGCTCCGATCGGAATTCTAAAGTTAAGGGTAGCATCGAAACCCGCTCCTTTCATCACCCCTACGTTCTTGGTTACGTCTGTAAAGCCCATCGTAGGGTCCAAAAGATCGTCTGCCAGCAGATCTGTCGATTTTTTCCAATAATAATCAAAGCTGCCCGACAGTATACCCCGGAAAAGGGAAAAGTCTGCTGCAAGATTATACATCGCAACATCCTCCCACCGAAGGTCCGCATTCGGTAGACTGCGCACTTGGGCCTGCGGAAAGTTATTCATCCAGCGCGAGGAATAATTGAGGTAAGCGATAATGGGCAATGTCGAGGTGGTCCCGCCTGCATTTCCGCTATGGCCAAAAGTTCCCCTGATTTTTAAAAGATCGATTACGCTGCTAAGCAGCATCCAGCGTTCCTTGCTTAGTTCCCAGCTCATTCCAACAGACCATAAGGGATTCCAGCGACGATTCGTGTTCACGCCAAAAATATTCGAGGCATCCTTTCTAAAGGATCCACTGACACTATATTTTTCCCAGAACCTATAGGCTGCGTTTCCATAAAATGAGACAAAGCGTTTGTCGTTCCGTGTGATGTTCTCACCAGTTGCAATCCGCTGGCTACCCATTAGTCCATTGTAGGTAGGAAAAAGACTATGTTGGTCTACAGGAACGGTGGTAAGCGTACGCTCATCGTACCCGTAGTATCGGAAGGAATTTGTTTTTACGGCCGTACTGTTTATATCCGTTCCAAAGATCATGTTGAGCTGGTGACCTTCTCCAAATTGTTGGTCAATATTGACCATAGCTCTTCCCCGATGTGCGGTAAGATCATTAAAACCCATATCATGAATGGCACCATAAGGAATCGGATAGCTGTAATTCCCCTCTTCAACCTGAGTAAACAGATTGACCAGATCGCGAACGTAAAATGATTCTGGATCATAGATACCGGACTTATCTGCGGACTGTCTCCCAAGGCTATACATCAGGTTAAGATTCATCCAATTCAGAACAGAATATTGAACGTTAACATTCGCATTTGTTAGCCTTATCCTATTTATTGACCTGCTCACACCGATTTCTTCCAGCGGGCGATATTCCCAATCCATTAAGCCTTTATCATCTAGCTGAGCCAGATAATAAGAATTATATGTACGGGGGATACTCGCTGCCCTTCCATCTTTTCCGATCAGTTCGGCATAGGGATATAAGTTAGCCCGTCCCCCGCCGATGGAAATAGGAAAATCATTTCCACCTAGTGGCAATGTGCTCTTGCTGCTACTGTGATCAAGGCTTAGATCAATTTTGACTTTCTGAAAAGGTTCATAAGATATGTATTGCGAAAACGTCGTCCTCCCTGAATTGGAAGTGTGTATATTCGCACTGTTTCGGTCATAGCCAACACTTCCCCTAAACCCTAATTTATCCATTTGCTTTCCAAAAGATACATACTGCTGGAAGACGGAAGGATTCTGATAGTAATGCTTTAGCATAGTTTCCCGGTAATCATTCTTCGATAAACTTTCAAGTGTTTGCTCAAGATGTCCCTTAGTAATTAAACCTTCCTGATGCTGTTTTAACAGATCTACAACCGGAGATATAATAATGCTTCGGTTAACGGCAGGATCAAGCAGGGAATTAAAAAAACCCTTTTCGAAGAGCATGCGCTCCACCTCAATAAATTCCGCACTGTTCATGATAGAATATTTCAAAATCCGTGGTTTCTCCGAGATCTTGAAATTGCTTCGAAAGTCTATAGCCATGTTTTGGCCGGAAGCTTTTTTTCGGGTAATCACCAGGACGCCGTTGCCGGCACGCGATCCCCAGATACTGGTCGCAGCAGCATCCCGAAGCAGCGTAACGGACTCCACGTCGGCCGGGTTGATCGAATTCAGGTCGCCGTCGAATGGAAAATTATCCACCACGATAAGCGGTGAGGTCATCGTCGTCGTAAAGGTACTCAGGCCACGTACCATGAGCTCCTTGCTCCCCGCCCGGGTCTCAAACTGGAGTCCGGGCATCGAGCCTTCAAGGCGTTCAATGAGCGAGCTCCCGACACGCTTATCGATCTGATCAGATCCGAAAACAATGTAACTGCCCGTCGATCTCTCTTTAGAAATCTGCTGATACCCCGTATGTACGATATTGACCGTCTCCAAGCTATCGCTGGTTGGGCGAAGTGTAACCAAAATTTCAGGCCTTTCCACATCAAATATCAGTACCTGATTTTCATATCCGAAATGCCTGACAGCGATTTTACCTTTATCCGAAGAAACAGCAAGAGAGAACATTCCATTGCTATCGCTCAACGTTCGCTTGTCCGATCCAATTACCTCGATCGTCGCTCCAGTAATAGTTTGCTCTTTCTCATTTATAATTTTACCATGAACCCTATACTGTGCCCAGACATCTATCGACGTAAAAAACAATAGACTTAAAATAACAATTGTTTTCATAATCAATCGATGTAAGGTTTGTCGAATTTCTGATCCAATAGGTTTCGATACGTGATCAGCTGAACAACACCATATTTGTTGATCCATACATAATACGGAAATCCGCGATTGGGAAACAGCTGCTGAAGATAGCCATCCTCGATGACCGAAACCATATCCTTAAATCCGATACCGGTAAATTTACCAACCTGACCATTCAAGGCCTTTTCAATCGTTTTCAGATTGTCCTTAGAACGGTTCGGGTTTACTCTAATAACCGCTAGGTCTTTTGTATGACTTTGGACATAGCTTTCTATTTCAGGTTGGTTTTTGAGGCATGCAGAGCACCATGTTGCCCAGAAACCCAGAACTAGCATTTTTCCTTTATGCTCTGTAAAATCTCTTCTGAGCGTATCGCCCTGCGATACAAAAAGATGTTTAAGACTCCAAAAGCCGGCAGGAACTTTGTCACCTACCCTTAATTCAGGGATTTGAGTGCCAGGGCAAGCAGCAGCCTCCGGGTTTGGAGACTGTGCCAGCACAGGATTACTAAACAACAACATTTGGAACGCCAAGAGCAAGGCAATGAAAATTCTTAAGGTACATGTTTGATTATTTAAAGCAGTATGCTCTATTAGACAGATTTTTTTGGACAGTTCTCTCCTGCCCCAATAAAAATTCTTCATTTTTTAGGATTATTAATTGTTTCGGAATTAGAAAATCTATGAATAAGTGGGGATTAAGAAATTAGTATCAACACCAAATGGTAGATACATCAATCCTATCAAAAATCAAACTGGCGATTTGATAAGGTTTTTTAAGAATTGTTTTTTCATAACTCACTGTTTTAGTTTATAAAGTGAGTCTCTAATGAAAGGAACCTATAGTGGGTTACTGCCAACCGTACAGCAGGCTTCCGACAGCCAAACAGAGCGGAATTACAGCAGTAACCCAAGAACTATAGTGAATACCTAAGGTACACAAAATATTCTTGGGCATTACACTACCGTCTCGTCTGTTTGCAGTTTGTCGGAATTTGCTGTCGAGACTCTTTTAGTCTAATGCACTTACACCACATAATGGTGTGATGATACAAATATAAATAAAAGGACATAAATGTCCTAATAATTTTTAACTTATTTTTTGACATTAGTATTCAATGTCGGAAAAAATTAGAGATATAAATTTTTTAAAACAATTTGGGCAAAATCTTAGGTCCATAAGAGAATCGAAAGAAATGTCTCAGGAGGAATTTGCTTCCTTTTGTAATATCGATACGAGGCAGTTGGGGAGAATTGAGAGAGGTGAATCCAATTCAACAATTTTAACAATAAAGAATTTAGCAGATAAACTTAACCTTCCAATTAGCTATTTTTTTGACTTCTAGCAGAAATCAATCACAAAAATATTGATTTCTAGGATATCAAAATAATGATTAAAAGTAGGGTATGCCCAACTTCACTTTACTCAGGCTCAGGTGACTCGCTCAGGTGACTCAGGATGATCATATTCCAGAATCTATTTTAAAATTAAAGGAAACCATTAAAAAAGGAAGATCAGTGGTTTCTATTGGATTCTCTGTGGTACGGAAAAGTTCTTTAGTTTATACAGGCTGTAATGAAAATATATTAAAAACAGCTGAATCCACTTCTTCTACCTCGAAATGGAACCACTCATCAACTCTTAGTGAGATGGTCTTAATGAAGATGAAGGGGCCTGCAATCTTGATGCATACACCAATCGTCAGGGAATTGCGAATAACAATTAAGGGCCAACGTCATATTGCTGATTTTTTAGATATTTCAAGCTCCTCCAGACATTTTCATTTTAAAAATTTTGAACATATAAACGAAACCGGATATGTTTTAGATTCAATAGAAAACGGAGATTAAATAAAAAGTTAATCTAAGCTATCTAAAACCAACGAATCAAGCATCACCGTTCACACATTCAGAACATGAAAAAAGGAAGAAATGCAAAAAAATGTGAAAATATTGAAAGGTATTAAAATGCACAAGCCAAATTTGCAATAGCCTTATTTAAAACAGTGGATGCATTAAAAACACCTCTCCTGTACTACAGAGCATCAATCCCGACAATCATCCGTAAAACTCATTTGGATATTCCACCATTCCCTGTACATTTTCCAATGCATTATCTGTCAATTCTATCAACATACAGTTTTTATCAGGAACATCAAAAGGTAGTTTTATCCCGTAATTTTTCATCATTTTGTATCCGAACTTCGGATAGTATTTCTCATGGCCTAATAATATTATAGATCCATAATTTAATTTTTTGGCTACTTCATGGGCCTTTTTTATCAGACCAGCACCGATCCCCATCCCTTGAAAATTTTTCAATACAGCCACAGGAGCTAAAGCTAAGGAAGATGTTACCTTTGAATTATTATCAATAATCTTAATTTTAGTCAGTAAAATATATCCAACGATCTGTTCATCTATTTCAGCTACCAGAGATAACTCAGGAATGAATGATTCGGATTTTCTTAACCTTTCAACTAAAAATTGTTCCTTGTGATCAGTGAATTTTTCACCTTTGAAAGCATTTTCAATTAGCTTGAAAACTTCCTTATAATCCTTTTTCTCTTCTTGTCGAATGTTCATCCTTTAAATTATTTGTTTAATAGATCTTGACCAATGAATCTTTTCATTTCTAACAGAAACCAATTGTTTTAGCAATCTGCAATATCCAGTTCAATGTGTTCTATATTAGATAAATATACCTGTCCATTTCTTACATTTCAATTTGGACCTTGTCGTTGGCAAATGGGTCGTTTCAAACCAATCCATTGATTCCCAAAATAGGATGATTTAATGCAACGATTGATTGATTTTATGATATTCTTTTTGTTTAAAATCAGGAAAATATATACTATTGAATTATTGTCTCGAAACAATCCTAAATTTCATTTCTTTACCTATATTAATATAAAAGACTTTATTTCTTAGGCAGGCTTAAATTGGATATATGACTGTATAATAAATTTTAAGTCATTCTTTTCCAACTTAAAAAAGAAGAAACAACATCATCTTTCCTGCAAGTTATATACTGTTCCTGCAGGATCTTGGATCCAATGCATATTTTTGGGAAGTTCCTCAATTTCGTCACAAGTTTGAACACCCTGTGATTCTAAATAGCTTGTTGCCTCCTCGATATTAGGGACTGTAAGCTGTAACCAGGTTTCAGAATGTGTATAATTATCGACACAGTCCAACCAGATAACATTTCCACCAAATATTACCTCATGTGTTCTTGAGACTGTTGGATTACTAATCGGTTTCTCTTCTACAGTTAGTTTTAGAATATCTCTATAAAAAGCAATCGTACTCTCATATTTACTTTTGGGTATTTTTATGGCAATGTTAATACCCGCTTCAAATCTAGTTTTCATACGCCTGTTAATTAATATATTTCAGTATTTAATATTTCCTTTCATTCTAAGGAAATCCTTCATTTTCATTAGCTAAAAAATTCTGAAGATTTCGCCTATTGGGCTAAAAAACTGACAAGTTTTTTGTTATTTTAACAAATGAAATTGATTTGCATATATCCTTTTCCAACAAATCCTTCATCGTTATTAATAAAACTCCTTTCGAATATCTAGGTGTGACATTCAATAAAATACTTATCATTTAAAATTGAACTTGCCATCCCCACGCTTTCACCTTTGAGATAAAATATTCAATTCTACAATTATCAACGGAATGGGTTACATCTATAGTTTCAAATGTTTCACTGCTCTCCTTTCCCAATTTACAACAGCTTTATGTCAATAAACTCTATGTCCAAGATAATTTCGTATCTGTCAAAGCCTGCCAGTATGGAATTGGATGTTAATTTTATCCATTGCTTACTACATGTTCCAATAAGTCTGCTCAAGGGCGTGCTTCCTGAACCTTCAAAATGACCTGGAATGAAAAATTTGCCTAATGGGTGATTTCTCAAATAGTTTGATTACTCTTATTATTTTCTTAAGGGACCAATCTCCTTAACTATTTCACCATCGCTGTTCATCATTTTTATCATGGGATTCCCCAAGGTGTCAACAGAAAGTATAATTCTAGGTTTTTCATCTGGACCATTAATTATCAAGCTAGAATTACCATTTTCGGTCATCAAGTTGATTCGATTTGTATTACCACCAATTTTGCCAGACAAGTCTTTATCATTAATTACAATCCCTGATTTATAGGTATTGGCCTTATTATTTTGCTGGGTCAAGAAACCTATAGCATCCGCATTGTCATAATCAAATGCCAAAGCGTAGGTATTTGTTTCAGGATTTTTAGATATTGCGATCCCCCCACATTCATCACCTTTTTCATTATAAAATATAATCCCTGCAGGATTTAAAGCTCGCTTATATTTTTTGCCGAACAAAATGGGTGGTTCCATCCGCTCTTGATTGGAAATGATCATTCTGTTTATGCCATTGTCATCAACTATATTAATCCGTTTTACGGTAATTTCATCAAAATTTTCATTTAATGATTTAAAAGAATATAAAAGCATAAGAAAAGCCACTGTTACCGTTCCTGCATAAAATCCGATTACCATCTTGGTTATTTTTTTCATATTAAAACACATTATAGTTTTTTTAATTTACTGGTGCTAGCGCTTAATCATAAATCAGTAGGCAATTATCCGAGCATTTGATTTAGTTTTCTTCTAAAGATGCATGGCACCATGAAATAAGTAAACAAAGAAATGGAATTTCAAAAACTAGAAATTGTAAAATATCATTTTTTTTCAAGAGAGTTAAATTTTGTCTTGACAAAATACACCAGTACTCTAGAAATATTAACGTGGGCTAATAAGCTTAAAATGAATTTGTTTTTTTGGAATATCATTTCCAAAATATCAATGGTTTATTCCTAAAGAAGAGATATGTTAGGTTACAGGAATTTAGATGGATTTTTGCCTGTAATAACTTTAAAATCTTTAATAAAGTGAGATTGATCATAGTAACCAGCATTTAGTCCCATTTCGGTAAGAGTGGCATATTTATCTCCATTTTCAAATAGGTTCCTGAACCTCACAATGTTTGAAAATTTTTTCGGAGAAGTCCCTACTTGTTTCCTGAATTTTTTTTCAAAAGAATCCCGACTCACGGCTAATACATCTACTATTTTTTTAATGGAAGTAGAACCCTGACTATGAATGATTTCATTTACGGCTTCTTTAATGTTATCTTTTTTTTGCGTAAATAGGATTTCATCGAGCAGGAATTTTTCAATCCTTTTTATCAGATCAGCATATTTACCCTGTTCAGCAAATATTTGCTCAATTTGGGACAATTGGTTTGGATTTAAAAAATTACTATAAGCAATAAACTTCTCAAAAAAATCATTTATAGGGCAGTTAATTAAGGAAGGAGCCATCCCTGGATTAAAGATAATGGCAAATAAAGTCGTACCTTCAGAGAAATCAAAATGTAGAGAAGTTCTAGCTACACCAAAAGCAAAAGCCTTTGGCAATTTGATTGTTGCATCACCTTTTTGTTTCATTTCTATCGAACCACTAATGATATAGTTTAGAGATACAGATGTACTTGGCAGGGTTTCTAAGCTAACCAAATCTGAAGCCTCCACAATCAGGAATTCTTTGACATAATCTTTCAGCATCCGATCTGGATCGAATCGATATTCGTTTACTTTGCTAAACTGACCATGCTCAAAAAAAGCAATGTTCTTTCTCTCCATTTTAGTAAAATTCCAATTTCTCTTCCTTCCTATAATCAATAAGGCAACCTCCTGCCTCTCTTGCTATTCCGGGATTTTGTCTCTTCTTTTATATTGATTTTAGATAAAAATAACAATTTTACAACATATTTGGCCCGCTTTCAATTTCCTGCTTAAAATGAATTTCAAACTACCCTCAGCATAAGACTCTACCTATCTATTTGACGATAATGGATATGTGGACGTTCCATCCTCTGGATATTCCTGTACAATGATATTATGATTGATTTGGACAAAGCAAGGTTCCTTTCGGCTATAAATATTCCGAAGGAAGCGCACCAGCCGAGTTCTTCTTTGCTGTTGAATGGGCTGTTGCAGAAAGCAGCGTTGAACAGCAAGGTTACACGAAATATCGTTCACATTTCCTTGAACTTTGATCCAACCGAAAAGGATCTATCTGATGATAAGTTGATCGAGATCGCCAAAAGTTATATGGAAGAAATCAGCTTTTCGAATCAGCCTTTCTCATTTACCTACACCTCGATGCTGCACATCTTAATAATCATCTAGTAGATATAAATGTACCCTCCGATGGAAGTCACATTGAAATGCACAACATGGGTCGTAATACGACAGAAAAGATGAGGTGTTTGATTGAACGGGAATTCAATTGGGACAAAACAGGACAAAGGACGCTGAGGCTGTCTAATATTCCCAAAGGTAAAGATCTGGCAAGGTGCAACATGGATGGAGTGAGAACCGAGCAGCCATTCAGCATGTGCTTGAGGAAATGAAGCGATTAACTATACATTTTTTGATACCACCATTTTCCTCGTGTATTGTGATAACAACACGAAAAAGGAAACCAGGGTACCCCAGCCAAAAACGGAATCCGTCATCAACGATACCGTTCCTTAATCTTTGTATTCAATTTTACCGGACCTCCGCAGGAGTTTTAGATTATTATTTTGCCAAAATGCCGTTAATCAAATGGTGGATATACTCCGAAATTGGTAGTTCATATTAAATAGATTTACGACACATTATACCAACAATAATCAATAGATAAATCCAATATCAATTGATCGCTACCTAAATGATAGAACTAGTTGCTGATGCAAGGGAGGTTTTAGTGAAAGGTACAATTGAAAAGTAAGATAATTATTCAATAAAGTCAGACTGCGAAAATTGAATTGATATTCTAGGCGCACAACTCAATGCTTATAAACTTGACGTAAAACAGAAGCTAAGTTTTAAAAAGCTCGCATCAGCCTTTTAAAACCCATTCAGTGTCAAATTTAGTTTTCCTCTTCTAACGGGACATAACAACCAAGGGAAGGAAAAGTAAAATAACTAACAAGTGTTTTATTATGGATTAACATAACATTGGAAATTTGTTTTCTAATTAAGAAACTTAAAATGATGAATATTTATCAATAGGAATTGATAGAAATACATTCATGACTGGAAACAATGGATAGAGCTGAAAAGGAGATGGATGTTAAAGTGAAATAATTTGGAATTTTCCGAATGTGGGTGTATTGAGGGCCATGTGGATAAATTAGTTATTGCATCTTAGTTGCATTAATAAATTCTAGTATATATATTTGCAACATTATTGCATTTATAGGATTATACAATTATTTTATGTCTCATCTACTCTATCCATTACAAATTAAAATAAACTTGAAAGTTTATTTTACTGTTTTCCTTCTCTTTGCTTCAAATTTTTTAGCCTCATCCCAGGAAACGAATCGCAAGGTTTCAAATCAATTAACCGTTACCTTATTGGACAGCATTGGACAGCCTATTTCAGGTGCCACTATAAATCGTTTTGGGAAAGGCACCATTGCCATCAGCGACAAAAACGGAAATTTTAGCCTCTCCCTGAAAGAATCAATAAAAATTGAAATTAGGCACATTAATTTTGAAACCCTTTCAAAATCCATCTCAAAAGATGTGATTTCATCCGACCAGACCGTCCACTGGGTTTTAAAAAAGAAACCACAATTCTTAGATGCAATCACCGTCACTGCCTCTACCGTTTCCAGGGAACTACGTCAGGTTGCTTCCAGCGTTTCCGTTTTGCAAAACGATGACCCGGAGTTACGCCAGATTCAATCTATTGATGAGGCATTGGCCTTTATTCCCGGGGTAATGGTGGATCGAAATCGAGGTTTGACTACAACGGGTACACATACGGGAGTTGTCCTTCGAGGGACTGGTGCTGCCAATCGCACCTTGGTTATGAAAGATGGCGTACCCATTAATGATGCCTATATCGGCGGAGTTTCGGAATGGAACAGCCTTGCTGCCAATAGTATAGAACGGATTGAAGTAATTCGTGGACCTGGCTCTTCCATTTATGGGTCTAGCTCCATGGGTGGGACGATAAATTTAATCACCCAAAGCCCCACTGAGCGGCCAGTGCTAGGTGCGGAGTTACGATATGGCTCCATGAACACTTTCCAGGCAAGTGCCAAAGCCGGAAAAAAATTCGGCAAACGTTTTGGAGCAATAGCTTTTGCCGAATACAAAAGAACAGATGGCAACCAATATATGGCCGATGACCTCTGGAAAGAGTATTACCAGAAGCCAAAAATGGCATTATTAAATGTTAATAGCCGATTGACATACAATTTTGAAAACGGAGGCATTTTATCAGCCACGGCTGATTTCAATACCCAAGAACCTCTTTCCGGAACAACCACACTCTACGACGATTATACTTTCACCGGCAATTATCAGGTACGTTATAAAAACATGTCTGCCAAATTTGCTCCTGATGTCTTGATGTATTACAACGTCCAAAACCGAACCTCTCAAGCTTTAAACTGGAATATAAAGGATAATCAATACAACACAGAGAATTATAACTCCCATATCCCATTGGATACTTATGGAGTGATTGCCAAAGTAAGTCATAACTTTTGGAACAATGACCTAACTATCGGCGCTGATCTGCGCTTTACAGAAGTGGTTTCGAAGAAAAATTACGCTAATAAGGGCGATCAGAACTTCAACGGAAGGCAAGATTTCATCTCCTTTTTCCTAAATGACGATGTCAGCATCACACAGAAATTACATGTCAACTTAGGTCTTCGTTTTGACCATTGGGCAAACAGAAACGGGTATTTTTCCGATGATATCTCCGAAAAAGAAATCATTATCCAATACGACGACGCCACCTCCTCGGTTTGGACCCCAAAAATTGGTTTAACCTATGATGTTAGGCAGAACTTCCGACTAAGATCGGTTTATGCGACCGGTTTCCGTGCCCCTGGAGCCTATTACATGTATAATTCCACCGCATTGGGAAGTTCCTTCCGATTAGGAAATCCAGCCTTGAAACCTGAAAGAATGAAGTACTCTTTGGAATTAGGCACAGATTGGAAAGCTGTTGAAAACCTGGAATTATCAGGAACGGTATATACCTCCCAATACAGTGATTTTCTTTCTGCCATCCTGATTGATGCCTCCCAGGTACCGGATTATTTCGACCCTGGAAATTTACCAGTCAGACAATACATCAATATTGGGAAGGTGAACCTTTGGGGCTTGGAGAGTTCCCTAAAGTACCAGGTTAGTCCCTCGCTTTCAGTTCAGGGAAGCTATTTCCACAACCAATCGAAAATCAAAAGATATGAGACTAATCCTGGATATGAAGGAAAACAAATGAATGACAATCCGAATAACATTTATTCGGGTGCAATCATTTATGACAATCCAAAAATTGGGCAGGCAAGTTTCTGGGCACGACATTCTAGCTCTTACTTTGGGGATCTCGAAAATACAGAAGAGAAGAGAATGGATGCTGTCAGTCTCTTCGACCTAAAGTTAGCTAGACAAATAGGTCCTGTAGGTTTAAATTTTACCGTCAACAACCTTTTTGACAAACAATATTATGGGACCTACTCCTCCCCTACATCCTATTATTTCACACCAGGAAGGACTTTGTTGTTAGGTATTAATTATCAACTATAAAAGATATTTTAACTATGATTCAATTTATTGAGAACCTCTTGTTCCAAATTGGGAACCTCCTTCACATCCCGGTATTTCTTGGACTTATCCTTATGGTCATCTGGGTGGTTTGGTCACTTGGCACCTTTGTGGTGGAATGCTGGAATAACAAAAAGCAAAAACGCGTACATGAATTCCTGAGGAAAAACGATTCCGAAATCAAACGTATTCTTTCTCATCAGGAAGAAGCAGAGATTAATCTAACGGAATTGGTTCAAGGATGGGAGAAGAAAGAAAATGCCGAGTTGGACAAAATTAGATTTCTAGTAAAAATAGCCCCATCCCTAGGGTTGGTCGGCACATTGATTCCTATGGGACAATCTTTGTCCACTTTGGCAACAGGAGATATGTCGGCGATGGCAAATCATATGGTAACAGCCTTTACGGCGACCATCATTGGTCTGGTTTGCGGGATTGTCGCTTACCTGATCTCTCTCAAAAAGGAACAATGGTTATCTCGTGATTTTTTAACCTGTGAGGCGATCCTCGAACGTAGATTGCGAATTTCCCAAAAAGCAGACCAGTCATCTTTATTAAAAAAGGAATATTTAAAATCATGAGGAAATTATTGAGTAATAAATCTGAATATAGCCAGACTCCTTTGGAAGACCCTATTAGTGGAGTTGCCAATCTTTTCGATATCAGCATTGTATTAATTGTAGCTATGATAATCGCTTTGATGTCTGCACTGAATGTTCTCGACCTCCTTAATCCCGAAGCGGACATGACCTTGACCAAGAAAAATAAAGATGGTCAGATGGAAATCATCACTAAAAAAGGTAAAGAGATAAGAGTCCAAAAGATATATCCTGAGGAGGCCTCCGGACAGGGAGAACGTCTGGGAACCGCATACCAACTCAAGGATGGCCAGGTAATTTATGTTCCCGAAAAATAAATTATGAAAATGATCAAGAGTATCTATGGGTTATTATTGGTTTGGAATTTATTTTCATTCGCAACCCATGCCCAACAGCTTAAATCAAAAAACAGAATCGCCATATTGGTATCCGATAATTATAGTAAACCCTTATCAGACGCGATCATACAATTGGAAAAATTCCCTGACTTTGACCGTCAGTTTGAAGTTTTAACGGCGAATGAGGACCCCTCCAGTATAGAACAAGCAGACTTAGTCGTCTGCTACGTTCATACAGGTCAGGTCATCCAACGGTATACCGAAAAGCTGAAAGCCATTGTAAAACATGGAGGGAAAGTTTATGCTGTCGGTATTACTCCTGAAGCTGCCAATTACCAAGCCTGGGGAATGCAATTTGACAGCAAGCTGGATAGTTATTTTGAGAATCCAAGTTCTGAGAACCTGGCTCGCATGGTACAACTTCTCTGCGACAGACATTTGGGAAGTTCCTTTCAACCTGAAGGTCCAATAACATTCCCTAACTATGCCATTGTAGACTGGCAAACCAATAAAATTTATCAAGATACCGTATCCTTTAAACGGGAGTTCCAAACCCTAGCAAATGCTCCCTGGATAGGGATTTACGGCTTTCGCTATGAGTTTGTCACGGGGCAATATGACTACCTGAAAACGTAAGCTAAAGCACTCACTGAGCAAGGCTTCAATGTTTTGATGTTCTATGGATTTCCTCTGGACCATGCCGTACAACAGTTTTGCATCGATAGTCATGGCCAAGCAGGGATTGAGGTTTTGTTGAACACCTCCTCCCTGCCTGGCGGATCTCCGGAGAAATTATCCAAAATCTTCTCCAAATTAGGCGTGCCTGTAATCAATGGTATTACCTATGCCCAAAATAAAAAAGAATGGGACAACACTTCCATAGGTTTAAATGTAGCAGATAGGAGCATGACCTTGGCACGCCCCGAAATCATGGGGCAAATCCAGCCTACCATTCTGGCAACGCAGGAAATACTGGTTGACAATTTGGGTAATTCTTATAAACAAAAAAAAGAACTGCCAGACCGTGTTCCGCATCTGGTAGAAAAGATTAAAGCCTGGGCTGCAATTAGAAAAAAGAGTAACGATGATAAGAAAGTGACCCTCATTTATTACAACGGTCATCCAGGGAAACACAATATTGGAGCGAGTTATTTAAATGTTCTACCGAAAAGTATATTTCATATTTTGGGATCTTTGGGGAATGAAGGTTATGATTTAGGCAGGCAGAAGATCACAGAAAAAGAAGTGTTCAACCGAGTCATGTCGGGTGGGAGGAACATTGGCACCTGGGCACCTGCTGAATTATCAAGAATGGTCCGAGAGGACCAACCCATTTTAATTCCAATAAAACAGTACAAGGAATGGTTTTCCCGATTAAACCCGGATTTCCAGGAACAGGTCATCAAGAAATGGGGAATCCCGGATTCATCCCAAATAATGACCTGGACAAATGGGAAACAACAAAAGTTTTTTGTCCTTCCACAAGTACGGTTTGGTCATATCAACCTTATGCCACAACCTGCCAGAGGTTGGGAGGAAAATGAGGAAGCCTTATTTCACGATGTGTCGCTACCGCCACACCATCAATACATTGCTTTTTACCTCTATCTTCAGCAAAAAGGAGAGACAGATGCGTTGATTCATTTAGGAACACATGGTACACTTGAATGGCTCTCCGGGCGTGAGGCCGGTATGGATGGAAAGGATGCCTCGGATGCCTTACTTGGCTCCATGATTAATATTTATCCGTACATCATGGATAATGTTGGTGAAGGGACCCAAGCAAAACGTCGTGGCGGGGCTGTCATTATTGATCACCTGACACCACCTTTTCAAAAAGCAGGGTTGCGACCCGAACTCCGGGAACTGGCCGGATCCATCAGTGATTTTAATATTGCTAAAGAAAAAAGCCCGCTATTGGCTCAGGCGAACCTAAAATCGGTTAACCATTGGGCCAAGGAGGCTAATATTGCCAGGGATTTAAACATGAGTGAGGAAATATTGGAATCGGATATTCAAAAGCTGGAACATTATCTCCAAGAACTGAATGAGAAAATTACCCCGATGGGTATGCATACCTTCGGTATTTCTCCGACAAAAGAACAGGCTTTTTTGACCGCTGAGGCCATGGCAAGCAAACAGACGGGATTGTCCGCAAATCAAAAGGAAGAATTTATCGCGGAATATCTCGACAAGCTACTAAAAAGTGGACCTTCCGAGATGCAGGTTTTACTGGATGCGTTGGATGGGAAATACGTAGAGCCAGGTTTAGGAAATGACCCGATACGCAATCCTGATGCCCTCCCTACCGGTAAGAACTTTTATGCCTTTGACCCTTCCAGAATGCCTTCTCCCGAAATATTTAAAAAGGGACAAGAGATGGCGGAACAGTTAATAAAACAATATACGGAGAAACATCATGGAGCCTATCCTGAAAAGGTTGCTTTCAATCTATGGTCTGTAGAAACCATTCGCCATGAAGGAATTATGGAATCACAGATACTCAGCCTGCTAGGTGTAAAACCTACCTACGATGGCTTTGGTAAGATCAGTGGACTTGAATTAATCCCTCGTGGCCATTTGAAAGGACCTCGGGTGGATATTGTGGTTACTCCATCAGGATTATATCGGGATATGTTTCCAAACATGATGACCATGTTGGATAATGCCGTTAGCCTAGCTTATTCTGCAGAAGAAAAAGACAATATCATTAGAACGCATGTTGATGCAACACAACAGCAATTGGAAAAATCAGGCGTTAAGGATGCAGATCTGAGAAAACGCCTGGCTTTGGTTCGACTTTTCGGTTCAGCGACCGGAAGCTATGGTATCGGTGTGGATAATGCCGTCCAGGCCACCGATAAATGGGAGGACAATAAAGAGATTGCCGAAGTCTATTTTAACCGTTCGGGACATCTTTATGGACAGGGATTCTGGGGTGTTCAAGAGGATCAAATTTCAGAGTTAAAGAGTCTCGCGCTCTCCATATTCAAAAAGGCGCTATCCGGAACAAATACCGTGGTACATAGCCGTTCAACCAATGTATATGGGGCTTTGGACAATGATGATTTCTTTCAGTATTTGGGCGGAATGACTTTAGCTATTAAGACCATTGATGGCAAGGAGCCTGATGTCATCATCAGTAACCTCATTGATCCTGCTAATTTAAGTCAGGAATCTTTGGGTAAATTTATTGGTCGAGAAATGAATACCCGTTATCTCAACCCGGAATGGATAAAAAAGATGATGGACGAAGGCTATGCCGGTGCGAGGATGATAGGTCAGGTGACCGATAATATGTGGGGCTGGCAGGCGACTACCGACCAGGCTATACGAGCGGAAGACTGGCAGCAATGGCATGATGTATATGTGGCTGACAAGTATGATCTGGATATTAAGAAACGCTTTGCAGATGCTGAAAACACTTATGCCTACCAAAACATGCTGGCCAAAATGCTGGAAGTCGTGCGAAAGGAATATTGGAAACCAGATGAAGAAACAAAAAACAAGTTGATTTCATCCTATCTGGAAACCGTTGAAGCAACTGGACTTTCATGTTCTGACCAAGTATGTAATAATGGAAAGCTATTAAAATACATCGAAAGCAATACGTATGGAGCTACAGAAAAAAACTCCTTATGGACTCTTCATCAACATTTGGGGAATATTTATTCGTTTCCTGAGCAGGCTCCTCTTGGTTCTCGCCCGAACCAAAAGAACATTTCAAAGCCAAGCAACCAAAACCCTAGAAAACAAAAGTCATCCGCAAAACCAGATGTATCACCTACAACTAACTCTACTGTCAAAGGATTTAAAATGGAGGAAAAAACCTTGTTAAAAAACAATAATACGAAGACATTTGATAAAGATATGGATTGGCGAATCATCGTTGCATTAGGTGCTGTATTTACACTGGCTTTGTTTATTGAAAAAAGGAGGTCGTAATGGGAAAAGCGTCCGCAACATTCGGATTCAAACTTTCGGTATAATATCTTTATAAATTAATAGTGATTGCTTCAGGATAAAGATTCATTTTCCTAGACCTGATGTTCCCTAGTATAAAGATAATGTTCGAATCGGCTACAGCAGAAAACAAAAGAAGCGATACTATATTTGAAAACAACCATGACAGCTAAATCTCTAACACTCATGAAAGTTATGACTACTAATTCCAAATACTTGTGAAACGTGGCAGGATTTGAACTTTTCTTTTTTTTTCCATTTTGTTTAATGCTACTTACGGATTTATCTTACAGAATTGTAAGTTCCTAACTCCCTAAAAAGCTCTTTTGTAAGCTTTCCATAAAACATTAATATTGACCAAATCGATCCTAATCAATTATTAATTAGGTTTTATAAATAAGAAATTCTTATTATAGATTTAACGAAATGGATTGCTGATTCTTTTGCAATCGGCAAGATGTCCGGTTGTTAAACAACCGCAATGGTAAACCTAACTCGGAACTCGTGGTTTTGTGGATTAAAGTGTTTTGATGGAAATTGTGCAGAAAGGGAATGTGATGGAGGATAATAGTCAAAATAGAAGCAGAATCGTAGGTATTCGGTTAACAGTTTCTGAATTCCATAAATTGGAGCAGCAGTGGCGAGGTTCAACCTGTAGAAAGCTGAGTGAATATGCTCGTTCGGTTTTGTTAGGCAAGCCAATTATCAGGTCCTATCGCAATAAGTCCTTGGACGAGAACATGACCCTGCTCATTCAGCTTCGTAATGAACTCAACGCCATTGGGATCAATCTCAATCAGTCGGTAAAGAAGCTGCATACCTTCTCTCCTCAATCAGAACTGAAGTCTTGGATCCTGAATCATCAGCTCCAGGCTAGGTTACTTTCCAATAAACTAGCGGAGATTAAACTGCTCATTCAAAAGATGGGGGAAACATGGTTGCAGTGATCAAGACTGGAAGTTCCATCCGCCGGATATTTTTGTACAATGAAAACAAAATTGAGCTTGGAGTGGCAAGGTGCCTCTCCGCTATAAATTATCCGATGGAGGCGCACCAGATGACTTCTTCCATGCGGTTGAATAGGCTCTTGCAACAAGCTGCGTTGAACAGTAAGGTTATGCGCAATAGCGTTCACATTTCCTTGAACTTTGATCCGACCGAAAAGGATCTATCTGATGATAGGTTGATCGAGATCGCTAAACGTTATATGGAAGGGATCGGTTTTTCGGATCAGCCCTTTCTCATTTACCGGCACTTTGATGCTGCACATCCTCATATTCATATAGTAAGTATCAAGGTACGCTCAGATGGAAGTCGGATCGACATGCACAACATGGGCCGCGACCAATCCGAAAAGATCAGGTCTTTGATTGAGCGGGAATTCAATTTGGTCAAAGCAGGTCAAAGTACGCTGAAGTTGTCGCATATTCCCAAAGGTATTGATCTCGCCAAGGTACATTATGGACGGAGTGAGACCCGAGCAGCCATTCAGCATGTATTGGAGGAGGTACTGAATTCCTACAGCTTTAGTAATCTCCATCAGTTGAATGCCATTCTTCGACAGTTCAATGTGCTAGCAGACCGAGGAAGCGAACGTTCTAGAATCTATACCAACAAGGGTTTGCTGTATCGTCTAATGGATGAGCATTGCAATAAGGTTGGCGTCCCAATCAAGGCTAGTGATTTATTCAGCAGACCCACATTAAAGAATTTACAGGGTCGCTTTGAGCAAAAGCAACCATTTCGAAAGCAGCACAAGGTACGGACAACCTACTCCATCGATAAGGCCATGCTGGGGCAATTCAAGGATATCGAGGAATTTAAGGAAAGACTTAAACGACAGGCCATTCACGTGGTGCTCCGAGAAAACGCCAATGGGGTTGTTTATGGCATTACCTATGTAGATCACAAGAACAAGTGCGTATTCAATGGAAGCGAGCTTGGCAAGCAATACAGTGCCAAGGCTATATTAGCACGATTGGCTGATCCCGTCCTTGAAAAGAATTCCATAAAGCTTCAGGACCGTCCTTTCGTTAGGTTGAATATTGTCCCAGCTAGATCCGAACCAAATAAGGTTAATGGTAGGTCTGGGATTTCGATGAAGGTTCTTTTGATAGCTAAGAACCCTTTAGAAAGACTTCTCAATTCGCCACATTCCGCAGATTATATTCCCCATGCCTTTAAGAAACGTAGGAAAAAGAAGAAGCGAAAAATCCAGTAGTGATGGGTTGGGAAGGGATGATTTATTAAGTAATTCATGGATGAGCAATAGATAAATTAAATGACCGAGCATGGCACTACAAACCGGAGAAAATGAACAGGCACTTCGAAAGATAGTCGACCTCACACGTTGGATAGCAATCGCATCGCTCCTGATTCACTTCTATGCGATAGGATACAATTGGTTTAGGGAGATAGGTTGGCAACATGCGTTCACCGATCGTATCATGCTGATACTGCACAGGACAGGTCTTTTCAACAGCCTGCTGACCTCCAAGATGCTGGCACTGGGATTTTTATTGATTTCTTTGATTGGTGCAAAAGGAAAAAAAGATGAAAGAATCACATATCAAAAACCCATTGTCTATATATTAATCGGGTTATTATTATATTTCTTTAGCGATGTAGCTTTCCACATACCGATTACTTATGAGCTTCGGTTATATGGATATATCATGCTGGCAAGCTGCGGCTTTTTGACCTTTCTAATGGGCGGTACTTGGATGACTAGGGTAATTTCCGCTAAAATAGTCCAATCCGACATTTTTAACAGGGAAAATGAAACCTTTCCACAGCATGAAGAACTCCTGGAAAATGAATATTCCATTAACCTGCCGGCGACCTACCTGCTTAAGAATAAGGTGCGCAAAAGTTGGGTCAACATCATTAATCCATTCCGAGGGATATTGGTTCTGGGAAGTCCAGGTTCAGGTAAATCCTATTTCATCATTCGGCATATTATCAGCCAGCATATTCAAAAAGGATTTTCGATGTTCATCTATGATTTCAAGTTCGATGATTTGACGACGATTGCCTATAATCATTACTTGAAATATTGCAGAACTAATGATAGTCCCTTAAAATTTTACAGCATCAATTTCGATGACCTGAGCCGGTCGAGTCGTTGCAATCCCCTTGATCCTAGCTCCATGATCGACATTACTGATGCAGCAGAAAGTGCTCGGACAATTCTTTTGGGACTGAACCGGGAATGGATAAAGCGCCAAGGTGATTTTTTTGTGGAGTCGCCCATCAACTTCTTGACGGCCATCATTTGGTATTTACGGCGGTATCGACAAGGGGAATTTTGTACACTTCCCCATGCTATCGAATTGCTGCAGCTGGATTACGACACCTTATTTTCACTTCTGCGCGCCGATAAAGAAATCGAGGTACTCGTCAATCCCTTCATCAACGCTTACCTCAATGATGCCATGGATCAACTCGAAGGACAGATTGCATCGGCCAAGATTGCTTTGGCAAGGCTCTCCTCCCCCCAATTATATTACATCCTTTCGGGAAATGACTTTACTTTGGACATCAATAACCCGCAGGAGCCCAAGATATTGACCATGGGCAACAATCCCCAGAAAATTCAGATCTATGGAGCCGTGCTTTCCCTGTACATCAACCGATTGGTCAAATTGGTCAACCAGAAAGGAAAGATCAAGTCAAGCTTGATCTTTGATGAGTTTCCAACAATATACCTCAATAATATCGATAGTCTGATCGCAACGGCCCGCGACAATTTAGTCTCCACCAGCATCGCCATTCAGGACCTAAGTCAACTGCGCAAGGATTATGGCCGTGAGCAGTCCGACGTGATCATGAACATATCTGGAAACGTGTTGTCCGGGCAGGTAAATGGAGATACGGCAAAACAGCTTTCCGAGCGTTTCGGAAAGATATTGCAGGACAGGGAAAGCTATTCGCTGAACAGTGCCGACACCTCGATCAGTCGTTCCAAGCAGCTCGAATATGCTATTCCGGCATCTAAAATCTCTTCGCTGAGTTCCGGTGAGTTTGTGGGCATGGTTGCCGACAATCCAAAAAGCAAGATAATGCTCAAAGCATTTCATTGTTCCATAATCAATGATCATCATTTATTGGAAAAGGAGATTAAAGATTATAAAAAGATACCAATCGTTCGCCAGCTAACCACTGAGCAGGTAATCACAAACTTCAATCAGATAAAGAAGGATATCGAAGATTTGGCATTCCATGAAATGAGGCGCATTTCCGATAGCCCTTCCCTGGCCTATTTATTGGTTAAGAAATAATTGGATGTAAAGATGTGTCAATATTGACCGAAGAAAGTCCATTTTAATGCGATATAGGAAACCGGGATTTGAGATGAGCTTCTCAATTGTTTATCCTCGCCTGAATCGTGATCTTTCTTTGAACATAATGATGTTAATTTCTTTTCCATAATGAAGATTTTTTCAGGGAGCCAATTTTAGATTAAACTGCCTCAGAAAATCATAGATTTGGTAGCCCCTCCTTTTACCAAAAGATTTTATTCTCAATAGATCGGTTATGGATTTACTGCATAAATCACCTACCGTATTTATTCCATGGTCATTTAAAAGGGTTACTAATTGTGGGTCTAAGGAAAACCGTTCATTAAAAAGGTCTACTCCATACAGCAGCTCTTCATTTCGCCGCTGAATAAAGTCCAACAATTCCGATATGGAGACCATGTGTTCTCCCCTAGCTTGAAGTTCTTTCAATTTGGATATTATTTCTGAGGAATTCATAATCAATTCTTTAGGTAGAGAACTTAAATTTAAGGAATCTATTTAGAAATAGAATATTTTTATGGAAGTATAATTATTAAGCGAGACAAAGAGCTGAAAATCGCTGAAAACGTTTTCCATGTTTTTGGTTTAAAGAAACTTAAAATAAAGGATGGGAAAAACCTGATCAGAATTGTTACTTCCATAATACTTAAACCTGATTTTTGAAGGTTTTGGATTATGGCATATCGAAATCATGCCTAGTTCATGGTTCCGGTTTAGATCTTGGCAACCCTTTTGGGTATATTACAATTCACCAGAATGCCTATCTAAAGAAATTGTGAAAGCTTTGGGGCAATTGCATGATTAATATTCAAACCTTTCAAGGTGAATGGACAAAATTACATTAAAAAATTACACGACTACCACCTACGATATTGGTATCATTTGATAATAAAAAATAGGTTTAAATTAAATCTGTTGTATTTATTTCTAATTTTAAGGTCTTAACTGGTTTTAAACCATAATTTATGAAAAAACTCATGTATTTACTCATGTTGCTTTTGCTAGGCTTAAGTTCATGTAAGAAAGATGAAACATTTAACGAAATGGAAACATTTGTCATCAATGGTGAAACATTTAGTGTAAGTGAAACTAGAATGAGGCTTGCAGTTATTTTGGATATTGATGAGAACAGATTAACTTATATACCGGAGAAGGTTGCATTTAAATTGGACACCCGTAATGATCAGGATCTTATATATATCGAACCAATTATTGAGTCGATTAAGAATGTTAAGGTACCAAAAAGTCAATCATATCGTTAGGCTCTTTTATTTAATGATTTGTAAAACCAAATTTTCGAAGTAATGAAAATCGATTTCACTATTGTGTTACTTCTCTTTTCCCTTTCCTTATTTTCTCAATTATGCAATACTTCATAGGGAATCATAGTAGAGGAGGTTAAGAAAATGAACCTTCTTTACTAATTCAGGAATATAAAGGAGATTTAAAATACAATGTTGATTTAGATGATCTTAAATGTGGGGGAGAATATATTTTTGCAAAAAATAAGTTAATTTGGATTATGTACAGATTAAGCCCTGTCGTACAGGAAATAACGAAAGAAAATCAAACAGGAATTTGTGTTAAGCCCTAAAGAATATCCAGCAGAGATTTGGAGATCCCAGAATTAGAGAAAATGAAAAATTACATATTTGGTCTCTTATTGACTTTTCAATTAAGGCATCTCATAAAAGTAGTAGTTCACAAGAAACAGTGAAAGTTTCTTGTGAACTACTACAATCCAAAAAGATTTCTTGTATCCTAATCTAATATTAGATTTTTGTTTTGAGTTCCCTTGGTATCCTTTCAGCTTAACAAGTATTTACTGGCTTCATTTATTGCCTATATCCAACCATTTAGCATAGAGCCGTACCGCATCCCTTAACATATACCTCACACATTGAACTTAGCCGTCTTAATTAGAGAACACTCCACTGGGAGTATTCTATGCCCTTTGAAGCATGCTATAACTACGATTTTTCAAAATCATTCATATTATTGCAACTAATTAAAATAAAAAATCTACTTTTTATTGTAGGATATAACTTACCACGTCTTTCTAATTTTTATTCCAATTTATCATAAAATTGAGTACCGATCCTCAAACCATTTCCTTTTTCTCTCCAAATTCTAACAAATCCATTGGAACTCCATTCGGGATTCCTTCCCGGAACATACATGAAGTTTTCACCTTGCCATAGATTCTCCCCCATATATTTAACGTCTGCAACAACATGAAATCCCTTTGCGCCAGGAGGAAATGCAGTGCCGACCTCGTCTATTTCCACATAGCCCCATTTTAAACCAATATCATAATGCATATCTATAATAAGTCCCGTTTGGGTATGGATATATCTTCCATTTGCTCTTGCAGCTGGCTCGATATCGGATTCATTGTCCTCTGGTTCACAGGAGAAAAACATGGCTATCAATACTGTAAAAACAACCATGCAGGTGATTCTAATTAATTTCATAAAATTGGTTTTGGGACGAATTTAGAAAAAGTTCCTAAATCGGGATATACCCAATCTTAGGTATTTTATATGCCTGAGATTTACATGGCCTCCACCTAAGTCCAGAGAACCACCATAAAAGTAAACTATTTAAAAACCTTTTCTTATATTGGTTGTTAAGTAAAATGCATAAATAGCTAAATAATCCCAATAATCGGTTTTTAATTGGGATAGTATCTTTCCCCGGACAGGTCATTTGTCCGGGGATATTTTGCGTGTATTGGAATTTCATGGATTAGAGTGGTAATTCTCGTTCAATGCTGCAGTAGTTTTCTAACATTCGCTGCTTTATTTTACAATTGGTATTTTCTTAAAAAAAAGCTGGTTAACCTTACTGGTTCCTCGTGAGAAAAACTTTTCTAGTGATTTTATCCCTTCTATTTATCCATGCCGTTCCTATCATGGTTTATAATTGCTGTATCTTTTTAGTAGTTAAACTTGTAAAACATTTTACCCTAAATTATTGCCATTCATAATTGGACCTTCTCCATTTGGGCAATTGTCATTTCGCAACGTTAATTCACCATTCTTGTGTAATTAGCTGTTTTATTGAACCTGTCCTGTAGTACGTTCGTTCCGCCTTTAACACGCTTCCTCACTGCTAAGAGGAAGGTTAGTGAATAATCTTTGCCAATCCCCAGAAACCGCGAACTTTGAAGTCTTTCAATGCAGTTGGAAAATAGAACTCTTATGTTTCTATCAGATCTGGATTGGCCCCCATTATTCGTAGCAGATCATTAATTCTCTCCTTCCTTTTTATTTTATTTCCTTTTCACCTGATTTCATTTTTCCACTAATTAATTTTATATTTATTTCCTCAGCTTTATAAATTATAACTATTTAGCCCAATAGATAGTAGGTATTGGGCTTTTTATTTTTTATTCTCTATATTTAAGAACTTATATTCTACTTCCCCAAAGTAGGATGTTTTCATAGATAGTATACCCAATGACGAATTCGTTATTGGGTTTATTATTTTTAAGATCTTTTGCTTAACTTTAAATCAATCATAGATAGTTTATTGATAAGACATGCCCAATGGATAGGGGAAATCCATTGGGTTTTTTGTCTTTATCTATACTCTGAACCATATTTATTTTTGTTATTTTTGCCCATTCCGGGTACTTCCCGGGGCGTGATTTTTAACCCAGCGGCAGGATGCCGTTGGGTTTCTTATATTTAATCCCTATCTTTAATCTTCAGGCATGCAAACCCTTCATAAGGTTTAATTTAGGTAGCCCAGTAATTCCTGTTACTGGGCTTTTGTTTTTAATTTGTAACTTCATTACACCATTCTATCCCAATTAGAAGGATTTCGTATTCCGAGCCCAGCAGTCTATATGTTGGACTTTTTATAATATTTTATTATTTTGGGGCGGATTTTTAAGAATCCAAACAATTAGCGATATGCCCAGTGACTTATGATGCTGGGCTTTTTGTTTCATGTTCCCGCACCATCATATTTTTATATCAGCCCCTTCCAAAATAGGTGCTTGGTAATTTTAATTTATTACCTTTATTGCGTTAACGGCACCACGCATGTCGTTACTCGGTTAATAAGTGCACCCCTCAACCACTCATAGTTGAGGGGCTTTTTTATACCTTATCAAAATACTTGCTCCCCATTTAATGACCAAACCAATTCTTGTCCCGATCAATCCGATGAAGTCAAATGACGTCCTTAACATATGGGTCGCTTTATACACGGTCATTTGTCGGAAAAATACCAGGTGAACAGGAAAGCTTTAGTTGGTACGTTTGAAGTGACCACCCGGAAAACATTTGAGACTTTGCCAGGCGTGCTGAAATTTTTATAACCGGAGATGTGGCTAGAGAAAGGACAACGGGATTGAAGCCATTTTACCCTACCAAGAAAGACATGTCAACAATAAATTGACTGTTACTTAGATGGATCAAATCGGCCTCATTCAGAGCAATTTATACACTGGAATACCTCTCAGGTCAATATTAAGGGCAATGGTTGCTTGATCGTGCAGTAAAGGAATTTTTGCCAACACCAGCTAATCTAATATTTATGAAAACATCGCCATAATAAGCCATTAGATATAATTTGCCATCTATGACACCCTCCCTCACCGTTCTGGTAATCTTCCTGATCCAATCATATTCCAGAGCTACCCATAATCCGGCAGACCGAGCCTTGCTGCCTCCTACAGTACCGAAAATTAGCGGCTAGAGATGCTCTAATAACTGGATGCCTGCCGTAGCTGTCAGCTACCTGTGCCAATGCACAAAATCGTTGAACCATCCCTAGGAAACAAATGCATCGTTTATGCCTTTGATCAGCCTTGTGTTGTAAGTATGATATTATTGTTCAAGAATCCTTTCTGCCACTTAGAGGTCAATTTCTTCCAGATTTAATCCAACCTGTCCAGGATGTAGTAAGATGTGAGATATTCGGTCGGTATAGATCTCATCCTCATAATCGTGGCGCATAGAGCTCTTTTCTGCCAATCTTCCCTTGACGGTCGCGCCCACCTGATTGGAGACTTCTGATGAACATGTGTGTGGATAACGTCACTTTAGACCATTTCCCCCTGACCTTGACCCCTTCATTCCGATACCAAGGGACCACCAAGCGATCAGGACTAACCCAAAGGCCAACCTATTTTGTTGACGAATAACGCACCTTTATCCGGAGCCTTCGTTTCTTCGACATAGTGGGCCTGTTTTTATTTCCTACAGTTTGAATCTTTAGATAAAATTGATTCCTAATATCAATTAAGAAAATTAGCCTTCCGGTCTATGTTGATAAAGTGGATGACAAAAAATCATTGAATCAAAGACAATACAGAAATATAACCCTCTACACCGAGTTTTTTTTGTTTCTCACCTTTCTTTAATGGGAATAGAAATTTTTATTATTGTAATTCAAAAAAAACAGTTTTCCTATGTAGCATTCAAGATTAAGGTTTCGTTTCATCCAGAAACCAGATCTAAAATGAAAAATAAAGCATTCACCACCTTTACACTTTTTCTATTATTACTATCAACCATTTTTTTCAATAGCTGCGACAAAGAAGGAAATCCCCTGCCAGATGATAGGTATGTCGAAATATCTTATAATGGAGAAACCTTTATTCAACAAGGAAGGGCATTTGACTTGAACTATCGCAGTGGGCCAAAATTTGATTATAATTATCATAACCTGCCCCAATATGCAAATGGAGTTAGGTATATTACATTACATGCTTCCTTGAAAAAGAAAGGTTCAAAAGAATCTCCCATACATACTATCTTTGTAAAGATTCCTGTCGGTAAGGAGATCCTTCTGAACCATGAGTATGTTATCAGATCACTCCCAGGGAAACAGATAATTAATAAAATGGACGATTATATATCAATTAATGAAAGGGAGAACCTTTCATTTATTAGATATAATCCATACTTAGATTATTCTCAATACATTTTTGGTGATGGTAAGGTCTATTTTACCAAAATAACAAAGAAAGAAAATGGAGCTGAGGATATTGAAGGCACTTTTGAATTCACGATTCCATCGTTTGCGGAAGACGAGGGATTTGATGTAGTAAAAGGGAAATTCAAGCTTTATCTTAATAAAATCTAATGTTGAATATATTTGTTGAGTTTTAATCCCCTCCCTATCCGAGGGGATTTTTTTATACCATTAACCAGCCAGCTTATCAAAAAATAAAAGTTGCCTAAACCAATTATTGATCTAAATGTTCCTTATATATATCTAATAATGTAAATGAAAGCAAATAGAAGTTTTTTTTACAGGAATTCATTATCAATCGTGTTTATTTCTTTGTTCTTGTTGGCCCTGATTGGTCAGATTTACTTTGGTTGGAAGGAAAGTGTTAGTGAATAACAAAAACATGGGAAGGAACTTTTATTTGGTGATTATTTATTTTCTGGCCATTTTATATCAGCGACATTTGAAAATTTTCAAAGCGAATTCCTTCAGATGGCGCTTTATGTTATACTTACTATTTTCCTTCGCCAAGTTGGATCAGCTGAATCAAAGGAAATAGACAAAAAAGAAGAGGTGGATCGGGAACCCATTTACAGACCAGGCGCTCCAGCGCCAGTGAAAAGTGGCGGATGGAGACTCTTAATATACAAACACTCACTTTCTATTGCGTTTTTGATTCTTTTTATAGCATCTTGGGGATTACATTTATTCGGCAGTTATAAGGGGAAAATGGAGGAGAATGCACTGGAAGGTAAGCCCTCCATATCGATAAGTGAATATTTGTCTGAACCCACTTTTTGGTTCGAAACTTTTCAGAATTGGCAAAGCGAATTTCTATCGGTTGCTTCAATAGTTATATTAACAATTTTTCTTCGTCAAAAAGGCTCACCAGAATCCAAACCAGTTGACAGTCCACATTGGAAAACAGGAAAATAGACTTTATGGTTTCAAACATAGATTACCTAAAAAGATGCTTTAAACCCCTTTCGGTAAGCTCAAAGTCATAAGGATAATCAAATTGTATATATTTATTTAATGGAACGATCATTTTCTCCTCCAGAAGAAATGTTAGATCCTCTTTAAAATTTTCAAAAATTTCCAATTCTAAGATTGGTTTACCAGTATATAACCTGAATAATATTAAATCCTTTAAAGGCAATGGAGTTTCCATAAAATGTTTTGAATCTGACAAAACAACAAGAATCTGTATTAATAAAAAATGTCATAAACCAAACCCATTATGTTGAGGAATTGTTTTTAAAAAATTAATAAATCAAAATCTTTTTATAAAGTAAACATCCATTCGCATGAATGGACGTTTACATATAACGTGAAAAATGAACCAATTTTTGTGTTTTTTCGCTCCTTAATCTTCCTTTTATGCCTGTGCATTTATATGGGATTCTGCAATATCTATTAAGATTGGTCGTTTTCTTCCTCTTCCTGCAAGGTCCTCTCCAAAATGTTGGCTACTTGATCAATTGCCAAGGTAATGGTTATTTGATCTACCCCCATCCCCTTTAGTTTCAATTTCATAATGCTCACCTTTTTGGGATGAAATGATCAAAGCGACCTACATAACTACCGTAAATTTCTCCTTTTTGCATCTCAATTTTTGTATTATTTTATATTTTGCTGCTCGTAAAGGTATATATCCTCCAAAGAATGGTCAGCAATGGACTAGAGCATGCGTAAAAGGTAAGGTTTCGCCTTGTCCAACCAACGTAGCAATTTTTGTATAGGGCAAACGATCAAGTTTGCCCCTACTCTTATTTCCACCAATAATAATAGTTGTGGTTGGCATCATATTCAAATCCGCAACGTGGATATAATCTGTTGCCTATATCATTTGTCTTTTCGGTTTCAAGCATCAATCCGCAAGCACCGGTTTCATCGCACCATTGCTTAGCTTTATCTATCAGCGCTACCGAAAAGCCCTTGCCTCTGTAGTCGGGATGAACAAACAAATCGCTCAATAGCCATTGCTTGGCCAATTTGATGTAATGGTAAAGTTTGTACAACTGGACAAACCCAACTGCAGTGCCATCGGCATAAACCACAAAAATGTGGGATTGATCGTTTTCCATCCGGTCTTGAATGAACTTTTTGCACTTTTCATAATCGTCTTGCTGTCGGTAGAAGACCCGATAGCGATTGAATAACTCTGCTGTAGCGTCCAAATCTTCCAGACCTACTTTCCTGATGTTGATCTCCATTTTGTTAAGATTAAATATTTGCTCAAAAGTATCCGATCTCCGTTTTATCATGACGGTACAGTTTATGGATAATTAGGTAGTCCAGGCCAACAAGTGGTAACCGTACAGTTGTTTTAGTACGATTAGAACTCGTCATAATTTATCTTTATCCTCGTACTTATGGGCATTGCTACACAGGCCAAGATCAGGCCTTGTTGTATGTGGGTTTCAGACAGAACAGAATTTCTCATTAAACGTACCTCCCCTTTCTCCAATTTACAAGTACAGCTGCCACATCTTCCGCTGCCACAAGAATACGGTGCGTCAATCCCAGCATGCAGCATGGCAGACAGCAAAGGCATCTGCTTATTCCATGGGATTTGGTATGTGGTGCCATTGATGGTCACAGTTACTTTAACCTTGTCCGATGTCTTAGCATCTGGATGGTTGTTTTTTGAATGTGGATTCATATGGTATATCATTTAGCTGTGGACAATGATCTATAGGCCCGAAAAATTCACATCTTCGGGCTATAGATAGTTATTACCTTAGCTCTTCTATGGAAGCCCCAAAGTTAATATGTAATACATTCCCATTGGGGAGAACTAAAGCTGGAACAGATTTTACACCTGATGCCGCCGCTTCGTCTACTTTAGATCTTTCCATACCCAAATGGATTACCATAACCTGACCTTCGGGTATGAGGGTCAAAATGTCCTGTTCTGCGCTTATGCATACAGGGCAACCTGCGTGATAAAAAATTGCTTTTTCCATTTTACTTTGATTATATGACATTTAATATTGGTATACTTCATTGTCTATTGTTGAAAGTATCCTGTCCAGTTCTGCTACTTCATCTGTATCAAGGGGTTGCAATGGGCTTTTGAATCCCCCTCCGCCAACTCCCAATAGATCTAGACCTGCCTGGATGGAACGTGGCAAACCTTTGGCAACAATGAATTTCAATAGGTCAACCTGTTTGTAGAATACCTGCTGAGCTTTTTCAAGATCATTTTCCTGTATGGCATCATAAAGAGCTAGATTGAGTTCTGGTATCAGATTCGGCGCAGCCGTACACCATCCTCTTGCACCTGCTGCAAAAGCGGATAATGTCAAGGGATTGGAACCGTTGAAAAAAGCCACTCCATCGCCTAATTCTTTTCTTAAAGAATGCATACGTAGAATATCGCCTGAACTTTCCTTAATCATCGTAACATTTGGGATTTCTAACAAACGCTTCAAAAGTGCTGGGGACATATCCACGCCACTGGTGGCAGGGTTATTATAGGCCATAATCGGAATGGAAATCTTAGACGCAACAGTGTCATAGTGTTTTGCAATTTCATCATCGCTCAATTTCCAATAACTCATAGGGATAACCATTACGGCCGTGGCACCGGCTTTTTCGGCAAATTGCGCATGGTAAACAGTTTTCTCCGTGGTAAGGTTTGAAACACCGACCAATGTTGGTACTCTGCCGGCTACCTGTCGTAAGCAGGTTTCGGTCAAAGACTCTTTTTCATCATCGCTGAGGTAAGGCATGACACCCGTACTTCCCAATGGCGCAATGCCGTGAGAACCTACCCTAATCAAGCGTTCCACTTGTTTTCTGAATAGTGGGATATCAATATTCTCGTTGTTGTCGAATGGTGTAACCGGATATGCAATTACACCTTTAAATGGTACTTCATTCATTTCTTATCTCAATTTAAGGTTAAAAATCTCTTCCCTCTTCTTCACGTAATGCCACACCTAGGTTTTGAAGTTGCGGGGCATTCTCACAAGCGATGTATTTTGCAGCCTCGACTTCGCTTAGGTTGTGGTGCTGGTGCCAAGCCCAAGATGGAATGTAAACTGCATCCCCTGCTTGCCATTCTACGATTTCATCTTCTACAAGCGTTGATCCTTTTCCCTCAAGCACATACAAAATGGTTTCGTATGTATGGCGGTGTTTGTGAGTTTTTTGTCCTGGCAACAGGCCACCTATGGTCATGCTTACGTTTTTGCTTGGCAGGTCCACAAAGAAAACTGGGTGCTTTCTTTCTTCCGAAAACTGATTGTGGATACCTGCATTTTCAACATTTTTGTGGATGACGTGTGAGGTTCTAACAAAGGATGGTCTTGCAAAGGTCTGATGGAAATCCTTTGAGCTGAACTGTTTCTGTTCTGCGTGGATCGATTTTTTTACTTCTGTGGCAGTTTCTAATTTTGACATAATTAAATTATTTATTGTTTATTGCAATATTGCTATACAAAAGTATCGTACATTTGGACCATTAAAATGATACAGTTTTTATATAATTAGATAGTCCAGATGCTGAGAGGTTGGAAATTTGAAATACTATTAGATGGAAAATCAGATAAAGCCATCTATCTGCAGATAGCCGATGCCATTATAAATGATATCCAATCCGGCAGGTTAATGCCAAGCGAGGCGCTGCCCGGAAGCAGAAAACTTGCACAGCTCTTGAAGGTCAATAGGAATACCGTTGTAGAAGCATTGGACGTACTGATCATGGAAGGCTGGTTAACTCCCAAAGAGAGACAGGGTACCTTTGTGGCCGATACCTTGCCCGATTTTATGGGAGGCAAAAAAAGCAAACGTGGTACTCTTAATGCAAAAAATGCCATAAACAAACATTATCATTTGCAGTTTGATGATGGAAGCCCAGACAGTAAAATTGCTCCCATCACAGAATTGGCAAGGGCTTACCGCCAGATCTTCAACCAAAAAGCACGTTGGCAAATGATGGGATATGGCAATGAATTAGGTGATCTGGAATTTCGAAAATCCATAGTGCAAATGCTCAATCACCAGAGAGGCATGCAGGTCGATCATCATAATATCTGTATCACCCGAGGCAGTCAAATGGCGATGTATCTGACAGCTCAATATCTGTTTACAGAAAATGATTATGTAATCGTTGAAAACCCAGGATATAAGCCTGCTTGGTCCGCCTTTGAGAATGCAGGTGCAACATTGTTGCCGGTAGGCGTAGACAAGGACGGCTTGCTGATCGAAGAGGTTATTGCCTATCTGAAATCGGGTAAAAAGGTAAGGGCAATTTACGTTACCCCGCACCATCAATATCCGACCACTGTGACATTGAGTCTGAAGAGAAGGTTGGAATTGATACAGCTTTCCAACGCATACGGTTTTACGATTATCGAGGATGATTATGATAACGAGTTCCATTTTGGTTACCGCCCTGTATTGCCTTTGTCAAGTTTCGGCGAACTGAAAAATTATGTATATATAGGCAGCATGAGCAAGGTGGTTGCGCCTGCCCTTCGCATAGGTTATTTAGTAACCCATGACGAAGCCCTGATGGAGAGGGTAAGTAGTTTGCGAAAGATTATTGATGTTCAAGGAGACAGTATTATGGAACAGGCAATTCTGCAACTTATCAAGGATGGCACCATAAAACGCCATATCAAAAAAGCGTCTCACCACTACAAAGCCAAAAGGGATTTTATGGCCGGTTTGCTCACAAAATACATGCAGGACAGAGCAACTTATTCAGTTCCCGAAGGTGGTTTGGCTTTCTGGATTGTACCCAATAAGCCCGTGGATTGGTCCCAAATTCCCAAAAAACTTAATAGCAAGGGAATCAAGATCATCAGTCCCGATACCTATAGCTTCAATGAGACCATATATGGTATCAGGTTGGGCTATGGTTCACTTTCTGAAAAAGAGCTGGAAGAGGGCATAATTGCCCTACAAGAAATCCTATAACAAGTGGAAGCTGTCGACATACAAAACTCCAATTCACGGTACTTCTTGATATGCGCCCGGGCTTGATTTCAAAAAATGTTTTAACCTTTACATATTTGAAAAATGAACCAATACAAGCCACAAATCTAGGTTTTGTTCATTACAAGCTTTTGGTGGCAAATTATCGATAAGTAACCTGAAAAGAAGTTGAAATACCTAGGCATGGAAATGCGCAATTATTGCTTTTCCACTAAATATTTCCAATATCTTTTGGGTACATGTCTCAGGTGTAATTTGATGTTTTTCCTTTCTTCAATATTCGTACTCTTAAAGTAGGTTTTCCATAAATGTTGAAATTCCGTTCTATTGGGTCAAGATCCAATTCAATAGGTGATAAATTAGGAATTGATATCACCATTAAAAGTAAAATTGGAACCGGAACTTGTGTAAAACTGATGCTCCCTCCCAAATAACTATTGAATTCCAACCTTATTTTGATTAAAGACAGGACATATATTATTAAATTTATTTAATGAAAATTTCCGATTATTTAAAGCAAGAAACTAAAAAATTCCATCACATTTCCGAAGCATTGGTTATTAATTATATCCGAAATATGAATTCTGAAAAAGATTACACGGATCTATTAAAAAACTTCTATGTGTTTAACAAAGAGATACATCGCTTTACGAATTCACATGTACAACAATTTACGGAGCACTATCCTTTCTTCTTAGGTTTAAAACAAATTGAGAATGATTTTGTCGCCTTAAAATTGGATTTACCTGAGTTGAAGGAAATGAAAATCCTCCCGAATCTACATTCTGAACAACAGGCATTATGTGTAACATTATGTTCTCCAAGGATCATCATTGGGAAGACCATATATTGCTAAAATCCTTAACAAACTTGATTTCGTTTCAACCGATCATTATTTTAACGAGACATCAGATATTGCCCCTAAGGTTTGGGACCGATTTAAATCAATATTAGATTCCAATATCCCAATAACAAATAGCTTTGAAGCTATTTCCTGGACAAATTTGACGTTGGAATTTTTGATAGACTTATTTAGGAACAACTAAAAATCATGGTCACTATTAATTACACGAAAATGATTAAACTTTAGATCTTTGTACAAGAACTATTATTTTTATATAATTTTTGCAATTGAAACATTTTTTTTTAAAAATGTAAATTTTTATATTTTGAATTGAATTTTAAATAAGTCCTTAAGGTTCAAAAGATTTAGACATACAGAAATTTAGCCATCCCTATAAAATTTATTTCTCATTTAGGAATGGGTTATCGGTCCTATCGTGCTTTACCCAAATCAGTTTAGAGGTGTCATAACCAATCCTTTGCGCACTGTCTAGAAAGCTTTTTTTAATCCCTTCGGGTATATCTTTTGTCCTTGATAAAATCCATAAATATTTCAAACTTTTTCCAGCAACCAGCGCATATCGATAATTTTCGTCCAATGCAATGACGTTGTATCCCGAATAAAAAGGGCCGAAGAAACTTACTTTTAATTCAGCAATATGCATATTATCGCTAAATTTTGCTAAACCAATGGCTTTTTTCCATTTCCCCTTCTTGTAGTTGTAACCGCTGTTCAATACCTTAACAGAGCCATCATCGTTCAAGCTGTATTGAGCGGAAACATTGTCCAGATCCTTTTCAAAACTGAAATCAAACCGGGCAATTTCATACCAAGTTCCCAGGTATCGACCCATTTCAAAGTTTTTTACCGCTTCAGCACCTTTGGGAATGGATGAACAGGAATTTAGAAACGTAAACAGAACCACAGAAAATGCGATTACCAAAATCCTATTTTTTATGACCATCATTTCTTTTTTTAAATAATTTAAAAAAATAGAGAACCAAAAGGAATTGCGTATATCCATAGACGGCATCCTCAATTGGTATAGTTAATATGCGTACCCCAAGAAAGTCCCGGGGGTTGTAGTTCACTATGGGCGATTCCAATCCTGTTCCTGTCAGTACGCCGTTTACTGGAAGGAAACCCAACATCAAAACCGTAAATACTAGCGATGCTTTTCCAATCCATTCTGCCCGAACAATAAAATGCAGGTAGATTAAGGTTGTTAGGGTAGCGATTGCCGTGATAAGTGTGTATATTTTATCATAATGCAACAATGCCATAACCGAACAGATTACCACACTGATAAAAACAATCAGGTTATTAAACCCAGATAGCCATCCCAACCTAAAGAACTTCTCGAAACAGAAATAGGTAAATATACATGAAAACGGAATACAGATAAAAAAAAGCCATTCCTCGATCGGTAACCCAGCCAGTACTATTCCGAGCGTATAATCGGTATTGAACCACCAAACACCTTTTGCCGTAAACCATATATCCCAAGCGATGAAAGGAATGGCAACAATAATTGCAGATTTTAAAAACTCCCCAAAATGACGATTAAAATAAATTCGTTTATCGTATGAGGCAATGAAACATATGATGACCGTAAAGAACAATATTGCGGAATAGGTATAAGCCATCATTTTTTTCCAGAGTTAAAGTACATTTTAAAATATTTGAATGGAACGAAAAGAAATCCAAAACATTCACCGTCTTCTTTCCCGATATGCCTGTGATGTTGCTTGTGTGCCCTGCGGAGTGCCAAAAAATAGGGATTTTGGGTCTGGGACAGAAATTTTACCCTTTGATGGATAAAAATATCGTGCACAAAAAAATAAGCCATTCCGTACAGCAAAATGCCTAAACCGATATGGAACAGGTAATTGAAATTTTCTACCGACCCGAAATACATCAAAGCAATCGTTGGTATGGAAAATATTACGAAAAAGTAGTCGTTCTTTTCAAAAGCGCCCTCACTGCTGTGGTCGTGATGGTCTCTGTGCAGGAACCAAAGGAAACCGTGCATGACATATTTGTGGATAATCCAGGTTGCCCCTTCCATCAATGTAAATGTGATCATTACGATTAAAAAAGCCATATCAGTTGTTAATTGGGTTAATTAGTTTTTCTATGATGTCGCGCCGGAAATCGAAAATATCCGTCAATTTCCTTTTCACTAACAGCAAATGTGCAATCTGTCCTACCAGGCCGAAAGGCAGTTCGTAATCTACCGTATCCTTCATCAAGACCCCATCTTTATTGGGGACGAATTCATGAAGATGCCTCCAGTACTTATAAGGTCCTTTCTCCTGTAAATCAATAAAACATTCATTGTGTTCAACATGGGTGATTCTTGTCCTCCACTTCAAAGGGATTCTAAGTAACGGAGAAACGATATAATCGATGATCGTACCCTCAGCAATCTCCTCAGCGACATATTCCGACAGCACTGTAAAACCAATACCTTTAGGCGTAATCTTGGAAAGGTTCTTGGGAGAAGAGAAAAAACGCCAGGCTTCTTCGACGTCACAATTCAATTGTTGCTCTCTGTATAGCCGATTTCTCATAAATTAATCTTTTAAAAGTGTCCCTATCATCTTAAGAAGAATCTGCGACCTAATTTGGAGACTGTTTTCCTTAATAAAAGCGGAATCCTCATTTATGTTTGATTTGTACCCTAAAAAGGATGGAGCATTTTTTTGGACAGAAAGCCTGATAAACCTCAATTCAACATTCTCAGGTTCTTTTTTGATCGCTTTCTCGATGTTTTTCTTTCCTTCTCTGAATGTTTTGAGTTTGCTAATGGGACTAAAAACATGATTTGCCCAAATAGTTTGCAATCCACCTAAATATCCCAGATGAGTAGCAGAATTGTTTTTAGATTCCATCAATTCTCCAATCATTCTTTCGCACAATGCCCGGTTTGATACCAACTTGCTGTAATTAGACCTCACATCTTCTACAGCAATTGGACTAAAAATCCTTAAAAAGAATACTGAACTAATGAGCAAACCAGTTATATTCATCATAAAAAAGCCGTTTTATATCGTACATAACTTTTGAACGCCACGTATGCCTTTTCGGCATTGGGAACCCGAATCCTATTATTCAATATCTCTTTGGAGGATCTTCTTTTTATTTTTTGGAACAATGACAAATAGTACCTATAAGCTAAATATACACCGAACCTAGCGGAGCTGGGCAGTTTCTTAATTCCAACAAAAGCAATTCTAAACTCTTCTTCTATTTCCTTTTCAATCCGACATTTCACGCAATTATCAAATATGCGCATATCGATATCTGGAAAATAGGTCCTTCCCAAAACCTGATAATCATCCCTCAAATCCCTTAAAAAATTAACTTTTTGAAAAGCGGAGCCTAATTTCATTGCATAAGGTTCCAGTTCTTTATACCTTTCGGCGTCGCCATCCGTAAAAACTTGCAGGCACATCAACCCGACTACTTCCGCGGAACCAAAAATATATTCTTCATATAGCGCTGAATTGTAGTCTATTTTCCGCAGATCCATTTCCATACTATGCAAAAACTTTTCAATTAGGATTATGTCTATTTTAAAAAGATTTACCGTTTCTTGAAAGGATTGAAGGATTGGATTAAGGGATATCCCCTCGTGAAGTGCAACATAGGTTTCTGTTTTTAACCGGCTCAAGAGCTTCTCTTTATCATATCCATGAAAACTATCCACGATTTCATCGGCTAATCTCACGTACCCATATATGGCATATATTGCAGATCGAATTGAGGGTTTCAGCGACAGGATTCCCAAGGAAAAACTAGTGCTATATTTCTGGGTTGTTATCTTGCTAACCGAGTATGAAAGTTCGTCAAACAGCTGTTTCATGGTTTTATTTTTTTAGTTTGATTATTTCGTTTGCAACAATTCTACCTGAAATTATGGATGGAGGGATCCCAGGTCCGGGAACCGTCAATTGACCTGTGTAGAATAAATTTTTCAATCTTTTGTTTCTTATTTTGGGCTTCAGGACTGCAGTCTGACCTAGCGTATTAGCCAATCCATAGGCATTCCCACCATAGGCATTATAATCCGAAATAAAATCGCTGACACAGTAGCTTCTTTTGTATTCGATCTTTGACCGTAGATCTTGTATCCCTGTATGCCTTTCTATCCTTGAAAGCATGTTGTTCAAATATAGTTCACGTGTAGTTTCTCCATCGTCAATCCCGATTGCCAACGGCATTAGAAGGAATAAGTTCTCTTTGCCCGGGGGAGCTAAAGTACTGTCTGTTTTGGAAGGGCAACAGGAATAAAAGAGAGGCCTCTGTGGCCATTTTTTTTCTTCATATATAGAATCGATATGTTCATCAAGATCATTCTCAAAAAAAAGCGTATGATGTTCGAGGTTGGGAATGCTTTGATCGATCCCTAAATAATAAATCAGACTGGAGGGTGCAAAGGTTCTGTTTTGCCAGAATTCTTCTGAATAATTTCTGTTCTCTTTACTTAATAGGGTTTCTGTATGATGATAATCCGAAGAAGCAATGACAGCATCAAATTCATGGATCTTGCCATTTATGGTTAACGAGCTAACCTTTCCGCTACATGTGTTTATACTTTCAACGGTTTTGTTGAAATGGAAATTAGCACCTTGACTTTCGGCTACTTTTTTCATCGCCAAAACCAATTGATAAAACCCGCCCATCGGATAATAGGTCCCCAAAGCATAACCACCGTAATTCATCAAACTATACAATGCAGGGATATCCTTTGGAGAAGCACCCAGGAAAATTACGGGAAATTCCATCAAGGTCCTTAGCTTTTCACTTTTAAAATATTTAGCAACGTAAGGCCTGAAGCCCGTCAACAAATCCAATTTAATCGCACTTTTGACTATCTTGAGAGAGAGGAATTCACTCCAATTGTGACAGGGTTTATTAATAAAATCCTGCATTCCTACTTCATACTTAAACTTTGCCGCTTGCATGAATTTCTCCACTTGCATTCCAGCTCCTTTTTCGATTCCTTCAAACAAGACTTTAAGCTCTTCCAGACATTCGGGAATACTAATTTTTCCTTCTGAAAAAACCACTTCAAACTGTGGGTTTAACGATATCAACTCAAAGAAATCAGAAGTGTGACAACCGAAATCAGCAAAAAAACTATCCATAATATCCGGCATCCAGTACCAGCTGGGTCCCATATCGAAAACATATCCATCATCGGTTGAAAACTGCCGCGCTCTACCTCCCGGCCGATCATGTTTTTCAAACACGTGAACATCATTACCTGCCTTTGCCAGGTAGGCACTTGCAGATAGTCCCGAGAATCCTGACCCTATAATGGCTATTTTCTTCTTCATCGCCTTTTATCCTTTAAAGCTTCATTCAATAAATATTCTGTTTCAATATTCTTGTAATATATCCGTTGATGGAACTTATTGAGTTTATTGAGCAATTTGATCAGCTCCATTTTTTCGGGATGGTTTAAGTCTCCTGTAACTATTTCGGTCGCTTTCCTGATTCTGTCCATTTGGTTTTCTAAAACATTCAATCCTTTGAAGCTGATTTTTAAAACTTTACTTCTTTTGTCAATTTCAGAATCAGTTTGATTGACCCAACCTTGAGAAATCAGACGATTGATAATTTGCATTCCAGCAGGTTTCTCGTGAACGTTCTTTTTTATCAAATCCATTTTGGTCATTTCACCAAATGCCTTTAGGTTAATCAGGTAAATAAAGTCTTCCTGCGAAGAGAAATCAGAACCGTATATGGCTGATTTGGAATAACTTTTAGCATATCTGTTCATATGGACAATTAAGGTACTAATTACACTTTCTGCACTGCGCCCACTTTCTTTTCCTTCCCAATAAGGCTCGGTCTCCATCTCCTGGCTGTTATATTTGACGTTTATCCATCTTTTAAAACCTTCGATATCATCAGGATATTTGTTTTCTAACGAATTTTCTATCTCAAATTCTTCAACTAGATCGATAACACTTTTTAAAATATCGTACTTCATTTTTGTTTTGTTATACAATTATACTAATTTTTATTTACAATAGTATTATTTTATACTTTTTTAAATTTTGATTTTAAATTTGAAAATAAGAATATTGCATATCCTTGTTCTCCAAACTTACTTAATCCCATCCCAATCAAACCTCTTCTACGCTTTTCACATCCAAATACGGCTTTGCACCTTAACATTGGGCACTGTTACCGAATCAGGCGTCGTTTTTTGTCCTTAAATAATATTCTTGATTTTGCAGTGCTTATAAAAATTATGATAAGGGCCCTCATCTTTCAAAATGGAATAAACGTAAACTGAAAAAATTATTATTATTCGTAATCCAAAGTGGAATAAACATTATTTTTTTATCTAATTTAATATTTTCGAAAACCATATTTAATTGGCTGTGTTATTTTGTTTATATTAAATTAAATACATATGGATTCTTTAGATTTAAAAGGAAAATGGAACATCCTCAAAGGTAAGGTTAAACAGAAGTATGCAGATTTAACGGATGACGATCTTCTTTATGTTGAAGGAAAAGAAGATGAACTCTATGGAAGGCTGCAGGAAAAAACGGGCAAGACCCGTGAAGAGGTAAGATCATGGTTAAACGATTTGAATAAGGAAGCATAGATAACAGTTTAGAATCTGGGAGCCTAACCTTATCAGTTAGGCTCTCTTCATTAACACTACTTGATTTGGTTCAAGATTTAATAATATTCCTAGATTTCTTAAATCGATATCCTGCCACTAATGACAGATGCTCGATGGATACATTTTTTCTATAGAATTGGATTTCTTGAAAATTTCAAGAGTAAAATAGATTCTATACTCAAACCCAAAGGGTAACTACATCATGGAAAATTATTTGAGAGCATTCCTAACGTATTTTTTCGATTAAAATATTTTGTGGTATTAGAGACAGGATATAATGGTACATCTAATAGAATAATTACTGGCACCCTTGTTAATTATAGAAATTTGATGTAAAATTTCATCAATTATCCTGATCAAGATCATTTTTCAATCAGGCCCAGTGCTTTAGCTTTGGGTTTGTTTTTTAAAACGCCCAGTGAACCAATTCAGTTTATGATGAGAAATCAATTTATCTTAGTTTGCCTAAAGTCAATGCTGGATGGTATTTTTGACTATTATGACATCAGCCTAACTAAAGTAGATACTAGACTCCATGCTGAAGAGAGCTGGCCAATAGGAACTGATGTTTATGTAGTTTGCGGAATTTATGCCTCGCAGATCTATGTTCAAAGACTCTACATTGTCAGAGAAGCAACCGAAAACATGATCAAATTGCAGATTGAAAAACTAGCTGTTCGATTGAAAACAGAAATATCTAAGTCAAATAATCAACTCTCCCAAGGATAATTGGGAAAAGTTTGCCTTTTCCGGTCAAAGAAAAGGAAATTCCTACCTGATCCTTCTATTGGCATTGCTGCTGATGAACATTTCATTTTTTCCCTCAGAGATTATGACCACAAATCTTTCATAATGCTTAAGGATATCAGCGATCAGTTCTTCCCTTGTGAAAAATCTCACATCATATCCCTGCCGGGCGTCCCCAAAATATGCCAAAGGAAAGTAGGCCCCCCCTTCCCCACTATCCGTAAGGTTTTCTTCACTCTGGAAATATTCAGGGACTTCCCTGGATTCACGCCTGATGCCGTAGAGGAAATTGTTGACAAGGTCATACTGAATCTCGATCTCTACGAACTTTGGTTCTGAACCCTGGGTAACCTTAGCTTCGACACCATTCATCATGAATTCTTGCTGTAGCTCATGGATAGCTTCAGCAGCTATTTGGTTGATAAATTCATCTACATCGCTCCGGGCGTCAGCATTTACGATTTGTTTTAGCCGTTCTTTCCAGAATTTCCCCGACCACGGAACAGTCGATACCGAGAACTCTTGTTCGTAATACTTCTTATCGATCGACAGGGCCTTAACAAGGCAAAATATCATCATCAGTATGATTAACGAAAAGGGAAGTGCTGTGATCAGGGTCATGCTCTGCAGTGCCTCCAACCCTCCGGCATTCAATAAGAATAGTGCCAAAACGGCCAACAGCCCGCCCCATCCTGCAATCTGCCATTTAGGGGAAATCTTTGCATTCTTGGTTGCGATGCTGTTCATCACGAACATTCCTGAATCTGCCGAGGTTACAAAAAAAATCATGATGATCCCTATCACCATAAAGCTGATCAATTTGGTTAATGGCAGGTATTCCAAAAACCTGAACATAAGGGAATCTGGATCAGTTGCCAGTGCGCTCAATGCACCTTCCGCAACATGGCTGTCCAGCCATATGGCACTATTGCCGAACACTGACATCCACATAAAATTGAAGATAGAAGGAAGGATAAGCACCGCAGCGATAAATTCGCGAATGGTTCTTCCTTTTGATATCTTGGCGATGAATAGGCCGACAAAAGGGGACCATGAGATCCACCAAGCCCAGTACAGGATTGTCCAATTGTAGAACCATGGCAAGGATTCTTCTTCATAAACATGGGTATTGAACGTTAGGCTGAAGAAATTACTGATGTAATTTCCAATCCCTTCCGTGAAGCTCCCTATCAGATAGACGGTCGGACCAAGAAAGAGCACGAAAACCATCAGCAAAATAACCACCCCTATATTGATGTTACTCAAGATCCTTACCCCTTTATCAACTCCTGTAGTAGCTGAAAAAACTGAAATCGATACCAGGATAACGACAATGAAAACCTGGTAGATGAAATCGGTACTAGGAACGATACCAAGGATCTCCAATCCTGAATTTACCTGGACCACCCCAAAGCCTAGGGTTGTCGTAATGCCAAAGAAAGTACTGCATAGGGCAAAAACATCGATTGCATTGCCCCAATTACCCTGGATCCTATCCTTCAATAATGGATACAGACAACTTCTTAGCGATAGGGGGAGTTTATACCTATAGGCAAAATAGGACAGTGCTAGACCGACAAGCCCATATATTGCCCAGGCGTGGATACCCCAATGGAAAAATGTATACAGTTGGGCATTTTTAGCCGCATTGACATAACTGTTCTTGGCAAAAATCTCATTGGTATAATGTTGCATGGGTTCTGAAACACTAAAATACATCAAGCCTATTCCCATGCCTGCAGCAAAGAGCATAGATATCCATGAAAAAAATGAATAATCCGGAGAGCTGTCGTTCCTGCCCAGTTTGATGTCGCCAAATTTACTGACCATCAAAAATAAAAGGAAAAGTACAAAAATGGTTACCGACCAGACGTATACCCAATTCAGGTTTACAAAAATAAAGGCCTTAATATCATTTAGGATCTTGTTCACTGCCTCAGGGAAAATAGCTGATGCCAAACATACCCCTACAATAAATATCAAGCTTGGAATGGTGACTCCCATGCTGAGGGATGATCTGAAATTTTTCGTTTTTGACATAGACTGGTTCTATTTTTTAATCAAATTAAATTTATGCCTTTTCAGGCAATATTATCTGTTTTTTTTCTAGATCACACCATTGGTATTTTGACAAGGTTTTGAAACATGCAAATCAACCATTTTTCAAAAAACAGTACCAATTCTTCTGACACCAATGAAAAGTTAACAATAGGAGCATTCGCAATTGCACCATCATTAATTGCTCGATTTCCCTTATTACATTTTCAAATTGATCTACATTCTTTTGTTTTTATCCTTTACTTGGTTAGTATAATTGCTCGTTTCAAGTTCCCTGACAAAATCCTCTCCCCAGTAATGAACATCATAATGTTTAATTTGTTGTAAGGACCTCTTGATCCGCAAAAGGGCTTCCTCTTCCGGCATGGTAAGGGCTTGGTGTAAGGACTCGATCATGCTTCGGCGATCATAGGGATTTGTTGGGACACAATATGGGAGTTCGACAGACGCACCAGCAAATTCAGAAAGTACCAGAACTCCCGATTGGTTCAAGATCCCCTGTGTTGCGACAAATTCCTTGGAAACAAGGTTTAGACCATCTCGCAAAGGTGTTATCCAAGCCACATCTGCCAGAGCATATTGGACAAGGACTTCTTCGAATGGAAGCGCTTGGAAGAAATATTGAATTGGAGTCCAGTCCAGAGTAGCGTACCTACCATTGATTTCTCCCACAGCCTGATTGACCTGATCCCTGATCTTGTCATAGATGCGCATGCCTTTCGATGGTGGGGTACAGACGTTTATCAGTTCGACCTTTCCCCGAAATTCGGGATATTCCTTCAGAAACTCCCCGAATGCCAATATCTTTTCCAAAGGTCCCTTCACATAATCCATCCGCTCAATTGACACAATTCGTTTCATATCTTTATTTTCTGCCTCCGCTCTGTATTTTTCGATCCGCTGCGCAATCCCTTCCTTAGTTATCAAGCTCTCAATCAACTCATAATTAACTCCAACCGGTTGTGCACCTAATCGAATAGTTCGTCCATCAACAGAGATTATTTTGGTCATCTCTTCAACACCCAACGCCATACTATAGGTAAGAAACTGCTTGGAAACATTCACCGATCTCACCCGCTTAAAAGGAGTGTGACTGCGCAGGACATCAATAAAATTCTCCACATACCTGGGGATATGGAAACTGATAAAATCACACATTAACAAGCTCCCTATGATCTCCCTTCGCCATGGAATCGTATTGAAAATATCTGCTGCGGGGAAAGCAGTGTGGTGAAAAAAACCAATTTTAAGATCTGGACGCATCATTTTTAGGAATGAAGGGACCATCCAAAGATTATACTCGTGAATCCATACCAATGCTTCAGGTTCGGCTTCTTTCGCTATCCGCTGGGCGAAAAGCTTATTTATTTTTAAATAATGAGCCCAGTCCAGGTGATTAAATTTAGCCTTATCGACAAAAGAAAAAATTGTTGGCCAAAATGCTTCCTTGGAAAACACCCTATAGAATTTATCAATGTCTTTCTGGGAAAGTGAGATAGCTGAGACATCAAGGTTAGGGTATTTATCGATATCAACCTTTTGCCTTACATCCTGATTTCCTTCCCCAAGATCCACTTCCTCACCAATCCAAATGCCGGGTCTCCCCTTTTCAAAGAGTCCTAATAAAGAAGGGATTATTCCATTGGGGCTTTGCGGGGGAACATTTTTAATGCTCCCCTCAACCATGATCCTTTCGAAAGGCAGTCGATGGTAAACCATTACCAACTGGCGATCTTTGGAAGATTGCCGAAGCAGTGGTTCTTCAATGAAATTATCAACGAAGGGGGCAAAAGATTCGATTTTTTCCATACATTCAAGAATCCCCCCAGCTCCCGGAAGACGTGCCTGATATACATTCATCAGATCTTCTGTAGCATCAAGAAGTGCGGCTTCAGACTCCCCAACAGCAACACCTAAAAATCCAGTATGGAACAAGGAGAGGTCGTTCAATGTATCACCCGCAACCAAAACCTTGTTTTCTGGCATACCCAAATGAGCCACCAATTTTTTCAGTGAACTCCCTTTATTGACGCCTTTAGGAAGAATATCCAAATATTTTCCCAAGGATGTGACCACATCACAATTTCTCCCTTCAGCAATAGCGCGAACCTTTACTAAATCCGTACTTGCATCGTAATAATATGAGCAGCGTCGCTGCTGGGGGACTCTTTGATATACCAAACCGGGAATCTCTGAAAAATCCCCCTGAAGTTCATATACCGAAGGCCAATTACTTTCGATTTCATGTTGAATGGAGTCTATCGTAGTGAGTGTAGCACCCTCGCAAATAGTAGCCCCCACATCGGCAATTATAAAATGTGGTGTTGGGATCGTTGGATCGTTCAACAAAGGGATAACAGATTCCAATCCTCGCCCCGTAACGAAGACCAATTGAATATCCCTATTTCCCTTGATAATCTGATAGAGTTTTAGGCGATCTTCCATTGACCCCCCTAAAAATGTTCCATCCAAGTCAGTCGCTAATAGCATCATTTTAATTTCCCTTCCAATTCCTTAAATTTTGATCTTACGGAATGGTTTCCGTATAATATTTCATAAATAGATTCAAGGATGGGTAAACCCAATCCCTGTTCTTTCGCATAGCAAAAAAGCCCTTTAGTTGCCCAGTAGCCCTCAGCTACCATCCCTAATTTATCCATTGCTCCTTCTGCCGAATGCCCTTGGGCAACAAATTCTCCAAAACGACGATTTCGGCTGTTGTTCGAGTATGCCGTCACCAGCAAATCTCCAGCATAGGAAGAATTCAAGATCTCTCTTTGCGCATCCCTTTCAGTCCCTAGGATACATTGCATTTCGAAAAGAGCATTGCTAACGAGCACAGCCAGGAAATTATCGCCATAACCTAAACCTTTGGCCATACCGCTAGCTATACCTAATACGTTTTTATAGATAGAACCATAACCAACTCCAATTGGATCAATGTTGCTGCGCACTTTAACATAAGGTCTTTTAAACAACACAGCTAACTTATCAGCCGTATCTGGGTTTGAGCAGGATAAGGTCAGGTAAGTTGGTTTGTTTTCTGCAATTTCTTCTGAATGGCAAGGTCCCGCAATGGTCACGATATGGGACTTCGGTAATTTCAAAGTTTGGCTCAGAAAACTGCTGGGGACTTCATAATTAGCTCCTACAGTACCTTTCATTGCGGCTAGTACAATCTTGTTTTCAAAAAGTGAACAATCTAGGTCATAACAGACCTGCTTCAGGGAGGCACTTGGAACGGCAAAAATGATAATCCTTGATTGAGCAACCACATGCCGCAGGTTTCCACTGGGAAAAACAAATAAAGGATTGAGTTGAACTTGCGGAAGGTAACTAGGATTGTTTCCATTTTCCTTGACATGGTTTACCTGTTCTTTCCTTCGCAGGTACCAATATGTTGGGATCTTGTTTTCGGTTAATATTTTTACTAAAGCAGTAGCCCAACTTCCACCACCAACAACACTTATTTCAATCAAACTTTGGGGATTAATTTGCAGAATATTGGCTTAGAATTCTGCAGTTAAATAATTAATGAGCAACAAATGTATGAAATAATAAACTAATAAGCAATTTTTTTGGCAAAATAATTGGATTACATAGTTATTTATACCGAATTTAAGTTAATTGGAGGAGTTAAATATGATACTTATTGCCCTAATTAGTTTAGGCTTCAAAATAAGCGTTTAAAATTCAATCCCAACTGAATTGCTTAAACTTCCTCATAACTTCCGCTGGATACCTTTCTAGTTTGGACAAGCTTTTTCCTTGACCGTTCTTTCCTGGATAAGATCGCACCCAATTGGAACATCGTTCTGGCATTATGCTTCGCCTTCATGGAATTGATGGACTTTTCAATGAAGCTCAAGCTATTCGGTCTGATGCCCTGACCTTTGAGTTCAGCTGAGATTTCCCCCTGATTCATACCTTGCATAAGGAATTCTATTATTTTATATTGGATTTCCATTATTCCATAAAGATAGAACAAGTGCTGCTATTATAGATATGATAAAAAAAATCCGGAGTAGACTTACTCCGGATACGCTTAACAAATTTATTGGCCGTGAGGTTGCCACTATTGTATTTTGGAGTTCCTAAATATATAAAAAAACAAGCTCTTCCAGCCACTCGAGGCGTTTTTTTTGCCAATTGACCTCACAATGTAGATACGTCTTAATTCAATCAATCGAACATTTTTTACATCCAGGGTTTTCAAATGTCTTCATCTTCTCCATCCACGAGGATAACCCACTGAACAAAATTCAGGGAACTAAAGACTCCGTTTGCAATATAGATATCTGTTCATATTGACCAGTTCTGCTCAGAATTAAATTATTTATATAAATATCAGTTTATTGGGATTTTATCAACACTCCCAACTCCTTACTGATTGATATGGTACCATCAGCATGGACCTCCCCTTTTAATCTTTACCCGAACAAGGGAGTGAACCGCCTTCGGATATCTTCACAATTCTTAGCGTTGAATTTCTCGATCAGAGAAAGAATATTAAAAACCAAATCGAAACTGGGTAAGAAGGAAAGATTACCAAAAAAAGCCCACGGTTTGAATCTTTTCGATCATAACCATATATAGCATAGTTTAGAGAACCAAATCCGATAGTTCATTTTCTCGCCAACTTACTCCATTGCCCGTAGAGTAGATTATTCGGTTATGTTATTTCTGGGATTTCCGGATCAGTGCAAAAAACATTTGTGAAATTTCAATTTTTTTTCACTTGTTCCTATATTTGACCCTAAAGCGTTAGAACTCTAACTAACGGGCCCAATGGATAGTAGCTATTGGGCTTTTTTGTGAAGAATATTTTCATTAACTTTACTAGTCAATCATAGAGAGTTTATTCAATAATTCCCAATGGATAGGGTGAATCCATTGGGTTTTTATTTAAATCCTTAGATTTAATTCTATAGTAATTGCTCCAATTTGCTTTTCTAGCAAGAAGTCTTTGTTTTACTCACAGTTGTCCTTATCATTCTCCATAATAACTATGGAAAAATATGAAATGCAATTTTAAAGAATCTTAAAGGATGTAGGGGTAATGATGGTTTTAGCCAAATATTCCTGTGATAATTCATATTTGGATAATTTTAGGTTCCGGAGATGTTTTTACCATTAGATAATTTCAAAGAAGGTTTATCAGTTATTGAAATTAACTAAAGTTTATATAAAGAATAGGAAAAAGCAATCACTTCTTAGTGAATCTAATTCTTTAAGCAGGGATGATAAATAAAAAATGCCAATCTTTCTTGATTGGCATTTTGTTAAGCACTCTAATACTATATTCTTTATTCGGCTTTGGAATTTAAGTTGGTATCGGCAATAGAGGTTAATTTTTCATCACAGGATTTTTCCTCCTTTAGGGTTGCCAAAAGCAGTTTTAACGCATCCTTATGCTGAAGGACCTTTGCGAAAGCTGCCAATGTTCCGTAAGTAGCGATTTCGTAATGCTCAACCTTCTGCGAAGCGGCAATTATTCCTGCATCACGGACAGCACCAGGCTCAGTTTCTTCCATTATGCCTTTTCCCTCTTCTAACAATCCTGCCATCGCATCACATTTCTCTGCTTTAGCTTTAACCCCGATTGACTTAAATACTTCTTCAAGCCTACTAACATGTTCCTTGGTTTCTTCCAAATGTGAAGAAATGGCAGTTTTTAGTTTTTGCGAGGTTGCATTTTTCTCCATTTTAGGTAACGCCTTTACCAATTGCTTTTCGGCCCAGTAAATATCTTTTAGACCGTCTTCAAATAGATCCTTTAAATCTTTAGCAGCATTACTTTTTGCTTTAATTTTAGTTTCTGTACTTGCTGATTTTGTTGTTGCCATAATGAAAACTTTTAGATTGTTTTAAATAAGAACAACCCTTATTTATAATAGTTCAATTTTTTATCAAATCAGATGAAGGTTGATATAATTCTATGCCATCGAGAGCAAAACCAAACCCATTACCCATCAAAAAATTTCATGTTTTATAGAAAGTGCTCTGACGTTGTGAATTATCGCCGGAAATCTTAAGCTAAGAGAAATTTATATTCTAAAATAAGAACTTACCCAGAAAACATTTCGGGGAGTATATTTTTTGGATTAGCCATACCTATTACCTTTTATTTTTTCATTGAGCCGCTCATCTGTCCATTTAAGAAAATCCTCTAAAACTATTACTGGGACCTCATCGGCAATAGCTTCACGATATTCATCCAAATTTCACCCTACAAGAATGGGGAACACGTTCAAAAGGATTTGATAACTCTTTAATACCAATAATCATAATAATTTCCTGGTCATAATTTGAATGTTCTTGGTTTTTTACCTAAATCGGTAATAGGGATCAAATAACACTATGTTACCCTAACGTTAAAACCATTAAATTAGACCATGCATGGCTGGTTTTGTTGATCATGGCACGCGTACTTTGTATTAAAAGATCAAATTTGTTATTCTCTTTTGATTGCTTTTTGGATATATTGAAGATCAAGTCCTAAAATTATTGGATCATCTTCAAGTATAACATGCACATATTCTTTAGCTTCTTCTTTGAATCTAGTTTTTACAATCCAAAATGCAGACACTCGCAAACACCCTGACATCTAATTTTGAAAGAATGTACATTATCTATATAAATTGACCTATTTACAAAGGCAGTGTTTAGATTTATTTTGGTTTATTAAATTTTTCTTTTAATGTGTCACAAATAACTTAATTGTTTGTTTATCATACATGAAGAAGGTTTCTATAGAGCCCCTAATTGCAACCGCAAATAGGTTTTTGGAATAGGGCCTTGAATTGAATAAAATACCATAGTTTGGAATAAATTGTCTGATCTAATTGGAGAGATATATATTTTGGGTGCATTTCCAAGTTTGTTAAGGACCCGTTCCTAAAATACCTGCATTTCTAAAGCGGGATTCATTTATTACAAGAATGCAGAAGAGTTGCTGTCAGTCCACCTAAACTCTCACCACTTTATGTATTTAAGAGCGCATACCACCTAATAAAAGTATTTTTTTCACTTTATGAGTGAATCATTTTTGTCACATGATCCTGTCACTACTTAGCCATAATGGAACGCTGGGATATATTTTTTGATAGGGTGACAAATTGGGATCTCTACATAATGAACAAAAAAAAATGGCCTTAACCTAAGTCAAAGCCAAACAATTATTAACAAATGGAGTACTTTTAAATTACGCGAACATTTGTGGCGTTCATTCCTTTCTGTCCGCGTTCAACATCAAAAATAACATCGTCATTTTCTCTAATGTTTTCCCTTAAGCCCGTACTGTGTACGAAAAGGTCCTGTCCGCCATCATTTGGTGAAATAAATCCAAAACCCTTGGTGTTGTTGAAAAACTTTACTTTTCCTTCTTGCATTGTAATAAAAATTAATTAAAAAATCTGTTGGGCCAGTGGCCGTTCCTTTTGAAACCTAACGTTTCAATAATCATTCTGTTGACAAGAAAAGGATGTTTGTTAAAGGAGGTTGAAGGAGTCCAATCTCAAATAGTTTCTGCATCGTTTTAGATGGTAACAAATTAGCAGCTGAAAATGCGAAACTAAAAAAGATAGATTAACTGATCGGTTTCAGAAAGCGTAGGCAGAGCCTGATTATAATCAAAGGTAACAAAAATTAATTATAATCCTAATTTTATTTTCTCATTGATTTAATAACCTTAAAATGCGAGTTAAATGCCGCCCAAAATGTTGGGTATTCATTGTATATCATCCCATACTCCATACATGTTGCTTTGACGATCCTGTTCAGTTCAGGATAATGGATATGGCTTACTTTCGGGAAAAGGTGATGCTCTACCTGGAAATTAAGCCCGCCCAACAACCATGTCAGGAATATACTGTCTGTTGCAAAGTTCGAAGTCGACTGGAGCTGGTGCACCATCCACTCGTCCTCCACCCTGTGGTTTTCAATGGTCTTGAAATCGGTAATTGACACGACATGGGCAAGTTGGAAGACCGTAGCCAAACATATCCCACATACCATACTTGCAACCAATAATCCTACGAGGGTAGGTATAAAACCCACAAAGATGATAGGTACGATAATAAAAACAACTAGGTGGAGTAACTTGCTGACCCAGAAAATTACCTTTTCCTTCTTGGGGATCAGAATTTTTGAAGAATGGAGACTTAACCTTTGCCTAAGGAACTTTTCATAATCCTGAAAAAAGATCCAAGCAAGATAAGAAATCGAATAGAGAAGAATAAAATAGAGATGCTGAAACCGATGGTGCTTCCTTATGGGCTGGTCGTGATGGATGCGCATGAATTTGATCTCGATATCATGGTCCTCGCCATCTATATTGGTATAGGTGTGATGGGCAATGTTGTGCTTCAGCTTCCAAAGGTAAATATTGCCTCCCAAAAGGTTCAGGGTGTAAGACAGTATGGAATTAATATGCTTGTTTTCCGAAAAGGTATTATGTCCTGCATCATGCATGATGTTAAATCCGATTGCGGCCAGATTTACACCCAATAACATGCAAAGAATGATTCCTATCAACCAATGTGGCTGGATAAATATTAATGTTATATATATCACTACTAAACTGGAAAGGAGCACAATCGCTTTAATCGTCAATTTTCGATTGCCGGTTTTTTTCAATTTATTTTGGATGAAGTAATCGTTGATTTTATACTTAAGTATATTGGAGAAGGAAGTTTTTCCTTTTGAGAATTTTATTTTGGTATTCATACTGTTGCGCTATACTATTTAGCTCCTGATTTTTTAACTAAAATATAAAAGTACCAATAATATAATTTAATTCTATCAAAAATAATTAAAATTTATTTACCAAAATATAAGAAATCAGGAACAAGTTTCAGGCTTGAGATAATTTCATGAACTCATTAAAAAGGATGAATTAGTAAATAGTTTTCCGTGGCAATTGTTTGTCCTAAAAACTTTACTTAAAAAGGATGGAAAAGTTTAAGACGCAGTTACTGAAAAATAATTATGTTTCTTGCGAAAATATGCACACTCGATTGAACTGCATATTCAAGAGAAGTCATTTAGACACACCCATGTTTCCCTATTCCCCAGGAACTAATAAATAACAGAAAGAAACTTGGCTGAAACCAAAATTGAGTTATAAGAGTATATTTTGAACGTCACGGAAGTTATCTATAGTTTCTTTATTACATTCTTTAATTGGCTATCGTTATCCTTTAGGACTTCTTCAACATATTTAATGGCCAATTCCAATGACTTATGATCCCTTATCCATTCAGCGTGTGTCAGCACGAATTTTTCAATGTCCAATTTCAAGAGCTTTTCCATAAAATTTGCTTTTTTTACTGGACAAATGGTAGGATGAATAGGTTCTGTTTAATTTCAAAAAACCTTATCCAGCTGCAGTCCTCCCAATTGGAATTCTAGGAAATTTTTAATCTGTTCTAAGGAGCCCTTTTATTAAAATTAATGGAAAACCAAATAATTGACGGATAAAGGTCTTAAGGTATATTTGATTTTTTAATTCATAATCTATATAATTATAATTCCTGGTCTTTTTTAAAACCATTATTAAAGACATTTGTTACTGACAGAGAGATATAAACATATGAAAATTATGTTTTTGTTTAATTAGGCTCCCCAGATCGTCAAGGTTTTGGGGATTTTTTTGTATATTGGATAATCATCTTTTAGCATGATGATTATCGTTTAGAGCCTCAATTGTATTTCAGCATTCGATTGGGGCTTTTTTTTCCGAAAAAACACCTGATTGGAAGGGTTTAAGGGCTAAATTAATTTATCTTCACCACATGATTCTTGAATTTTTGATTTTGTTAAGGAAACTTTACCATAGTGCCATGGAATCCCTTTAGTAGAAAGTTAATGCATATTTGTATGAGATTCATCAACAACTCATCATAAAGGCTTTTTTTTTGAGAAATTACTGTAGAATGAATTTATAAAATTTATTCATCAAATATTACAAGGAAAATAGTAGATTGAAATCCTTTAACATAACTTGGACAATTAGGGAAACACTGATCCTTTCCCTTATCTCATAATAGTTTTTTTAGGGCTTTGTCCAAAGCAAGTTTCATCCCAATTATTACCAATGCTACCATTAAATCACATAAAAGGTATTATGTTTGACAAAGATTTCAAGTTGTAATGCGTGAAAGTTAAAACTCACTTTATCCTAATGGATATTAACGATATCAAAAATGCACTTCTATGGATTACCATGGCCTTAATTAAATTAAATCGTCCTTAGAAAATCTAAGGACGATTTAATTTCAATTGTACAGTTAGGTGGATTACCATCCGGGATTTTGGCCAAGATCCGGATTTACAACTAAATCCGCATTTGATATTGGCTTCAAATATTTTTTATCATCAAACCTCCGATTCTCGTCTGCTCGCCAGATAATATGCCCTTTGGTTCCTTCAGTCAATTTCGCCGCTTTTCCATCAACAACAAAATAGGACACTCCTTGTTTTGGACTTGATGGTGTTTTGGTCACAAAGGATACATCAGGCGTTCCATTGCCATCTAGATCCATTTCTTGATCCATTCCCGGTACATAAATACCTTTCCATGGCATCTCCAATAAGGTTCCTTTTTTCCAACGCATCAGGTCATCATAACGTAAACCCTCATAAACCAATTCAATCCCTCTTTCTCTACGGACCTCCAACAAGTATTTATCAGAAATTTCCGGAAAATAAACCTGTTGCAAATAACGATCAACATCAGCAGGTGGTTTTGAACTGATTCCCGCACGCGCCCGCAACGCTCCAATGGTCTCATTCCACAGGGCAGCATCACCCGATAATTTACCCAATTCTGCTGATGCTTCCGCATAATTCAGTAAGATCTCCGCATATCGCATCATCGTAATGGAATTGTACCCCTCCGTTACACCATCTAATCGCTTGTCATCCAAACTGAATTTCATAATATGGTAACCCGTAAAGGTATACCCAAAATTCGCCGGTGCTGCAGATCCATCTGAACGTTTATAACCCAATCCGCGAACCGTCTGTGATAATCGTGGATCGCGATTCTTCATCTCATCTACGAATAATAGCTCGTCATATCCTACTTGATCTGTAAAACGGCTTCCATCCACATTCAAATAGGTGTTGACAAATTGTTTGTTCAATCCCCATCTCGCACCAAATGTCGCTGAATTAAATTTCCAGGTAATTTCATGCCATCTCTTTAAAGCATTGTTATAAACATTGGACCACATGACCTCTCCTGAAACGGGATTCTCACTCGTAAATAGGGTTCGGTAATCCTTGCTTGGATTGCCGGTACTGTATAAGGTATATTGCTTTGAATCCACAAGCTCCTTGGAAGCATTCAAGGACTCTGTCAACCATTTTTCTGCCGTATTGGTCAACTTGATCTCTGGATGATATTTGCGATAGGTCCCTTCGAATAAACAAATCCTGGATTTCATCCCCAAGGCTACCCATTTTGTCATCATGGAAGAGGTATTGTCTTTCTTATCACGAATATTGGTTACCGCATAATTCAAATCCGCAAGAACAGAATCCATTACCGCATGTCTGGGATCGCGACCCTTATATAATAACTCTTTATCTTCTGTTGCCAATGGCTTTGAATACCAAGGCACATCCCCATAGTCTTTGACCATATCAAAATAAAACATGGCTCTGAACAACCGGGCAACCCCTGAATAATGCTTCCTTGCTTCTTCTGGAATGGATGGGTTATCGTATTTACTTAAGAAATAATTGATATTCCGAAGTTTCGTCCAACTCCATGCCCCTTGATCAACAGCTGAGAAATTTCCCGAGATAAATTTCGGAGAATTATTCTTGGAGGTATATTCACCCATTTCATCCGCTTGCACAATGGATAAACCAGATGGGATAAATTGTTGATAGAAGGAATTTGCATAAAGCTGTAAATCAGCCTCTGTTGTGAAATAAGTGTTTGGAACTAATTTATCAAATGGCTCACGGTCCAAGAAATCCTTGCTACATGAAGTAAATGCCAGCGCAGCCAATCCTAATATACTATATTTAATTTTTGAGTTCATGATGGTAGAATTAGAATGTTACGTTAAGACCAAAAGTTGTTGTTTTTAATTGTGGATAGGCGTATCCCTCCCCTGAACCATTGGTTAATTCACCAATTGGCTTCTCTATAACTTCTGGGTCAAAATTCTCGGTATGTTTAAACAATCCTGAGAAAGTGAATAAGTTTTGCGCACTTGCAAAGACTTGTACATTGGCTAACTTAGTTTTCTGCAGCCATTTTTGTGGCACATTATAGTCAATGGTCAATGATTTTAATCGTAAATAAGAAGCATCTTGTAAATAACGGGTTTGCGGTGCTCCCAATGAACGGTCAGTACCCAAGGCGGTATAACCTCTATATCTAGGGAAATAAGCATCTGGATTTTCTTCTGACCACATATCCTCCATCATTTTGGTTGGCTGATATCCATAGGGTCTATTGTAAGGACCCCAGAACAATCCAGCTTCTGGTGAGAAATAATAATCACGCTTTGCAATCCCTTGGAAAAATGCCGATAATCCTATCCCATTCCATTTTCCGGATAAGGTAAACCCAAATTGGTAGCGTGCTGAATTATTACCAATAATGCGACGGTCTCCAGGATTATCTACTGTATTATCACCTGAGTTTATGACACCATCAACTTCTCCGTTTTGATTTGGTAAATCTGCAAATTTCAAATCTCCAGGTAACCAAACATTGTTGTTCGAGTTACGGATAAAACTTTGATCCGCATGGTTGGCAACATCTTCTTCTGAAGTAAAGAAACCTAAGGTTTCATAACCCCAAATCTCACCAATCTCCTGACCTACATAATAGTTGTTCAATAATTTTTTTGGATTGTTGAAGCGAGTAATATGGGATCTGCTATCCCATAAAGATCCATTGATTCCCCAGTTAAAAGGCTTTCCGGCCAATTCAAATTGATTATTGTAATTCACCGTCAATTCCCATCCTTTTGTCGATAAGTCCGCAAAGTTTCCATAAGGAACAGCGGCACCAAAAACATTTGGCAATGGCTCACCCACAGTAAACATATCGTAGGTCATCCGGTTATACCAATCGAAGGTAAAGTTCAAGGCATTATCGAAGAACCCTAAATCTGCACCCACGTTAAACGTTGTGGATCTCTCCCAGGTTAAACCGGATGGAATAACTCCTGGAATGGAGGTATAACTTGGTTGAACACCTCCTAGGATTACTCCGGTTTTAGCCACCGACATCTGTTCTAGATAACGGTATGGTACTACGTTTCCATTTCCTAATGAACCATAGGAAGCTCTGAACTTCAAATTACTAACCAATGGTTTTGCATCTTGGAAAAACGATTCATTGGAAACAACCCATCCCGCTGAAACCGAAGGAAAGAATCCAAATCGTTGGTCCTCAGGAAATTTCGAGGATCCATCATAACGACCGTTCAACTCAATCAGGTATTTACTATCGTAAGCGTAATTGAAACGGTAGAATAAACCTAAATATGCCCATTCATTACCACCTCCTGTAATATTAAAATTCAAGCCATCCATTAAGTTGAAATCCGGTTTGTTAGGTAAAATAATACCATCACGTTGTGAATTCAACTTTTTCAAGGTTTGAGTTTCTACGTTGTAACCTAATAAGGCATTGATATCATGCTTATCTGCAAATTTCTTGGTATAGTTTGCCGTTAAGTTCCCCGCAAGGTATTTTTTACGCTCGCCCAATTGTCTCAATAAGCTTCGACCAAAACGATCTATTACTCCCGGTGAATTACTATAGTTGATATAATTATTGGTTCTTTGCTCATCTTCCCAAGTTCTGGAATAGGTGAAATCTCCTTTTAGCGTCAGTCCGCTTACCGGTTTGATAATCACTCCTGCGGTATTTCTCAATACAGTATTATTCAGGTCTGAAGCATTGTTCCCTTCAATAAAGGATGCTATTCCGGTATATGCCGCTGAATGGGTATAGGTTCCATCAGGATTATAAATTACCGCCATGGGATATCCTTGGTGCTCAAACTGCCTCCAGATATTGCCATCACCATCTGCAAACATCGGATAGTGATAATCATAACTGCTGATTTCTGTATTGTTCTGGAAGGTCAACCAATCTGTAACTTTGACATCTCCTTTTCCACGGATATTGTACTTGTTAAACTTGTCTGGATTAAAATTGAACAAACCTCCTTGGTGAAAATATCGGCCAGATAGGAAATATGATGCTTTTTCTCCTCCTCCGGATACGCTCATCGCCTGTTCGGTACTTGGCATATTTTCTCTATACACCATATTGTACCAATCGGTATTTCCAAAATACTCATAACGATTCGTCGCCTTATTGAAAACAACTTCCTCGCCTCCAGGATTCTCGGAATGCTGTTTCAAAGCTTCCAAATACTCCAATGAGAATGGATAAATGTTATTTACGGAAATTGGAGTTGATTTATAATCATACCAGGCATTAAAAGCTTCATTAAAATTCTTGGCCCATTCATAACCATTGGTCACCAATTTTGGTTCTACCACTCGGTTATTCATTGAAAAGTTAGAGTTTAAGGTTACTGTTGCTTTTCCGGCTTTCGGGTTTTTCGTGGTAATCAAGACCACCCCAAAAGCTGCTCTGGATCCATAAATTGCTGCCGATGAAGCATCTTTTAAAACCGTTACACTTTCGATATCATTCGGATTGATCATATTGGGATCTCCTTCAACCCCATCAATCAACACCAAAGCACTACCCCCAGCACCAATCGAGGTTGATCCACGCACATTGAAAGTTGCTCCGCGCGTCGGACTTCCATCCACCATCTTTAGGTTTAAGTTGGGAAGTGCTCCTTGCAACATCCTACTTAAACTTGCCGCAGGACGGTTTTCAAGGACCTCTGAGGTTACCTGTGAAACGGCCCCGGTCAAATTGATCTTCTTTTGGGTTCCGTACCCGACAACTACGATCTCTTCAAGATCGTTCTTGTTGTCCAGCTGTATAACCACATTGTTCAAATCACCAGAAACCTGTTGGGTTTTGGTAGTAAACCCGACAAATGAGACAACCAAAGTCACATTGGACTTACTACTTTCCAAGGTAAATTGACCATTTTTATCCGTCGCTGTAGCACGATTGGTGCCTTGAATTGCAACCGTCGCGCTTTCAATTGGATTTCCACTCCCATCAACTACCCTCCCCAAAATAGTTTGTTGAAAATCAACTGAATTCATTAACTCTGTCCTCAATTTTGAAGCCGAGCTTTGGATTGGTAAGGACAAAACAGTCCCCGCCAATAGAAATATTGGTATGTAAGATTTCATAAAATTAGAATTCGCTTTTTACTTTAAATTGATGTCAAATTGTAAATGCTTATCACTCCGAATAAATGTTGATATTATTTCATAGGTTAAATTCGATTGCCCTGCTTCGGCAGTCAAGATTTGAGTGGATTCTGGATATAAAACCAATCTCTTGGTGCCATTCCCTCCTTTTAATTCCAACTCAAAATATAAATCACTGTTGTTCTTAACTTCGTAATAATTGGTTCTTACCTTGGTCTTTGCATTGGTTTTCTCATGGTAAGCTGGAGAAACTGAAATCGATGCTTTTACTAGATCTCTAACATTTTCTTCCTTTCCAAACAGGTAGTTACTCGACCAAACTACCGTCCTACCAGCTTCCAATGCCTCGCGGATTCCGGCAGCTGTACGATCTTTCGCCATGACCAGTGTCATCGTTCTATGCACACCTTGCTTCTCGATGTTATAATCATGAGCAATCAGGTTATGGATATCCGTATTTCCAATAATGGTTAAATTACGGTCCAAAGCCCAATCCAATGCTTTCTTATGAAAACCTAAGCCATTTACAACCTCAATTCCATGCAGCTTTTTCTCTTGATACATCTTCTCAACAAAGTCAATCCATTCATAGGACCCTGGAATTGCAGTTGCTTTCCATCCGGGGTGATTCCAGAAAATAAATGCTTTTTGGGCGTAAGCCTTGTCGATTGCTTCCTGATCTAAATTGGAATTGTTATCTGATACCAAGTCGTCTGCATCTTGAATAAACAAAGCGTTAAAATGTCCTGGAGGCGTTTGTCTTGTCACTTCCGTTCCTTTGACCAAAACAATATTATTCTCCTTTGCCAGTTCAACAGCTAAATCATGCGAACGATTGTGATCTACCTTTACATCCGCACTGTGGGGATTATATTCCATATGCTCGGTATATGAAATAGCATCCAACCCTTCACGCCAGGCCTCTTGAATTCTCACATTTGGCCATACATGACCATCGGTAAATACCGTATGCATGTGAAAATCACATTTCAATACTTGAAAGCCATTGACATCGGGAATAGTTAGATTTTGCCGTTTTACTGGATATGCGAATTCTGTCAATCGCATAATGCCATCATCAGTCTGTGCTTGTAATAAGCTAACCGAAAAAAAGAAGATTCCAATTAAGGATAATTTCATTTTCATAGTTCACACTATTAGGTTGATTTATAACGGCAAAAATAATTAAGGTTTGTTAACACAATATTAAGAATATGTTTTCGATTAATTAATAAAAAAAAAGAATTTTAAACAAAAAAGTGAATTTTTAAAGCATTTAATCAATAAATAAAAATAAAACTTAATTGTTTTTTATTTACAATCATAAATTGAATTTAACTATTACCGATAAATCGAAATAATCAGCATTAAGGAAGAAAAAGAATTAGGACATTTTTCCGTACAGATAAATTATATCTGTTAGAATTTTAGGAGGAGTTAAATATGGTTTTTAATAAATACCAATCCATAGGGATTTATTAACCCAAATAAAAGAAAGATACTCTTTCCAATATTTTATATCAATATAGCTTGGTAAATGCAAGCCAACTCCTTGAAAATATCTATTTAATTATGCTATTTTTTTTTTGTAGTATTGAGATAGGTCAAAATAGGTTGACTCCACAACTACCGTTGTGTCATATTCAAGAAAAATACTAAACATATTTCCGAGAGTTATGTTCAAGAGTTCATTGGTATCTTCAATATAGTCTGGAGTGGTGATTTTCCTAACGGATTTATGCAGTACATTCAAATTTTCAAATTTATAAGCTTTAAAAAATACTTTAAATAATTAGTTAACTGAGCTAAAGCAAATATTATTTCACAACGAAGGGATATTTTTAAAAATTTATTCTAAAAAAAGAGTATTTTATCCGATATTGTTCAGGATTTGTTAAACCGAATAACTTTAAGATATACAGTATTTTAACCAACATCGATTAATTGATACTGTAATTGCTATAATTCTTATATAATGGGATGTATTAATGACGTTAAAGTAACTTGGTTTAAAAAATAATTAAATTTTGCATTAAATATAGATTGTGGAACCATCTTACTGGAAAAAGATAATTGAGGAATTAAAAACTTCCTACAAGAAATTTGAAAGGGTTTATATTGATGAAATTGAAGAGGAGGATTATAAAGATCCGCTCACATCAATCATATTTGATTTTTTCAAAATATCGTTTACGGTTATGTTGATGATTCTAGCATTTTTATTGTCATAGGAAGGAATAAAGCATGAGTACCAAACCAACTATTGATTTCTTAACCAGGGTTAAGGAAATGTTAAAAAAGATTGAAACACTGTTAAAAGAGGGTGCTAATTTAGAGCCAGAAAGTAGGTTTATTAGAAGATTATTTTACCTTTTTGAAATAGTTACCATTTTTGCGATGTTTTCTTGCTTTTTCTTCTATTTAAATGTAGTATTTAGAGCTGAATAGGATTGATTATCATAAATATGATATTTTATCAATGAGTAATTGGAAATCCTAAAATTGCTAACAATTTAAAGCACATTTGATTGCAAATAAAATCCCCCATTATTGAAATGCTAAAAATCACTGTTTGATTCCACCAGTTAACGCCAAATACTTGGTACCTTTCTCTAAAACTTACTGCATACAATGATAGTTCCTTTTACGTTTTAAAAAAGATATTCAAATTTAACTTCAAGATAAAAACACAAAGTCTTCAGGCTTATTGGAAAAAGTGAATTGGTTAACATAAAAAAGTGACAACCTTTATTCAAGATTAAAAATCCGATAGTAAAAAATAACGGTTGGTCCCTGGCCATGCGCCGCCCAGAAACATTTTTATCTTCTCCTCGCCTACTTGGATTAATGCCTAGCTCCGTGAAGATAACACATATAGTTTTTTGAAATGGAAAATTTCCCAGCAATTCAGCCTTGTTTGCCGAACTCAAAAATCAACATTTCATTTTAATTGTCTTCATCATTATATACTTTATGAATAATCAACAATTGAAAGGGCCTGAGGGACCATTCCTTCCAGTACTAAATATTAAGATACACTATAAATCTTAATGTTCGGCTTGCCCTTTATGTATGGTTTCAGGGAGGTAACCACATTTTTTTTAAAAAGGTTGCTCATCAGGTATTCCTGAGCATCTTCTACACACTCAAAACCGTGCAACAGCTGCACATCGTCGATATGGTATAATAGTTCTTTCGACAGAGCACCTTTTATTGTCTCTAGAAAGGGTTGTTTATACAGGCAATAAACTGCCGCTGCACCCGCTAAATCCATACCGACAATCGTAAGTGTAATCACTAAATATGCCTTTGCCATAGGTGTAAAATTTTGTTTAACAAAAGTCTTTGATTTACAACTTTTAAACAATGTGCAAATAGGAAAACAAATGGTAATTTTAAGAAATGGACTTTCTAAACTCTTTCGGTGAAACACCTGTATATTTTTTAAAATATTTTACAAAATAAGAGGCATCTTCAAAGCCTAAACGGTAAGCCACCTGATTGACATTGGAGTTGGAATACAATAATAGACGCTGAGCTTCCAATATAATTCGCTCCTGAACCATTTGGGAAGGAGTTTTATGGAGCTGTTGGTGGGTGAGGTCGGACAGACTCCTCGAAGAGATATGCAATGAACTGGCATACTCGGCAATGGTATATCCTTTTTTATAGTTTTCGTCTATCAGCTTGATGAACCTCATAAGCACCAATCTTTTATCGTTGAAAGTTGGAGACCAGGCCTCAGATCCCTGTTCAAAAATGTTCTTCTTGCGCTGTACCTGAATAAGGAATGATTTGAGGTAGCTGCCCAAAATCAATTCCTTGCCAAATGTTTCTTCATTGTTCAATTCATCCTTTATCTGTGAAACATACCTATCCAAGGTATCGACCATCCCCGTACTGACGTTTAAAGAGGATTGATGGAGGGAATTATTAAATAAATTGAAATGCAGGAAAAAATCTAATGGGCTTTGTTCCTGTAACAGGAATAACCGGTTAAAATGAAATAGCACACCTTCATAATCGTAATTTTCATCAAAGTAATGCACCTGATTGGGTCCAACGAAAAAAATCGAATTATCAAAAACATCGTAGGTCTTGAAATCGACATAATGTTTCCCTTTTCCTTTTTTAAACCATATGACCTGATAAAAGCTGTGAATGTGCGGTCTTACTACTTGGCATTGATTTTCCATTAAATGTGCCTTCAGATCATATAAAGCAAACTGTGGACATTCAGGCTTGTGCCTATTTAGATGATATTCATTGATTATGTTCGACTTTTCTTTTGCCATAGACACTCAACTGAGAACACTGTACCTTTTTGCTAATTTACAAATTTGGTGTATACTCCAAATCCACCAGTATATAGATTCGCTTTTTTTTCCTATATGTTCCATTATTTTTCCGATTTGTCCACTGATATCAAAGAGATAAAAATGGAAATTTGAAGGTTAAAATCAAAAACGGTTCCATAAGATGAATGAAAAGCAACGTATTGTTATCATAGGAGGTGGATTGAGTGGGTTAACTTTGGCTTACCTGCTAACAAAAAGGAATATAGATTTCATTATTTTGGAAGCATCTTCCAGACTTGGCGGAAGGATACAGACCGTCACAGGAACCTTACGGACTCCTTTGGAATTGGGCGCAACCTGGTTCTCCGACATGCATTCGAATCTTCTGTTTTTAATAAATGAATTGGGACTCCGAAAATACCCACAGTTCTCAAAAGGTTTAACATTGTTTCAGACCAAATCGTTTGAACCACCACAGAAATTCTATATCCCCGAGGCTGAAAAACCATCTTACCGTTTAACCGGGGGCACGCAAATGTTGATCGATACTTTGGAAGCTAAGCTACCCCAAGACCGTATTTTTTTGAATTGTAAGATCAGATCGATAAAACAAACAGAGGAAGGTATGATGCTTGAAAATGATATGGGCAAAGAAATAGAGGCTGACAAAGTCATCCTGTGCATTCCTCCACAGTTAGTATCTAATATAATGTTTTCACCATTGTTACCTGAAGAACTCACGGCCCTTCTTCCCAACGTACAAACCTGGATGGCAGGATCAATAAAGTTCACATTGGAATATGGCCAACCTTTTTGGCGGAGCCAGGGTTATTCAGGAATGCTGTACAGCCATGCAGGTATCATTACTGAAATGTACGACCATACCAATTTTGAAGAGGATAGATTTGGCTTTACGGGTTTTCTAAACACAGGGGCTTCAGCTTACATGCCCAAAGTGAGAAAAGGGCTTGTTTTACAACAATTAGGCGAATTGATTGGGAAAAAGGCACTCACCCCAACTGCTTATTTTGATAAGGTCTGGTCAGATGAATTTATATTGACTGGTAATCTGACAATCCAACGTCCGCATCAAGATAACGGGCATCCGCTGTTACATCACAGTTATATGAAGGGTAATTTGTACCTCGCAGCAAGTGAAACGGCAACCCAATATCCCGGTTATATGGAGGGGGCGGTTATTGCGGCTCGATCAGTATCCGAAAAACTGATTGAATTTATAACCTAGCGATTTTTGATCATTAATTAAAATATCTATTCAAAGTTTCAGTGAAACGTTTGATAGGGAACTCTTTTCAGTAACCAACCAAATTACACCATTAAATTTAATGTGAATCCGCACAGCAAAGTTTTATAGAAAATAATATCCTTATCAAAAAATGTCTTGGTTCATTAATTGGTGGTTATTTCAAGTATCGTCGTCCGAAAATCATATCGTTTTATTTTTATTTGAAGAAATCTGGTCATGAAAGAAAAAAAATCCTAAATGTTTTATGTATTGAAAGAATTTATCCTAGGGATGAATAATGTTACAGCAGAAATGTTGTTCGCCAGCCAACAAACATTCTGCTATTTTTTGCTTTAAGTAGCAATTAAACAAAAATATAACCAAAGAATTATACAGTCATACTTGCCTTTAACCAAATTACTATATATTTGCGAACCATACTTAAATCATCATATGAAACTTCTATTAGTTCATTTATTTATTCTATATCCCTTTGTGGTTTTGGGCCAATCCGAAACCTCAAACATTATTATGAAAACGGAGTACGGATCAAAGAATAAAGAATTGAGAGAACTCTTGCGTTTTGAAAATATTGACCATTATAATGTGGTATTCTCTGGGAAAGAGCTAAAGGGAAGAAATTTTTCCTTGATTTCAAAAACATATTTGGATGGTGTTAACACAAATATAGATACGATCGTGAACTCTAAGCAGACCGGAGATCCGAGGATCGCCTCTGATAGTCTCAGTTTTTCAGTTACCGGAAAGAAGATGGAGGGAAGGCTTAAGGTATTTTTTAAATTCCAAGGCCAAGGAAATGAAAGGTATTTTGAGGCTATTCAGTCTGATGATTATTCTATGCGTGACATTGGCGTGGATTGGAAAATAAAAGTAGGTGATCCATTCCCTGCTTTTGCATATATTTTACCCTATGAAAGAAATGGCCAAAAGATGTACTGTGAAGTGGATAAACACGGAAAAGATATAAACTCATGGGGAGCAAAATTTGGTATTAAGCATTATATAATCTTTGAGATTAAATTTGATTAAAATTTCTAAAAAGTATAACCTCATTAGCAAGATCTAGCAAGCTACAGAATTCAATAATGTTTATTTCGCAATTCATCAGTATTACCACTGAACTGAATTCTTACTTACATAAGGAATAACATGTGAAATTTAACGATATAAAACATCTCCTCAACCCAAGGTCTTGTTTTCCTGTTCATATGCTTAGATTTTATGAGTAAACCTTTTCAGTTCGATTTTGAACTCTATTTAGACCGTGGTGGCAGTGGTAATTTTACAAATCGCTTCAATCAATACTTTTCTCTTTTAAACCTGATGGACACGCAAAGAATGGTCCTAATCCCTATTCATTTCCAATCTCCTTCAAATGATTGATCTATTAGACCTTAACCAATGATAAGCGATTGTAGAAAGATCAATCAAAGGAAAATAGTATGCCAAACATAATAAAATTTGAACTTTTTTCATACATAGTACAGAAACTTTAGTCTTTAAATTTCTTTAATACAATTTATACATTCGAATATGAATAAAGTTATTGATGGATCATGGCCGTGGATGATTCCAGATTTCAAAAACTTAATAATATTCACATATTATAATAGTTTCACTTTGATAAAAAAATAAGTAAAAACTTATTTATATTTAAATGTTCATAAAGTAACATTGTTCAAATATTAAAAGCCCTGATTTGAATTTTCAGGGTTTTTACTTATATTTAAGTTCTCTTTGTACAACCATTAAAGGAAAATCAAAAAAAACCTAACGGATTAGCCTCATGTTAGGTTTTTTTATTTTCCGATCTAAATTACCAAAAATGATTCCACTGTTTCATTTTAAAACTTATATTAAACGGATGTGGGAATAAATGGTTTTGTATTTTTCAAGGATTTGCTTATCCGACCGCGATCAATACACTGTATTATTAAATATTGGTTTTGAATTGTAATCCTAATAAAATTCCTAAAATATCATCATTTACCTCTTGAATTGATTTGCTGAAAGCGAATTTTTGATATGCACAAATAATTCTATTCCTTACTCTTCAGATTGTTTTAATTTTCTTTCCTTTTTAGGGTAATTTGAAAATGATTTTTTTCGTATCCAATATAAAATATTCCCGATTTTCCTGTTTTTTTAATCTCAAAATTGAAATTTTGAATATTCCCAATACCTTTTTGGGAATAGGTTATCCAATAGATGTTCGCTCGTAATTTTCTTGAATTGAATTGCAGGATTTTATACAATCATTAATTATGAATAAACCATAATATCCCAAAACACAAGTCATATACAATAAGAATCCTGTGATTATTCCTATTAGTTTTCAAAAATCACAGAATTGTATTTGAGATATATTTACCTGAGAGAAATTATCCTTTAAAAACAACTTATCCTAGTATTCAGCTTGTTCAATATATTGGATTGGTATTATTAAGGTTTTCTAATATTATTTTTGATTTTTCAAATGCTTGATCCATCAGAGAGTCTCTCATATCAATTTCCTTTCTCAATTGATCTGTTTTTTTTATCAGAAATACATTTAGTCCAATGGAAATCAGTAGAAAGAATAATAGTGCAAAGGCAGCAAAAATGAGGTTTTGTTTCATCCTAATATGCCACCAAATTAATATTTTTTCACTACTTGTCCAAAATAGTTATCGACATAGGCTCTCTTGATCAAAGACAAAAGTTAAAACTTTCCTTTCCATGTCCTCATAAGAATTAAATTTTTTCAACAGAAGCTAGATAAAACAATAATTATTTTCAAGGCTAATGGTGGTGACTCCACTTTACCACAATTTATTAAGTTTAAATGGATATGGAAACAAACGTCATTCTCATTCATTCACTAATTTGGAAAAATTGTTCAGGAAGGATTTCCCCACATTTGCTAACTTTATAATTTACAGATAACAAAATAAACGCCTTCCTTATCACGAAATTTCATTGCTCGGAATTCTGTATGCCGTGAAATTTCAATGATCATATTTTCAAGAACATTAGGATCCAAAATGCTATTTATTTCATTTGACCTGAACCTGAAATTTCTTTCTGCATATCTCTTCTCGTAGAATTCTGTAAGGAATTCTATTTTATCTTTTTTTGTTCCATTGACAAACATTTGGATGAAATTTAATTCAATTTTAAATAATAAAAACGATAATTACGCGCTTAATATTTGCTTAATTGTAAGATTAAATCCATTATAAGTATCCCCTAAATTTTAAAGAAAAATTTTCACTCGAAGATGAAATACGTGAGAAAAGAAATATTGTATTTAACAATAATCATAACGACTAAAAGCCAAAAAATGACATTCAAGGAATTTCCCAATGGACATTAAAATCAAATCCTATGTTAATCCTCATAATTTGTGACCAATTTTCTTGTAATTTATAAAACCTGTCGACAAATGGACAGAACTTGGTAAAAATTGATAAAAATTTAGAAATTAACCTCGTCACATTGCATAGAAGGTGTGTATACCGTCTGTTAGTTTAGGGTCTTTCCAAAGCGTCCATAAATAACTGCTCCGTTTGGATTCTATCAGTTTATTTCAATTTTACCTTCGAAATTCTTTTCCTAAAATTTCATGGATCTCTATTATTTTTTCTTTTCAAGGTCAATTTCTGAATAATTCACCCAATGGACCTCAATTGTTGAGATTTTTCTATTTGCAACATTCACATTACCGTGATTTATTTCCCATATTATTTGATACATTTATAAAAATGCTTTAAAAAGCGAATATTAAAATAAATTAGGTCCAGATCTTCCGCCGGAATGTTCTGGTTTTAAATTTATTCCATAATTTATGCACTTTTAATGTATCATAAAATGTAGTATGTTTTTTAGTTTGGCCCATTGGGAAAATTTCAATGGGCTTTTTTAGTTTCATTGCCTAATTTGATCTCTATTAAGGTTTTGTCCAGAAGCCTCCTCAATGTACAATATATTATTGGACTCTTTGATCTCTATTGTTTTTGCTTCTCTTAAATTGTCTTCCAAAAAATAGCTTGTTGATAATCATTCCCAATGAATTGGATGAATCCATTGGGATTTTTATGTGTACATCTGATCAGGGATCCCTTTTATTTTTAATCTTACAACAGACCCCTCTACTATATTCTAAAAGCTCAATGCCGTGGATACGGTTGTTTTTTTTCATTGGATGATTATTTCCGGTAACTATTTATTTTTAATTCTATTTACTCCAAATCTCTTCTATCATTTTGTTCTTAATATTTCCGTCGAAAATTTCAAGAAGGAATGAAAGAGAAAAATTCGTATTCTATATACTATTCGATAATGACAACAAAGTATTCATCCAAATATTAATTCACATTTCTATATGCCATTCATCACATTTTAATTTAGATAAAGGTTAATTAGATTTAAACAGACTGTCTTTTTTATTTTCCAGATTGGACAATCGGTATTTACTTTCTTTTAGTCTATTATTATATTTCAACCAGCTGAATAATTACCTATACGGACCATTCTTACGTAATATTCAGCTTCTGCAAAGCCCAATTATTAAAATCTCTTTATCAAGCCTAATTATTATATTACATATCGGTTTATTTACAATCCTGACTAGAACAAACGTTATTGCATGGGATATATATAATTGGTACCTTTAAGCTCCTTAATTCTACAATAATTGGTTTGTGCCCAATGGCGTCCCCCGCTATTGGGCATTGTTTTATTTATAAGTTAATTAGTAATTTTAAGTAACTCATAAAAGTCAGCACCTAATCTTCACAGTGGAGGGATCACCGCTGTTTTTTTGTTTCACCAAGATTTTTTTCAAGGAAAAAAACAGGTTACAGATTATCTCATAATATCACAGATAGTAAAATTAGATTTTTACCCAATAGCATTTCCCGCTATTGAATTTTATTTTTATTTGTTATCTTTAAGTATTAATTCTACAATAGATCGGTTTGTGCCCAACTGCTTTTGCTTTTGGGCTTTTTTATTCAAATTATTTCTCCTAGCTTTATTGTATAATCATAAATACATTTTATTATCAATCTTACCCAATGGAAAGGGACGTTCATTGGGTAATTTTGTTATATTTGACAAGTTCAATTTTTTACATTTGATCAAATAAGGCTAACCAATAACTTTTTCGTTATTGGTTTTTTTTAATTATTATCCTTAACTTAACCTTTGCAGTATGCAAACCTCTCATAGGTTTTTAATCTCAGGTGGCTCAGTGATTTTATTGCTGAGCTTTTTATTGCACTTAGGTCATGTAGGCTTTCTTCTCCCCTAACTTTATCCATATTCAAATGGTCATGAAAAAATTCTTGATTTCTAGTTCCAAACTATATGTGTTTATTGGCCTTTAATAAAGAAAATTAATAAAATTCATCTTTCTCCCTGCATTACACTTTCACAAATGTCCAGCTTATTCACAAAGAAAAAACACATATATTCTTAGTTAGGTAGAATCATGCGATAGTACATGCCGAGCACACCTAGCTATGGACTCCTCAAAAATGCTCTACTCCAAGGCTAACTTAAATTGCCCCATATTGAACTTGGCTGAAAAAAGAATTTTGCTTGGGCTGCTTGGCCGAAGGACGCCAACATTCATATTATAATTGATGATTTGAGATTCTATCTTTAACAACCACTAAGACCACAACCTATTGACGCTCCTTTTAATTGACTAAAATGATAATTTTAATTCGCGACAATGAAGATATAATTTTTATCTAAATCAAATCTTTAATTGCAATTTTCAACGTTTTTTAGTAAATCATGATAAATCCTCTATACAACCATTTAAAGGAAAATCAAGAAACCTGATGGGATATTTCCTATCAGGTTTCTTTGAGGTTAAGAAATCAAATGTCAATAGATTATTGGATAAACTTTACATTAGTTTCGCAAATTACCCTAATTAATAGGATGTGTTAATTATCAATTTGCTATAACCTCCTGAATAAGAAATTCGTTTGGGTATATTTCTGCTTGCAAAACATAATAAATTGTTCAACACGTATCCAATGTTAGACTAAAGTGAAAATAACTGCTTATCAATGACTGATATTATATAAGATTATCAAAATACTTAATAATCCCTATTTCCTCTAAGAAATAAACCTCTGGAACGACCTAAAGATTAAATCTACTATAAGCCGATCTATAGGTTAAAAGTCGAGCACCAGAATCCAATCATTTCCACGTCCTCTTGAAGGAGCAGAGAATTTGGCAATGCCATTTCCTTTCAACTTCTTTTTAGTCAACCAATTACCATTGCGTGGGTTGTACCAGACAGTCTCAATCTCAATTCGATCAAGTACGGGTAAATTCAAGATCACATCCGTACCATTGGGTAGATAAACCATAGCGAAATCATTGCCCGTTGAAGCAACTGTCCAATCAGTATCTGCTCCATCAGTATTCAGAATCAATTCTGGAAACGGTTTCATTTGGTTAGCTTTTCTCGAACCTAGGAGATTACGTGCATGGATGATATCCCAAGCCCCTGCTAGATCTAAATCGTCAGTCCAAAAACTTCTTGCAAAACCAACGGGTTCATTGGACTCATCACGCATTTGCCAGATCGAATGGCATCCGTATGTATAACCAAACCCACCAGAAAATATTGACCAGTATAGCGACTGCCTTACATCCACATCATCGAACCAACCTAATTCATTAGGGTTCCAGTTAACAGGATGATTTTCATACCGAGGTTCTGCATCCATGATAGGTTTTACAGGTACGCGATGATAATCAGGCACTAAAATTCGCCTATAAATTTCTGATGTGCGTTTGGCATGGCCAGTCTGAACCATATTAAAATCCAACCAATCCTCATTATGAAACCATTCAGCAGAACTTCGTTCACCTATTGGGTGATAGGTCATTAAATGTTCGTTATCCATCGATTTAATACCTTCCGCCATGGAGCACCAAATATCAAAGTTTTTCCCGCCACCAGACCTATCACCTCCCATTATCCATATAATGTTAGGGTGACTTTTGTATCTCTGGCCCAAAAATTCCCCATATTCAAAGGCATTTTTTTCAGTGAATATTTCTGGACCTATCCCCCATTTTTTATCAACCTTATCACCCCAAGTTGGTAGCAGACCAATAAAAAGCCCCTTTTCACATGCACGTTCCACAACCCAATCAATATGTTTAAAATAATTCTCGTTGGGGTGACTAGGATCTCTTCCTAAAAGAGGTACATTCCCCTCACTATTTGGAACAACCAATCCATCTAATTCCGCAAGAATTACCGCTTGAATTACCGTAAATCCTTTCTGTCGCCGATTTTCTAAATACGTTTCCGTACTTTTCTTATCAAGTCGATGAAATAATTCCCATGCAGTATCACCAAAATAGGGAAAATGGTCCCCATCTTCAAAGGCCAAAAATCTCCGGCTAGAATCTACTACTAATTTACCATGTGAGAAATCAACGGAAGGTCCATTCCATTTAATTTCTTGAGCGAAGATGGAAGGTAGTATCGATAAAGTTGATATAATGAAGACAAAATAGGTTTTCATGGTTTTCAAAATATATGTTTAATTCTAGCGGAAAAACTTTCTAATTCAAATAACGGTAAGATTCGTTTAAACACAACGTTGTTAATATTTATTATCTAAAGATTTTCTGAAGACTGTTAATGAAAATCCTTTGTTATTCGCACGAGGGTCATAAGTAAGCTAAATGCTGAAATCCTAAAAAAGTAGTTGGTTCAATTCCTCCATTTGACCAATTTTTAGTAATGAGCGTGAATTAAGACCATACAAGGGGGCTTCTTTTTTAGATATGTTACTTATATTAAATACCAGGAAAGTATTTGGAATCTGTCCCAGTACATTCAATTATCCCTTGCAATAGGCTTTTCCAAACCACCTTGAAAAAGGGATGATTTGGATTTCGATCATAATCCACCTGAGCTACATGGAGTTTACCATTTGCATCAGGGTTACTGTCGTTGATAAAGAATTTATTGGCAATAAATGATAAGATCCCTTTTTTACCTCTACCCTTACCTGGATCCTTAAGTAATTCAACTTTCAGATGGTCATATTCAAAATTGAATTCCCCCCAATTCTTGGTGTCATTTCCTTCCATGTCAAAGGTAATTGCTTTTAAATTGCCTTCCGTCAAACGAATGTTGAGAAGTGGTTCTAAGATTCTGTTATACCCTGAAACCTTCATGGCAGATAATTTGCCTGCATAAGAATAATTACCGATATCGCTTAGCATGTCAAAGGAAAATTGGACTTTCAGCTGACCTTGACCATAAACACTTCCTTGCAAATCGGCATTCATATTCCTATTTTTACGTAGGACAGATCCTACATTACTAACATTCTGAAATGTCCCGCTGATATTCTTGAAATCAATTTTCCCCTCTCTGAAATATTTGTCACTAATTTGCGCATAACTCAGATCAATGTGGCTAACCCTGACGCCCTTAATGGAAATGGGAACGCCGACCTCAAGTAATTGCTGAGCAGGAGATTGACCAATTTTAGAGACATTTTCCTTTTGGTATCGTTTATCTTTTGCTAGTTCAAATAGGCCACCTTTAACATGCATACTGTCAGCCTCAAAAATCTCTCCCAACAAAAGCTTTTGGCTATTTACACCAGTAATATGGATAGAATCGATTTTCATATCGATCCTTGGCTTATTGAGTTTATCCTGCTTGGCAAAATTCTCCAAATTTAAAGTAGGCTGAAGCGCTAAATTACCAATATTCATCATTCCGTCCTGAGAACTAAACCTGAAATCTTCTATTCTAAATTTATAGGGAGCTCTCTTCAAATCGGTAGTGAATTCTGGAATATGAATTGCAATGTCCTTTGCATATAAAATACGCATGCTGTCTTTGAGAGATTGTTCATCAAGCAAAAATTTCGTCACGGTCAGATTTGCCCCATTGACAGTAATTGAATTTCTCTTTTCATTATTTAGATTCACAAACTCCAAATCAATGGAATTCACCCGGAATTCATCTAGAGCAATGGACTTAAAACGATTTTTTATCCTATCATAAAGATTTTTCTCTGATTTATCCATGTTGTACGAACGACTCCTTAAAATAGCTTTACACTTTAATGAATCCAGCTCAATAGAACTTATTTGGATTCTCTTCTTTACCAAAATATCCCAAAGATTCAAGCCGCTTACTCTCAAACTATTTGTTCTTCCTTGAAATCTGGTGTTTGGAGCTTTCTTGGAGATGTCCAGATTCTTGTATATAATACTTTCGTGGACAAGCCTTACATCCTTCAAAGACAAATTACCACCAGCAATGTTTAGATCCAGATCGCTATATTTTATGCTGTAAAGACCTTTCGAATATTCGGCGATAGTATCCTCCAACCTTTTACCTAGCAAAGGTTTTAACTTATGAGAAACAAAATATGATCCGACCAACAACAATAAAACCAGAGTCGATAGAATAACGATGCTGATTTTCCAAATTTGCACTTTTTTTTTGTTCCTCATCAGATAAATAACAAGCTAAATGAGGATTTTGTTTGTGTTGCAAGTTGAGAGGTGCCTGTTTTTACAGAATTGGTACAGTTCTACCAAAATAATAATCCATGATTAGACGGTTGAAAATTTTCATCGTTATATTCATCAGCAGTAACCTCCTTGGTAAAACTATGGAGCCCCTAGAAAATGCGGAAAATGTCGGAGGTTGAACAATTCCGGATCTATTGGATAGCGACCCTAATTCTAAAAACCCAGACTCAATCAAAGAGCCTGGGGAGGTACTAATTATGTTTCCAAGGATAGAATAAAATGTTAAGTGTCTTCAAAAAAGGCAGGGGGATTAGGAATTAAAACATTCTCTTAATGCAATAGCTCCCTGTAACTAGAAATCAAACAGCAACTTATCAATTGGCGTAAATTCCGGTTTTGTCCAGATAAATTTCTTTTCTTCCATTTTGGAAAACCTCATTAATTGGAACGAAAACATCAATAAGATCCTCTCGATAACCTTCCAATAATAATTCTATACTTTCTGGACTAACCTTATACATCGTATAAATTGCATCATTGTCCAGAAAACTGATGTCAGATTTGAGCATGTTGACCTGAAAACTATTAAATAATTCATTTGCTGAATCCCTATCAACTTTGACAAGGTTTTGTGCTGCAAGATCATACCTCTCCATTTCTTTCTCTAATTTATCAGCATATTTTTCTGTTAGATATTTTAAATACAAATTTCTATCCCCACTTCGCAAAGCTTCATTTCTATAGGCAATTTTCTCCGGAGAGATTTCAAACTCGTATAGTTCAGGACGTTCTTTATAATGAAAATATTCGTTAAAAATTTTCAATCTTTCATCTAAGGTCATATGTTTTTCATTAATTTCTTGCTGCAAATTAAATAATATTAAATCAATATTATTGAAAATTATAGGATTGGAATAAGAAAACTTAATGAATTGTTCAAATTGGATCCCAAGAACCCATATAATCATTCATTTCGCTTTGATTAATGGTTGTTTTTCATTACAGAAGATTGGACGTTACTATATATAACGAAAGAAGGGGGATGATTTTTTAGCGTTAATTTCCCGCTATCTGTGATCGATAATAATTTTGATTTCTACTAATTCCATGCATTAGCGTTTATTAAAAGTTATTAGTCTATATTTCATTTTAATAACTATTTATGATTTAATAAACTGTAGCCCAAATTGAAACTCAAAATAAAAATTTGACTTATCTTTTATTTCAATAAGCATTCAATATTTTTATTCTAGGGTTAGGTTAAATATGAACCGCTTTAAAAAAAAGTCAGTTTGACCCTTTCCCATTTCAATGGTTTCTGGTAATTTATAAAATTTAGATAGTGTAAGATCAAGCACTTTAAAGTTACTACATAATACCAGAAAAATGGAGTGATGATTTATAGCATTTCAACAAAACTATAAGAATGCGTAAAATATCAATCAACTATCAGCTAGGTAGTCAACCGAAGGCCCCTCAATAAATATTATGTTATTTCTCAAACGACACTGGACTCTTAAAGATTCATGGAAATCAAAAATAAGGCAAAATCCCCCATAAAACCGCCATTTGAAATTTAAAAATAATTTGCCCTCATATGACTTATTTTATCAACAACATTTACTATTCCTAACCCAGAAAGGTTCTCAATCTTTCCAATTCATTGAGCCTTACAGGTTTTGTTAAATACTCCAGGACCATTCCATTTTCCATGGCCATTTTCCTATCCGATGGACTTAGGGATGAACTGACCATAATTACAGAAACCCTTTTGCATAATCTATGCCTTTTAAGCCGTTCCATCACTTCCCATCCATCCATGATCGGCATCATGATGTCCAAGAAAACAAGGTAGCTATGGTCATTGTCTTGTTGAAGGTCTAACCAGTTTAGGAACTCTGACCCATTGAGAAATTTTTCGAAAACATTTCCCATCTTTAGGTATTCCAACATCTTTTCCAAGAGAAAGGATGAGATTTTGTCGTCATCAACCAAAATGATCCTAAACATCTTTCTCTCCTTTTTGCTCTTCTCGATCAACTATCTGACGTATTATCCTATCCAGTTCATTTGCTGAATCTAATAAAGCCTCAAGTAAAAATTCGGATCGCTGATCATGGCTACCTTCTCTCCTGAGGTGTTCAGCCAGGCCGATGATGCGGGCAAGGGGAGCCCTAAGTTCATGGTTATGGAGAAAGTACATTTCCTTTAGTATATTTTGGTCCTCATGCTGCTTGGTAACATCTATTGCAGTACCATGGATACCGATGCACGCGTCACCCAAATGATCTGGTTTTCCCACCACCTTAAGCCGCCTCAATTTTCCACTCCGGGTCCTTACGGAAACAAAAGTCTTAAGTATCCTCTTGTTTCTAATTGCTTCAAAGAGCTGTGCCATGAATAAAACTTCATCGTCAGCATGGAGATAAAATTGTTTCACGTTTTCAAAATTTGGCAGAAACTCTTTTCCTGTCTCAAACAGCTCATTCATACCAACCGACCATTTGATTGTTCGTTTCTCGATATTGATCCACCAATTTCCAAACCTTACGTCAAACTGCGCCTCGCTCAGGAGTCTCCTGTCTATAATATAGTCAGTTACATCAATTAATGAACGAACAATAACCAATACTTCTCCATCCTGATCAAAAACAGGGAAATGGGTTATTTCGAAGTATTTCACATTTTCAATTGATGTCTTCTTTTCATGGGGATCTAACCAGGTCTTAATTCCCCTGGAAACAAACCGTTTCTCCTTGAGGACTTCATCAAAAAGTGTTTCCCATTCCAATTCGTCTATAAATTCTGAAATAGGGAATACAGAAAAAAAACCTTTTGAAATCACATGCTCACTATTAAGATCGACCAAGTCGAGGTACGCCTCATTGGCGTCAATGATGGTGAATTCAGGTACATTGGGAAGAATGATCACGCAGGGCACTCCCAGCCATTTGAACAAATTCGAATACTCAAAATTCAATATATTGCTTAGTTATGTTAATGGATATATATCTTAAAAAATCATTAGAAAGCATATCTTCTAAAACTAAGGAAAACAATTCCTAAGGAAGTTCCTCCAAGCCTTATTTGTAAATTAATATTGATAAAATCACTAATTGAACGCGACAAAAAAATATTTACAAATAATAATCAACAAAAATTAAACCTCTGTGGTTAAAAAGGCAAAGCAGCCATAAAATCGCAGATATCAAAGGGTTTTTCAATAAATGCATTGGCTCCCGCTAACATGGATGCTTCTTTTCCATTGTGCGATGCCGAAATACCGAGAACAAATACATTGTTTAAAATTTCAGATTTCCGGATTAATCTTATTAATTCAGAACCCGAGACAATTGGCATCTCAATGTCACAAATTAGAACATCAGGACGGATAGTAAGCATTCTCTCCAATGCCCTTGTACTATCCAATTCAGCGATTAACTCAGCTCCTGTCACCGAAAGAACATCCATAATAGCATTAAGGACATGAATATTGTCCTCACAGATAAATATTTTCTTGTTCATATCCGTATGAATAATAAAAAATAAAATGACGCATGGCGATTATTTGTTATCATATATGCACCTAATAATTAATTATAGTCTTTGAAGTATTTATCAATTTTACTTTTCTAAACCATCAATCGCGTAAATTAGTTAAATCGCAAATTAACCATTACCTAATAACTATTGATAATAACAAATTGCTTAAATCAAAATCTGCGTCAAAAATTACTTTTCAAGTAAACAAAATTAAATTGCTTATCAATGTATTTATATTCAATTTTCCAGAATAGTTAATTGATTTTCCGAAATCTGTACGCCCTAAGAGTCTTTTCATGAGCTCGGGAATTCAATTTGAGATTTTTTGTAAGATCCGCAATATAAACTTTTAACCTCTATCAAATCATATAAGCCCCTTAATTACCTTAACTAGAAAATACTTTACTTCTCTAAATACCTAATTGATTTCAAGATAACATTGCAATTTCATTTGAGAATTGTCGACAATTAGACCTAAATTATTTCACCTATTAATAGAAGATGAAAAGTTAGGTGGCATTTTTCATACAAAATTTTGGCCAGAACGGGATGTTAAAGCCAAATAAAATAAGTATTTAGAAAAACAATAAACATATTTCACATAAAAATTATGATATCGTAAAATAAATCTATCAGGCTAGATTTTATAAATGGGGCTGGTCTCCTAGCATCCATTTTCTATATGTAGAAGGTGGATTTCCATATATTTTTTTAAAGTACATGCAGAATCCGTTGGGTGAGATGAAACCCAATTTCTGCGAAATTTCCTTAATAGATAATAATGGATCTTCGAGCATTTTTTTTCCTAGATCCATGATAAATCCATCTATTATTTCTTTAGGAGTACAATTAAGGACTTTTTTCGTAACGGATGACAATGTCCTAACGGTAATGTTAAGAGACTCTGCATAGAAATGAATTCCTTTATGCCTTGTTGAGTGGAGAGAAACGAGTTTTTTAAATTTATCGGCAATATTTACGTACGTCACTGAGACCATATTGACTTCAGTATCGTCCATCCTCCAACTTTTTTGCTTTTCAAATGTATGCTTCAAATGAAGAACGTTGTTTTTTAATAGGTTAGATATAATCAAATACCTGGATTCCTCATCACTTCGCTGATAGGTTTTGATCATATCATTCATAGCCCTTAAGTGTTGGAACTCCTTTTTGGATATTCGGAAATAATGGACATCACTTTCCCTGCCTTTAAAAATCGCTTCTATATGACTGTCTTGGAATAATGCAATATCAAAAAAGAAATACTCGGAAATAGGACAGATACTTTCCCTTTCAAGAATGGGTGGACAAAAGATCCTAGAGTCGAGCACATATTGGGACGGAGCAGTTTCCAAAATTTTTGAAACCTCAAGAATATCATATGTAAGGAAAGTAGCTAGATTATTGTCCTCCATTTCAATCAGGTCTTTTCCATTTACCAGAAAACATAGGTTCTTTTTACTCATAAACAGGCTAAACTTAATTGCTAACAAAAATTTAACCAAAATTGATCTTTAATATAAAAGTCCAGTCAATCCTCCGTATAACATATCACCAAGACATGATAACCTTACCAATAGTTTGAATAGATTTCTAAGTTGAAAAATAGAATGCAGTTAAGATTTTTAATTGATTATGGGGTTTAAAATTTATCCAACATTAAAATTGCACCAGGATATTATCATGGAATTAGAATTTTATTTAGATTTATTATAAGCATTTTTTAAGTAGGACAATATTAAGATATTTTAAAAGAATGAACCTGGACGTATGGCTCAAAAAATTAAATAATCAATAAACCCAAATTGATAATGGTTATTAGTTTTGGAAATCAACTATGACTTGAGCAATTAAATAACGTCAAACATTTGCTGAGATTTAAAGAATCCGACCTAAATTGAAATCATATTAAATGAAATCAGAAATTTATATGTTTAGGCTTGGCTATTTGACTATAGAAGTATAAACTATGGTTATGTTTAGATATAGCTAATTACACTACCAGAGTTCTTTTAAAGAAAATCCAAAACCATTTCATTAAAAATGCTGTTTTCTTTAGAAATAATGATGTATTTGACTCCAATGCCACCTAAAACCCCAAAAATAGGTGGCATTTTTTATAGAACTTGCACATGGTGTTAGTTTTTTTTATTCCTAGTCCCATAAATTAAGATAAATATATAATCGTAGGTTTTGTCTGATTTATGCGATATGGCAGAAATATTAAATTTCAATCCAATGAGAAACTATTAATTTAGTTAAACCAAATTATCAAAAATTATAGAGACATACCTGCAGCGACCTATTTTCCGTCTTGACTAAGTGATATTAAGTTTGCCTGTAACTTTTTAACCTCTGCTTCAAAAGTTTCCGAGCAGTGTGTATTCGAGTCTTTATAGTTCCTTCCGGCAATCCTAGGTGGTCGGCGATTTCATAGTATTTATACCCTTCAAAAAACATCATAAATGGTATGTAGTGTTTTTCTGGAATCGATCTTAAAACCAAATTCAAATCTTCTCTCATAAAATTATCTAAGCATTTGTTATTGCTTTGTTGCTTTAATGTTTCTCCAATAGATTGAACTTTTGACAAGTAATTTTTTTCTAAAACCTTTTTTCGACACCCATTAATAAAAATGTTCTTCATAATAGTATAAACCCACCCTAACAGGTTAGTATTCTTTTCAAAGCTATCCTGGTATTTCAAAACTTTAATCAAGGTTTCCTGGAGTAGATCTTCAGCTTCTTCTTGATCTTTGGTAAATTTGTTCGCATATTGTAATAGGGTGTCTGTATGAATCAACACCTCATTTTTAATAAAATTTTTGTTCATGATAAAAAAGATTATTTAAACCTGATGCAAAACATCCCTTGACAGGGATGGTTTTGATTATTCAACACTAAAATTAAACTGCACGTACAAATTCCAGTCAAAAAAAGTTTTTAAAGGTTGTATTGTAAATACTTTTGCAATCTATGTGCCAAAAGAAAAAACCTGCAGTTCAATCCCTTCTTAAGCTTTGATAATATGAATAACATTATTCATATTATCATTTGTTAACAGAGAATATTGCCAAGGAAGAAAGAGGGTAAAATGAGCAATCTTATTAACTTGATAAACGATTATCCCTTCAATGATAAAAAAAGGTATGAAACAAGTCTGATTTTGATATTGGTCGAAGTTAGGAATTAAGACGATTATTATTAATTGACCACTTAATTTTTTTAATAATTAGGCCGTGGGCAAATTCCACCACCAGGGTAAATAAAAGATCGCTAGAGGATAGAGTCAAAAAACAAGCAGGAAATGGAGTAATCATGGCACTTTCCTAAGCTTCAAATAAATCTCCCTGGACAAAATTTTATCCGATTTTAGAGTACTTACCCTATCAAATTACACCTTACACAAGTATTGAAAATACTTGTATCAACAATTTTTTGTTCAGGAATTCCCGAATTCCAATTATAAACTTCGTTACCCTAAATAAATAGATTTAGTATTTCCCGTTTTTCGATGAATTATTAACAATATTAAGGAAATAGTAGCCATTGGACTACACGGTTAAAATACTATTTAGGCTTGTATAGAGTATTCTCTTATCTTTCTTAAATTAATAAAGCTTGAATTCACTATAAACATAATTTAGTAACTCTTTGAAACTCCATCCCAAATGGTGTGTTTCAAGGTTTCTTCAGCCCAACAATGGTCCAGGTGTTGGGCTTCTTTGTATATTTTTATTAACTTTAATGACTTAATCGTTTATCTGATTAAGCTCTGTTTCGACCCAATGGATAGGAACTCCATTGGGTTTTGTTATTTATTTCCTATATTTAATAACGTTAATTATATTATAATTGTTGGGAAACCAATAGCGTCCCCTGCTGTTGGTTTCTTTATTTGAATAATAATTTATATCTCATATTTTCTTTGATAATATATGATTCTTAAAATGCAAGCATAATGTTATGCTAACTTACAATAGATCTGATTATCTTAATTCATTGAAAACCTTCCATCATTTTTTTTCTGATACCTTTAAATGACATTCATATTTGTAGTTTATTGTAAGTCATGCCCAATGGAACAGGGTGATCCATTGGGTTGAAATTTGTTATATGTCTCCTTGCCATTTCCCCAAGGTTTTTTATCTTTGAAAAAGATAAGGCAGATAATATGCCGATATTCGGTTTGAATTCCCAGTGGAGAGGGAAAACCACTGGGTTTTTTATTTTATGTTGATACCTCTCAAATGTCGAGCTCTTAATCACCTTACCCTCTGCTCTTTATGAACACAATCGTTTTCACCAAGTAGCCTCATGATACTGTCCAATAATTTAAAGCGTATATTATTTCATAATGGAATTAGTAGGCTTAATTTTATGATTAAGCTAGGACTCATCTTAATATGATCATAGTACTTTTCTTATTTCATTTATTTGCCTTATCTTACTTCCATATAAGATTATTCCATAGTCTCATAAGTACCAGAATTGTTTTTATTAACCCAATAGATATATTTCTATTGGGTTTTTGTAATTTATCAACATCTTTTTCATTTAATCCCCCATCAATTGATAAGATTTAACTAGAAACATTTTCAATAGTTAGAAACTTAACAACCCTTCACCTACAATAGGACATTTTGAAAGTATATTTTTTGCATCTAGATAGTGACAAAAACCTCAGATTATCATATTGAAATTTGAAAATAAAAATACTTCTTAATATTAATGGAGTAATGGAAAAGATTGGATTTGAACTTATTTCACATGCCAAAAATTTCATAGGTAAATTTCCCTTGAACAGATTAAATGATCCTTGTACATTCAAAAAGATTTTTTAAACAGGAACTATTACTATTGATACCATATTTAAGTATTTCTTTAAGAATGTTTATATTGACCGCTAGTTAATGGTTGGTAGCTCCTATCGCAGGAAAAATCCAAAAAATATCCCAAAAGCTTATGAGATGCAAGATAATTACCTGATTTTTAAATGATTTTTCGGTTTGATTTAATTAACCCAATTATACACATATTCCTCTTAAATCCTCATATAGTTTAAAACTTAAATTGAAATTGGTGAAATCCTATATGTACACTCAATTTATTAATTTTGACAAAAAAAGTATGATTCCTAATCGATCTGATCAATTCTTAAAATTGTTCAAGCCTTGTTATGTCTATTTCTGTACTGTTTCTTAAAATACACTTCAATTTGGGGATTCAGTTGATTTAAATTATCTTTTTATACAAGTTTAAGGTTTATAAAAAAATGAAAAAACTATAAAAACCAAATAAATCAATAAAAATTCATCTGATTGCTCAATTTTAGAAATATCATGAGACGTTAAGGTTAATACCTCTTTTCCTTCGGGAGTAAAGGATTCGAATTCATCAAACTATTTGCGATATATTGAGAATTTCTCTAGATTAAAACGTGATGATTTATTACAGTCGCCAACAATCTCACTCATATAAAATCAAAAAAGAAATATGTGGAAATCCTTCTCACCATTTACTTTTGGAAAAATATGTAAAAGAAATATCCTATCCCGTTTATGGACCTTATAATTTACAGATCACAAAATAGACTCCTTCTTTATCATAAAATTTCATCGCTCTAAATTCTGTATACCGAGAAATATCATGAATCATTTCCTCAAGAAGAATAGAGTTAACATTTGAGTTAATTTCTACCGGTCTAAATTTAAAATTTCTTTCCTCGTATCTTGTTTTGTAAAAATCATTAAGGAAATCTATTTTTTGTTTCTTTGAACCATTTACAAACATCTCAGTATATTTTGAGGCAATTTTATAAAATAATTATCGATTTTTTCTTCGTTAACAATTACTTAATGTACTGATGTTTAAACATGTAACCTAGATTGTTGATTATCAATATTATTATTTTTCAATTAAATCACTTTAAAAAAATCACGTAAGCTACACTTTATCATCAAGAGATAAAAACTCTAATTTTCTAAAACCTATTTGGATTTCAGATTGTTATATCTATTAAATTAATTTTAAATAAGCAGTACAAAATCACATATTAGCCCAATCAATTTCCCCGGCTAGGTCATAGAGCTGGGGCTTTTTTGTATATTAATTTTAGAGTTTTCGGACATGATCAATTTTTCGTTGACTGCCATAGGTTGTTTAAAAACAATTTTACTGCTTTTTTATTCCTAGAAATAGTCAAATTCCTCAAATCCAAATTTAACCCGAAAATTGGTAAGGATAATATTCTATTATCTTTTTTAGTAGTTTCATTAAAAACCCTTAAAAAAATATCATAACAGAATTCTAGCAAAAGCTGGCAATAAGCATATATTAAATTTTGGATTCTCAATTAACTTTTTTAGCTGTTTTAATTGTAGGAGAATGGAATTTCGAGCGCAAGTTATTAGCTAATAATCTGTAAGGTCAAAATAGTTTTTTTGCCTTATTTTGCCTTCCGACTTAAATTGTATTGAACTGGATGCGAAACATCTCCAACCCTTTTCGAGGACAGTAAATACATGAATACAGATAAACTTACTATTCCCAACAATAACCATAGAAAATCTACAATGAACAAATCCATCTTTCCACTTATGAAATTATCCCAAAACCAACATCCGGTTTTTATTCCATTAACAATGGGTACTAGTATGGCTGCGACAGCCCCTAGAAACAAGGTTTCTCTATTCGTCCGGTTTAAATTCCTGCGAATGATATAGTATAGAGAAATTATTAGCCACGATCGAAAATAAAATGCATATATAAATTCCTGTGTAACAGGAGAGGCTATTTTTATGGCAATAAAAGTAAAAGCCGTGACAGGCAGCATACTCAAACAAATGGACAAAAATACATTAGCGGTCCAAAAATTAAATTTTCTCTTCCTTGGGATCACATTATTTTTATCCCGGGCTACTAACCATATCAATATCCCGGATACTATCACTAAGCACCCCAAGACACCCAATATAAAATAGACAGCTTTTACAGGATATCCTCCAAAATCCCCAAAATGTAAACGATAAATCAAACTACGGACTCGATTGATGTAGTTAACATCTATATATGGAGATTTTTCTTCCAAAACCTTATTATTGAGAACCTGAATAGCCAGAATGCCTGAGCCAGCAAAACTCCGGTTATAATGCGGTTCAACCTCAATTACTAGGTACATGTTTTCATCTCCAAAATTCTTGATGCTTATACGTTTATATTCACTCAGGGGCCATTTTTTCTTGGCTTTTTCCAAATAATCCGACAGCCTAAACTCTTTTTCCAATTTTTTATAGCTGTATTCTAATGGATAAGTATGGATGGTTTCTAAATCCTCATACAATTTATCGGTTTTCTCTTCATATAAAACGTTGGCAAAAGGGGTAATTAATACTGTATTTATGATCAAAACCACCCCAGTAACCGCAAACATGAATTGATAAGGAAATCCAATCACGCCCAAAGCTGTATGCATATCTGTCCAAACTGTTTTCCATTTATTAAACGGACGGAAAACAAAAAAATTTGAGACAACTTTATCCCAATGGAGCAATAATCCAGTGATTAGAGCAAATAGAAATAGGAAAGATGTAATTCCAGCGATTAAATATCCAAAAGGAGCTATTCCCACTCGAATAGGGACCTCATTTAATTGAGCCAAAAAATGTAGGCGGTACAGGAATTCGCCCATATCATAGTTTGCCGAATAGTCACCGGTTTTATTATGTATAAAATCATGATTTAAATACTTACTATCACCATCTCCCCCACGGCCGCGCCTTCCTTTGCCTTTACTAGCTCCTTCCGGTTTCTTCGCTTGTGCAGCTAAGTTTTCCTTATTAATAATTGTATCCTTAGATGCACTAAAATTGACATATCCCTTTGCCCCATTTTGTTGAAGATAAAAGATAATATCTCTACCTTGTAAATTGTAACCATTGGAAACAGAATCTAAAAAATCACTGTATTGCTGAGCTTCAACTTTTTGATTATAAAAACTGATATTGTTTTGCCAGGCTGAAATTTCCTTTTTGAAAAATGAAAATGAACCTGCAAAAAAAATAACATACAAGAGAGCACAGATGATTATTCCTGAAATGGTGTGTGTATTAAAATAGATATTATAGTTTCTAATTTTCATTTTGAGATTTACTTGATTAAAAATGGAAGATAAAATAGTGTTGCTAGCAGAAGATATAGAAACCATATTTTCCAACCATTTTTAGCTAAAAAAGCAATTAAAAGTAACGTGGCCCACAATATGTAACCTGTAATGCCTGCTGTAACAATGACATTCTTCTTCTCAAAGAGATAAGTCAAAAACAAATGAAAGCTAATCATCACTAAGTATCCACCAATAAATCCGGCGGAAATTTTTAGAAACCGTTGGAACGGACTACTTAAATATTTTTTATTTGCTGGCATGGCTTTATTGTGATGATATATAGGTAAAGGTTAGTTCAAGAATAAGGCAAAAAATAATTAGAAGAAGCACATGTTTATACTTAATGTATTGATAAGGAAAAAGCAAGACTACTAAACTGAGTAGTCCCATACAATAAATTATCCAGGCAAAAATACCCGCCCCAATGCCTTGTAGACAAACAATGAATAGTAGACTAAAAATCGTTAGTATTGTGCATATAATTTGAGCTCTCCTCCTATTGGATACTATTTTTTCGAGCCATGCTGTACGCCTAGGAAACTTTACCTTTTTACTCGTATTAAACCAAATAAAAGCGGCAACTAAGATCATTCCTAAAATAATGCTATACATAATTGATAGAGAATAATATTGCCCATCTATAAATTTTAGTCCTTACAGATAGGCAATAAATGGTTGATAATTAGCTTAATTTAAATGTTCTATTGCGGTTAATGTACCACCTTCAATTTTTAGACCTTGTGTTGCTGTTGCTGAATTTACATCCACTTTATATACATAACCTATTCCAGAAGTTAAGTTCACACCGACATAGCCAAATCGGCCAGCTCTATCTGAATAATTATTATCTGTAATTCCCTTAACATCTGTAGTCTTTGGTAATCCGGTAACTGCTTTCCAAGTTTTTGCAGATACATCAAGAACACCAATAATATTTCCTATATTGTATGCACCTTTAGCATCTTTAGTATTTGAAAAAGTAATAAACTTGTTATTCCCAACATATAACCAGTTAGTAATATTTAATCCGCCGGATAGCTCTTCGAAATTGATATAAAATGATTTGTCAAATTCTGTACTTCCTGAATTAATTCTCGTTACTGCCGAAGGTTTTGTACTGTTCATCGTAGCATTTGTTCCCATAGATGTTGCTACAGATGCAGAGAACGCATATATATCTCCATTTTCTACAAGTTCCAAACCATCCGTAAAATACCTTCCAATAAAGCTTGTTCTATCATCTTTAATAATCTTCTCAAGCTTCATGCTTGGATAAGAATAAACTGCTACCCAAGCCTGATTAGGATAATCAGTTCCAAAGGTCGCTGAACAACATCCCTTTACAGAAAAATAAGGAGCGTAGACCTTTGAACCTACTTGCTTAATCCAACTGAAGAAAGCAAGTTCACCATTGTTATTTAACTCCGCTGTATTGATATTCCCTTGGCTGGAAATGTTGAGCGTGTTTGTATTAAACTGATACCAGTTCGTTACTGGATTAGTAATACTTCTTGAAATCTTCATCATCAAGATATCATCATTTACTGGAGCAAATGCTTGTACTGTTTCCGTGACCGAGTTTGCTAGCTTGGTCAGATTACCATCCAGGATATTGTAAACCGTAACAGCTCCAGGATTCCCTTGTCCATAAAGCATACTAAAAAACTTGTTGTTATGCGTAACATAGTATCTATAGGTTCCGTCTTGCTCAACTCCTCTGCCTGCAGTGGATACCTTGCCGGTATCTAAACTACTTGTTGTAAGTAGATAATCTGCAACACCAGTTTCTGCAACAGGTGTCACAGCAACAATAAAATTACCCTTCGCCGCAGGTTCTGTTTTATCCTTTGTACAAGCAATAATGGTACTTAGTGTAAAGGCCGTGAATAATAAATTTTTAATTTTCATGTGGAATTATTTTTTAATTAGATTGTTATTTTTTATTGATAAAGTATCGTAGATTCAGATAGAATGCTCGTCCTGGTTTTTGCATACTAAAATTGTCATATAATCGCTCGTTCGTAATATTTCTTGCTTCAAGCCCTATATTATATCGGCCTTTTTTAAAGCTGTAAACAATATTAAAATCATGACTCAACTGTTGAGGAATCGTATTTTTGGTCTCTCCTCGACTAGGCCAATACAGATAAAAATCATGAATATATTGTAGATTGTATCCGGTTTTAAGCCTATCTCCAGAACCAGAAAAAACTGGCAAATGAACGTTTAGATCTAGGTTCCCAAATAAGTAAGGTATATTAGGCATTTGATCTTTATAAACTGGGCTCACCTCAGTATACCCATTCTCATATTTCTGCATATTCTGCAAATATTGATAGGTCCAGCTTGTAGATGCTGACAACCATTTTTTATGAAAATATTGCAACTCAAAATCTGCACCTAATGTTCGTACTCCTTCACGGTTATCAGCCATGTACTTACTCTGATTCTGATTTAATCGCTGGTAAATAAAATTCTTGGAATTTCTATATAACACCCCGGCAGTGATCCCAAAATGATCGTTCCTATCTATATCAAATTGATACATAATACCAAAGTTGATATTATTGCTGCTCTCAGGTTTTAGATTTGTATTCGCGTCTTGGTTTTCCACGTCCCCAAACAATTCATATGGCGTCGCCATTCTGTTGGTTAACTCATAACTTGCCTTCAATTGTAAGTTGGTATCTAAGAAATAGGATAACGCAGTTCCGTAACCGAACCGACTTGAATTGACAGAACTTGAATTACCATTCTTATTATTTTGAGATAAAAATTTTCCAAAAATATTGGCACTCCAACGTCCCTCTTCATTTATTTGATAGCCAAAACCTAATACATTTTTTTGTGATAGCTTGGCATATTCATATTCATTGTTTTGAGGATTTAATTCATCGGAACCACTTCTATTGAATGTGTTGAATACATTATTGATCGTGAAAACATGCTTATCACCTAAATTATAATTTGCGTTTGCCGTGATAATACCATCCCTATTCTTGTATTTATACATGGTCCTTGAACGCTCTCCTGATGTGGATGGAAGGCCTGCATGTGTGTCCCCAAACCAATCAAATCGCTTTGCAACTGTGTCTATAGTTTGTTCCGTACCCAGGTTTATATTCGCATTCAACATAACATCTAATCCCTTGATAAGGTTATTCTTGCTATATCTCAAACTCGGCATTACAATATTTCCTTTTCGATGCCAGGCTCCAAATACCGACTCCATCCTGGCGCCAGTTTGTATATCTTTATAGTTATGACCAAGGGTAATCCCAAATACCAACCGATCTGCAAATGATTTGTTAACCAAACCAAAATTTGCAATGATAGATTCGTTATGAAATTGATCATGAAATCGCTCTACCTCAGTATCATTTGCGTAGTTGTCTCTCCTGTTATTATGCTTTTTAATGAATACTTTGTAATTGTTGTCAGAATAATTCTGAAAGGCATTTAATTCAAAGGTTAACCCACTCTTATTCGTTACTGCTGTATTGATTGTAGTCCTATGGGTATTGAATGATCCATATGAATAAGAAGCATCAATATAATTTCTGTTAGATTTATTAGTTACTATGTTTATTGCACCTCCAAGTGCATCTGATCCTAACCAAATTGGAACTACACCTTTAAAGACTTCAATATTCTCCGCTAAATTGATTGGAATGGTGTTCATTTGAAAGGTGGATCCCATGTTATCCATTGGCACGCCATCAATAAAGAAGCGAATATGATTTCCTGAAAATCCATTTATTGCTAAATTCAGATTTGACCCTAATCCTCCTTGTTCTCGGACACGTACACCAGGCACTTGATCTAAAGCATCAGAAATATTTATAGTACTGTTATAATACTTTTTAGCATCAATGGATGTCACGTTAAAGGCCATGCGATTGGTAATCTGGGGCTTGGTTAACCCAGTCACTGATACTTCTTCAATTTTTTGGTCTTTTTCAAAAAGTAAAATATCAAGATGATTATTTCCCTCTTTAATCTCAATCTTCCTCTTAAAGATATCATACCCAATCGCCTTAGCTATAATCTCAAAAGAGCTATTTTTGATTTTTTCAATTTTAAAATTGCCGTAACTATCGGTTAGGACCGTATGCCCCGCTAATCGAATAGTAACACCTTCAATGGTTCGATTATGATTATCCCTAACGGTCCCGGTTAGGCTGAAGTTACTCTGTGAGTGGACCATATTGCTTAAGAGCAAAAATAAGAGTAAGATAAGCTCTCTGCGAAATCGATTAAGCACTTGTATATTAAGATTAATATCAGTGATTAACAGCGACGTTAAACCAAATAAATTCATTTGTTAAGTTTTTAGAGATTCGTGCTGTTTGTGTTAGTTAACAAGAATTAATGAAGTGTTTGTGCTCCAATGCTTATCGATGGATTTGCTACACCTGATTTTCTTTGTATTCTCCGTTTCGGCAACCTCGTACTTTCCGGCTTTTAGAGATTTAAAGCAGATCTTTCCTTTGCCATTTTCTTTGAACTTTTTAATCCATCCACTCGGAAATACCACATCTACTTTAGCCTCTAAAAATGGTCCATCTTTGGGTTTAATGTCTTGGAAAACATCCTTTACATAGTGATACTTTGGTTCAATATCTAAAGTCGACGATAGCTCGGTGAGAGTTGCTGACTTTCTCCTTTCTTGAATTATTAAATTTACAGTAGATTCAGAAGCTGATGTTCCAAAGACTTCTTTTGCTGGATGTCCAACCTCAAGGATATAAACAGCTTCTTCCGTTGGAGAAATAGTTGCGCTAAAATAATCTGGATGTTCAGTTGCTTGGATTGCTGTTGTTTGCTGGCTTGGTGAAATTAGATATAATTTAAATTCGTGAACATCTGAATGCCAATTCTCGATTGGGTCAATAAAATTATGAATGAATTCACCGAAATAAACTCTAACATTTTGGGTTTTATTCTTCTCGCCAAAAGGTGTTGTTTCAATCCACAGGGAGTGGGCACTAACCATTTTAAATCCGAAAATGGCAAAAAAAATAATTAATAATTTTATGGTTTTCATGTTTTTATAAGAATTTGTCGTTCTGTAATTTTTAAAAAAAATGCTTTGGCATTCTTTTACGTTTAATTGTTAATTATCTGTTCTCTATTCTTCATTGAGATTATCAATAATCGATCTGAAGAATATGAAAGGACAGCATACGACAAATTATCAAACAGCTATAGATTTGTTTGAATTTTCCTATATTGCATGTCCTTCCATAATTGCATGTTGAAGGTCCCATACGAATGAGTATGGATTCTTAAACTAGTTACCGCTGGTTTAAGAAGGCGTCATACGAAGATTACCGTCTTACGTATGGCGCTCTTTTGTTTAAATAGGAATTGGATCAATCTTATTTTACATTCAAATTACCTAATAAACGAAACAATTGTTTTTATTTAGACCAATTATAAACAGTTGCAAATATAAAGTATTATTTCAGCAAAATTCAAATATTTTTTACGATTTATTAAAATCTAACGAGAGCCGTAATCCGTTAAAACTATAGAATTTTGGGAGTTAGAATAGATGAATAGATATAAGACTAATTAATCCTAAAGCCTTATGGCATAATTTTATTAAAACAATACACATTAGGTTTAAATAAAGAACTATGCGGCAAATTCCATTCAGTTTATCAATAATCTGAAACTTTGACAAGATGAAAGTAGAGGATTGAAATCAAAGATTATTTTAAGTTTTGCATATATTACCTACTTAAGTTGTCCAGTTTTTGTTTAATCTTATCAACTAACGGGAATATAATTAAAATAGATAGGACTTTTTACTAAAGATATTATGTTGTATTTTTTCTATATTTAAATCTTCAAAGCTTTCTGATTATTTCAGTTTAGGTCCAATATCAATCCAGTTATTGGACCTTTATTGTTGTTTTTCTTTAACCTTTAAATATATGTGCATTAATAACCAATTATTTCAATTGAAAAACAAAAGAAGTTAGCCTTTTTAGATTCACCTGAAATATCAAGAATTAATCAAAACATTACAAAAATACCCAATATAAACACTGAAAGTTCCTATTACTCCTTTTACCATCCATGATCATTTATTTTCTTGAATTTTTTCAATCTTAGCTCCACATCAATCATGTAATTACATCTAGTTTTTTACCAACCTTCAGGGGCCAATAGTTATTTTCATATGGAATAAACACGTGACAATATTTTTGCTAATGGTAGTGAAGCACCTTCATTGGGAACTATTAGCTAAGTAATTAGATAAATTTTTATAATTGAGATGGTCTACTTAGGATCTTCAAAAAATCACTATATATTTTAGAATATATATTCTTTGAAAGTTTGAAGTTTATATTTGATAACGAGTCGAATAATGACCCATACCACTATTATTACGAAAATATCTTGTCCAAAAATATGAATGGAGCCATAATCGTTTTAAATTCCGTCAGCAGATTATTTAATAAAATGCATGAGAAGACCGAATACGATGAGAAAAGTTCCTATGAACAAAAGAGTTGCTTTACAATTCCTATATAAAAATCTTTTCATTCCAATAAATGTAATACCTACGTTTTAAAAATCCGAAGATAAATATTCTTTTTTAAACTATGTTAAATATTCACTATAATACATAAAACATAAGTTATTTCACAGAAGTGGAATACTCTCTCCATTTCGCTGCATGGACTCTTGAAACCTATGAACTTCAAATCTTATTAATTCTGGCCACTTTCCTAAACCTTCAATTATTAATTTTTCCCCTTCTAAGGATCCTGCTAACTCCCCTATTTTCAATGCTTGAATCTGTAAAATATCCAAATAATCTTGGTTTGGAGGGGAGTAAACCTTAGAAAGATTTTGACCCTTATTGTAATTTTTCATAACTAATTAATAGTTTTATTAATGGTGATTTCTTTGCAAAATAAATAATTGCGAACTGATTATCAATATTTTTGCAAAAAAAGCAAAAAATATGGGGCAATGGTGAAATTTAACCAACAAACACCTTAGCTCGCTAGTAAGAAAATTCAAATGGTATCTTTATACTTTGATATACAAAAAAATTGAAAATTACACTTGGTAAAAATGTAACACCCTCATATTTTTAGAGTTATTTTATGGAAAATATCCATCAAAAAAGTAAGCCAACAAACTCTTCTTTAAACATTAAGCCACGTAATTATCAGGCATTTTGATGACTAGAATATAGTTCTGTGAATCGGGTTGTAAAAATTTAATTGACCCACCTACGGATAATACTTGGTGCTTAGCTATGAAAAAATCCACGGTCATTACTTCTTTTAATTTTTCTGCCGCAACATTATAATTATATAGATCCATTTCAGATTGGTTATTGGATTTGATATGGAGTTTCAATGTTTTTTCAGATTCGTTAAACAATAGCGATGCCCTATTCTCACTACCCGTTTCCTTTATGCTGCACAAAATGACATATTTAAAAAGAGTTTTCAAATATTTCATTGGGAAAAAAAACATTGTGCGTTGTGATTGTTTAATAATATTGAAACCACTACATTTTATTTGCTTTTCCAATTCATTTACAGAGTCCTTAAAAATAGAATTAACTTCATTCCATTTAAACTTATGATCCAAGGAATCCAAACTTTCCAAAAAATCAATCATCCTACCTAAATGATTTTTGAATTTGTTACCACTCAATAAAATCATGTTTAGGTACTTCCGATCCTGCCTAGACTTAGTGCCAGTTTTTAATTGTTCGGTAATCATTTCAATATTTGCAAGAGGCGACCTTAAATCATGTGCAAGCACTTGGTTTATCGTTTCAAGCTGTTTAATCTTTATTTCCAATTCAAAATTTATTTTTTCAAGGGCCGAATTCTGGAATTTTAATTTCTTCTCAATTTCCTTGAAATCAGAAAGATCCTGGATTTGACAAATAAAATAAGTTACCTGTCCGTCTTGATCTTTTACAGAAGAAAAAGAAATTAAGCACCATAAGTATTTTCCATTTTTAGTACAAACCCTAGTTTCAACAACAGCTTTATGAACAATTCCCAACCTTAAATCCGTAACTGCGACCATTAATTCCTTAATATGGTCTTGATGGATGTAATCAGAAAATCCCTTGTGCCGGAAAGTCTTTTCATCCTCCATCCCTAACATTTCCAAAAGAGCTCGGTTCTGTTCGACAATTCTCATTCTTCCGTCCAACAAGAGCATTCCAATGGAAGAATGCATAAAAGCTTGATTGAACTTCTCTTCTTCCATTTCAACCTCGTATTGAAGTTCGATCTCTTTGGTAATATTAGAAATAACAACCATCACTTTTCCAGGAAAGTTCTCCATAAATCTAGTCTTCAATCTGAACCAACTTCCCTTAAAAGCCTCTACAGGCGATTGATAAATTATTTGGTGACTCTTCTTCGTCCTGATGGTCTTTTCAAGTATATCCACCATAGTTGAGGCAAATTCTTCCGGAAAAAGGTCTTCAATCGGAATGTTCAAAATTCTATCACGGTCAAAAAAAAGTTCCTGTGGTTGAAGAGTCCAAGAATCCAAAATTGTACCGTCACTAGAGACCACAAAAACTATATCATCAAAGCAGGAAATAATTGATTCTAGCTCAAGGATCCTCTCCCTTAATTTATAATTTTCTAGACTATAATTTTCATCTTTCATAATTTTTGGAATTTCCACGGAAAAGCAAAAATATATAAATTTTCAGATTTAATGCCAAATTCGGGCTATTCTAACGAAAGTTTGGTCCTTTCCATAGAAATAAATAAGGGTTAAAGTTTTAGTTCAAAATCCTTCCAGAAAGTATTTCTTTTAAGGAATATTAACCAGAACGAGATTAAAATTTCAGATTGTATTCAATATCAAATCTAATAATCAATTCATTCAGCAGTACCTCAGGGTTCCGATGGTATCTCAATTTTATACAGAGAATTAACAAAGTGGCTAATTGAAGAAAAGTCAAAATGATCATATGATTAATTACAACAAATCACAAACATTATTTTAAAATGAATTAACTAATTATAGAAACCAAAAGAGAAGTGTGTTGAGAATATCTTATCTTAACCACTATTTAAACCAAATCTTATAAACTTTTAATTATTCTGTGCCATTCAATTGGACACATTTAATGCTTGAAAAAGTTGCTCTGCGGTAAAGGGTTTTGTCAAGTACCTCTCTATGTAAGGAATTTTATTTGCACGAGCTAGGTCTTCCTGGCTTACAGAAGAACTTACGATAAGGACCCTTGGTACATCGATTCCAGCAGAGATTTTCATGCTTTCAAGCTCTTCCAAAAACTGCCAGCCATTCATTAGTGGCATATTAATATCCACTAATAAAACATTTGGAAACGCGACTCCCTTGATATGGAGCGCATTTAGATGGTTAAGAGCAATAATTCCATCTGAAAAAATTTTCAGGTCAATCTTCATGTTGGTAAATGATTGAATCATTTTTGAAACAAGGAAGCAAAATATACTATCATCATCAATCAAAATAATTTCGAAAATCTTTTCCTTTTCTGCCGATAACTCTGATTTTTCCATCATTAAACACATTAAGTCTTACCAATTTTTTAATAAAAATGACTTTTCAAAAACTCATTCTTTTCTAATTTATAAAGTTTTAAATATATTGAATTCTTACGATACATATATTAAAGAGAAGTTAGGACAAAAGATCCAATGAAATATTAATCATTATTTCACAAATTATAACTATACTTTTTTGTTCACAAGCTCTGTTCTCAATAATGGAAATGTTAACAATACCTCTGTAATTTTATTTATATTTGTATAAATAGCTAGTTGCATAATTTACATTTGGTAGGACCCAATGGAGTAGTCCATTGGGTTATTTTTTATAATTTAATTTCATTGGTCTTTTATATTTATTATATTTAGGCTCCTTTAGAACGACATACTCTAAATATTACGCCTTAGCCTGACAATTCCTCGATCTGTCAGGTTTTTTTTATGTATTAGGTCATTGAATGAAACAATCCTCATAATCCGAATTAAGTAATAGTAGGAACGAAAATGATTAACAATGAAAAATCGATTTTAGAAAAACTATTCATGATAATTTACATACCTTTCGATTCAAATTCATTTTCATAAAAGAATATCCAATGCTGAGTTTAATAAATTATTTCCAGATTTTTAAATATTAAGAACACTGCCATCAATCAATTAAAGGAAATTTCAAATCAACAATTTATATTTTATATAATCGGTCTGTATTGGTTCAATTTCCTGTTTACGAAGTTCAGTAGCAATTTGAGCCCTGTGGTAGTTTGAATGGTTAATAATGTGAAACATGATATCCTTAATCATGCAACTATAATCATTATTGTCCTTCATTTGGAAATCAATCATCTTTAAAGAATTATGCTTTAGCAGCATATGTTTTGATATCGAATGATTAGATTCATCTAAATCACCCATCATAGGTACAGAGTGTATTTGCCAGATTTCCCAATGTTCATTATTTTGCATTATTCTGTTATTCCAGATTCGATGTGCATTCAATATGTGACTTAAAAGTTTTATTGATTGTTCTGAAACCTGATCTTGATAAAGCAAGAATAATTTAATCAATTCATGATTACAATGACGATTATAATCAAACATTTCATTTAGAAAACAATCCGAAGTTTGATGTAAATGCATTAATAAATATAAAAGATATTACTCAATAAAATAGTCATGATAATGAATTTACCTTATTTTACATGGAATTTTCAACTAAGTTGGTCAAGTTTTAATGGTATAAATTGGTATAAATTTCAAAAAAACATAGCTCATTAAAATTTTATTTGTATAATCATATTCGTCGTTCGTTACCCTTTTATTGTAAAAATGGATAATATGGTAAAATAAATCATATTTAAAATACTATAAAATACATCATACTTTTATTTCAATTCATCTTCTTTTAAGGTATAACAAACATTTAGAGTAAAAAGTGCATTTAGTAGTTTCATTATTATTTTTTAATATTGTCTATATCAATTGCCAATAATTATATCTTTTTGTATTTGATAATTAAGTTCATTAACCTCAATATATATTTAATAAAGGGACTGATGTTGAATTAATTGTTTTAATATATTTTGTTAACCTTTATATTTGACCTTAAAAATAATATACATGGAAAATAATTTGGACCTTCAAAATAAACATAATGATTATTTAAGCCCTGATATTGAGAATAGAATTTTAGAATTACTAAAGGATTGGGAACAAACGAATGGATTTATACAAAGAGATATTAAATTAGCATATTTAGCAAAAGCCTTAGGTTTTAATAGAAAATATATCTCTTATGTTATCAATAAAAATTTAAACAAAAGCTTCCCAAATTACATAAACGACCTTAGACTTAGTTTTATTGAGAATATGATAGGTGAATTTGAACCAAATTCAAAATTAAATCTGACCTCATTGGCAAAATTGGCAGGTTTTTCAAGCTATTTTAAGTTTGCTCACTATATAAAAAAAACCTATGATATGAATCCAACCTATTATTTTAGGAGAAAAAGATAACGACCATTTTTTCTACATTAATAAAGTATTTTTAAATCTTTTTTTAAATCGGAGACCGGTTAATATTAAAAAGTAAAAGTAATTTAAAAATTAAATTACACACATATATTATTATGAATTAAATTTGACATCTCTAAAAAAAACTTTATAGAGAAATATATTGATAATTTTTAGGAAAGATAAAAATCCTTTGGATTGAATTGATTTTCTGCTTATTTTTAGCTATCCAAAATATTGATTTGTAAAATTACTTTATTAATTAGTAGTTTAGGGTTAACACATATCCCTCGTCTAATACGAGGGATTTTTTTGCTGTTTAATATATACTTATCTATTCCTTATTTTGAGATCATTAATTCCATAATTAAATAACTGAATCATTTGGGTTTTCCTTTATGTCACCGAATCCAAAGCAAATAATTAAATTTAAAAATGATTATTTAATTGTTCCTAAATTAATGAATAATCATTTTTCACTATGACTTATGTCTTTGAATATTTTCCCATCCTTCATGATAACAATAAACTTCATTTTTGGTTGAGTCAGCAGCGACAAGTCCTTGAAAGGATCTCCGTCAACCAATATTAAATCTGCCAAAGCATTTTCCTCAACTACACCTAATTTACCTAAATAAGGACTTCTCAAACCAGACATTTGCAATAACTCGGCATTATCTTTTGTGATCATTTTTATTATTTCTGAATTTTCAAACCATTGCTGCAATCTTAAAATATAATGATTTTGTTGAGCGTTTAATTCCGGTTCAAACAAGAAATCAGTTCCCCATGCCAATTTTACACCTAATTTCTTTGCCATGGGCCAAACTTTGGCCTGTCCCTCCAACACAGGTTTCCTTTTGGCTTTTCTTTCCTCACTCATGTCATCGGTATCACCCACCAAATTTTGAAGGCTTAACCAAATTTTTTTATCGGCAAGAATTTTAAGTGTTTCTTCATCTAACATTTGCCCATGTTCAACGCATTTCACACCCGCATTAATTGCTCGCTGTACAGCCTTCGGGGTATACGCATGAACCGTCACATAAGTTCCCCAATCTTCAGCAGCTTCTACAGCCGCTTTCATTTCATCAAAGGTGTATTGAGTTACATCAATAGGGTCATATGCCGAGGAAGTGCCGCCACCTGCCATTAGCTTTATCTGGCTTGCACCAAATCTCAAATTCTCTCTAACAGCTGTAAGTATTTCATCACGACCGTCAGCAATAAAAGTAGCTCCAAATCTTTCAGCCCGAGAAACCACCCCGGTAAAACGTCTAGAAGGTTCAGACGCCGAACGGAAGTCTCCGTGTCCAGAGGTTTGGCTTATTGTTGCCCCGGAGGGCCATATCCTAGGTCCTATCAATTTTCCATTGTCTATGGCTAACTTAAGAGGAAATATTGGCCCTCCAGCGTCACGGACACTTGTAAAACCTCTCATTAGCATTTTTTCCGAAGAAGAGCCAATTTTTTCAATAACAAACTCTTCAGAAAGGTCATTTGTCATCATTTCTCCCATGGTTAAAGATCCAAAAACTAAATGAACGTGAACATCAATGAGCCCTGGAATTAATGTTTTCCCCTTTCCTTGGATAATTAAAGAATTATTACCATTTTCAGGAATCTTGCTACGACTAATTTTTTTTATGGTATTTCCTTCAATTAAAACGTTAAAAGGTCCTGATAAAGCGCCCTTCTCATAATCGTATAAATTAACATTTTCAAATAATACATTTGCATGTTGTGAAAATGCTGGATAGATATTAATTATCAGGAATAAAGTTATAATAATTGCTTTCATATAGTTAAGTTTTAGATGGCTTACGCAGGAATCCTGCTGTCAGGAATAATATAATAAAATTCACATTTTAAATCAATTATTTGATTAAAATTCATTTAAAGCGATTTTTTTATAAAAAGACTTTCAGAATTATTACTTATATTTTTAATTCTGATCTTTTAACTCTAAAATCAGCCTTATAAATGAACAATACTACTATAAAAATATTTAAGAAGTGTGAGGGCTATAAACTTTATTGACAAATTAATAGTATTACCATAATGACCATAGAAAATAATGTTAAGATGATAAATGCATAGAAAAATAATCTTACTGTCCTATTTTCTCTATCCACTTCAAAGCCTGCGGACCAAAAATATTCTTTCAATTTGCATAGGTAATAGTTAAATTTTGATCCAATTCTATCAAAGTATTTCATTGATTATTTTTATATTATCTCCACTAACAATTGATATTCAATATTTATTGAGGTACGTAAATTGGGCCAAAATTAAATGAACTATCTAACAAAGAATATACCTACCCTTAGGTATATTTCAAAAAGGATTACTAGCTGGATAACGATACACAATCGAATTTATCTAACCTAAAAGTAAGAAAATGCTTGTGTGATTTAGTTCGAATTAAAAGAACTCATTTTTAATGATTCGTTTTCTAATTTGTATTTTCAATTCTTTATATATAATTTAGATTACTAGCTTGAATTAAAATTTAATATTAAAATATTATTTAACTATCACTAGCTATCGAATCCCTGGTCAAATTTAAGTTGTGACTTCTTAAATAGACTAGGGATTCAAATATGTTCTTATTTAGAAGAATTTCCAAAATATCAAATGGCTCCTATGCACAATGGATAAAACAATTTCTAAACAAATTATTAATATTTTTGTAGTATTAATAAGTAAATAAAAAAACAGTTAGAATTTAATGCCACCATTCTAAAGAAATGGTGGCAATTTTTATCAAAACAGTTTTCTTTGGTACAGAAGAAAAAACTCTACTTAAAAAGAATTTCATACATACCAACTTCCTTCAAAATGATAATTTATCATTTACTTTCGAGAAATTCTAATATCTTAATTTCTTTACCGTCACTTGGAAAATAATATTTCATCATAAAAATAATATTTCATTAAGCAGATTATTTATTCCCCACCTTTATTATTTATTCATGTATTATAAAATTCCCCAACCTAACTAAATATTGAACCCTTCCAGAAAAAACAATATTGAATTAATAATTTCACTTTTATCCTCATCATCTCCACAATCAATACTGATAATCAATCAGTTACAAAACTTACACCACAAAATGCACCACCTTTAGGGCGGTGCATTTTTATTTATAAAAATAGTATCAAAATATCATGATTCAAGAAGTCTGATAAACCATAATTTTATTTTTCTAAATTTTATAGTGACTTAATATAACTGTTCATATATTATTGTAATTAATGTTATATTCGTTAAAATGTTCTATTGATTCAAATTCTATAATTTAATTTTAATATAAGAGTGCATAATAATCATCCACAATTAACGTTAGTAGATTTTTTTTGCGGTGCAGGCGGATTTACCGAGGGTTTCCGACAGATGGGTTTTCAAACTTTATACGGGTATGATTATTGGCTGCCTGCGACTCAAACCTATAACCATAACTATCAGCTAAACTGCGAAACAAAGGATATATCTGTTTTCTTAAATTCAATTGAGGAGATAGACAAAGTTCCTAATACAACAGTTATTTTAGGAAGTCCTCCTTGCGTTAGCTTTTCTTCATCAAATAAATCAGGCAAAGCAGAAAAGGGACTAGGTATTACGCTGATTAAATCTTTCCTAAGAGTCGTAGCCGTAAAGAAACATCAAAAAGATTCGATCCTCGAGGGTTGGTATATGGAGAATGTAGCCAATTCGAAAAAATATCTTCAACGGTATTATACTTTCGCTGATCTTAATCTTTCAGAATGGGCAATATCTATTGGGAAAAATCCTAATGAAGAAGCTCTATACGTTGGAACTAATACAGCAATTATTAATTCTGCTGACTATGGCTCTCATCAAGCTAGAAAAAGATCCGTATCAGGTGAAATATTCAAAAAAGGAGGCTTCTTACTACCTACTCCGACACATAATGAAATTGGTGTCGGTTTAAGAAAGTGGAATACATTGGGTAATTTTCTTGAGAGAATGCCTTCCCCTACTCTCACTAACCCTATTGGTTACTTTATAGACCCTATATATCCACAAATTAAAGTTAGTGCTTTAGATCTTACAGATCACTTCTACGATAGCGGTCTTTATGAGTGCGAATGGAGGCAATCAAGGGAGCTCAAAACTAATCATCATTGTATGGGAAAAATGGCTTTCCCAGAAAATATGGAAAAACCAAGTAGGACAGTAACCGCTACAAAAAGTGGCACATCTAGAGAAGGTCTTATCTATAAGTCTGGCTATAACAGAATTGGAGATGGTGAATATAGATCACCAACAATACGTGAGATTGCCTCAATCATGGGTTTCCCAATTACTTATCAATTCACAGGAAACTTATATGCTAAGTGGAGACAAGTCGGAAATGCAGTTTGCCCTTCTGTTAGTCGAGCACTTGCAAAAGAATTCTTAGAACAAAATGGCTATACAACACCTTCAGAGATAAAACTGCAGACAAAAGTTAATCTTGAGGGGATAATCAACCTAAATGATTTTAAAGAGGCTGTCTTTGATAATCCTCCTAAAAGAACAAAAAACTCAAAGTTTAGAAGGCATCCACTTAAGGATGGTAACTTAACAGTGACATTGTCTAATTTTGATATAAAAGAAAAAAACACACCTGATGGTAGGTGGTTAACTTCCATTCAGTATGGCACTGGTGCTAACTTCAAACATCAAATTATAGATGATGGTTTCTACAAATCGCTTGAAGATTTTATAAAGAAGGAGATTAAAGAGGGAGAAAAATTTTTAAAATTCATTAATAATGGATTCTCAGAAAAAATCGCTGATTCTGCTTTAATGCAAAAAATGTACGAGCAACAAAAATCAGAGTATAACAAAAAAGAGCCCACATATCTAATAGATGATTTAAGAAGTATCATAAATAATATTTCAATAGAAAATGAGCTATTTGATCAACAACAATTTAAAAAAGTTTTTCATTTCAAGGACAAGGTTCCATTGAAACAATTTTTGGCATTATATGGTGTAAATAAAATCTCTTCCATCATTAATAAATTAGATTAATTCAAACAAATAAAGAGATTTAACTATTTTCTTAGCTTCCTTATTAGAGTCTCCATATTTTTCATACAATTTTTTAAAATATCCCAATTCTTTTGAGTCGGGATATTGAAACTGCAATATTTTATTTTGAAGAATTGATGTAGTTCGTTGATCAAACATTTGCCTTTCTTCAACATACTTTAAAATATCCATAAACGTTGATTCGTCACTAAGTCTAATTATTTCTTTTACTTCAGAAATACGATTTTGATATTCCAAATGAAATCTTTTCATTTGTATACTATCTTTAAAATCTAAAACATCGAGGTGAAATGGAGAATACTCCATATAGACGAAATTGTCAGCTAATTTACTATTTACAAAATCTAGAAATTTAAGATGTTCAATGGCTACTTTTTCTGTTTCTACATATTTACTCAATTCTCGGTAAAAAACAGCACCACGTACACTCTGCAAACTACGATCTAAATAATACTCTTTCCAAATCTTATTAAAAAGCAAAAAAATCCAAAATTTTTCATCATTTTGTCTTCTTTCATCAACTAAAGTAGTTACAAAAGACTTAATGATTTGATTTGATCCTGCGTTAAAAGAAAAAAAATCCTTAACGAAACTTTTATTGCTTTCATCTAAATCTTCGAGAAAAATCAAAATATGCTTCAGTGCTATCCTTTTCTCTTCTACTTGATCCAAATCTCCTCTTCTAGATCTTTCGCTTTCAATAGATTCTAAAAAAGCAGTTATTTCATTATTAAATTTAAAAGTTTTTCTATTTTCCTTCATATTTAATAATAATTTCTTATACAAAGAAAACCATTGTGATTCTATTAGAAGATTCATTATTATATAATCTCCTTCATACTCACCTAAGACATCAAATGCATCTAGATAGAATTGTTCTTTATCGCTATGAGATTGTTCATATGATTTCCTTAATCTTATTCTAGTTTCCGCTTGAATTAATTTGTATAACTCGACTTTTTCTAGAGAATTCAAATCTCTCATAGGACGAATTAATTCATGATAAATAAAGTTTTTATTTAATGTTTTAAAAGCCATATTACTTAAGATCTAAAACTTCCTTAAAAAAACCGAAATCCTGGTCAACAAGTAATTTTCTATCTAAATATAGATTCCGTTCTTCACAAGAAGTCTCGCTAACCAATCCGCATGAAAAACAGGATGCAAAATTTAAATTAAATAAACCCTGCCCTTCTGATGTCCAACACAGAGGATCACTTTGACAAATTGTAGCACGTGTTAAAGCACTTTTTATTAAGCTATTTAGATTCTTCTCGGTCGTCTGAGCTATTAATCCTCCCATACTACCCTCCGAACCTTCTACTGTATAAATTAAGAATCCTGCCATTTTGTAAGACTCATGGTTTGAAACATACAACCTTTCTTGGAGTGAAGCCGTTGGATATCCAGAGCGAAACTCTAGCTCTCTCATTATAATATGAGAAAGAGTATGTATCATATACAATCTCCAGTTTTCATTCAAAGCTTTCTCAATAATCTTACGACTAAAACTACCTCTAATACTGGGTAATTTTAATATCCACTCATCCAAGTCTTTTCTATATACAATTTCGTATTCATCAATTAGCTCTTGATTTAATGAGAAAAATATCCCTTCACCGTAATTCTCGATCGCAGGATATGAAATTACCTCCTCTGGACGACGCCTAAATATTTCCTGAACTATCATACCTTGGTCTGGATCAAACGGTTCAACACGAGAAAAATCCAGTTGAGTAGAAGTCATCTTCATATTGTCTACCCGTAATATTTTTGAAAAATATCCCCTAATATGATCATTCAAATTAACTGTTGTATCTTTAACCTTCAGATGTTCAATGTCAATATTTATTTCATCATCAGTCTTGCTATTTAAAGCAGAAAATTCCTCAAACTTATACTTTAAGTCTTGTTCAGCTTCATCCACTTCTTTCACATCATTTGGCAATGCTTTCAATTCTATAATTCTATTTTGCAAATCTATTGCTAGGGCAAAATCTTCAGCATCGGCGGCTGCTTTCTTCTCTCGTTCCAACTTTTCGATATCCAAATCAATTTGATTTTTAAATAAGGCCGAAGGAAGATAAATACTAGACATTATCCTGGAGAAATAAAGATTATTTCCTGTAGTAAGTGCAACTTTCATTGCCTTTGTACTACTGCACTTTTCTCTTGGTGGCTCATTTCTCCTAGAATTTGTAGATCCTGAATAAAGAAAACTATTATTATTTGCGTCTGAAACACTTGCTTCCCAAGGTTTATGTCCTGGACATAATACTTTAATGCTAAACAAACCTTTTAATGAAGTTCCTTTAGAACCACAACAACCTTTGTTTTCACATTTTAACCATTTACCATCAAAACCAGACGCATTGGAATTTGCTACTCTAATTGATAATTTCGGAGCGATACAACAATTTTCGTAACTAAAAAGTTCAATTTCCCTTTGGAGATCATGGGGGTTTTGTATTCTCCATTTTAAATATTTTGACCAAGGAAAGTCACTAATATGACCATCGGGACATATAAGTACGAGATTATCCTGCTTCAACTGTTGAAAGAAAAACTTTCCGTTCTCCAACTCCACCTTTTTCTTAACTGGGAAAAACTGTTTAGCATATTTATCATCTTTGTTTTTTTCAATCCATTCTGAATGCCAACTACTATATGATTTTAGAATATAATTAGAATCGGAGAAAACTTTTGGCATGTATGTACTTGCTATAGTCAAATTTTGACTTCCAAAATCCACTGTATTGGATTTTTCATTTAAGTCTAAATCTGGTATAAGTACTAAATATTTAAGATTATCAATCTTCTTTTTTTCTTTAAGCAAGGAGATGAATCTATCGTCATTAGAAAACTCAATTCCTCCCTCTCTTGGTAATGCCGCTTGGTTCCTCACATAACGATTTATATCTTTTTCATTAATCGTTATCGCCTCAACATGTAATTCATCAATTCTGTTTAGAAAACCCCACTCTTCAATGCAAGAAACAATAATACTTCCATATTGGGTATGCAATATGGACCCTGCACCTCCATAAGCCGAAAGCAACTTAAACTTACTAAGCGATTCATTCGCCTGAGTATTCTTATTTAATGTAAACATTAGTCTTTTATTTATTGTTGAACAGTTCTAATTACTACTTCTGGAGATACTTCTCTTAGTGAATATCCTACCTTCCATTTTAATGGACGTGAACTATCAGTTAAAGAGGTGAATAGCGAACTATTTGGAGCTGTATCATTCCTGAAAAAAAATTGTTCTTCTACATTACTTGTTACTAATTCTATCCAATTATTTAAAAGTGTCTTACATTTAGTAATAATTTCTATAGCTGATTCTTCCGAAATAACACCATCAATTGATGAGGAAAACCCAGGTTTATTGGAACCTTTTAAATAGTTCTCTAGTTTTACTGCATTATTTAATATTTCACTAATCTCGATTTCAACGTAACTTAATATACTATCTACTCTTTCATTATCTATTTCTATTGCATTCGTATTATTTGTTAATCCAAAATCAAGGTTATGACGTACAATAACGGCGAGATACATGGCTAAATATCTATCCAACGCCTTACTTGCAAACGGAGTAACCGATATCGGTTCAACGTAACTATAAAATTTCTCATGAAACTCTTTAAACCTTTGATAATGTGATATATCTCTTGATCTAAAAGGGTGATGAACTGTAAACACAATTCCATCCTTATCTCTAGCTACGCGACTTGATGCTTGAATATACTCAGCCACATTCCTTGGCATCGAACTAATGATCATCGTATTAAACCTAGAAACATCAATTCCTACAGAAATCATGTTTGTTGAAATAACTAATTCAGGTGGTTGAAAAGTATTCAAAATAATCTTATTAACATCAACATTAACTATGGTGAATTTTTTACTGATTTCAGATAAATTAGTTTTAACTTCTTCACCAGTCAAACGTCCTGTTAATTCAGAATAAGAGATTTGATCTTTATCTCTAATGAGTTTATCTATAAAGGTCCATGGAATAGTATTTTTTATTACATAGTTTACATCTCCTGGTAAATAATGACTAATTTGAGACTGAGTCTTTCCAACCTCTTTTAAACTATTAAAATAGGATAATACCGTATGGTAATAATCTAAGATTGTTTGTGCATCTTTAAATTTTTGTTTTCTAGTAAATATTTCTTCCAGGGAAAAGTTATCCTTGATATATTGCAGTCTATGAGCTAAAGCAATTGATGCGACTCTTAATTGCATCCAAACCTGTGTTTTACCTACAGGTAAAATACCAACATATCTCCTATTAGATAGAAATACGTTGCTTGCATCGCGTTCATAATATGCGAAAAAAGAATCGTCTGCGGTAACACCTTGTTTAGGAAATATTTCACTTCTTCGACCAAATAATCCAAAAATTTGCTTATCGGTGTTTCTAGTCGTAGCTGTTGAGGTGACGATTTTTGGCTTAACGCTTATACCATTATAATCTTCATACGTACATAACGAATCTATAGCTTTTTCAAATAATCCTACGGCACTTCCCAAGGGACCTAATAACAAATGAAGCTCATCTTGAATAATAAGATCTGGTGGTATCCTTTCAGTTTTTCCTTTATATCTTCCGAAAAATCTACTCGAATCTTTACTTCTTTCATTATTAATAATTGATACATTATTTGCTAAAGCTGCAAATTTATCTACAGTACCAAAAAGTAAAGTGGGTGGAAATTTATAAATATCTTCATCGAACAATAAAAATGGTATACTTTCACTCTGATCAAAAAAACGATTCTTGTTATGAAAATCACAATTAACATTATTACAACAGATATTAAGAGTATCATTAATTCCATAACTATCACTTAAATGATTAGGTGAAATATTTGGTAATGATTCATCAATAAATAGATCAAAACCACACCAAGGACACTCAGTAAATGGTAAGTTTGTTTTTAGAATAATACTTTTTTTGTCTGTTGAGCTACTATATTCTGAAATTTGAGTAGAAATATCTCTCAAGTTTTCTTTCATACCTTTACGCTCACCTGTTTCAGTCCATTTATTAGGCAATGAGTCACCTCCTACAAACAGGCCAATTGCAATTCTTTCGGTACCAAGAGAATAATTATGTGGTATGGTAAATTTAGTCCTTCTAATAACTTCTAAAGCACAAATTAAAATTGTGGCTCTTTGAAATTGTTGTAAAGTAAGTAGCCTTAATGTATATCGCATTAAAACTGTTGTCCCATTTCCCGCCTCACCCTTTGAAATTCTTCTATAATTAATACAAAAAGCTATAATTCCTAAATATGCTTCAGTTTTACCTCCTCCTGTTGGAAACCAAACCAAATCTGCAATTTCATTTCTTTCGGGCCAACCTGTTCCAAATACATCTTGAATTGTTGTATCCCCTACTGGTGGCTTAACAAAACCATCTATATTCAAGAGAACAAAAGCCAATTGGAAAGCTCTCCAATTATAAGGTTTTTCAATATCGACTGTGGTGTAATAATGTTCATTTAGTCGATTTGATTTTAAATCTAATGAGTTATTTTTCTTTAAAACTGTGTTATGCAGTTGCATAAACATAGCTGTATTCATTAGTCTAAAAGATGTCATCGCCGCTAAGTTTGATTTTAACAATCCAACATTTCGCTTCAAACGATTATAATCAACTTCACAAGCTCTCAACTGATTCAATAAGAGCTCCCTACTCACATCATCGATTATTTCATTCCTTTTGTCAATGATCCAACTTTGATAGTCATCGACAAACAATTCTAATTTCGAAATAATTTTCGCATCACTAGCAGATGACAATGTAGATAATTCTCTCATTGACAAGATTGATTCATCTGTTAATAGTGAGACAATCTGGCTATCCTTAATTTTGCTAGGGGAATACCCAATTCTTGGTGAATCCTGAGCAGGTAGGAAATCTGTAATTATAAACTTTTTCCCATTTGATTCTGACCAATTAACTGAGGTGTTATAACCTTCACCAAAATCCTTAAAATTTCGATACAATAATTTGTTAAAATTATCTTCTTGATCAAAATCTATGAGTTGAGGAGAATTGTATGGAATTAAAGTATTTATATTTTTTTCGATGACCTTCAGTTCAACACCAAAGTAAGACATTAGATTTGCTGCGTCCTTCTTATTCAATCCAGGGAATTCGTTCGGTCTGAGAACTAGCTTTGCTTTATTTGACACTATAATTTTAACATAAATACCTCCATTTTTACTATCACGAAGATATTGCACAGCAAATTTTAATTCAGAGTAATCTTTTGAGACAGGAATAGGCTTGGGACGTTCAACACTCTTTCCAGTGTATTTTGGCAAATCTAGAACTATCGATTCTGAAATAGATTTCCAAACATTGTTTGGGGTGTTCTTTTTTAAAACATCCTTAAAATCTAATGTAATATCCTTGATTTGATTGTATAATTCAAAACCTTTTATTAAATCTCTAATTCCATTATATGATTCGCAATTTACAATAAGTCTTTCTTTTAGAAAATCAATAAATTGGTCTTCATAAACTGTATATATATTTGAAAAGGATTCGCCATTGTAACTTTTACTTCCAATTGAAAAATATTTCCTTCCATTACTTTTAAGTTTATAGTATTTTAGATCAGATTTTTCTTCCTGTAGTTCTTCTACAAGATCGTCTTCAACCAATAGCTTAAAAGGCTCAACAATTATCTTATTAATTAGATAATTTAAGTTAATGTAATCTATATTATAAAAATTCGCTACATCAAAAGCATCTTTGAAACCTATGTAGGTTAAATTATCTCTTTTTATTACTTTAAGATAATCTGAAAGATATTGATTAACAATATTCTCGAGGTCTATTTCATTTTCTGTGATTAAAATGGAGTAACCTAACTCTCTTATATTTTTTTTTTGTGAATTTTTCGTAACGTCTAAAAGAGAATATTACATCTAAATCCTCATTAATATTAGCGTTTTCCTTTATAACAAACGATAAACCAAAATCTGTTGGATAATTCTGTTGCTTACTTGATAATGACTCAACTGTATCAGATTTCATCTCATCACTATCTGCTGAAGTATTTGTATTTCCTTCTAGGCCATCCCCTTCAATTTCATCACTTTCTTCTTTAGATCCATCTTTTTCCTCTGTTTCAGGAAAAAGAATAGCAGTACTATATTGGTATGCAGGAACCTCCGGAATTATCTCATAATCATTTAAACTTACATCCTCATTTGCATCAAACTGAAAATGATATTTAAACTTATAGGATCCTGGACCTATGAGTTGTTCTCGTACAAAACCTTCGAGTTCTTCTCTTTTATTTCTATGGGTTAATTTCATTCTGTATATTCGTAATTGGTTCTAAATAATCTACTAGTTTGTTTAATATACTCTCTACAACATTTGTTGCAAACTCCTCCACACTATATTCCTCTGAAAAATCAATTTTACTAGAACCTAATATATTCATAATCGAATCTATTGCTTCATCAGAATTCACTCTATTAATATAATCTCTATCAATAATAATATCTAAGATTTCAGCATATAATCGCTTAAACTCTTTACTATTCTTATATTTTGCCACATAGGCTATTTGCATTTCTGAAGGTGCGATATTTAAAAATTCGCATATTAGGTTGCGATCTTCTTTCCGCGGCAGTTTAAATGATTCTAAATCAAACTCTCTTTCTATAGATATGTAGGAGTTATTAAAGTAATCCTGTCCCTTAATTTTAAGTCCAATTTTCGTTAATTTATTAAATGAATTACCTTTCAGATACAGATCATGTTTAAAATATTTTACACTGTTAGGAATAGTATCTAATTGAAATAAAAAGTCGCTTCTCAATTTTCTCTTTATTTTTCCAATATTTAAAAATAAGTCGTTTACAACCAGATTAAAGGCCTTAATTTTTAAAAAATTTTCTCTAAAAACATACACCATAGAATCGGATTGATAATGCATTATGTCCTCATTTAAATGGATTGATATTTTTTGCGAGCTAGCGGTCTTACCTGGTTTCGAAATATTGAATTTATCAGCCTCCTCCACTTCATCTAAAATTTCATCAAAAGAGGTTTTAGTCTCATCAGCAATTAATGCGGTAAAATCTTCCTTAGATTTGATGGATTTGAGGTATACCTTTAAATCAGTTCTACATTTATCTAAAATAATATTTTTCCGCTCAATACATCTGGCTTTGTATTCACCTATTTCAAGAAAAATTTCCTCACGAATAGCAGTGAAGTATGATATAAATTGATAATTATATAATTGATAAATTCCAAATGGATTAATATTATAAAATAAAAAATCTGGTACAACAACCTTAACTGATGTTCTTTCGTTTAGAGGAATTTCATTCAGAAGGAAATTAATATCAAAACTGTTTAAAATAATATTCACCTTATCTGCAACCAAAGAGCTACTGAATGTAGATTCTTCATTAATTTTATTTTGATATTGTTTGAAGATTCCATAGGCAACTTTTAGCATAGTAGATCTACGTGTATTCTTATTTAGATCCGGAAAAACAAAATGTTGATTTTTATCTACAAAAATAGATGACCAATCTAACTCGTAAACTAAACTTAATAGTTCAAGTATTTGTTTATAAATTGGCTTATCAACTATATAAGGATAGTTTTTTTCGAAAAGTGATCGCCAGAAATCAATTGTTTCGACTTTGCAAATAAATAGGAAAAAATATTTAGGAAAGGGATACAAATATTTATTAACGCCTAAATCTTTCCAATCGAGCAATATATTTGCAAGTAACTCATGAATTTTAGCTCCTGCATTTGTTTGAACAATATTAAAATAAGAACTAAAATCAACCAATGGGTTATCCCTATTTATAATTTCATTGGGTACAATTATTAAATCATTACTTAAGATATCTTTTGCATCTCTTATCGTAAAACGATTTCTAAATGACACATGGAAACTATCTACATCATTTCTAACCAAACGATGGTCAATATTTGAGTAATATGGATATTTAACTAATATCTGAACATTAGAATTGGAATCATTAATTTCTTCATATGTGTTATTAAAATATTCAATATTTCCTGCCGAATCTAGGCGAATATCAGTAAACAGGCCATTATTAAAACATTCTATGGCCTTATTCTCTTCCTGAATATAAATATTTTTATTATCCAAACTAATTATCACAGTTTCAGCAAGAAGATTTTCTTCACGAATTGATTTGTATAAGGGAATGTTATTTTTTATAAAACTCAATTCATTTTCACCAATTGCATGAAATGCTGGTGTAAAAATATTGTCAGGTGTATAGATAGTATTAGATTCATTAACCCATTGAGAAACATGCTCGTGCTTTTTACTGAAGTTCAAAATATCATTTTCATTATCAAAAAAGTCAATAATAAATGAGTCATATAAACTTATTGACTTATCTTGATAATAAACTCTAAAAGAATGGTCTAAATACTTTATATACTTTTCAAAATGCCGAATATTTTCTTTATCGAAAAAAGGCAGGTTCAAATACAGTGATCCTACTTTAAATTTCGTGAAACGGAAATAAAGCTCACCAATATAACTTAATTGATTTTGAGTTAAGTTATCAGCTAAATTTAAGCTCTTTAAAACTACATTGTTAATTTTTTTAAAATCAATTAACTCCATATCATCACATTTAAACTTGACATAGCCCGAGTACTTCCTATATATAATTGAGTACGATTTAAATCTGAAATTGTACTACTAATTAAAAGTACATCCTCGTTTTCTAACCCCCTATACTTGATAGGGGTGGTAAATTTTATCTTCTCAGAAAATACATTAATATTGTTTTCTGAAAGTTCAAGTATATAGCTATCAAAATAATTCGTTAATAACTCTTTAACGCCATCATATATACTTTTCTCAATTAAAATCACTTTATCTTTAGGATGAACCCTACTATTTTTAATAAAGCGTGAGATAAACTCCAACTTCTTTATTGTATCAGAGTCTTGAAAATACTTTTCTCCCAGTTCTTTGTTAACAAATTCAAAATCTAATCTCTTAATGGCATTACAAACTGAATAGATTTGTGGGTGTTGAGCTGTTCTAAAAACATTATCAAAAAAATAATGACTAAATCCATCCTGAATAAAATAGTCTTCATAAAAACCTAAATCAGTAGTATCGCTCAAAATTGTTTGATCAATATCATATAAAATAAAAAACGCGGGTGCATTATTTTTCTTATCAAACTTATTTACATATTCATAAAAATCTTCATCAAAATACTCTTGAGCTTCGTCAAAGATGAAGTAATCTAATTCTTTGGCTAAATACTCCTCGGCTTTTGTCTTTGAAAAAATTTCAAATGAAATATAGCTTGAGTTAATTCTATACTCAGAAATGAGCAGATGTTCGATTTTCCTTTTTACGAGTAAATTTGCACAAAATATCACCCCCGTCTTTTGGTTTAAATAATTCTCAGCTATTACCTTTAGTGCTAATACTGTTTTACCCGTACCTGGCTTTCCCTGGATTAAAACTCTTCTATTCTTTTTTAAACCTTTTAAAATGTCATAATTGGTATTTAGGATTAATTCAGAATTTAAAGTATCAACATTGTAACTGTATGCTGCTTGGTTCGGGAACAATTGATTTTTAATCCTTCTCAACTCTTGAAGTGACATTCTTGGAAAATTATTAAAAACATGATTATTTCCCTTGTATGCATTTATTGAGTTACTGACAACTTTCTTGGTCTCATTAACAAGTTCATTAAGGAACTTATAGAAACTTTCTGTTTTTGCAAAATCCGTTCCAAGGTTTATGTAATTTGAGTATGAATAAAAGCAGTGTTTATATCCTCCTAACTCTGGTCCGACTAACTGAAAATTATTTGTATGAGGAAATACTATCGCCTTACAAATAAATAGCTTAGAATTCCCAATCAAATCTTTTAAAGTTCTTACATACTCTTTAGCTTGAATAAATGGATTTTGAGCTTTGTAGAAACCTTCATCTTTAAAAGAGTAAAAGCAACCATTTTCAACTTTTACACTTCCTCCTTTTACTTCAATTACAATTAATCCATCTCTATTCAGTAATAAAAAATCAATCTGTCCTTCGACCTTTCCTTTACTCCCTGGATGTTTCGAGAGGTTATAATTGTGGTAAAAATACCATTCGTCATTTTCATGAAATTCAACTTGATTATTAATGTTCAACATCTGCTGATAAAGCCAAATCTCACCATTTAAAGCTGATCCGTCTTTTTTAACTATAACTTTATCAAGATTATTCTCTGGATAATTATTTAAAAATTTAATTGGCATTTAACAACTACAATAGATTAGGATAATAAATTACATATAATTGTAAAATCGTATATTAAATATACTTTCTCTAATATAACCATATTATTGAATAAATGTTAACAAAGAAAAATCTTCGTGCGGGGTTGTGGGCAGAAACAATCCCTCCTGTTAATACTGTCTCCCATTTTCAATTACCAAAAACTTGAATAAAATCTATTTTTTGTGATCCATCCAAATCTTGAATAATCAATTTACAATTGATTAAATATTATAATTAAACTTTCATTGGCCAAATTCTTATATCTATTGTAAAAATACAGATAAATGGATGAATCGGATTTGAACATTAATTTTCAAATTCGGTTAATGCATCCCAGTTATACCTAAGAAATGATTCTGCCTAAAATCTCAATCTCCAATATTACAACCTATCGCTAGTCAAATACTCCTTAATTGCATCAACATAATTCTCAAAAGTCAACAGCCGATGCGTATCATCAATGATTAATTGCTCCACCTCAGGACCTATTTTCATTTTGGAATGATCAATGACTTCATCTCGATTACTCTGAAGAAGAAAGCAATGGTCTATTTCCTTTATTTTTTCCAAAGTCTCTTCAAGTTTCTCCGGAAAGGGAAAATTGGCAATCCTGTTAGAAAAGTCTAATAAGGGATTTAGAAGAACTAATTTAATTTTCACTCCAAAGACTTTTAACCGTTCTCGTAATTGGTAGGCATAATTCCCCCCTGTGGAATCACCTATTAGGACAAGTTCATCTTTGTCTTTGTAAAGTGACCATAAATCAGTCAATAGTCCAGATATATCAGTATCATTCCTCCATTCTACACAAAAACAACTGTGTGTACTTTCAAAGGCATTTTCAATCAGTTTAAATTTTCGAGAATCTTTATTGGATCCCAAGCCATGAAAATATAATAAATCAATCATGAGTATTTTTTTTATAGGTGAATAAATCTTTAATTATACAAAGGGGCAAAACTAATATTAACCAAGGCAAGGCATAGATCAATTGAATTGAAAATTTTATCAATTTATTGACCATTCGAAATATTGAATTATTCATATCAATCAACTTTTAATTCCCCCAGAAGTAGATTAATAGACCATAGAAGAGTATGTTCAATTCTAGCTTTAAATGCCGGTATTTTATTTTAAATGGACCTTTATAAAAACCTTGAAGCGATGTTTTAGAATAGAATTCTATTTTAGGAAAATAACCCTTCGGCTTTCCGTAGGTTATTACAAATAATTCAGTGAGAACTGTATAGACCAATTGAATTAAATTTCCAATAAACCAAATTAGCAGTCGATAATTATCACTTCTATAATATCTTTCCTGCAATGGAAGTAGAATTCTGTCAAGAATAAGTTTAGGAAAAAATTCAAGGAATTTAATCTTATAATAAATGTAGTATGAAATAACCATAGTCGTTTTTTTATACATAATACGACGAGTGGCACAAAAATTTCAATAACAGTGATATTTATTAAGTATTCTTTTGGATAACACGATTAAACAGTGATTAAAATGATAAACAGTTTTTATTAGGATTAGCTCGGTTCCTTTAATCAGCAAGATTCTTCAGCAGTATCAATAAAGCGATCAAGAAGCACAATGGCACAAAATATCTATTATCATTTCTTGAGAATGTCGTGTTTTTCACTTTTTTAAACAGGCCGACATAATTAAAATCACCTATTACACGTAATAAGAACACTCACATTACAATCCAGAGAATACCGGTCGAAATCGTATCAGAAACTAAATCCAGACTTGGTAGGTACAGGAGAAAAATCAAAAACAAGAAACCAAGGCCAACAACAAGGCAAGGCATGAAACCAGGCTCAAACAATAGAGTTCCTTTTTCAGTTACCGGCACGCTTTCCGTTTTACCTACGGTGCCTCCAAAAGCCCAATACAAATGAAAGAGGGAGATAATTAAGAAGATAATGGTTAAGACGATCAATATTATAAAAAGCACGCTTTTCATCCTTATTAAATATAATTAATGCAGTATTAAAGTACGATTTTTTCACTGCATAATTTAAAAGGTTTTGGAAAACAGAAATCACGAAATGCTGAACGAGAATAGGGTTCAGATAAATTGTTAAAGGTTCATAAAATATTTACCCAAGTTTATCCTTATTTATTAATAAATTAGTTCGTCGGTAGACCTTTCACACTATAATTATGAAAACACTAAAAATCACATACACTATTATAGGTTTTGCAGCATTTCTATTAACCCTAATTTCCTGCAAGAAAGATCAAACCGTTCAAGAAACTCCAACAGACCTGATCAGCAAGCTGGAAATCATCAAACTTCAGGCATCCACTGGATTTGGCAATACCGTAGAATTAAAGTATGATGAACAAAGCAGGTTAATTGAATACGGTTTGGAGAAGTTTTCCTATAACGCTCAAGGAAAGGTTGAAAAAAGATCATTAACCGATGAGAACAATAAATTAATCCGTGAGTACGGATATAATTGGGATACAGAGGGTAGATTGACAGAAGTTCGTTTAAACTATTATCAGGACAATCAACCGGCAGCGACAGATATCGCCAAAGACAAACCTGTAATTGCCAAATTTGAATATCTGGGAAATCAACGTAATCCAAGTAAATTGACCTGGAAAACCATCGTGACTGGATACGCTGCGGGGAGAATTACTACAAATTTATCGGCTGAAAAAACCATGAAATATTACTATGAATCCGACAACCTTCAAAAAGCAATATATTCAGGCAGCAATGACTTTTTTCCGAGCACCGGAGGCTCAAATAACTTTGAAGATATTGAAGCCCATATCTTCTTTAAACCTGGAAATAAAGCCCATTTCTTAAATAAATTATATAATCAATTGGGATTCAACCCAATCGAACTATCAGACATCATTACGGCCAAACAACCTATTCAAAGTATCACGTACGTTTTTAAGGAGAAAAACGTAGAAGTCCAACCAGACTGGGAAAAAGCAAGTTATTATGAGCTAGCTTACGATAATCTTTCCCGCCCAACCCTGGTTTCTATCAATCAGAACATCATAGGCCTTTCCAGCATATTCCCTGATTTCAATAAATTAACATTGATCTACAAGATATCATACTAAATTGAAGGCCTCCTTCCCTTTCAAAGAAAATTAATTCCTATTTAATACCAGCTACTAAAATTTTCTCCAAATATCCATACTTTTATCCTATGGCCGAGAAAAACCCTTATCTCATCTATCTGCGCGTCATCGCGACGATATTTGTGGTACTTATTCATGCTTCCACAGGTTTCCTCAATCGCATAGACACTAATGCCTTTGATTGGAATTATGCCAATTGGATCAATGCGGCTACACGATGTTCAGTGCCTATTTTCGTTATTATTTCTGGTACATTATTAATTCCAAAAGATGAAGATACTTGGACCTTTTACAGGAAACGACTTCCTAAAATCATCTATCCCTTTCTTTTCTGGTCGATTATCTACTTGATCTATTATTTCTACCGTTACACGAAATTTGATCAATTATCCAATGAAAAGATATGGTCCATCATTGTAGATAAGCTTTTGCACGGAGCCAATGCACACCTTTGGTATCTCTACATGATCATCGGCGCCTACTTGGCCATTCCATTTTTGAGAAAGATCCTAATCCATTCGACGATTCGGGAAATAGAATGGTTCCTTGTGCTCTGGCTCCTATCCTCTTGCTTCATGAGCAAACCCCTATACGCCTACATGCCGAAATTTGATCTAACTTTCTTTTCTGGCTATATAGGCTATTTGGTATTAGGGTATTACTTCAGCATCAAAACTTTCAAATTCAGCAACAGACAGATAGTTTGGGCCTTAACCTATCTATTGATGGTTGCTATCGCAGGCTTCGGAACCAATCTGCTCAATCAAAACGCAAGCAAACTGAACACCTTTTTCTATAACTACCTTTTCATTACAACAGCATTAGCAGCAGCCGGATTATTCCTGTGGGTAAAGGAAAGCATGCAAAATCTAAAGGTCCCGAATTGGGTATCAATCACCGACAAGTATAGCTTTGGAATTTATCTTGCCCATATCATTCCGCTGAATTACTTCCATCCCCTAATCGCAAAACAGGTGGGAACAGTCTGGCTGATTCCACTAGCAACCATTTGTACCATTATTGCATCTATCCTGATCACCTATATCTTAAGGAAAATCCCATTTGGAAGATACGTAAGCGGCTAGGCAATTTGCAGAAAACTATGCTTTTACAGTAGTAAATGCTAGATGCAATAAGGTAGGATGTTCGGATTCTTCTTTCTCGACCCCATCAATAACCTGATTGAGAAATTCATGATCAGTTAGAAGCTGATATCCTGGAAAAATCCTTAATACATAATCATGGATCAATTTAGCTTCCTCCGGAAATCTGTCCTGGAAACTAACAAATTCTTCCTCCCAAGTATCAATTCTCAAGGTTCGAATAATATAGAAAGGAATAATATAGCTAATGATCAAGGAGTATATCTCATTAGGACTTTCTTCTTTATAAAATGAATAATGATGGCAAAAATAACCAGCAGCAAAGGAATAAGAATGAATATCGGAATTCAACATAATACTGAGATCCTTGTTTACCTTTTGTGCCAATTCTATTCCTTTATGATATCCTTCAGCCAAAACAATCCTATTGTTCTTAAATTCAGCTGATGTTTGGTAACTTTCATCCAGAAAGGGTATTCCGAAAGGATAATACTTCTTTAGCTCCAGTACAATTTCTTCTAAAGTCATATTTGTAATAGCTAATGCATCCTTATTCTTCTTAACCACAGGATTTCTCCTTCCCTAACTACTTTCCATCGTTACGAACACCTTACTGAAATCCCCTTTAGCCAAATCACTTTTATGGATCACAAAAAACAGTTCACCGGCATCGCCCCATTGAAAATTCCCCTTGGAACCTACTAAAAGCAAGATAACCCAATCCTGAGGATCACCTTTCCAGGTCAATGCTGCTTGCAATTCGGGAGATTCATGTTGGGTAAATGCATAGGCATTCATGGCATGGTCAAATCCATGCAGGTCTAGCACTGGTTTTTCAAATGGCTCATACAGGTCATATGTAAAATCATGTTGATCTTTTAAAGATTCCGCTTTCCCTTCAAACAAATAGGTATTGACATAACTGGCATAAAAAGAAGGAGCGGAAACCGTCAGGAATGCATCCGCCTTATTGGCTTGGTATTCCCCGTCCATCAGTTCATAAAAATCTTCCTCCTGAAAATCAAACCTAACTCCAGAAGCCAGCTCCTTATTGTCTTCTACATAAATGACCTTTCCGATATCCTGATCCTCAGAACCAAAAAACTGAAAACTCTTAAAAAAGAAAAACAAAGTCCCTGTACGCGGTAAATAATCCTGGAGTGCGGCAATCTTTTCACAGTTGATTTGCGCGATAAATTCATAGTTTAACTCTTGGTTCCTATAATCAGAAAAGAATTTTGGATAGCTTAGGCTTTCTGGTAAATCTGGTTTTCCACCAAACCGATGATTTCCCACTTCAGCATAATCTTCTTCAGAGTTCAATTTAAAGCCTACAGTTCGCTTTATCAATGATAGCAATGCTTCCTTATGGTCATATAAATCATTGTCCTTTATTATTTTCTCCACTCCAGAAATCAATAGTTTATTATTTTCCGCCTTATACATCGATTCATCCCATTTAATCGATCCTCCTCCATCGGCACCAGGATATGTCGTGTCCAGCAGTCGTTTTTTCTCTTCCATGGTCAGACTCAAGCCTTTAAAGGAATTATAGGCAAAGGGAAGATCTTCCAAGGGATTAAAGCTTGCCTTAATGGTTCTCAGATTAGGCTGTTGAAGTAGCGATTCGGGAAGAGTTTTAAGAAGGTTATTTTCGATGTCCAAATATTCTAACCAAGGCATTTGTATGTCTTCAGGAAGGCTTTCGATCTTATTCTTGCCTAACAGGACATATTCCAGTCTAGGCATTTTCCAGAATCCATCAGGTAGGGTGTTTAGCTCACAGTCAATAATACTCAGTCGATCCAATTGCAATAGATTGGCAAAGGATTCTGGAAGGCTGCTAATCACCGCTTGATTTACGGTTATCTGTTTTAAGTTTTTTAATTCAGCGATTCTTTCTCCAAAATCAGCAAATGGCAATTTAGCCTTATCCCAATAATTCCCAATTCTTTGGATGATTAGGTACTCCAAATTTTCAAACGAATAAATTCTTTCAGGCAAGGTACTGAAGGTTGGATTAGTGATTTCCAGTAGCCGTATGGTTTGAGGATCTGCACCTTCGGTTTCCTCCAAGCTCTTAAATTTATAGTTGTTCCAATCCAAGTTTGCTGGGTCAAACTCCAATGCCGCTTCCAAAGGAAAACTAGGAGAAGGATCACCGTATCGGTTTTTTACATCCCCCTTAATTAAAACCCAACCCTCCTTATATTCAATGGTTCCATAAAAAAACAGCAAATATTCCAGTCCATTCTTACGGAAATAGGTATAATCCTCAGGATTTTTATCCTCTTCATAAGAACATATTCCAGTTGGAACGCCATCCTTAAAAATTTTTGAAGCCTCAAAATCAATTGATATATTCCCATCATCGGAAAAATCACTCAGCAAACCCTTCTTTTTATCTGACTCCACATCCGGACTCAGGATGCTGATCTCTGTATATAAGGTTTTACTTAACTTTCCAATTACCCATTTCGTTTTCTTTGCTTGAATAGCATATACTTGACCATCAATCTTAAAATACGGTTGCTTAATTTGATCGTTTTCCATAGTGAGATTCAATTAGGATATTGTAAACCTAATATAATCAATTTCACTAGAATTTAACCATCACCTTAAAAAACATAAAAAACCCATGAGTAAATTTATTGGTTCGATAATAGTATATATTAAAAACAACAATTTATTTCAATTGAAATTTATTTTTCCTTCAACAAATGAAAGTCACAACCATCACCTCCACCTCTATACTCAAATTGCCTTGACAGCACAATTTCGCAAACATGTACAACTGAAATGCAATATTGGTACTGGATAGGTAATATTGGTAGCAATCTCCGTAATCTGTATACCTAATTAGTAAGCTACTATTAAGAACTTTGTATATATCAAAGGAATACAGATGAAAACAAATATGCTATACTGTTTTATACTAAGCATTTTCCTTGCCTCAATCTCCTGTACAAGAGCTGTTGAGTCAGCGACTTCCAAAAACGAAACTTTCTCAGGAAACCAGGACTCCTTAGGAAATAAAAATATATTGATCGTTTATTTATCAAGAACAAAAAACACAAAGGTCTTGGCAGAAATTATCCAACAAAAAACTGCCGGTAGAATAGTAGCAATTGAAATTGAAACACCTTATCCAGAGCATTATCCAACCATGGTCGATCAGGTGGCTGAAGAAAACAGAACAGGCTATCTACCCCCTCTTAAAACAAAGATCCAAAATCTGGAATCTTACGACATCATTTTTGTAGGTTTTCCAACATGGGGTATGCAGCTTCCCCCTCCAATAAAAAGCTTTCTTTCGAAATACGATTTAAAAGACAAAACTATTATTCCCTTCAACACGAATGCCGGATATGGAATTGGCTCCAGCCTGGCTACTATCAAACAATTAGCTCCAAACAGCAGAATCGTTGATGGATATTCCACTAAAGGTGGTAAAGAACGCGATGGGATTTTCTTCGTCATGGAAGGATCCAAAGCAGAACAGGTTGATAAAGATGTTGAGATTTGGCTGACTAAAATAGGATTAGTTAAATAAAGAATAGATAAAATACATAAAAATGGAACAAATAAAATATCTTATAGTTGCTCTGTTCATGGCAAGTGGAATCATTTCCTCTGCCCAGGACAAATCAAAAAATCCTTATGGATTAGTCTATATAGACGCGATAACTGAAAACCTAAAAGGCCAGGTAAATATTCATCCAGTTACCTATAAGCTGAATGGAAATGACATAGCAGCAAATGTTTATACCCCTGCAGATTATGACAAAACAAAAATATACCCGACGCTTATCATAGCACATCCCAATGGTGGAGTTAAAGAACAGACCGCCGGTCTTTATGCTCAACGCTTAGCAGAGGCAGGTTTTATTACCATCGCCGCTGATGCTTCTTATCAAGGTGCTAGTGGTGGCTTACCCAGACATACCGATAAACCCCAGTTTCGGACAGAAGATATTCATGGCATGGTAGATTACATTGCTAATTATGCTGGAGTAGACACTGATCGTCTTGCAGCATTGGGTATATGTGGCGGGGGTGGATATACCATGAAGGCTGCCCAATCGGACAAACGCCTTCGTGCAGTTGCTACCTTGAGTATGTTCAATTCGGGTGAAGTAAGGCGAAATGGTTTTCAAAACTCCCAAATTGGAACCATTGAGCAGCGTTTGAAACAGGCATCAGAAGCTCGGGCTCAGGAAGCATCAGGTGGAGAGATCAAATACTCCGGTGTCGCTAGCATTAGCGATGAAGAAATCGCCAAGACAACTACAGATTTATACCGCGAAGGTTTTGAATACTATTACAGATCTCATGCACACCCCAATTCAACTTTTCTGTACACGACCAGTAGCTTGATGGACTTGATGACCTGGGACGCAACGGATGGTATAGAATTGATAGACCAGCCTCTTCTCATGATCGCTGGTAGTAAGGCAGATACCAAGTATATGACTGATGAAGCTTTTTCAAAAGCCAAGAATGCTGGCAACAAAGAACTTTTTGTGCTGGAGGGAGCTACGCATATCGAAACGTATTGGAAAAAAGAATACGTTTCACAGGCTGTAAACAAGCTTGTAGAATTTTACGGTAAAAACCTGAAATAGACACTAAATATTATTTACTATGAAAAAATTATTGATCGCCCTTTGCATTCTATTCGGAATCCAAACGGCATTTTCCCAAACCAATGATGATTCAGAAATCATTAAACTTTCAAAAGATAAATGGCAATGGATGGCAGATAAGAATGTCGACATCTTGGACAGCTTATTTCATGAAAAATCCATGTTCATCCATATGGGCGGTTCATGGGGTAAACAGCAGGAACTTGATGTCATCAAAAGTGGAGGCATCTGGTACAAAAAAGCAGACATACATGAAGTAACTGTCAACTTCATTGGCAATACAGCTATTTTACTAAATCGCATTGATCTATTAGCAGTTGTCGGTGGGAACGAAGTGACCAACCCTTTCATGGTGACCGAGGTCTATTTGAAAGTAGATAATAAATGGAAACTAGGCTCCCTATCATTCAGTAGATTACTCAGCCCCGGAAACAGATAAATTAAATTAGAACTATGAAAAGGATAGCATTTTTTGGTCTTTTACTGATGTATGGTTTACTATCAATCGCTCAACCAAACAAGACATCAAAAGCTTCAATGCTTGGGCCAAAGGTCCAAATAGTTTCCGGAATTGTACAGGGAATCAGTGATGGGAAAGTGGATGCCTTTAAAGGTATTCCTTATGCGGCAGCGCCGATTGGCCCACTCCGCTGGCGTGCACCACAGCCTGCAGTTAATTGGAAAGGGGTTCGAGATGCCAGTAAATTCTGTGCGGATTGCGCTCAGGCCAGTTGGCCAAGATCCAATTCCAATGCAAAAATTCGAGAAAACACTTCGGAAGACTGTCTTTTCATCAATATATGGCGACCTTCAGAAGTGAAAAACAAGAATAAGATCCCAGTAATGGTCTGGATATATGGTGGTGCCTTTGTTGGCGGTGGCAGCTCTTCCCCCAATACCTCTGGAGAGCAATTCGCAGAGAAGGGAGTAATCTTAGTGAGCTTCAATTATCGCTTAGGAAGACTCGGACATTTTGCCTTTCCAGCCCTGTCTGAAGAAAACCCTAACGAACCTAAGGGAAGCTATGCATTTATGGATCAGATAGCCGCCCTGCACTGGATAAAGGAAAATATAGAATCTTTTGGTGGAGATCCTGGTAATGTGACGATATTTGGTGAGTCTGCGGGTGGCGTGTCTGTGCATTCGCTGTTGACAATACCTTCAGCACAGGGTTTATTCCACAAAGCAATTATCGAATCTGGTGGAGGACGTGACGGTGTACTTACTGGCAGACCCATTAGGGAAGAAAATGTAGATCCTTATTACCCAGTTTCCGCAGAAACGATCGGGATCAACTTTGCTCGCAAACATGGAATACAAGGAACAGATGCCTTGGCGTTAACTAAATTACGTGAACTACCTGTTGAAGTTATTGTGGACAATGGATTAGAAAGCGATCCCAAAGATGGATCTATCATCTATCCAGGTCCGATACTTGATGGAGGATTGGTTGTTGAGTCTGCTGAAACCGCATATAAAAATGGAAGGCAGCCTGACATTCCCATCATAATTGGTTCAAATAGCGCTGAAGTCTCCTCAGGTTTTGTCAATGCACAATCAAAGGAAGAACTCTTTGCTCAATTCGCACCTTATGAAAAAGAAGCAAAAAATGCTTTTGACCAAAATGGAAATAAAGCCTTTTCCGATATCCTCAACATGGTAAATACCGATAAGGTATGGGCAGAACCTGCCCGCCTGACTGCTAGAGCATTTTCCCAAAAAGGAACAGATTCATATATCTATCTTTTCGATTATGTGCAAAATGCTTTTGAGAAGCAATTTGAGTTAGGGGCCCCGCATGCTACTGAAATACCTTATGTATTCAACACCCTTTCTTCTAGACCTGATAATCAACTAACCGAAAGAGACTTAAAGGTAGCTTCTCTAATGAATACTTATTGGGCAAACTTCGCAAAAACAGGAAATCCTAATGCAGACGGCCTCCCTCTTTGGGAAAAATACAACAAAGAAAACGACATTTTACTTGAAATACGTCGCGATGGTACTGCAATCTCCTCCCCCGATCCAAAAAAAGCTAGATTGGACGTTATCGAAAAAGCGACCAAAAACTTAAAATAATCATGAAAAAACAAAAGATCACTATAACGATATTAATGACAATATTTTGCTTGTTTGGGATAAAAAATGCACATTCAAGCCCAGGAACAGATTCACTAAGTAATAAAGAGAGAAACTTTGTTGCTATTGCCGCAACCACCGCCAAAGGTGATCTTTCCAAATTACAGGTGGAACTGAACAATGGTTTGAATGCTGGTTTAACTATTAACCAAACAAAGGAAGCTATCATACACCTCTATGCCTATGCAGGTTTTCCACGCAGTATCCGAGGATTGCAAACTTTAATGTCTGTAATAGATGATCGAAAAGGGCAACAGATCAATGATGCTATTGGAGCTGACGCTTCAAAAATCAATGAAGAGGATAGCAAATATCAACGTGGAAAAGAAATACTGGAACAGTTAACTGGAATTCCTGAAAACGACAAGAAAACAGGCTATGCAGCTTTTGCCCCGACAATAGAAGTATTTTTAAAAGAACACTTATTTGCTGACATATTTGAACGCGATATCCTAACCTACGCCGAACGAGAACTGGTAACAGTTTCTGTACTGGCGAGCATTGGAGGCGTTGAACCTATGTTAAAGTCTCATCTCAATATTTGTTTAAATGTTGGGTTAACTGAAAAACAATTGCGTGAGTTTATTACTATTATTAATGATAAGATAGGCAAGAGTGAAGCAGAAAGTGCAAAGAAAGTATTGGAAGAGGTTTTAGCTTCACGTAACCAGAAAAATTAGTCACACAAGATCATTCTTACTTTTTGAAAATCAAGCAAATGCACCTTAAGCATAATACTTTTTAGAGTCTGAATGACAACCAATTTCAAGTAAACTAAGTTGTGGACCTATAATATAAAATCATTTAAAAAATTAGCACTATGAACATAAAAAATAAAACCCTCCTCTTTCTTTCTGGCATGTTGGCACTATCATGTAGCCAACATCAATCTGAAGCCCTGAAAAAGGAGGCATCACAGGAACTGATCTTTGCCAAAGGAGAAAAGATCACGAATGATAACTTTACAGGTACAGCTTGGTTAAATAATCTGGTTAATGCGGACAGTGTCAACCAAAATGCGGTTGGAAGTGTAACGTTTGAACCTGGAGCCAGGACCAAATGGCACTCCCACCCTGCCGGACAGATTATTCTGGCATTGGATGGTGTCGGCTACTATCAGGAAGAGGGAAAGGAAAAAGTAATCGTTAGAAAAGGTGAAGTCATAAAATGTCCAATTGACGTTCCTCATTGGCATGGCGCAAGTGCTGATACGGCATTTGTTCAGATTGCGATAACAGGCAGAGAAAAAGGAGAAACCGTATGGCTAAAGCCAGTAACAGATGAAGAATACAACCGTTAACATAAATTTGCAAAAATGAAAAAATCAATCATAATTGTCGGGATAGCAGCATTATCATGCTCAATTTCCGGAAAATTAAATGCCCAATCCCAATCAACAAAACAACCCATTGTCCTCACGGACCAAGGAAGCTTTACAGTTGGAGGCACTGTCATAAAGACCCCTGGTACTTATGACCCAATTAAACGTACGGCAGAAGGACAGACCTTTCATGGTGACCATGCTTATGTCTTTTATCAGATTCCCCAACAGGCCAAAAAGCTGCCCCTCATATTTTGGCATGGAATCGGTCAGTTCTCAAAAACCTGGGAAACCACTCCTGATGGTAGAGATGGATTTCAAAATATATTTTTGAGACGAAATTACGGCGTTTACTTATTAGATCAGCCTAGAAGAGGAAATGCTGGACGTAGCACGGAGCCTTCAACAATTGACCCTACTCCTGATGAACAGACCTGGTTCGGTACGTTTCGAATTGGGGTTTGGCCAAATTACTTTCCAGGGGTACAGTTTTCAAATGATCCTGAAACCCTGAATCAATACTTCCGTTCCATGACCCCAAATATTGGCCCTATTAATATAAATCTCAACGTCAAGGCAGTTTCAGCACTTTTTGAAAAGATAGGTCCGGCCATTCTAGTGACACATTCTCACTCCGGTGGAATGGGCTGGTTAACGGCCATAGTTCAAGGAAATGTGAAAGCAATCGTATCATATGAACCTGGTAGCGGTTTTGTATTTCCAGAGGGTGAAGTACCACAACCCATCGAAAGCTCCTCAGGACCATTAGAAGCAGTTGCAATCAAAAAAGAAGAGTTCTTGAAATTAACCAAACTCCCTATCGTCATCTATTACGGTGATAATATTCCGTCTAAACTGGACAATGACAATCCAGGTGCAGATGGTTGGAGAGCTCGACTGGAAATGGCTCGGATTTGGGCAAAGACCATCAACAAATATGGTGGTGATGCCACCGTTGTACATCTACCCGAAGTAGGAATAAAAGGCAACACACATTTTCCATTCTCAGACCTAAATAATATGGAAATTGCTGATTTAATGGAAAATTGGATCAATAAAAAAGGAATTTTGAAATAGGAATAGTTTGAATAATTAGAATTCTAAACCATAAATTAAGCAAACCTTTTTCTTGCTTTCGGAATATACAATAATCAATTCTTTGATGAAATAAGATTTTGGCTCTTCATATTATTTGGAGAGCCTTTTCATTTTTTTAAGTTCTCTGGATTCCAAAAAATTCTGGCTAGGCCCTTAACAAATTAGGAACCATCTTTTTACAAACATTTTAACCAAAGATTAAACCAAAAAAAGAAAAAGAACTAAAAAACACGCATTGACTACTGCAAACCCAACCTTACAATTATTTCATAATCCCTTAACTCACAATTGTCATTTTCCTTAATCTGCCTCTCTAAATTCATATAAACAAAAACTAATTGATTATGAAAACTTTATTTTTTTGCAGCCTTTTTCTGCTATTTTCTTCTTATGTCTCAGCACAAGAAGACTCTGAAAAAGTCGAAATCGCCATTATCAACGATTCTACGACATTAAAAATTCAAGATACCCTAATCGTTAATATTCCTACATCCTATGAATTTACAACGATTGAAGAACAGAAAAGGAATATTGGTCTGGGTAGGCTCAAGCAAATTGGGGATATAGGAGGAGCGCTGGGTTATGGTGTAGCCATGATGGGCACAGATCTATCTTCACTCGAGTCGGGCATTAAAATAGTAGGTGCTTCCAGCATCATAACATCAGCAGGAATGGCCTCAGATGCCATTGATGATTTAAATGTGTCAAAGAAATCTAAGAGTATTATTGGCAAAAAACTTATCATTACAGAAATCCATAAATATCCGATAAGTGCTATTGATCACGCTTATTTTGCCATAACAAAAATGCTAAAGTCGAAGAAAAAATACAAGATCTATCTTGTACCTGCACTATATTCCAAAGAAGTGATAACCATGCCTGAACTGAGGAGATTAACCCAATAAATTATTCTCCATTTATCGGCAGTAAGATTGTATTGGACAATCATCGATTTCCAATACAATCTTTATGAGCAAATTATTCCCTAACCAGATTCAGCTTATCTGGAAGGCTTGTTTTTGAAACTTCATCTAAAATAATCTCATCATCTGAAACGAAGGTCACACCATAAATAGCTTCCAGCCCAGTAGATCGCAAAGTCAATAAATAATCCCCATAGCTATAATTGCCCTTTAGACTCATGGGTTTAGGGACCTCCACGCCCATTTCAAAGGATTGGTCACTTTTCAGGTTAATAAAAACCGCTGGTTTATCATTGTCTATCACCCAACGGCCAACAATATTTTCCAGGTGCAATTCCGGCTCTTCAGAACAGCTTATCACACTCAAGGAAACCAACAATGCTATTAAAATTCTTTTCATGATTTTTGGATCTTATTTCTTTAAATAGTCAGGGTCAAAAATAAATTTAATTAATTATAATTATCAAATATTATTTCAAATACTATATAAAAGCAACAGCTTGAGCTAAGCTTGTAAAGGAATTTTCTTTAGTTCTCCTTGAACAATTCTTCTGTCAGGATATTGTTATCCTTTTGAATTTTATAGAAAACCTTTTCAATTTTTTTCAACAGGCTTATTAGCTTTTTAATATTCTTGTCCTCGCAATCCTCGAAATGCAATAATTCAAAATCATAAGAATCGCCATTCTCAAAAGCAGACATAATATTTTTCATCTCTCCCCTTGAGGCTAAATTCAATACTTCGGCAAATAAATAGCCTCGAGAGTCGACAAGAACCTCTAAACTTTTAATAACTGTTTCTCTATAATCACTCATATTATTTATTTATTATTTTCAAACCCCTGTTTAATATTCTTAAGAACTTTTTCCTTTAAATGAAAGGGTTCAATGATTTGTACGAACTGGATAAAAGACATTATTTTGTTGATTAAATCATTAGTGACTATTATTTGGAATTCAAATTCCACATATTTAGAATTTTCACTCAAGACTTTTTGTGAATAATGCCAAGGGATTGATTTAATATAACCTGCCATCCCTGAATCGACCCTTAAAATGATAATTTCTGATTGCTGCCCGGCCATTCCCGTCTCAATGCCCAAAGTATCTTCCCACAATTTGGTACATTCAGCAACCGGAAAACGACTTTTTAGTCTTTTAAACTTTATTTCAAGATTGTCCATTCTATCAAGACCATAAACCCTCAATTTCTCCTTTTGCATATCTTCAGCTAATAAATACCATCTTCTATTTTGTAATTTCAAAAGAATAGGTATTACCTCACGAATGCTTATGGATGTTTCTGAATATTTTAAATATTCAAATCGAAGACTGAAGGAATTATCGATTGCTTCCATAATATCAGTCAAATGTACTGCACCTAAGCCTTCATCTTCATTCGTAATTAAGTGAGCACGTTTCTCAGATTTACCGAACCTAAGGACCAATACACCTAAGGCATTCAAACATTGTTTGGCATGTTCCCGATTTAATACTTCATAGGCAAGCAAAACTTGGTTATACTTTATTTCCACGGCAAACAAGTCGTATATGGCTTTAATGTCTCTTTGAAAGGTCCTAATATGATAATCCTCCGCAGAATCATCCCCTTTATCCATTATTCTATTTTTAACACTATTCCAATCCTTCGGCTTTATGATTAGATATGAAATAATATGATAATGCCGTAATAGTTTGTCTTTGTAGCTCATCAGAAAAAATTTGATAATGCAATAGTAAAAATTACTAACGACAAAAAGTGTCGCTAACAAGATTAATATTGCATCAACAAACAAATGATTATTTAATTTATATTAGAACCATGAATACAATTACACGTTTACCACAAGTTTTAAATGGAAGAGAAATTTTCTCAAAAGTTGTTCCTACAGTCAATACCTTAAAAAATCTGTTCAAAAGCCTTGAAACAAATGGTTGGGATATTAATTCGCTAAAAACGTGGGAAAAACCAATTTTTAAAGCTTATAAATTGGAATGCATTCTTTCTAGTCTTCGGATTGCTGATGAAAATGATCGATCGAAATTAATTAAACAACACCTAATAAAACAGGATAGTCGCGATCTTGGAGCTCATCCAATTTGTATTTATCTATTGGCATACTTCTTTCAAGAAAGTAAGTCAAATGAATTTAAAGAATTTGAAAAATTTGTTCAAGACAATGGGATTTCAAGCAAGAAATTATCCGCTCAGGCAATTTGGTCTGTAGGCACAAATGATGGTAAATTCTTAGGGATTTTTGATGAAAATCTAAAAGTGATTGACTGGGATTTTTTTATTTCTTGGATTAACCACAAAAATATTGAGGATTTTCAGCCAGAACCTTTAGTCGAAAAGAAAGTAAAGAAAACATTAAACGGAAAAGGTGAAATAAGCCATAGAATACATTTTCTAAATAGCCCAATTGAGGCCAAGGTATTTAAAGGACCAAACTCCCTTTCTTGGAGCCAATTTGTTCACGGTAAAGGGATAATAGATGAAGATTTGTTGAATAGAAATTTCTATCGAGATGAGTTATTGGCTTTTTGTTCTGATAAATCTAATTCGGACATGCTAACGCTCCTAGCTATTCTTTCTTGGGGAGGTATGAATAGAGAACATGGGAAAAACTTATTCAATAATACAGATCCAATTTTGGATATTGTCTCTAAACTAAGGAATTCACATTTTAAAACTCGGTCCGAGGCTTTCAACTATATTCAAGAGAAACGGAAATCTAAACAATTACCCGGTCTTGGAATAGGTTACTTCACAAAATTGATTTGTTTTCTGGCCCCTGAATTAAAGGGCTATATCATGGACCAATGGGTAGCAAAATCAATTAACCTGATTGCAGAAAAGAATATTGTCCACATTAACAAAAGTCATTGGGTAACGGATGAAAACAATGGAGATGCATATGAAAGTTTTTGTGATGAAGTGGACAAAATTGGAGCCCAATTAAATTTAAGCGGTTATAAGGCTGAAGAAAAATTATTTTCGATTGGTGGGAAAAATAAAGGTGCTTGGCGAAAGTATGTCATTGAAAATTATGTGATTTAATGTTGACCCTCCTAAAATACAGAGCCCTAATGACAATTCATTAGGGCTTTTCGCTTTTTATAGCATATCACCATTATTTTGATTACACTAATTATTTCAAGCCTCATACCTTCCAATCATATTTTTCAAAATATTTAGCATTTCCAACCTTAAGGATTGAGGTTCAATAACGACCAATTGTTCTCTATTGGACAAAAGTGCCTGAATAAAATCGTAGGTAGGCCGAATAAATACTTCAAAATCCGTATAGCCATCACCTTCTTCCAACATTTCTTGGGAATGGTGTAATGGGACATCCTTTAGATAGGCATTCTGAGGCCAAAATGCCCTAATTTTGATGAGTTCAGGTTCACCTTCATTAATTACACCATAACTATGTACGAAATAATCTTTGGGGTTTATTTTAATATTTTTCTTTACAATTTTTGAATCTTTTCCAGATTCTATTTTTAATCCTTGAATTCTTTCAAAGGCATATACCCTTTCTTTGTTATCTGCGCAGTTCACACCGACGACATACCAACGCTGACCACACAATCGAACAAAAACCGGATAAAAAGTCACCTCTTTTGCCTCCTTATAATGGGACTTATAAATCATTCGCATGATTTTTTTGCTTTCAATACATTCTAGTATAGGTTCCAAAAGATCGGCTGAAGGTGGTGCAGGATCCATCACCACTATGGATTTGTCCCTAATTTCTCTAGATAGATTCCCTAATCGGAAACTTGTCAGTTCCCAACTTAAAAACCGATCATTTAAGATTTCTTCTTTGTTTTCTATCTCATACCGATTGCCTAAACTTCTATTACATTTTATTTGGACCTGATATTGTGATTCAGCCATTCTCCTATACCTATTGAAAGTTCTTTCGGATAACTCAATCTGCTCAGGGTTACAACTAGCATACAACCATTTCGATTGTATTTCCTGTAGATTCAACGGCTTTCTCTGCAAGATATCCAGCAACCAAAGACAAAATTTACTTTTATGATTCACGTTATGCTATTTAAATAATCCGATGATAAATCCACTGATATCCCTACTGGCGTTAAACATCAGCTTTACTGCCAAAATTCCTACAATCAATAAGACGATATTAAATGCCCATGCCCAGTCGGTATATAAAAATATATCTTCATGTCCCAAAGACCCATAAATGATCAATAATAAATAAATCGCTGGACCAATAGAACCACTGATCATTAAAATGAAGATTATTACCGTCAATATTTTACCCATGACCTTATTTTATGATAAATAAAATAATATGTTTGACCATGGCCTGTGTAAAAATAAAAGCCAAATAGGCAATTATCAATATGACCAGTCCTACAACAATTGCCGAATATTCTATGGAATAGTGCTGGTATAAAGCATACCAATATAGCGCAACCCAATACCCAGGAATTAAGCAGAGCAGTAAAGCAGCATAGGTAGCAATGGTTTCTTTTTCTTTGGCAGCTGTTCCTACTTCTACTTCATTAACCTCAGTTTCATTTTTTTCAATTTTTGTCTGTTCCATTTTTTAATTGATTTGATAATGGTCCAAACATAAAACACAAAACCGCCAAAAGTTGGCGGTTCAAATTGCTTAAACCAGATTCGAATATTTTCAACACGACTGAAAAATATAAAAGGTATTTGAACGCTCATTACGGAATACCGTAAGAACGGAATCTTTCATTCCTTTTTCCCTCTTTACTGGTACGATTTTCGCTCCACACTGCCTAGTCACACTATATTATTATTATGAAAAGGAAAATTTTATTTGGAGCTGTATTAGCTTTTTTTACACTATTAAATTTAGGTTGTAGTAAAGATGAGGGCGTTTCTGGAGAATTAGGAAACAATTATCTAAAAGTCAAGGTTGATGGCGTTGAAAAAATCTTCGCTAATGTGAGTGCCAATTGGGTTGAAGGAGGGAATTATCTGATGATAACCGCGATGGACCAAGGTAAAGAGTCCCTAATGATCAATGTGATGTCTGATGCCACTCGAGTACCTGCGGGCGAATATCATTTAGACGATGAATCAGGTTTTAAATTGTTGATAGCTCATAATACCACAAATGAATCAGGACAAGTGAATTCAACCGCAACTGATGATACCGTGGCTCCCGAAGATTCATTTGACCTAAAAATTGACAAGATCAACAACAATGAGGTTGAGGGAACTTTTTCTGGCGTTTTAGTGCGTACCCAAGGCTTAGTGACCTTAGCTACACTTAAACTGACGGAAGGCTCTTTTAAAACTTCAATAAAGCCTAATTAATAATTAGCGGCTTATCAAAATATCATCATGGTCGGAAAAATTCTGACCATTTTTTTTGATCAAATTTGACCTTTCCCTCTTAACTTCCTTTTACCCTTGTTCGAGACATATTCGGAAATTTCAAAATATGCCTCGAATGAGACCAAAATAAGGTCCGAAGGAATTGATAAAATTTTGTCCAAAAATTAGATAGTTCATTCCATAAATTTCCAGCTTTTGCCATTCTAACAACCCTAAAAAACACTATTATCTTAAACGACCCATTTAACGGGAAAATATTATTAACAGGAACAAAAAAGATACTCTAATAAATCAATAAATACTTCGCTAAGTATTCTTTTCACTGTAGTAAATTAACTAATATTGCCAAAATTATCTCTACATGAATAAAAAAACATTTTTTATATCATTGCTTACCTTGTGCACAATGAATGCTTTAGCACAGCACCGAAAATTAGCCTTCTTTGAGCTGGGAGGATCAAGCATATTTGGATCTGCTAATTACGACATGAGGTTTTCAAGGAATGTCAATGATGGATGGGGAGCAAGGCTAGGCTTCGGTGGAACTTTTGGCGCATTTGACACCGACAGAATCTTCACGGCACCCATAGGGATAAACTATATCTATGGAAAGGGCAAAAACGGTCTGCTGATTGGTGCAAATTCTGTTTTTGCATTTAATGGAGAAGTTGAAAAGAAACCCAATGACTTCAAATCTGTTATTTTTTCGGCTGATATCGGTTACAGATATTTTCCCAAGGATAATGGATTGAGCTTTCAGGCAACCTATACACCTTTATTCAATACCATTGATGGAAACATGCCTTTCTGGATCGGAGCTGGAATTGGATATTCCTGGAAATAATGGAATGAAGATTTAGAGTTCTTCAACCGAAGATCAGCTACATACTCTTGTCCTGACGAAGGACGGATCTAGGGACTATACCTGCTTATTACCTAATCAGAAAAAAAAACATTGGTGAACTGTTCCTGCACCTGAGGTGCAGGACGACAGGATCGTAGGGAGGAGAACCGTACAGATTCTTCACTAATCGTTCAGAATCAAAATCCGCTAAAGAGGGATTCAGAGTGAAACGAAGAATCTATTTCTTGTTTTTTTAGGATTTTTGTCATCTTGAGCACAGCGAAAGAACTGTTTTCTTCCTTCAAAAAGATTTATTGAAAAATATTTCTCCCCCGCTAGGGGTTGCCCACTACACACATCCAATTTCTACAAAGATTTCACCCCCGCTAGGGGTTGCCCACTACACACATCCAATTTCTACAAAGATTCCACCCCCGCTAGGGGTTTCTCTATATCAACAAACATCAATCCTTACAAAGAAATCCCTTTATAAAATATCTCCTTTCCTTAGCGGAAAAACGGAAAGAATGCAGTAGGCTTGCGATTCCTCATTCGTAACAATTCTATTCACTTAACAATTTCATAATCAATTCTCTCGAATTTATCTCTCCCAATGGGGTAAATTAGGTAAACCTAAACAAACCCAACATCTCATGGATAACCGCAGAGAATTTTTAAGGAAAGTAATTATGCTTTCAGGGGCGACAGGAATGGTGAATGTAATTCCTTCCGCTATTCAAAAAGCAATGGCCATCGATCCCGACCCTGGGAGTACCTTTCTAGATGCTGAGCACATTGTGATATTAATGCAGGAAAACCGCTCTTTTGACCATGCCTTCGGCTCTCTTTCTGGGGTTAGAGGTTTCAATGATCCGAGAGCAGTATTGCTTCCAAACAAAAATCCTGTTTGGTTCCAAACAGACCTCGCAGGTAAAACCTATGCTCCTTTTCGTTTGAATATCAAAGAAAGTAAAAGTACATGGATCGGGGATCTACCACATTCTAGAGCAAGTCAGGTCGATGCCTATAATCTTGGGAAATATGACAAGTGGTTGCCCTCTAAACGATCCAGCAACAAGAAATATGCAGATATGCCTTTGACTTTAGGCCATTACAATCGTGAGGACCTCTCCTTCAATTATGCCATGGCAGATGCCTTCACCATTTGTGACCAAAACTTCTGTTCGGCCATGACCAGTACAACCCCCAACCGTTCTTTTTTCTGGACTGGAAAAATCATGAGTACCCAAGACGGCTTGCCAAAGGCAAACATCCGGAATGAGGACTATTCCTATGGACAGGAGACCTGGAAAACATTCCCTGAATTACTAGAAGACAATGGCATTTCTTGGGGCTTTTATCAAAATGAATTGAGCAGTGTCGGTGGATTTAAAGGAGAAGAGCGATCTTGGCTCAGTAATTTCGGATGTAACCTGCTTGAATTTTTTGAAGCTTATCAGGTAAAATTCAATGATCGCTATATAGTAGGCCTTAAAAACAGGATAGAAACCCTACCAGGTGAAATCAATAAACTCCAGGAAGAAAGTCCCTCTTCCCAAGAACGGGCAAAGAAAGTTCAAGCCAGCATCCGAGATAAGCAAAAAGCATTGGATGATGCCATAGCAGAATTGGAAAAATGGAGCAAAACTAATTTTGAAAAACTGACTCCAAAACAGAAAAGTCTATATAAACGTGCATTTATTACCAATGAAGGTGATCCTGATTATAGGAACCTTGATACATTGACCTATCAGGACAAGGATACCCAAAGAGAACTAGCGGTGCCAAAAGGGAATTTACTTTATCAGTTCCAAGAGGATGTCCAAGCTGGAAAATTACCTACAGTTTCTTGGCTGGCCGGACCACAGAATTTTTCGGATCATCCTAGTGCTCCTTGGTATGGGGCTTGGTATGTTTCTGAGATCTTGGATATTTTGACCAAGAACCCTGAAGTATGGAAGAAAACCATTTTTATTGTCACTTACGATGAAAATGATGGATATTATGATCACATTCCTCCTTTTAGCATTCCTGACAATAACAAACCCGAAACGGGTAAAGTTTCCAAAGGGATTGAAACTGAAGAGGAATTCGTTAGGTTGAGCAATGAATTAAAACAAGGGATTCCAGAGAAACAAGCAAGAGAGGGAGCGGTAGGCTTAGGGTTTCGAGTTCCCATGATCATTGCATCACCATGGAGCCGTGGCGGAAAGGTATGTTCGCAGCTGTTTGATCACACCTCGACCCTACAATTTCTGGAGCATTTTGTTAATAAGAAATTCAATAAAAACATTCATTTCGATAATATAGGTAACTGGAGGAGAACGGTTTGTGGAAATTTAACCTCAGCTTTCTCCCCTTTCAATACTAAAGAGAAAAGCATCAGTTTCATAAATCGCAATCCATTTATTGAAAGCATATACAGTGCGAAATTCAAAGAAGATCCAGGGAACTTCCATGAGATCAGCGATCAAGATATCCAAGAAGCTCTTAAAACGGGAAATTATTCCAAATTGATGTCCCAACAAGAACCTGGAAAAAGAATATCAACAGCTCTGCCCTACCAGTTAAACGCTGACCTTGAATTACTGGATAATCGGCGAATCCGCATAAGCATGAAGGCTGACAATAAAATATTTGGCGATCATGCTGCCGGTTCAGCATTTACTGTATATGCTCCGGATAGTTTTACACAAAAAGGAAAGCAAGAAAGATGTAGAAACTGGTTTTTTGCTGTTAAAGCTGGCGATGAAATCCAATATGAGTGGCCTATCTCAGCTTTTGATTCAGGTAAATACTACTTACATTTACATGGTCCAAATGGATTTTTTAGGGAATTCGCCGGTACGGCAGAAGATCCCAAAATTCAAGTCCAAGTTTCAGGAGAATTGAAACGAATGACTAAAGCAGCAACTGAAAATATTAGCCTAAGGATAAAGAACAAAGGTTCTTCAACTTTACAGATTAGTGTGAAAGATATGAGCTATAAAAAAGGCGTCCTATTTGAAAGGAATATTCAGGCGAGCGCAGAGGAGAATTTGAGCATCGATTTGACTGGTAGTTCAGGCTGGTATGATTTCGTTTTAACTATACAAGGAAATAAAGATTTTTATCAAAGATTTGCTGGAAGAGTGGAAACCGGCAAAGAGAGCATAACAGATCCGTTGATCAATCGGGTATGATAAATTAAGAAAGGCGTTTCTGTCATGGAAAAGCCTTTCTTAATCTCCCTCTATTTCATCATGGATTCTATCATCAAGGTCAACATCTGTTCATTTTCTGCATCAACGGTAAAATCTGAATAGACGATCCTCCCCTGCTGATCGATGATAAAATTAGTCGGTGCAGCGACTATTTGATAATCTTTTTTGATTTCTTTACTTGCTCCCAAAGGGGTAAAACTAAAGCCTGTATTTTCTAAAAAGGATTTGATGAGCTTATCCTGTTCCCTATAGATATTGACTCCTAGGTATTGAAATTTATCACGATCGAAGCCTTTGATTGCATTTTCAAAGTGCGGCATCTCTCCTCTGCAGGGTCCACAGGCAGGATACCAAAAAGTCAATAAAGTCACTTTCCCTATTAGATCTTCAAGGGTGACTTTCTTTTCGGAGTCAAATGAATCAAGTGAAAAAGGCTTGGCATTTTCTGCCTGCTTCATGACATGCTGATAAACATCTTTATCCACTACCTGATTGCTCTTGTTCAATTTCGCTCCATACATATAAAGGGCTTCCTGACTGGCTAAGGAAGGTTTATGCGCCTGAAGAATAATCAAACTATCATATGCTGCTTGGGTCTCTTTGTTCGCATCTAAAGCCAAAGCCTTCTTCAGCATCAGTAAGCTCCCTAAATCATTACCATTCAAAGTTCTATATTGAATGTTGATGATCTGTCCTTTTGCTTCTGCAAATTGACTAGCATTCATATTTGCTTCAAATTTTTTGAGGTTTTGCGCTAGGGTGAGCTTTTCTCCTAATCCTAAATCAGCTTCTCCCTTATCCTTAAATTTTGTTGCTAGATCAATAGCCTTATCGTATTGTTCAGTCTTAATATAAGAATCCACCAGTCGCACCACCGCTACCAAGAAAACCAGACTTTCATTGTCCGGAAACAATTTCAACATGCGTTCACCGGACTGGATCTTATCAGCATCATTTTTTAATACGATTCCAGCAATATTAAATATGGTAATGGCTTGTTCGGAGTCAGGGTATTTATCGATAAATTCATTGGCCTTTACCTTAAACTCATCTGGATCATCAGAAAACAGGAACACATACCTGGCCTTTAGATCAAGGCTTTCTGGATTAGCTTGAATAGCTTGTTGTATATACCTGATTTCATCTTCTTTGTTTCCTTTGAAGGCTGCATCGCTTGCCAGATTTTCCCAGTTCTCTACATTTTTTGGGTCAATTTCTGCCGCCTTCAATAAGTATTGCTTTCTTTTGGGATTGAAATCGCCTAATTTATTGGCAATAGCTATCGGAAAAGTTGCAGAATTTGGGAATTTAGCTATTAATTTGATGTACTCATTTTCTGCCTGTTCAGGCTTAGCAAATCCCGCAAGATACTCTTCATGCAGCTCCATACTATCAGGATGAGCAAGTACCGCAGCGCGAAGATCAGCCATTTCCTTGGCAGAATATAAATACTCCTCTCCGGTTTGGGCATTTAGCTTTGCCAAACCTGCCATGAATACAATGAATAGGCAAGTGCTTTGAATAAGTTTGATTTTCATAATAAATCCGATTTCTAGTATTTATTCTGTTCAATTTTTCCATTACTAGCTTCTATATCCGAAACCGGAATCGGCGCTGCCCATCTTCTTGAGTCCTTGGATAACGTATAATCCTGTTTTGCCTGATCATCATTGACAACCGAATTATTATACGGATAGAAGGATTTTTTCATTATGATATCATCTGAAGAAATTTCATTGTGATTATATCGACGGACATCAATCCATCTTTGGGAAAAAGGCATTTCACGTCTCCTTTCTTCAGAAACCTTTTTAATGGCATCTTCCTTATTTGAAGCTGTTAAGTTGACCCAAGGTCCCGCCAACATTCTTTTAGAGCGTAAAGTATTTAACGTTTCCATGGCAGCAGCTGAATTACCTAAATGAGCTTGGGCTTCTGCTTTTGTCAATAGCACTTCAGCAACCGTTGGACCTGATGGGATACGATCTTTATAGAAGAAAACATAGCCCGGATAATCATAGGATGGCTTTATCATCCCTCTATCATAGGAGTAACCTTTTACGATATTAAATTTATACCGCAAGTCATTCTTTTGATCATACAAAGCTAAAAGATTGGGACTAGGCACATACCAGAAACTGGGATTGGAGAGCATCCTGAAATAAATAAACTCCTTCCATCCGATCATATCGGTATATTCCTCTTGGTTATTATGGGTATAGGGATATTGAATGGTAAATGATTTCTGGTTTGCCGCTCCGGCATCTAGCGTGACCGTTTTAGGTATTCCAAATCGCATTTGGGAATTATAATCGACAAGGGTACTGTAACCCGATAAAGCATCATTGGCATATTGCAGGGATTTGGCATAATCATTCCTGTTTAACCAATACCTCGCTGCAAAGGCATTTACTGCAGTCTTATTGGCTCGCCAATGCACTGCTCTCCCACTTTGGAGCAATGGCGTATTGATCTTTAAGGCCTCAGCAAGATCACTTTCAATCTGCGCATAGGTATTTGCCAAAGATTGACGCTCGCTATTTTCTTCAAAACTGATGGTCAATTTTATAGGCAATCCGAGTTCATTTGCATTGGCCTCCGTATAAGGTAAGCAATAGGTATTTGCCAATTGCCATAAACTATAAGCTCTGATAAAATGAGCTTCGGCTTTCATGTTGTTTTTCTGCTCAGCAGTTCCACCCGAAACTTGGTCCAGATAGGTCAAAACGGTATTTGCATAAAAAATCTTTTTATACTCAGCTGTCCAGAAATCATCACCCGTGTTTGTTGGCAAAAACTTGCTATCCCAAAGACCGTATTTAACTGCTGTGATGGATACAACCGAAGGATCAGCATCATAAATGGCCGTACTTAAGAAATAATCATCAGAACTAAAGACCGCAGTCATGTTTAAATCTTCAGCAAATACCTCGCTATAGTTATTCAACAACTGGTTCAACTGATCAAAGGTCTTGATTTCCAATTCCGAGGTTTTGCTTGGAGGTTCATTCAAGAAATCATCGATTTTACTACATGAAGCCAATAACACGGAAGATATGATCGATATCGCTAATATTCTTTTTTTCATTTTCTAAGTTTTAAAAGTCAAACTTCAACCCGAAGGTATAGCTAGGCATCAATCGCATTCCACCCATTGGAAATTCTGGGTCTTCCCCAGCCTTGTTGGAATAGATGCTGAATAGATTGTTCCCCTGCGCATACAACAGCACATTGTTGATCCCAATCCTTTTGGTTAAGGTTTCTGGAAAATGATACCCTAAATAGATTTCTTGAAGTCGCACATGTGATGCTGATTGGATCAGATAGTCCATTGAACTGGTCACGTAACTCCAGATATAATATTCCGAATCATCTTTATTCAACGGCAAAGGGACCATCTTGCTAGGATCTGCAGTATTCACCTCCGATAATTTTGAATTCGGCAAAACCCTAGAAACCCAGTTTGGTGGGTAATTGAATCCTAGCGTTTGAAATACATGACCAAATTTACCTGTGAAAATAAAGGAGAAATCAAAGTTCTTATACTTAAAGGAGTTCAAAAAGCCAAGAGTATATGGTGCTACCATGGTACCCATATTCCTCAAATAGGTTAATGGATTGCCTTCAGGAAAAGAAGATAATGGGAATGGTTCACCATCTGGGCCAATTCGGGTCGGTTGATTATCTACAATACCTGAATATTGCCATCTCCATGCAGTATTTGCATCATAGCCTTTTACATAAGCAGCGGAACCGCCCAAAGGCATTTGGAAAGCATTATAATTTACCACAAATAAATCCGTGATTTCATTTTTGTTATAAGCGAAATTTACGTTTCCGGTCCACTGTACTTGGTCGCCAAAATTCTGCGAAGTCCCAAGATCTATTTCAATACCCTTATTGACCATTGCCGCATTGTTCAGTTTCTGGATAAACGTACCGTGGATAGAAGGAATTGACAATTCTGCCAAAAGGTCCTTACCAGATTTTTTATAGAGGTCTACCTTACCAAATAGCTTATGTTCAAAAAATGAAAAGTCTACTCCGAAATCCCAATTACTGGTCTGCTCCCATCGTAGCGTTGGATTACCGTAACTTGCAAATCCAGCAATCAGTGCATTGATATATAGATCGGGAGACTGACTAGGTGTGATCAAGGGCCTGAATGTGGTGGATGGATCATAGTTGCCTAACTTTCCATAGGTCAAGCGCGTGGTTAACCGGTCTATCCAATCTACATTTTCCATGAACCCTTCCTTAAAGATATGCCACATACCCCCAACGGAAAAGAATGGGGCATATCGATATTTAGGATCATCAGTAATTAAATTGGATGCATCAAAACGGTAACTTCCGGATAGGATATATTTCTGCTTATAAGTGTATGCAGCATTCCCGTAAGCAGAGAATAGACGCTGTGTCGTGTATCCAAAAACATTAAGGTATGGAAAGGTAATTTCCTGTCCCATATAATCTAGGATAGGGTTCGTTGGTCCTCCCGGGCCATTAGGAAAAGTCCCTACCGACATGGTTTCTTCATTATAACCATAGGCAGGTGGATTTTCAACGGATTCCGCTGTTAAGCTTTGGAATTCCATACCCGCCAAAGCATCTAGCTCATGATCGGTTCCAAAATCGCGGTTATACCTTAATTGTCCCCTTACATTGTATAAATCCGTACGTACACGTTTTTGCTTTAATATGCCACCTTTGGGCAGGTTCATCATAAAGAGGTTGGGCTCAACGGATGGATCCCAAGTCGTCGATTCGTTGACAGCCTTTCTGACTTCAAAACTGTTTTCATTGTACAGATTTCGGGTATTGGCTGTTCCATATTCATATTGCCCCCTTAATTCTGCCGATAGGCCTTCTAATAATTTAAAATTCATGGCCCCTTGAAATCTAGCCTGTGTATTTTCGATACTGAGATTTCTGTTGGCAATTTCCAATATCGGGTTATAGGTCCAGTCAGCATATGGAAAAGAAGCAGTAGGAACTTCTCGATCTAGAATAGGTTTATAATACTTATGGACATTCGTATAGGAGCCATCAGGATTGACCAACATATCATAAGGAGACCAGCTATTCAGGTCTTCCAAGGAAACTCCACTGTTATAATCTTTATTGAACAGATAATTTGCACCCAAGGTTAAGTCTAACCATTTGGTAATGCTGGTATTATTTCTAAAGTTGATCAAGTATTTTTTACCCTTGGTTTCTTTAAAGTTTGACTGATTACTTTCATGCATCAGGGACAGATAGTTGGTCATTCTTTCAGAGCCACCGGAAATGGAGAAATTGTATTGGGTAGCCGCTGGATTGGCAAGCAAATGATCAGCGATCTGCTTCTTATTGTCCAAAGTTTTTAATTGAGCCAATTGTGCATCGCGCTCAGCCGTTGTTATAAACCCATAATTAGCTTCATTCATCAATATGGAAGCTGTCCCCCAATCAGAGCCTACATCATAAAAAGAAAATGGATCTGGTAGGGCTCGCCAATTTTCATAAGCTTTCATTTCATAATCTACCGTTTCGGAAGAAGAAGCCAGTGGACGAACATAGCTTAAATCCAGTTTGGGTGAGATTTTAGTGAATACATTTAATTCCACCTTTAGTGGAGCGTTTTTATTGGCACTTTTAGTCGTGACAACAATAACCCCATTTGCAGAACGTGCTCCCCATACTGAGCCTGCCGCGGCATCCTTCAAAACGGTAACCGATTCAACATCATTTGGATTAATGGAAGAGAAATCGCCTTGGATCGGAAACCCATCTACCACAACCAATGGAGACGCGTTAGCCATCAAGCTGGATTGGCCACGGATCTCGAGTTTTGGATTACCCTTATCATCTACAGATCTAGCTTGCATTCCAGGGACTGTCCCGATCAATCGTTGGGATATATTGGTAGAAGGTTTCTCCAATTGTGCCTTGGATACCGTACCATAGGAACCTGTGGATCTTTCTTTAGAAATGGTTTGAAAACCAGTATTGACAACCGTCACCTCGCCGATGCTTTCTGGTTTGGGATTCAATTGCACAGAGTAGAATGATTTCCCATCCAATTGGAGCTGCCTTTTTTCATAGCCCAAATACGAGATTTCCAAAATATCCGTCGCTTGTGCATCATCGATGGTAAAACTGCCCTGCGCATCCGTAGAATAGTTTTTCTTTGTACGAAGATTAATGATGGTGGCCCCAATCAGCTTTTCTCCTTTTTCATTTAATACCTGACCAGTAATGGTCTCTTGCTCTTGGCTTTCATTGACCTGCGGAGCTATTGAAGGATTGACTTGGCTTACTGGCTTTAATGAAATAGAAATTGATTTTCCACTTCTCTTGAATTGCAGTGGTTTGTTCTCAAGTAACTCAGGCATTACCTCTGAAAATTCCTTGTTCGAAACTTTTAGGTTAATTTTCCAATCCGGATTTATGACGCCATCCTCAAACACAAAGATATAGCCTGTCTGTTTGGTAAGCTCTAAAAATGCTTTCTTGAAGGTGGCATTTTTGAGGTCCAAATTGACTTTCTGTGCATTAGATTTTGCCATGACCCCTAGCATGGAAAATAAAAATAGAAAAATGGTCAGTTTCATTTTTAATAAAAAAACATGTTTTTTATTGCTCATCGGTACATCATAATGAACAATACATTCCATAATCAAGACGGACTTAAATTGTAAAATCCAGTCTAATGATTAAGTTTGTACTGTCTGTTTAAAAAATAGTTAGCTATACTTTTATTTTTTCAGGCATTACTGCCAGAGGTGTCTTCAGCACCTCGGCAGCTTTTTGTAATGTCAAACAATAGATTGAATCCTATTTATATGCAGTTACTTTCCTGTCTTTTACTTTAAATTTAATCTTGGTATTTAATTCAATTGCTTCTAAAACCTCATTTAATTTCACATCCCTTCTGATGGTAGCCGAGAGTTTTTGATCTTTATAAGGTCCCATATCTACTTCAACATCATACCAGCGTTCGATTTTCTTTCCAAAATCTTCCAGACTTAGGTTATTGATCATATAGATACCATCCTTCCAGGAAGCATACTCATCTGTATCAACTACCCTAGTTTGCAATTCTCCATTATTGGAAAGAATAGCTTGTTGACCTGGTTTAATCTTAACAACTGCTTTGTTCTGAGCAGAGCTCACTTCGACGCTACCTTCGACCAAAGTGGTGAGCACCTGCCCTTTATCACCATAAGCATTGATATTAAAGGAGGTTCCCAAAACTTTTACGACTTGCTTATTAGATTGAACGATAAATGGTTGCTTTGGGTTTCTCGTAATTTCAAAATATACTTCACCCGTAATTTTTACCTGTCTGCTTTCTCCGATAAATTGGGTTGGATAATTAATGGATGAAGCAGCATTTAACCAGGCTTTAGAGCCATCGGGCAAAGTCACTTGATATTGACCTGATCGCGGGGTGCTAATGGTTGCCAACTGTACTTCCGGAGTTTTCATAATGGTTGTCCCATCAGCATAGGTCATTTGATCTGCTGAGACCATAAGTCCTTCCTGTGCTTCACTTAAAGCAATGGCATTTCCATTGGAAAGGGTTAAAGTTGCGCGATTGGTTCCTGGGAGGATATCTGCTGAGGCAACCTGTTCCTGTGATGATACTTTCGCTTCATTGTACATATAGTACCAAACCGTTGAAATGCTCAACAGTAATAGTACAGCAGCAGCATACTTCAAAAATGGTGAAATTCGGTGCTTAGGAAATTCTATTACACGATGTTCTTCATTGATTTTTAGGTTCAATTGCTTCCAGGTTTCTTCCACAATTGGAACAGATTTGATCTTCAGGTTTTCTTGATCCTTCTCATTCTCGGAAAACTGGAAATATTCCCGAAAACAAGCATCCATTTCCTCCTCATATTCTTCAGAGTCAATCATGGATGTCAACAGGTCTAGATCATCCTTTTCCAAAGTATCGTTAATATACTTATGGAACAAAACACGATATTGTTCTTTCTTTTCCATATCGGATTTTAAAATTGGCTTTATTAATAGTTAGTGGACTATACTTAGAATACACCGAATACCAAAAAAGTAACAGTATAGTTTTATAAAAAAACTGAAATAATTTATATAGACCTGATTATCAAATAGATAATTTTAGGTTTTTAGCGAAAATAATTGCCTGAGACAAAGGGAACCAAGAATAAAAGGAGCTGAGGAAGCCTACTTTGCAGGAATAAACGGATCTGCTTATTAGCAATCTGCAAATGTTGGTTGATTGCGGAATGGCTGATCTGAAGTTGTTCACTTATTTCTTTATAGCTTTTACCTTCCAGCTTATGGAGTACATATACTTCTCTTTGTCAAGGCGTCAAAGCAGATAGCGCTTCTTCAAATATTTTATTCGTTTCTTCAAACTGTAAGTTCTCCTCCACGTGCGAGTAGAATTCTCCGGTATTCAATTGAGAAATGCGATTCTGCTCTCGAATTGAACTCCTAAATGCGTTCCGCGATTGATTGGTCGCCATGGTATAGAGCAAGGCGCCAAAAGATTTTTCTTCCTTTAATTCTGTTCTGATCTGCCAAATTTTCAGAAAGATATCCTGTAATAGATCTTGGGCAAGATCTTCTGATTTCACGAGTTGCAGAAGTTTTATCGTAAGTTTTTCAGCGTACCTATGGTATAGTTTTTCAAAAGCAATACGATTCCCAGCTTGCAATTGCAAAAGCAATTCTCTTTCGTCTATATTGTCTTGATCGACCATGTATTAATTTCCTTAGGGTGATGAACATCCCTAAATTACAAAAACCTTCGGTTATTGACGGATATTCATGTTTAAACGTACGCTCTATTTTAAGTAAATCAATTTGATCTGTAGATTCTGTTGGCCGTTATTTGCCACAAATTGATTAAATGCGATGATGCTACCGTCCCTAGAGAAGTTAGGGATTCCTTGAATAGGAAGGTCCTCTTCATTGAAATCGGTAAGTTTATCCAATTTGGCCTGCTTCAAATGGAAGAGGTAAACATTATTATTAGCAATAAAAGTAATCCGGTCTCCTTTTGGATCAAGATTGATAGCTGATGCAACCGAAAAATCAAAATCGCTAAGATAGGTCAGTTTCCCTGAAGGAATTTCACATTGAATGATCTGATTCTTATCCTGATTATCTTTAGCCAATGCATAAATGGTTCTTCCATCTGAACTTGCTCTTAGCCAATGCCTGAAATTTGACAAGCCTTTCTCCGATCTCGTGATCCTAACAGCTTCTATATCTTGAGGTACTATTGGATAATCCGAAATGTTATCATTATTAACAGAGCCCTTGAGCAAAAGATCAGTATTTATTTCAACGGTATAGATTTCGGTTATCTGCTTACCTTCCTTATTTAACGTATTACCTTGAAATGCCAAGACATCATCTTTTAACCAACATTCATCAAATGCTTTTACGATCTGATCCGAGCCTGGGATGGCCTTTGGTACCACTCGCGCTACAAGGCTGGAAAAATAGATCCCTTGGATATTCCCAGGAATTGGTTCAACTTTTTCTACAGAGCTCTTTTGAAACATTACTCCAACGGTCCTTAAATCAGGATCAATAAATTCGTCATTATAGGTGAAACTGAGCATTTCTCCGTTGGGACTCCAGCAATGCGAATGCGTTCCACCCCTTAGGCTTCCTTTTGAAAACGGCTTTTGGATATCCCTTGAGTCTGCTGGATATGCGCGGTTGTCATGGTCAAGATCGACCATCATACCAAAACGACGGGTCATTGCATAAGGTATTTCCGCATTGGCCTCAGGTAATCCATGAATAAAGATCACACGGTTTTCATGCGGATGAAAAGAGGCTGCTCCTACCCCTGGACCATACTGATTTGGGTTCATGGTCTGGTATATGATTCTCTCCTCCTTGGAATTAACATTGACCATTCCAATTTCGGTACATTCCCCAATTTTTGTATCGTCGTTCCTTGCGTCGAAAACGATCCATTCATTATTGAAGTTGAAAACGGAATTGTGGTGAAGGGTATGTCCTCGATCGGATTGGGTAAGCGTTTCAATTTTATACATGGAAATAGAATTCTGATTACGACCGGTAAAAAAACAGCTGCAATAACAAGAAGCAAATTATGGATTTTAGCTGGAAAGAAGGCAAAGATTGCTGTTTTGGATTGACCTTGCGATTCCTACCCTATGTTCAGCCCCTTAAATATTGATAATATTTTATCCAAAAGGCCTAATTTTTGGTTAATAACTTTAATATTTTTTTCAACTTTTTAAGATTTCCGTTAGAATTTTCTTTTAAAACCTTGCTAAAAGCAAAGGGCGCATCCCTGCTCTGCTGTTAATAATTTAACATTAATTGTGAAAACAAACTAGAAATTAGATGGTTAAACATTTAATTGTTCTTTTTAAATTTATTAACATAAATCAATGGATGGTTATCATTCAGGAAATACCTTTGAAATATGTTTTAGGTTTTAAACATTATTTTAATATCCGCGAAACTAATTAACTAAATATTTTTTTCACTATTTAATTACAAAGACCATGACATCCAAAAATCCAACCCCAGCAAAATCACTTCTGACACCAGACAACCATGCTTTAGTGTTGATCGACCATGAAGGACAAATGGCTTTTGCAACTTCATCCATCCCCATGATGCAGTTGCGCGCCCATGTAGCCTTGCTAGCCGGAGGATCTAAAATCTTCAATGTCCCTACCATCGTAACTACTGTAGCCGAAGAAACATTCTCGGGTCCCGTTTTCCCTGAAATCGAAGATGTATATCCGCAAGCAACCCATCCTTATATCGACCGTACCACCATGAACACTTGGGAAGACCAAAATGCCCACGACGCCATCGTAGCTACAGGAAAGAAAAGATTGGTATTGGCTGGTCTGTGGACCAGCGTATGTATCGCTATGCCCGCACTTTCTGCAATTGAGGAAGGTTACGAAGTATATGTGGTTACTGATGCCTGTGGTGACATTACACCTGAAGCCCATAACATGTCATTAGTTCGCATGCAACAAGCTGGTGTAATTCCGATCACAGCTGTTCAATATGTATTGGAACTACAGAGAGATTGGGCACGTCAAGAAACTTACGAACCTGTAAACAACTTAATCAAGCAAAGAGCAGGATCATACGGTTTAGGTGTGCACTATGCGAAACACATGCTTAATAAAAACAATTAATCCTCTAACCCTATTATTTTAAGGTAGAAGATGAACAAAACCAAAAACTGGCGAATGACTATTAGCAGATATATTTTTATTTCAATCATATCATTAATTCCAGTTTTTGGTTTTTCCCAACAGCAAGATTCCATAGAACGATCAAACAAAATCAATTTCAAACAGGGAGGAGATATCCGCGTGCAATATTTTCATTTCAACAATCAAAATTGGAAAAAGGGAAATGATTCCGATTATTTATTGACCCGATTTTTATGGAATGCCTCCATAAATGTAGGTGCATCCCATCAATTCAAGGTTGAGTTCCAAAGTGGATTGGCGAATGGAATTCCTAAACCGGTATCCCCCGTCGATGAAAATGTTTTGGATCTACATCAAGCGTACTATAATTATTCCCATAAAATCAATGACTCGAAAAAGATTTCAGCGACAGTAGGAAGACAGGAGCTGCAATATGGTTCGCAAAGGATTATTTCCGTTCGGGAGGGACCTAACAACAGGCAGTCGTTTGATGCCATCAAGGTTAAATATGAGCAAAATGACCTGTCGGTTGATGCTTTTCTTTCTACATACGTTCAAGCCAAGACCGGTTTCTTTAACGATAGATTCTTAAATCAGAACAATGTGCTTTGGGGGATATATGCGGTTAAGCATCATGTTCCTGTGATCCAGAATTTTGACCTATACTATTTAGGTATCCATAGAAAACAGGAAGTGATCAACCTAAATAGTTATGAAACCAAGAAGCACTCTTTAGGGCTTCGGATATGGGAAGGCACCTCAAACTTCACTTATGACCTGGAGGCGCTCCTTCAATGGGGGAAGGCTAATTCAGGGGAACAGATCAATTCCTCTACAGCCTCAGCCCATATCACGTATAAGTTTGCGGAACTAGATTGGAAACCAATTTTAGGCTTGAAAGCGCAATACATCAGCGGTGACAAGGATTCAACAGATCAAACACTGAATACTTTCGACCCCATCTATCCAAAAGGAGCCTATTTTGGTTTAAGTCCGATCATCGGTCCTAAAAACTTAACCAACATCCATCTATATAGCAAAATCAATCCGATCAAGGACCTTACAGTTTCCTTAGAATACATTTATTTCTGGAGGAACTCGAGTGAAGATGCCGTATATGATGTAGGTGGAAATCCTTTGATAAAAAGTCTAAATCAGGAATCGAGAAACATAGGTAGCCAATTTCAGGTCAGCCCTCAGTACCATCTCAAAGAAAAGCTTGTTCTCATGGGTGACTTTGCCTATTTCAAAACCGATCAATTCTTACAGGAATCCGATGCTGTAGACCTGTTCTCAGCTGCATTGGGAATTCAATATTCATTTTAGAAGTATAATTTTTAAAAATAAATAATCATGAAAGCAGACATAATATTATATAATGGAAAGATTAATACTTTAGATAAAGAAAACCAGTTAGCCAATGCAGTGGCTATAAAGGACGATAAATTTATTGCAGTTGGTACCGACAAGGAAGTGATGGAGTTTTCGGACAACAAGACAAAACTTGTGGACCTGCAGCAAAGGACGGTTATTCCGGGAATCAACGATTCGCATACCCACTTAATTCGCGGTGGACTGAACTACAACCTGGAACTGCGTTGGGATGGGGTACCATCTTTGGCTGATGCCTTGAGAATGCTTAAGGAACAGGTGGATATCACACCGAGTCCACAATGGGTCAGAGTTGTAGGCGGTTGGACAGAGCAACAGTTTGCGGAGAAAAGGATGCCTTCCTTGGAAGAGATCAATGCCATCGCTCCTGATACCCCTGTTTTTATCCTTCATTTATATGACCGGGCATTTTTGAATGCCGCTGCCCTACGTGCAGTCGGTTATGATAAAAACACGCCTAACCCTCCGGGAGGAGAAATCCAAAAGGATGCCAGTGGCAATCCAACAGGTTTGATCCTAGCGACCCCAAATGCGACTATCTTGTACGCGACATTGGGTAAAGGTCCAAAATTAGGCTTTGAGGAGTCCTTAAATTCTACAAGACATTTTATGCGTGAATTGAATCGCTTTGGGATTACCAGTGTAATCGATGCTGGCGGTGGCTCACAAAATTATCCGGATGATTATAAAGTCATCGAAACCTTAAGGGATGAAGATGAACTGACCGTAAGGATAGCATACAACCTATTCACACAGAAACCTAAAGAGGAGTACCAAGATTTTCAAGGCTGGATAGACAGTGTAAAGCTTTTCCAAGGGGATGATAAATATAGGCATAATGGTGCTGGCGAAATGTTGGTATATTCTGCTGCCGACTTCGAAGACTTTTTGCAACCAAGGCCTGACCTTCCAGAATCCATGGAAGAAGAGCTGGAAAAAGTAGTGAAGCTTCTGGTTACCAACAGATGGCCATTCAGGTTACATGCGACCTATAACGAGAGTATCAATAGATTCTTAAATGTCTTTGAAAAAGTAAATAAGGAAGTTCCTTTTGATGGATTGCACTGGATTTTTGACCATGCAGAGACCATCACCGAACAAAACATTGAACGTGTCAAAGCTTTAGGTGGAGGTATTGCGATTCAGCACAGAATGGCCTATCAAGGGGAATATTTTACCGAACGATATGGCAAAGATGCAGCGGAACATACCCCGCCGGTGAAAAAGATGTTGGAGATGGGTATTCCTGTAGCCGGAGGTACTGATGCCACTCGTGTTGCAAGTTATAATCCATGGATTGGCCTATACTGGTTAGCTGCCGGGAAAACAGTAGGTGGACAGAAAATCTATTCCGATCAAACCATTTTGGACCGTCAAACCGCTCTTGAACTATATACCAAAGGTGGGTCTTGGTTCTCAAACGAACAAGGTAAAAAGGGAGAGATCAAAGTTGGCCAATTAGGAGACTTGGTTGTTTTGGACCGTGATTATTTCAATGTTCAGGAAGAAGAAATCAAAGATATCGAAGCCGACCTGACCGTTGTTGGGGGTAAGATCGTCTATGCAAAGGGTGATTTCCACAACGAAGCCCCTCCTGCCCTTCCAATTTTACCGGATTGGTCGCCGACTAAAAACTACAATGGCTATTTCCCAGGATCTAACAATCTTGAACTTTCAAGCCTCAATAAGAATAGCAGCGATGTGAAATCGGCGAAAGCAAAGGCTATGGCCCAAGCCCAAGCACAGTACATACATGCATGTATTGGCTCATGCAACGTGCATGGTCATAACCATAATGTGGCTAGGATGAGCAATGTCCCAGTAAATAATTACACGTCTTTCTGGGGTACATTAGGCTGTTCTTGTTTTTCATTTTAACAAATATCCATGCAAGAGCTAATAACCAAACTATTATTCTCTGATTTAGGATCAGAATTTAACAATTGGGTATTCCTTGGGTTCAGGGTGTTATTGATGATCGAACTGATGCGAGTACATGGTCTTAAGAAAACGGACAGCCATCACGACACCCCAAATCCTTTGGGTTTACCTCAAAAACTGAATAATTTAATTTCAGTATTCGCCACCCTATATCTTCCACTATTAGGAGTCATAGGGCTTGGTACCCGCTTAGTTATGCTGCCAGCATTAATGATCACGGCTATTGGATACTTTGTCATCCATAGGAAAGATAGCGTGGTAGAAAGGGATGTGCCCTTTATGTACAGTCTTTCTCTCTTGTTGTTGGTACTATTTGGAGCAGGAACCAAATCAGTGGACTACTGGATCATAAACAACTATCTACATTAAAAAACATGGAAAACAACATTTCAAAAATCATCGCTAATTTTCTTTTGGTATTTGTTGCCGGCTATGCCGATACCGCAACATTCACTTCTGGAAATGAAGTTTTTTCTGCCCATGTGACGGGAAACTTTGTCGTCTTTGCCAATAAGTTGATCCACAATCCACAACTTTCTGATTACAGGATTTTACTGACCTTTCCTGTATTTATTGTTGCTGTTTATTTTACGGGATACCTTAACAGCAAAATCAATAATGAACGGACTCTTTATTTAGTAATGGGTACCATATTAGCTTTTTCGGGGCTTTTAGCTCATTTCATCGGTAAAGATTATCCCATTGAATCGTTAGTGAATTTCGGAATAGTGCTGGTTGTGGTGTTTGCTTTAGGTATTAAAAACGCCATCAATAAACTATATGGTAAATCTACTTTTGGACCAACGACAGTGATGACTGGAAATGTGACTAAGGCAACATTGGATTTTTGTCATGCTTTTATGGGCAAGGAAAAAGATGTTGATGCCAGAAAAAGTTTCTGGAGGATGCTCATATTAATTGTCGGTTTCTTGATTGGCTGTATCTCAGGAGCCTTGCTTTCGGCAAAATATGGCTTAGTGGTCCTGCTGATTCCGGCAACATTGGTCCTAATCTATTACAGCCTGTTTTTTTCAAAAGCAAAAATTGCAAGCAGTTAGTTCTTTAAACATATCTATCATGAGAAAATTCAATCACTACATCACACTTGCCTCCACTATTATTCTTGCTGTTTTTTGCAGTTCGCAACTATCGGCACAAGGGAAGGCAGATATTATTATCCATAACGCCAAAGTCCATAGCATGGACAAAGCTAATCCAACTTCTGAAGCGATCGCAATCAAAGGCAATAAGATTATGGCCCTAGGCAGCAATGCTGAAATCAATAAGCTGAAAGGAAAATCCAGCAAGACAATAGATGCCAAAGGGAAAACAGTAATACCTGGCCTTTTTGACTCCCATTCTCATGTGATCCGAGCTGGCAGATTCTACAACAGCGAATTGCGCTGGGATGGAGTGAGCAGTCTGGAAAAAGCACTTCGGATGTTTAAAGGAACAAGCCGAACGGACTCCAAAAGGTCAATGGGTACGAGTTGTTGGTGGTTGGTCTCCGAATCAGTTTAAGGAAGAACGCTTTCCTACCCTTGAGGAAATCAATGAAGCGACCGGCGATGTACCGACTTTTGTCCTTTATCTTTATGGAAAAGTATATTTAAACAAGGCAGGTGTTGCAGCTCTGAAACTTAACTCCGAAAGTGAAAATCCTCCTGGAGGCTTAATAGAGAAAGATAAACATGGAAATCCAACTGGGATGTTATTTGCAGAACCCAATGCTTTTATCTTATACTCTACCCTTTCCAAACTGCCTGAACTGAGTGATGCGGAAAAGATAAATTCAACCTTGCTCTACATGACAGAATTGAATCGCCTAGGAATCACTTCTGTTATGGATGCTGGAGGTGGTTTCCAAAACTATCCGGATGATTATAGCATCACCGATAAATTGAATGATGAAGGAAAAATCAGCATTCGACTTCCACATTATCTTTTCGCCCAGAAAAAAGGTGAAGAGCTGAATGACTATACCAAATGGGTAGGTATGGTTGATGTGGGCATCCACCCAAAAGCAACAGCGGTTCCCAAAGATTATTATGTAGCTGGCGCCGGTGAGAATATCGTCTCTGATGCGGGAGATTTTGAGAACTTCCTTTTCCCCAGACCGGAGTTACCAGAATCCATGGAAACTCAATTGTTGCCTGTAATCCGATTGTTGGTGAACAATAAATGGCCGTTTAGATTGCATGCCACTTATGATGAAACCATTGGAAGGATGTTGGATGTAATCGAAGCCGTAAATGAGGAAATTCCTTTGGGTGACCTTGTTTGGTTTTTTGACCATGCAGAAACGGTAAGTGATGCCAACCTAAAAAGGATCAAGGCATTAAACGGAGGGATTGCCATTCAAAACAGGATGTCTTTCCAAGGTGAGAATTTTATCAGAAGGTACGGCAAGAAGGCTGCTAACCAAGCGCCACCTATCCATAAAATCCTAGAAATGGGAATCCCAGTCGGATTAGGCACCGATGCCACCAGGGTCTCTTCTTTCAATCCATGGTTGGCAATCCATTGGTTGGTCTCTGGAAAGACGGTCGGAAATACCGAAATCCTACAAAAGAAAAATAGATTGGACCGGACACTGGCACTTGAGCTGATGACAAAAGGTGGCTATGACCTCATCAAACAAAGCAATGAAAAAGGCTTGTTAAAGCCAGGTTATTTTGCTGATTTGATCATTTTGGACCAGGATTATTTTACCATTCCTGAAGATGATATCAAGAAACTAAAAGCTAACTTAACCATCGTAGATGGAAAAATAGTATATGCAGATGATCAGTTCAAAGCTTTCAGCAAAGAAAAACTGGAGGTGATTCCTGCTTGGAGCCCAGTTAAATATTATGGTGGCTACCAAGAAAATTAATTGTCTCTGAAAAAATGAGCTGTCGAGATGGACAGCTCATTTTTTATTTCATACCCTTTACTATTCTTCTTCGGTATTCTTTAATTTCAACAGAAGTGTATAGGCATTCTTGCTGACAACCTTCTTTTGAGAAAAATCCTGCGCATTCAACACCTGGACAAATCCCTTAATATTCATTTCATAGAAAGCAACTATCTAACAAGCCCTATTCCCGAAAATTAACTACCAATTATCAATAGCGAAATTATTCACAAGTGTTTTCCTAAAAATTTATTTTTGGATTAAGAAAGATTTGGTGATTTTATCATCAATTTTCAACAATGGTTAATGGGGGGTCATACTGATTTATTCCCTTTAGAACGAGAAATGGCATCTTTTACAAAGTCTACAATATTTATGGACTTTTAAATAAAATTGCTAAATCTTTAATTATTTGCCAATTAATTTCGTTTTCTGTAAAAATATTGATAACCAGCAATGTATTGGTAACAAAGTAGTGACAACAATAATTCTAAATTGTAAAGCTGTTCCAATTAAATTAGTTTTACCGCCTGAGACCTTAACAAACCGAATTTAGCCGTAGCCTTCATCTAGAAAAATATTCTAGTAATTATTACTTTTTTAACCTAAAAACTAACCCTAATTAATCAATCTTATGAAGAAACATAAGCTGCTCTATGTGCTTTTCTTTTGGCTTAGTCTTGTTCAGATGACTTATGCCCAGACAACCATCTCAGGAAAGGTGGTTGATGAACTTTCAGGTTCAGCACTCTCTAATGTCAGTGTAAGGATTAAAGATACCCGAATTGGTGGTGTCTCTGACAACAATGGAAATTTCTCCATCAATGCCCCAAAACTTCCTGCTACCATCCTCTTTACCATGGTAGGCTTTGAAGATCAAGAAGTCCAGGTCTCTGCTGCAAGCAACAACCTTGTCATCAAGATGCAGGAAAACATGAACAATACCTTAAATGAGGTCGTTGTTACCGGTTTGGCTTCCTCTATCAAAAGAAAAAACTTAGCAAATGCTGTTAGCTCGGTGAATGCCGCTGAACTGACTGGTGTGACCAAACCTCAAACGACCGATGCAGCACTGTACGGTAAAGTTACGGGTGCAAACATCCGTTCTAACTCTGGAGCGCCAGGTGGTGGTATGTCCATACAGTTAAGAGGGCTTTCGAGCCTTGTTGGTGCCTCTCAACCTTTGATTATCTTGGATGGGGTCTATGTGAACAACTCTACCCAATCAACCGGTAGAGCGACTGTAAATGGCGCTGGTAACTCAACACAAGATGATGGCTCAAACCGACTTGCCGACATTAACCCTGATGAAATCGAAAATATCGAAATCCTTAAAGGTCCTTCAGCCGCTGCGATTTACGGAACCCGTGCCAATGCTGGGGTTATCATTATTACGACCAAAAAAGGTAAAGAAGGCCGTACTAAAGTTTCGATCTCCGAAGACTTTGGTCTAACGACTCCACTTAAACTTCTGGGCTATGATGATTGGTCAGAAGAAAAAATTAATTACTTCTATGGGGGTACCACCCAAAGCCAAACAAACCGAAGAAACCTTGAACTGGAAAGATTCCGTGAAGCTAAAGCAAACAATAGCTTTGTGAACTATGAAGATTACTTCTATGATCATCAGCGCTTTTCAAGCAACACGCGTCTAAATGTTTCTGGTGGTACAGAAAAAACAAAATTCTTTGTTGCAGGTGGTATCAATGATGAAAACGGCTTGATTAAAAACACCGGATTCCAGAGGTATACCGTGCGTGCAAACATTGACCAAAAGATCACAAATGCTATCCAATTGTCTGTAAATTCCAGCTATATCCGTTCGAATACCGACCGCGGTTTTACTGGTAACCAAAACAGAACCGGAGCGAGTATTGGCTATGCTATCGCTGCAACGCCAAACTATTACGATCTGAGACAACGTCCTGATGGCACTTACCCTGACAATCCATACTTTACTGAAAATCCTATTGCCCTAACTGATAAATCTACCAACAACTCCTTGGTAAACAGATCCATCAGTTCTTTCAACCTAGGAATAGATCTATTCAAAGGGGAAAGCAGTTATATGAAATTCGTATTGAACGGTGGTCTAGATTATTTACAGAACACGACAAATATCCACCTGCCAGAAGATTTACAATACCAACGTAGTATTGCCAATCCTGGGGATATCATGAACGGCAAGCAAGAGAGTTTCAACACAAACTTACAGGCTGCCCTGGTTTACAACTTCAACCTGAAACGTGTGAACATGAATTCTCAGGTAGGTATGGTGAGATTGGATTTCAAAGATGACTTGCTTTTTGTAAGAGGTCAAGGTTTGGCGCCGCTTCAGAAAAATGTTAAACAAGCTGCTGTTCAGACTATCTTCAACCAGTTCTTTATGAGAACTCAGGAAGCTGGTATCTTCTTACAACAGGAAGCAAACTTTGAAGATAAGATCATAGGTACCCTGGGTGTCCGTTTTGATAAATCCTCTTTAAATGGCAATCCAAATAAATTATTTGCATTCCCTAAGGCATCCTTAGCGATGAACTTAACAAGCTTCGACTTCCTAAGAGACCACTTCATTTCTCAATTGAAACCAAGGGTTGCCTATGGCGAGACTGCTGGTCCAGTAGCCTTCGGTGCAACTTACTCCTCTTTGGTTGGTGTGAACATTGGTGGATTATTAGGTTCATCCCTTTCAACCACTGTAGGAAATGTGAACATCCTTCCTGAAACCGCTAAAGAATTGGAATTCGGTGTGGATGTCGGAATTTTGAAAAATAGACTTTCTTTGGAAGCGACTTATTACATCAAAAATACGGCAAACAATATCCAGCCATTGAACCTTTCACCTTCTTCGGGATTTACTTCAACTTCCAGCAACCTAGCTGAACTGAGCAACAAAGGTATCGAGCTGAGCCTGTCCGGTACTCCATTCGAAAGGGAAAACTTTAAATGGAACAGTAGATTGATGTTCTGGAAAAACGATATTACCATCAGTAAATTAGGAATCCCGACCTACACCACTGGCGGATTCGGCGTTAGTTATGGAACATTCCTGATGAAAGAAGGCGAAAAGTTAGGAACTATCGTTGGTACTCCACAGATCAACCCAGGTGAATACACGGTTTGGGGCAACTCCCAACCGAAATTCAACATGAGTTTCAGCAACAACTTGACCATCTACAAAAACTTTGACTTCTCTTTCTTGTTTGATTGGAAAAAAGGTGGCTACAATGTCAACTTAACTAACCTAAACTTAGATGAAGGTGGTAACTCAAAAGATTGGTTCGGTGATAGAAACGGTGATGGTATCCCGAATGGTAAACAAAGAGAACCAGAACCATTCAACAATGCCGGTCGATTCGTAGAAGATGCTTCATACATCAAATTAAGAGAGGTTGGTTTATACTATAGCATGCCAACTGAGGTTACCCAAAGATTGTTCAAAAACAAAGTTCAACGCTTTAGAGCAGGTATCTCGGGCAACAACCTAGTAATGATAAGCAAATATTCGGGTTATGATCCTGAAACTTCAACATTTGGAAATGGTCTTGCCAACAACATCGATGTTGGTCCTTACCCAAGTGCACGCAGATTTTTCTTAAACCTTAGCCTAGATTTTTAACCTTATTATCATGAAAACGACAACATTAAAAAATACGATATTCATGCTCTCGTCAGTTTGCCTGCTTGCTTCTTGCAACCCATTTGACATTGAGTCCATGATAGATCCTAACAACCCATCGGTTGCTTCGGTCAATAACAATGCTACTCCACAACAGATCCAATATTTAGTAACGGGCTTAGAATCCAGGCACCGCGATTATGTTTCCAACGTAACGAATGGTTGGGCCAGCTTAGGTCGTGAAATCTGGTTATTGAACTCTTCGGATACCCGCAACATGACCGAATGGTTAGGCCTTAACGACTACAGTCTAAACTCCAATGTCTTCGGCTATGGAACAACTGGCGGTGGTTCTTATGCCTCTCCTTACGGAGCCATCAATCAGGCAAACCTGATTTTGGATGCCTTGGCCAATACCGACAAAATGAACGAAACAGAGAAAGCTGCTGTTTCAGGATTTGCAAAAACCATTATGGGCTACCAATATATGATCCCTGCCAACTGGCTTTACCAAAATGGTATTCGCGTGGATGTTAAGGATGAATTGAACCCTGGCCCTTTTGTTTCCTATGATGAAGCCTTAACCTATATTAAAGGACAACTGGATGCAGGTTTCGAAGACCTAAAGAAGGCAGGCACTACCCTTCCTTTTAAACTAAGCACAGGATTCTCGGGTTACAACAACCCTGCAGGCTTGGCCAAGGTCAACCGGGCCATTTCCGCACGTCTGGCGATCTATCGCAAAGATTGGCAAGGAGCACTAGATGCACTATCAGGTTCTTTCATCGCTGAAAACGGAAATCTAGAAGAAGGGCCAAAGCACACTTTCAGTAGCGGTGCTGACCTGAACAATCCTTTGTTCATGGCCTTAAACATCCCTAACCCAGGAAACCTTAGGGTTGTAAATCCTGGATTGATCGCCGATGCTACTCCCGGAGACAGCCGTGTTGCCAAGAAGTTCTTTAAATTAACTACTCCTTTCGTAGTTACTACTTCCACTGTGGCATTAACAGGTGAATACCAAGACAATCGCTATCCAACCAATACTTTGCCAGTAACTTTTATCAAAAACGAAGAATTGATCTTGATCAAAGCCGAAGCACAAGCCCAATTAGGACAAACAACCAATGCTGTTGCCAGTATCGATATTATCCGTGAGGCAGCTAACATTGGCAAATACACTGGTCCTACCGACAAAAACAGTCTGCTTAAGGAAATCTTATACCAACGTAGGTATTCCCTTTGGGCGGAACCTGCTGGTCACCGCTGGGTAGACGTAAGACGCTATACTGGACCAGGTCTATTATATGCTAATATGAGTGAAGCAATTGATGCGACTTATGATAAAGGAAAAGTATTTACCCAGTTCCCACTACCACAAGCAGAAGTGAACTGGGACCTTTATAAAAATAAATAACATCAAAAAAGACAAATTATATGAAGTTAAAATATCTATTATTGATGGGAGCTGTATACATGGGCAGCTCCCTTCAAGCCCAACAAAAAATAACGGAAGAGACTAGTTTCTCTATGCCCTCCATTGCTGGGCAAGCATTATCTCCAAATGGCGAAAAATTAGCTTACGTACAAGCGAAAACCAATTTGGAAGCCAATAAAGTACAATCGGAATTAATTATCCTCGACATAAAATCAGGAAAAAAAGAAACTGTAGCGACTCAGGTCAGCGACCCTCAATGGTCTCCTGATGGCAGTAAATTGGCTTTCCGTGGTAATATCAATGGCCAAGCCGGAATATTCTATATTACAAACAGCGACAACAGTCCAAAATTTGTTGCCCCGGTGTATTCCAGCAACCATTTCCTGGGCCACTCTGCAAAGAAGAATTACGCATGGAGCCCTGATGGAAAGTACATCGCTTATGTAGGTGCAGACGCTGAAAAGGCTCAAGTCAAAATCGACCCTGCTGCCCCTAAAGTTATCGAAAGGATCCTTTATAAGTCCAGGACTTCTTTCTCTGATAATGTACTTACAAAAATCCATTTGGTGGATGTAGCAACAGGAACAGTAAAGGTATTGACGGATGACAAGTTTGATAGCCATTCTTTGACCTGGGCACCAGATTCTAAAAGAATTGCTTACGTTTCAAACCACACCGATGATCCAGATAATAATTACAACAATGACCTGTTCATAGTCGACATCTCTAATTCCAATGTGAAACAGATTACCAATACCATTGGTACTGAACATAACCCAAATTGGAGCCCAGATGGAAAATACATTCTCTATCCAGCTACGATCCGCCCGTTAAACACCAAAGATAGTTCCCCAGAAGACCTAAAGCTTTACCTATATCAGGTTGCTAATGGCGAGGTAACTTGCCTGACCACTGATTTGGACGAACGACTAAGCGGTGGCGAATGGATGGATGATAGCAAGCATTTTTACTTTGGATTCCCAAGACATGGAAAACGTGTCTTGTACAAAGGAAATATTGACGGTAAAACATTCACGCCGGTAATCGATAAGGAAGCTAGCGTTGGAGCTGTCAATGTTTCCAACAAGAGAATTTCCTTTACCATGTCAGATTTCAATTCAGCAAATGAAGTATATATTTCTGATAATGAAGGCAAGACAATTACACAATTGACTAACGAATCCAGCAATTGGCTAAAAGACAAGGACCTTTCCAAAAAAGAAAGCTTCTGGTTCAAATCCCATGATGGCGTCAATGTCCAAGGATTTATCGCCTATCCAGCTAACATTCCTGCAGGAACAAAGATCCCAGTTATCCAACGTATTCATGGTGGTCCACATGGCGCCTTCGGTTATAGCTATACCGATATCGTAGAGGTGTTGACTGGAAAAGGATATGCTGTAGTCTTTATCAATCCAAGAGGTTCAACGGGTTATGGACAGAAATTTTCCGATGGTACTTACCAAGCTTGGGGCGGCGGGGATTATTTAGACCTGATGAAAGGATTAGATTATGCCCTTGAAAAATACCCTTTCTTGGATAAAAACAGAATGGGAGTTACAGGAGGTTCTTACGGTGGCTTTATGACCAATTGGGTGGTTACTCAAACAGATCGATTCAAAGCTGCAGTAACCAGTGCTTCTGTCAGCAACCTAATTTCTTTCTACGGTACATCGATCTATCCGGATCTGATAGAAACTGAATTCAATGGCATGCCTTGGGACAATTACAGCCTTTTATGGCACTTCTCCCCAATGGCCCATATCAATAAGGTGAAAACTCCTACCCTAATTGTCCATGGAGAAAACGATATGGATGTTCCAATTACCCAAGCTGAAGAATTCTTTATCGGATTGAAAAAAGTAGGTATCCCTACTCGTTTCGTTCGTTATCCGAATGAAGGCCATGGAATGGCGCAGCCAAAAAATAGGCTCCACAACAATAAGGAATTATTAGCTTGGTTTGACAAATACCTAAAATAATGGCTAGATCAATATTAGCGAAATGGACAGTAAGTCTATTTCTCCTGCTCGGCGTCTTTTGCTCGCAATCTATTGCGCAAGCAATCAACCAAGATTCCATATACTTCCGTGAACACTATGACAAGAAGGAGTATATGGTCAGTATGCGCGACGGCGTCAAATTATTTACTGTTGTTTACAGTCCAAAGGACAAAAAAGAAAAATACCCTTTCCTGATGATGCGTACGCCATATAGCTGCGCTCCTTATGGAGAAGATAATTACCCTGGCAGCCGCTTTGGACCTTCCATGGAATTGGTTCGCGAAGGGTATATCTTCGTTCGTCAAGATGTCCGTGGAAGATTTATGTCAGAAGGTACATTTACTTGGATGGCTCCAAATCAATCAGATCCTAAAAAATGGGATGAAAGCATGGACACTTACGACAGCATCGATTGGCTTGTCAAAAACATCAAGAACAACAATGGCAAAGTAGGTACTTATGGTGGCTCCTACCCTGGGTTTTATGTTGTTGCCGGCATGATCGATGCCCATCCTGCATTAAAGGCGGCTATGCCATCAGCACCTATGGCCGACCTGTGGCAAGGTGACGACATGGTGCATAATGGCGCTTTTCTAATGCCTCATAACATCAACTTCATAAACAATTTCGGTGTAAAGAGACCCGTTCCTCTGAAAAAGTACCCAGCAGGAAACATGCAGTATGATACGCCCGATGGATATGACTTCTGGCTACGCCAGGGACCGCTTTCCAATCTTAACAAAAACTTTTTCAAAGGTGAAAACATCCATTGGGAAGAATACCGAAACCATCCAACTTACGATGAGTTTTGGAAATCCAGAAACGTACGTCCGCATTTAAAGAATATCACGCCGGCAGTTATGACAGTGGGTGGATGGTTTGATGCGCAAGATATCCGGGGACCATTTTATGTGTATCAAGGTATCAAGAGTCATAGCCAAAACACATCCAACCGCCTGATTTTAGGCCCTTGGTACCACGGCAGCTGGTCATCGCAAAAAGGCGACCGCTCGGCCAACATCTATTGGGACAGCAATACCGGTGAGTACTACCGTCAGGAACTGGAATTGAAATTCTATAATTTTCACCTGAAAGGAAAAGGATCGATGGACCTTCCTCAGGTAATGGCTTTCAATACCGGTGCCAACAAATGGCATAATTTCGATCAATGGCCACCAAAGGATTTACAGACAAAAAACCTGTATTTTAATCCGAACGGAGAGTTAGCTGAACATGCTAAAAGCGATGGGGATAACTTTGATGAATTTACCCACGACCCGAAAAAGCCTGTGCCTTTTACCCAAGAAATTACAACTAGATTCGGCAATGATTGGATGGTAGAGGACCAAAGATTTGCAAGCAGAAGACCAGATGTACTGGTTTATGTATCGGAGCCTTTGAAAGAAGACTTGACCATTGCAGGAAGTATAGGCGTACATTTAGTAGCTTCTACCTCGGGAACAGATGCAGATTTTATTGTCAAGGTCATCGACGTTTATCCAAACGATGCCGCTGACCCTGCTGACAATCCGCAGAAAATCAAGATGGGTGGATACCAAATGTTGTTGCGGGGTGATCCAATCCGTGCTAAGTTTAGAAACAGTTTAGAGAAACCTGAACCTATGGTTCCTAACCAACCAACCAAACTGAACTTTGACCTGACGGATGCCTTTCACACCTTCAAAAAAGGCCATCGTATCATGGTACAGGTTCAAGGATCATGGTTCCCTATGCTAGATATCAACCCTGGTAAGTTCATGGATCTATACAATGACTCCAAAGAATCTGATTACCAGAAAAATACACAAAGAATTTACAGGTCTAATACAGAGAAATCATTTATTAGCCTTCAGGTTTATCAACCGTAATAAAGATTCTATTTGATTGAACTAAACATTAGAGCAGAAGAATTAATTTTCCTCTGCTCTTTCTTTTATCCCCTTTAATGCCTTTTGCATATACAACTGAATTTCCAATCCATCCAAATCTTCCTCCAAACCATTCGCTTCTAGGCCCAATTTCGTTCCCAAAATATTTTCCTTCAGCCGATAGGTATAATCTATGTTTTTCTCGATATCCCAATGGATTATACAGCTTTCCTTGTCGTCCACTATCAAATCCTTGAACATCTCAAATCCCCTTTCCCAAACTTTTATATGGTGATGACGGATCAACAATTCTTGAATTAATTCTAGATCTGCATTGATAGCGATTTCTTGATAATATTTCATACTAATTTCTTTACCCTTAATACAATTATGTTCAAGGGCCAAATTAGTCGATTACTAAGCTGAAAATGTCTTGACTTATAGATCAGAACAACAAATCAGCTCAACTACTTAAAACCTTTATTTTCTAACACTTACGTGTTCAAGTTTATAAATTGGCACCAACTTAACAGGAGCAAACCCTTATTTTCGAGAATTTCTGAACTCAGTTGGAGTCAGTCCGGTCATATTTTTGAAAACTGTGTTGAAGGCTGTCTTGGAATTAAAACCTGAAGCATACCCAATTGAAATCATGTTATAGGGTATCATGGTTTGATCAACCAATAGTTCTTTCGCTTTATCTACCCGATACCGATTGATGTATTGAAAGAAATTCATTCCAAATCCAGAATTAATAATGTAAGATAATTGATGTACAGTTATCCCTAGGCGATTTGCCAATTTCAATAAATTGAGTTCACTATCTAAAAACAATTCCTCTTGGATCATCAATTGACTTAATTTTTCTTTGTAAAGGATCAAATCTTCATCTGACAATAATTTAATTTTATGCTCAGATTGCTCCCCTTCTATCTCATCGGAAATATCCAATGTTTCCTCTACATCTATTCCTTTAGGATAAATCTCTCCTTGACGCATGGAATAAAATGCAACTAAATAGAGCACGCCCATGAAAAATAGATTGATGATGATATTGAGGTTAGTTTCAGGAAATAATAGGTTATAGATTAAAATCAGGACCGAAGAAATGATGCAACAGTATATAATGTACTTTATCCATCTCAAATCAATATTCATGGTATTTGAAGAAAACGACTGGATAACTTTCTGATGCTTCCGCACTTTGAGATAGGCCAAAACCGTACACAACAAGGCTTGAATAAAAAACAACATCATCAATATCGGTTTGTAGAACCCTTGGGGATTGCCCTTTCCAAGGATTAGGACGGACAGAAAAGCTACGGGTAATAGAAATAACAAACTATCCTTCGCTTTCCAATTATACTGAGGGTTTGTATAATAATATACACTTATAAGGAAGCTCAAGGGAACAAAAAACTGAACAGTACGGAACAGGATATAAGCTGAATAGTTAGTGAATTGATTATCCGGAAAGATCAATTCATCCAACCAGAATGTTGACCATAGTAACACAAATAAGCCAAACCATAGGTTAGCTTTTCGATTTACCCGGATGGCATTACTAAAATTTAGAAAGGCTAGCAGAAACATCCCGCCAACAAGCGCTCCTTTTATGATCAATTCTAGGTTCATCCTTTAATCATTAATTTGATGGTTAATTTATTCCCTAAAGAAAAATAAAACAAACCAAACCCCAAAACTTATTGTTATGTTCACATTTTGGGATAATTTTTTTAGCCAAAAATCTATTTGTTTAGACATAAATCCACTTAAAGAGGTTACCTTTGTTCTCTATCGAGTCAATCTACTTATGAATTTAAAAACGCAACTATTAACTATTCTAGTCTTTGTTTTGAGTTTTGGAACACAAGAGCTATGTGCTCAAGAAAGCAATTTGAATTCGGATGAATTGTTCCAAGCCGCTCGAAAGGAAGCATTTGATAACAAAAACTACCCCGCTGCTGTAAATCTAGCAAAAACAGCCCTAGCTAAAAGTCCAGATTATACAGATATCTCCGTATTCCTGGGCAGGTTATATACTTGGATGGATAAAATCGACTCCGCTCGAATCGTATTCAAGGAACTTGAAATTAAAGAAGCGAAGGATCCAGATTTCTATTTCGCTTATGGTTCCCTTGAATATTGGGAAGATAATTATCCGGAAGCTCTCCGAATTGTAAACAAGGGATTGACCCATGACCCTAAATCCATGGATCTTCTTTTGTTAAAATCCAAAATCGCAAATGGCACTAAAGATTTTAAAACGGCCAAAGCAACTTTAGATGAAATCTTGGAAATTGACCCTAAAAATGCTGATGCCAGGACTCTGCAAATAGCCATCAAAGAACAGGTTGGAATCAATGAGGTTGGTGTCACCTACAACTGGATGTATTTTGACAAGCAATTTGAAGACAACTGGCATATCGTAGGCTTAAGCTATAAAAGAGGAACAGCAATCGGATCATTTATTTTCAGGGCTAACCTGGCAAATAAATTCGGGAGCAATGGAACTCAATTTGAACTGGAGGCCTACCCTCGCCTATCCAAGACGTTCTATATGTACCTTGGTACAGGGTACTCTAACAGTACAGGCTTGTTCCCTAAATTTAGGACCGCAGCCTCCCTATACGCCAACTTACCCGCCAGCTTTGAAGCAGAAGTCGGATTTAGGCAGTTGAAATTTACCGATAATGTCTGGATGTATACCGCCTCTATTGGTAAATACTATAAAAACCTTTGGTTCAATGTTAGAACTTATCTTACTCCAAGTGATAACAATATCTCTCAATCCTATGCCGGAACAATCAGATATTACACCAAGGGTTCTGATGATTATCTAGGCTTTATCGTTGGAACAGGTATCAGTCCTGACCAAAACAGAGAAAACTTGCTATTTGACAATATGTATAAATTGAAAACCTTTAAGACAGGTTTAGATTACAACTTCAGCGTAAAATCCAAGAATATTTTCAATATCTCTGGCACCTACTACAATGTGGAGTACAAACCAAAAACCAGGGATAATCAACTTGATTTCACGGTCGGCTATAGAAGAAGGTTCTAGACTTTAATCCTTAAAATAAGATCTAAAAACACTGTCAGGCAATAGCTTCATTTTTGAAGTAAATTGCCTGTTCATTTTTTTGAAGGTCTCAAATCTTTGGCTCAGCTCTTCAGCACCCGATTTATTATCTATCCCTTCTTCACTGAGGTCTTTATTTAATTTGTATAAAGCACCTGAGTTCAAATGCAGGTCGGCAGAAACAAAATCAATTAACTGTGATTTACTCTGCATCATTGGAATCCCGAGCCCCTTCTTGTTAGCCCCGACATCCAAACCCTGTCCTACCCAAGCAACCTGACCTGGAATCTTCAACTGATAATTATTTTTGTAAAATGCCAAAATGCTTGGAGCAAGATCAAAATGACTGACCACATTTTGAAACTTACGTTTGGTTTTCAATAGTGGAGAATATACAATCAAAGGAACATGATAACGATCGATCTTACTTTGCAAAGGTATCTCTGGCATACTATGGTCTCCGGTGATAATAAAGATTGTATTCTTATAATCACTTCGCTGTTGATAATAATGGAAGAAATCCCTTAAAGCCTCGTCCACATTCAACACCGAAATCAATTGCTTTCTATTTTCCAAAGCAAAATTCTTTTGGATACTGTTCAACTTAATCGTCTTCAGCCTTTGATCAAACATGGAAGCAAACTTTTCCTCATTATTGATCAGGAATGGATTATGGGTTGATAAAGTCAGCGCAATATGGAAATGTGGAACACTCTTCTCCTGATCTGCCAATCTTAATTGTTCTAATACCGCTTGATCTTCATAACCCCAACTCTCACCATTGCTGCTCGGAAGTTTTTTATACCCTTCCGGAAAGGACCTCACATCGATTAACTCATCAATATTATTCGCCTTCAGGTATTTGCCCATATAGTCAAACTCCGCATCTCCACCGTAGAAAAATGCTGTGGAGAAGCCATTTTCCTTCAAAATATTGATCAGGTTAAAATGTTCCGGATAATCTTTTAATTCTAGGAAGCCCGAATTTCCAAATGGCAGTGAACCTAATATCGTCGGAAGCACGGAGAAAGTTCTTCCGGATGAGCTTAGGTTATTTTCCCATACCAAAGAGCTATCCTTTAAGGAGCTCAGGAATGGTGTAAAATCACCGATATAGCCATTAGGATTACTATATGCATTTCCCAATCCCTCCACAATAATAAATACAAGATTAGGAACAGAATCGCTCTTGTTGAATAATGGTCCAAGCAAGTCTTGGGTTTGATCTTCTCGCATAAATGGAAAGTCTCCAGAAACTTGTGCATAGCTAGCAGATGATGTATTCAAACCTAACCCCTCTTCAATATCTTCAATGAGCATCTTGGCATTACTCTCCATGAAAAAACCAAGCTTACTTTTCTCTGCAGTTTCCAAAAACTCATTTTTTGCGGCACTTTTCACATTTCCACCCATCGAAAGATATCCAAAAGCTAAAATCGCCAAACCTAGAAAAACTGCAGCCAATTTCCCTGAGCCTTTAAATCGGCTACTCGTTTTATGGAAAACAAAAATTAATACAGCTAAACCGACTAACAGAATCAGAATATTAACCCAATTCAATACCCCACTGGCAAGCAATATATTCTTCAGCTCATCCGCTGAATAAAAAAACAGATCGGTACCCAATAAATTTCTTGATTCAGCAAAATAAAAAGCCAATACGAGTTGAGAGATCAAAATCAAACTCGCCAAAACATGAAGGGCAACTCTGGAAAGCTGTCGATTAAAGATTGCCAAGATTGCATAGATCACGAAAAAGAGCACCAGGATAACAAACCCGATCAATACGTTATTCAACAACAAGACAAAAAACGAACCCAAGCCATTGAATTGCTGAATATTATGACTATATATAAAGTATTCCAATATGCTAAAAACCGAAATTAGGATCATAAATAGACTTGCAACCGAGCTAAACTCCCGGAACAAGGTTGTTATAATCCGAAAAGCCTTTTCCTTGAAAGTTTCATGAACTTGGTCCGAGAAACCTTGTCTTGTCATTTCACCCCAAGTATGCCCTTTCTTGAAATAATCAATCATTCCCCTGATACCTGCCATGGTGACTATGGGGTGAAAATAAAAAGGCTCTATCATTGCCGTCAGGATCAATTTGGTCAAATCCTTTCGCTTGGTATAAACTTGGTAACTCACTAAGTCCACCGAAATCGCATATACCGAATAGAGTATACTAGAAAATAAGACCAAGGCAAATAGGACAAAGAAGAAAGTCCAGTTCAAGAGGCCCATAAATAAGAATATCCAGAAAATCACATAGCCCGAAAACTCAACCAAGGGTCCTAGAAACTCAAAGAAAAACCAATATGGCAAACTGAGCATTCCCATCTTGCCGTATTTAGGATTGAACATCATTTTCCTATGCTTCCAAAGGGTCTCCATCGTTCCACGCATCCAACGGTTCCTTTGTTTCTTTAAAACGGCTTTATCCTCGGGAACTTCGGTCCAACATAAAGGGTCTGGAATGGTGATGACTTGATGAGGCAATTTATGCTCTTTCATATACCTTCGCATTCTGACCACCAACTCCATATCCTCACCCACTGTCTTTGGGTCATATCCACCGCAGGCCAGGACAATCTCTTTGTCAAAAGCGCCAAATGCACCTGAAATCAAGATTAATCCACTGGCTCTCGACCAGGCCATACGTCCCAATACAAATGCCCGGATATATTCCAGAGCTTGACTCCGGCCCAACCAGCTTTTTGGTAAATTAACTTCAACAACCTTACCCTTCTCTATCTTACAGTTATTCGCTAAACGGATGGTCCCCCCACATGCAATCAATCGCTTATCTGTCTGCTCCATAAAAGGCTTCGCCAATCTCAAAATGGCATCTTGCTCAATGATACAGTCCACATCGATGCAGACAATATAGTCAGCCTTTGAAATATTGATCCCAACATTCAGTGCATCGGCCTTCCCCCCATTCACCTTATCCACTACAATCAATTTCTTAAAAGCAGGATTCTTACTTTTGTATACCTGCCTTACTTCTTTGGTTGCTATATTCCCAGGAATGATATAAGAAACTTTTTCTAATTGATAGGCCTCGATCAATCGTTCCATTGAATCGTCCTTAGATCCATCATTGACGATGATGATCTCCAATTTATGGTAATAGATGGAAAGCAGTGAGCGGACATTCTCCACCACCGTCATTCCTTCGTTATAAGCTGGTGCAATCAAACTGAAACTTGGCGCATTCGGATTGGAGGCTATAATGGAATAATCCGTAAAGATATTACCATGCTTATAGCGCAGCACAGCACCATAGGAAAATAGAGCGATCCAGGTATAAACACTGAAAATTCCAATGGAATAAAGTAAAAATAACCAAACAATGATTACATAAACAATCTCAGCCATAATTAGGATTTTTTCTGCAGAGCGTGATTCAAAACCATTAAAGTTGGATCTTCAGGAGCCAACTTATTACTTAAGTCAATTAAATATTTAAATTCTCCAAGATTCGCTAAGGCTTCAGCAGCCGAAACCTTAATCCGATTGGTAGGATTGTCCATTAATTGCGATCTTAAAAATTCTAATTGGTCAAAAGCCCTCGTCTGCCCAAATCCCCTAAGGATTTCAAGTTGTAGGTCTTCCTTCATTTTAGGATAATAAATGGCCAATAGACTGGATGTATCCTGAGCATCCAAACTAAAGAGTGTTTTGATGGCATCCTTCAAAATCAAATCCTGCTCATCCGCCAAAAGTGCCACAACCTGATCATGCAACTCAAAAATTTGAAATTTCCGGACCAACTTTAATGCAAAATGCAAAACCGATGGGTTATTGGATTCCAACCATTTACTGATCTTTTCAGTGGCATTTTTTGGCAATGATTTTATATTGTTCAAAATTCGCAACTGTTGCCAATCCGACAGTATTCCTTCTAGCGAGTCTAAAAAAGATAAGCCCTCAAAACCATTGAAATGTACCATGGCATATTGTACCTCATGGACCACATTCTTTTTCCGATGATTCAGTTTGGACTCAATTTCAGGTAAGGCCAAACGCACATCCATGATCGTCAATGCCTGAATGCCTCGTGCAATTAAATGTCCCTTATAGCTTCTCAGTAAACTATAGGACTCTTTATCTAACTGATAGGAATAAAAGACCCGTTGTAGGACCGCAGCAGCCACTCCGGAAAACTTACGGTCAGCTTCGATGAGTTGCCCCAAGAAAAACCTCCTGAAATTCTCATGCTTGAGTAATTCCGACAGATTAGGATCGATATACAGATCGGTTTGGTTTCCTTCAACGAGTACTTGCATCAAGTAGTCGTTCAACATATTCTTCCAATACTTCCTATTGATTTCCAATTTATAGGCTCGGAAACTGTAGATCAACAATCCAAGCGTAAATAGGAAAACCAATATCAGAATGGTCAATATTCCTAATGTCAACTCATGAAGGGTAAACATTTTCTCCATAGGCTATCGAAGCAGTCTATTTACTCTAATGATCAGTTCATTGGGACTGAAGGGTTTGACCATAAAATCAGAAGCTCCCAAGTCGAATGCTTCCAATACGGTATCTTCTTGCCCCATACTGGATAACATGATAATGGGTATCCTCTTTTGTAGATTCTTTACCTCCGATAGAATTTCGATACCCGATGCAAAAGGCATCATGATATCGCTGATAATAAGGTCGATTTCTTCTTTATTCAACAAATCGATGGCCTCCATTCCATTCCTCGTTAAAATAACCTGGTAACCCTCTTTTTTTAGTTTATGTTCGATAGTTTTGAGGATTAATTCATCATCTTCAGCTAATAACACAACCATTTCTTTATTCCTTTATATCAATTAATAATTTCTGTAATATTTCAATTTCATGTAATACCTTCGGCATATGCTCCCATACCTCAATCCCTTTCGAAAATTGACTGTCCAATTCAATCAACATATGATTCAGTTCGGTCAAGCCGGCACTTCCTGATGTACCTTTCAATTTATGTAAGACCCGTCCCAAAAGATTTTCATCTCGATTCTCGATCAATTCCTTGATGTCCAATTCCTGCATTTGCAGTTCCTGAAGGATCAAACCATAAAACTGTTGTTTAAAAACCGGATCAGAATCGGTCGCTTCTTCAATTACATCAAAATCTATATGCTTGATCTCATTAACGTTGGATAAAGTTTTATCTGAGGCCTTTTGCAGACAATTGTACAGCACTTCTTTAAAAGTCTCAACCTTAATGGGCTTGGTCAAAAAATCATTCACACCAACCTGTAAGCACCTTTCTCTTTCCCCAACAACATTTCCTGCAGTAATACCAATGATGGGCACATGCTTGTATTTCTCCATCTCTCGAATCCTTTTTGTCGCTTCCAGCCCATCCATCACTGGCATCTGAATATCCATTAAGATCAGATCGAAATCCTGCTTTTCACAGGACTCCACGGCCAATTGTCCATTCTCAACACAGACCGTACTACAATTTGGAAGTAAATTTTCTATAAGACGGTTATTCAGGGCCATATTCACCGGATTATCATCTGCCAGAAGAACATGATATGACTTTGTGGATATCTTTTCTTCCATAATAGTATCCATGTCCTGGACCACAGGAACTGATTTATCAGCTTCTGCATCTTTCTTCAAGATCCTATATAAATCTTCTGAAATAATAGGTTTGGTTAATATATGTGAGTTGGGTTCTTGACGGAAATGGCCAATATGCTCTTCATCATCTGAAGAGGTATGTAAGATCATGATCGGTAATTCCTCTCCGTTCTGACGGTATAATTCCTTGATTTTGGAAAGAGTTTCTAAACCATTTAGGATTGGCATCCTATAGTCCATCAAAATTACATCAAAACGCTTTCCAATGGACAAAAGCTGTAAGGCCTCAAAGCCATTTTCAGCAGTTTCGGTTTCCACTCCTTTATAGGCCAACATGTGCTCCAAAATCATTCTATTGCTGCCATTATCATCCACAATCAAGGCAGAATCGACCGCCAAATTATGTTCCGCCTCAATAGGGTTCTCATAAGGTACTTCAATTTCAAAAAAGAACTCCGAACCTACCCCAACTGCACTCCTTAAAGATAGATTGCTGCCCATATAATTTAGAATATTGTTGGATATGGTCAGACCTAAGCCCGTTCCACCAAAACGTTTGCTGACAGAACTATCTTCCTGGATAAAAGCATCAAATATGCGCTGCTGCTTTTCTTCAGGAATCCCGATTCCGGTGTCTCGAACCGTAAATCGCAATCCAACCTTCTCCTCATTCCTGAAGGTTTCCTCCACCCGCAATTCAATCTCTCCTTGTTCCGTAAACTTCACCGCATTCCCCAAGAGATTGATCAGAACCTGCTTAATCCTAGATTCATCAACATAGATCATGGTCGGCAGACCCTGCTCAATATTCAATAATAGCTCGATATCCTTGTTTTGGGCTTGATAGAGAATCACATGGATGACCTGGTTCACTAATTCATATAGGTTGTATTGATCAATGTAGAATTCAAGCTTTCCTGATTCTATTTTTGAAAAATCCAAGATATCATTAATGATCGCAAGGAGGTTTGTCCCAGATTCATTTACATATTTTAAATATTGCTTCTGTAGATCGTTTAGCGGTGTTTTCAGCAATAGATCGGAAAAGCCAATTACACCATTTAAAGGTGTCCTGATTTCATGGCTCATATTGGCCAAGAATTCTGATTTAGCTTTACTGGCTAGGTCCGCGAGCTGTTTTGCTTTCCTTAGTTCCTCATTGTTCTCGACCTGTTCTGTTATATTTTGTGAGAATATAATAATCCCCCCAATATTATTGTCCGAGATACGCCATGGCCTCACTTCCCAATTATAATGTTGATTTTCTGCAGCACCTTCAACTTGAACAATCTCATCTACATTTTTATAGGGTATTCCTTCTAAGGCGCGCTGATAGATCTGCTTGCGACTTTCGGGAACATTTGGAAAAAGCTCAAAAAGGTTCCTTTTGTCGTCTGAATTCTGCCCCTGATGGAATTCCTCAATCCATTGTTGACTGAGCGCCAAATAATTGAGATCAGTATCAAACATGGCTACTGCAGCTGGAACATGCTTGACAAAGGTTTGAAGCATGGCTTCTTTAAGTTCAATATCTAAATACAGTCTCTTGCTCTGGTCGATATCTTGAATAATCCCAAAAACCCTTTCACATCGCCCTTCGATATATACAGGATTGCCTTTAATACGGACCCAGATCTGTTCTGAATTCGGTTTTCTTAACTGTATTTCAAAATCATAGGATTGTCCGGTTTCGATGGCCGTGTAAAATCTATGCTCAATGATCGTTCTTTCTTCCGGGTCGAAAAATGAAAACACATTCTCCATATCGGGCTGAAAATCCTCAGAAACACCATGGATCAATCGTGTTGAATCAGACCAATAGATTTCATTCTTTTTGACATCAACTTCCCACCCCCCAACTTGTGCAACAATATTGGTTTGCTCTAGCATCTGTTTGGTATGTTCTAGGTCCTTCTCCAACCTGATCCGATCGGTTAAATTTAAGGCGGAACTCACGACATATGACTTACCGTTTTGGTCTTTTTCGACCATATTGTTGTACAACCAATAGATCCATTCTCCATTCCGTTTTTTCAAGACCATCATGCCAGAATCCTCTCCATTTTTCAGGATTCTATCTAAATAAGGTTGAACAAGTGATTTATTTTCATCTGGTACTAAATCCCTTAAGTTTAAACCTGGAATTTCTTCCAAGGAATATCCAAGAACCTGTCTACCCTTTTCATTGACCTCTAATATGTTCCCTTGGATATCATGCATGCTCGTCAACCCGATTCCATTCTCAAAGAAATTCCTAAACTTTCTTTCTGACTCCTCCAATTTTACACGCTCTGAATTCTCTTTGGTCATGTTCCTGCCAAATGCAAAAATCTCCTTATTTTCTTGACCATGTCTCAGATGCCAATCAATCGTCACCGATTCCTCTTCACTAAGCTGTGTTTGCGTTTGCACCATGACTTCCAGATCTGAGTTGGAGACGGACTTGATTTTCGAAGCCACTTTCCTATCCTTTATTTTCAATACCTCCAAAAAATTAAGGCCATTGAATTCGCGGATAGGGATTTGCAACAACTCAGCAAAAGCTGGATTTACTTCCTTTACGGTAAAATCTTCATTCAAAACACAGATCATGTTCTGCGTCACGGAAAGGATATCCTTGAAATAACCCGCTTGGTTTAATTTCCGCTTAGCCAATAGTACGGCCAAAACGGCTTTTGCCAAGTGTTCCAGTTCTTCTAACTGTTGCTGGCTTAATGTTTTGGGATGATAATCGATCACACACAGTGTACCTAAAGCATGGCCACGTTCGTCCAATAATGGTACTCCAGCGTAAAACCGGATCTGTCCAGCAATGATGAGCGGATTATTCGCCGTCCTGGCATCCAGGAAGGTATCCTCAATCATCAATGGCTCCGCACTCAATATCGTATACTGACAGACCGTATTCTTACGATCTACCGTTTCTAGGTCCAGGCCTATGCAGCTTTGGATTCGCTGCTGATCCATTTCCATGATGGCAATGATGGAGGATGGACAGTTCGTAATACGACATGCCAGTTCTGCAAAAACATCCAGTTCCGGCAATTTTCCAACAGCAATCAGTCCAAAAGAATATAGGATATTTAAACGCTCCGATTCATTTTCCGGGACAATAGGCATGCTCATACAATATTGGTAGATTAATAAGTAATGCAAGATAGTTATTACTTATGTTATAACTTCTTTTTTATTAATTTAAACCATAAAATTGCGATATAGTTCTAAAATTATTTTATCATTTTAAAAAAAATTAACAAAACTAAAATCATACTGAATAAATAACTTTCATATAGCAATATATTAGCGTTAATAATAGTATATGGAAATGCAGATATATTCTTTGAGGATAATTCTAAAATCCATTTTGGGAAAGCATTGTCCCATAAAAAAAGGGATGTCAAGCATCCCTAATATTTCCTAAAATTTATTGATAGTAATCCTATTTCAAGAACTCTTTTATGTTTTTGTTGCTACCATAAATCACGATGATTTCTCCTTCTTGCAATACCGTATCAGGTTTAGGGATACCGTGCAAAATCGTAGTGACAATCCTGCTTTTGCCAAATAAGGTATCTCTTTCAGCACTCTTCAGAATGGTAAGCACCAAAATTTCGTATTTCTCCCTAAAACCGATTTCCTGGATTGTTTTTCCTACATATTGTCTTGGAATAATGGCTTCTACAATGCTGTAATTGGCATTTAATTCAAATGAATCAACCAAGCCGGATAAACATAGCTTCTTCGACCAGCGCTCCGCTGTTTCTTCTTCTGGGTGGACAATCTCTGTAACGCCAATGGCATTCAGGACCTTTTCATGTAATGCATTGACCGCACGACTCACCAAACGCTTTACTTGCGCTTCCTTACATAATGCAGTCACCATAATATTGGCTCCTTCATCCTCACCTATGGCCACAATCACAACATCGGTGTTCTTTAAAGGCAAAGAATGAAAAGCACTTGGCTCGGCTGCATCAAGCGCAATGGTATGTGTGATTTTCTCTTTCAAAGCGGTAATGCGCTCCAGCCTCAAATCAACCCCAATCACCTCGTTTCCTTGGGCTGTTAGTTTCATGGCCAAAGAGGCTCCAAAATTCCCTAATCCTATGATGATAAATTTCATTGCTTAATTTATTGTAAGTTCTTCTTTTGCGTATCTATAATTCGTGAATTTCACTTTCTTGAACATGGCAATCATGATTGTCAGCATGGTTACCCTTCCTATAAACATCAGAATAATCAGTGTAATCTTACTGCCTGCGGATAACTTTGCCGTAATACCTAAGGTCAATCCCACCGTACTATAGGCCGAAAAACATTCAAATGCGATTTCTACCAAAGTACATTCCGGATCAAATACAGATATCGAAATGATACAGCAACCGATCACAAAAAGTGATAAGGTCATGATGGCAAATGCACGTTTAATGGTAATGCCTGCGATTTCACGTTGGAATACCTCTACCCTTTCTTTCCCTTTCACCAAACTCAGGATATTCAAAACCGCTACGGCAAAGGTACTCGTCTTAATACCACCCCCAGTGGAGTTCGGTGAGGCACCGATCCACATCAGCAGGATAATGAACAGGATACTGTAAATATGTAAAGCACCATAATCAATACTGTTATAACCTGCAGTACGTGGAGAAACAACGGTAAAAAGTGCTGTTACGAATTTTCCTATCCCCTCATGCGTTACCAAGATATTATCATATTCCAATATAAAGATCAATATGGTCGCAAAAACAGTAATGCTCAGCGTCGTAATCAAATTGATCTTACTGTTGATATTGATCACCCAAGGCTTATAATCAAATTCCCGATAGGCAATCTTCTTAAATATACGGTTGAAAACATGTTTCAGGTATTTCAATATATTGATCACAATAGGAAAGCCCAGCCCTCCAAAAATAATCAAGATGATCAAGACCATCTGAAATGCATAGTTATGGATAACTAGCGGATTGGTCAGACCATCCGGCACAACGGAAAAACCTGCATTACAAAAGGATGAAATCGAATGAAAGACGGAAAAAAACAGATGTTCCAAAAAGGACTGATCCATCAACTTTGCCGTAAAAAGGAAAATGAAGATAGCTCCAACCAATTCTATGGAAAACGTGATGATGATGATTCTCTTCAACATTAAAAAGACTTCCCCCAGCTTTTCATTGTTGGAAAAATTACTGGTCGCAATTTGGTTTTCGTATGTACTTGCTCCTTTGAAAAAATAAGCGAAATAGTTGGTAAAGGTTAAGATACCCAATCCTCCGATCTGAATCAATAGAATAATGATAAAATGACCTATGGGCGTAAATGCAGTTCCGGTATCCAAAGTAGTCAATCCCGTGACACAGACCGCACTGGTTGCCGTAAAGAGTGCATCGATGAAATTGATCGGAACTTGGGTTGAAAAGGGCGCCATCAACAATAAACATCCAGTCAATATGATCATGATAAAACTGAACGTAAAGAGTTGCGCAGGGTTATAGAATGCTTTAACGTTTTTCATATTTCAGAGTGCTGGCAAAGTAAGGATAATTTCAAAAATTCTGCAATAATTCATCAATCCAGTGCTAAAATTGCTTATTAGTTTATTTTTTAGTACCTTTGTGTCTTATTTATTAAAAACAACAGCAAATTAGCATTCGCAATTCGCTGCAAATCCCATACTATCTTTAACGCTTCTAGGTGATTAGCCGTGGGATCTCTTTTGTTCCCTACGAAGGGTTCATCGAATTTATCATACTGAATACTTACTATTAATACGCACCACAAAAACAGAAAAAATGCAAGACGCAAATTTGAACGGTATAGAAAACAAACTTGAAAAATTTATTGACAGTGCAATCGCATATGCTCCAGTTTTATTGAGCTCCTTGATTTCTGCCGCACTTGTTCTCTTCTTGGGACTATGGTTGATCAAGCTATTTGGAAAACTTTTAGGAAAGATTTTCGAAAAGCGCGATGTAGACCCCAGCATCAGGACATTTTTGGGAAACCTATTGAATTGGGTCTTAAAAATCATGCTTTTCATTGTGGTAGTCAGCCAATTAGGTGTACAGACTTCCACCTTTATTGCGGTAATTGGTGCTGCCGGTTTAGCAATCGGTATGTCATTACAAGGATCGCTTTCTAACTTTGCTGGAGGTGTATTGATCCTGCTGTTCAAGCCTTTTAGGGTCGGTGATTATATTTCCTCCTCATCAGGTGTGGATGGTACGGTCAAGGTAATCGATATTTTCAATACCAGATTGGTAACTCCACAGAATCAATTGGTAATCATTCCCAATGGGGAACTTTCCAATAGTAACATCACCAATTATTCTGAACTTGGAACCCGAAGAACATGGTTCAACATAGGTGTAGGCTATGATACGGATTTAAAAGCAGCAAAACAATTGTTGTTGGACACGATCTCGAAAAATGAATTTGCCTTTAAGGATCCAGCACCAGACGTGGTTGTCACTGAATTAGGTGATAGTGCTATCAACCTCTCTATCCGTGCCACGACCTCCAACGAAAATTTCTGGGCCATGCAGGAACAACTGATCATACAATGTAAAGAAGACCTGGATAAGGCAGGAATCGATATCCCTTTCCCACAAACCGATATCCATATCAAAAAATAAAACCAATGGCGAGAAAAGAAATTCTCGCCATTTATATTTCTAAGCATCCTTTAGTAAATACGAAGGAAGGATTTCGGAACAACGCATACATATCCATGTTGTATTGGCGTACTTTCCTTTACCTGCGGTTTTCCTCTCCCTGTCGTCCTGATGCAGGAAGGATCTCGGAACAATGCATACATATCCAGGTTGTATTGGCGTACTTTCCTGTACCTTCGGTTTCCCCCTCTCTGTCGTCGTAAGTTTGAGAAAGTATAATTGGAGATCAATCGACAGAATATTATTTTGTTG
>NZ_DAMBMM010000004.1:0-497467 GCF_032065005.1 Sphingobacterium sp.
AAAGTATTTTTACCGCGCACACCTAACTCGCTGTAGCATTGCCAGATAATTTTTCCAAGGGACGGGAAAATACCGCCAAAAGTGGGCAACAGGGAGGGTTCCCGGACCGGAAGGGCGGCATGTCGGCGGATGGCGACATGGTCTGAACCAGGATGGAGGGGATGGGAGGATGGACCAAGATCATGAAATGAACCAGGATGGTGAAGATGGGAGGATAGACCAAGAACATGGAAAGAACCAGGATGGAAAGGATGAGAGGATGGACCAAGATCATGAAAAGGAACCAGGATGGTGAGGATGAGAGGATGGGCCAGGACCGGAAGGGACGGACCTGATGCGCCGTGATCCTGAAATATCCTCCAATCCGTTCCATCCTGGTTCAAAACCCAGATCTTGGCCCATCCTCCAATCCCTTTAATCCTGGTTCAAAAATCCTCCCTTTCCGCTTAACCTCATTCGACCCACATTCCGAAAATTCGCAACGCAAGCGACCAAACCCCCTATGCGTCCTCGGGTACGCTCCGGCCCGTTTCCCTCCTTTTTCCGGACCATTCCCGAACATGCCCCGAACGAGTCCCGAAGGAGAGCCACAAAAAAACACCTCAAAATCAATCCAAAAAAAAATGGGTGGACCGAAGTCCACCCACACCATCTATTTTACTTTACCCATTTATTGCCATCCACCACCTAAGGCTTTATAGAGAACGACCTGATTCAGCATCTTCTCTTTGTTGATTTCCACATCGGCAACTTGTGCTTCGATCAAGCCTTTTTGTGCAGTGATGATATCCAGGTAGGTAACCCGGCCTGCTATAAACAGTTCTTCCGCAGCTCCGATGGACGATTCCAACGCAGCTACCTGGTCCTTCACATGCGTCGCACGAGTAACAATGGCATCTTGAGTATTCAAGGCCAGGGATACTTCATTGACTGCATTCAGGACGGTTTTTTCATATTCCAAAAAGCTGATCCCATAGGAAGCCTTCATTTTTTCATATTCTGACCTCAATTCGCGCTGTCTGAAGATCGGCATGGTAATTCCACCAAAAAGACCGTAGGTTACAGATTTGTCCAAACTGAAAAGCTTGTCAAAGCTGAAAGACTGCAATCCCAAATACGGAGAGATCGCCACGGTGGGCAAGAATGCCAAACGGGTAGATTCCATTTCATGGAATCCTGCCTGAAGATCCATGCCCGCTTTGCGGATATCGAGACGATTGTTCAATAGCTCGTCCAGATTACCCACGGTCAGGTCTTGGAACAGGAGATTGCTGCCAATTCCATTGCTATTCCTAGCGATAGGCTGGTAGACCCTTCCCAAAAGGGAATTGATCTGATGTTCATAGGCAAGGATTTCCTGGGCTGCATGCGCACGATTAGCTTTAGATTGAGATAAGAGTGATTTGAACTGCTGCACGGCCAACTCATCGGCACGGCCTGCCTCCTTCTGTGCCTCGATAATCTCCAGCGCACGTTCATGGAGCTTAATGTTCTCTTCATAGACCTGAATCTTTTCGTCCAAGCTCATCAATTCATAATATGCAGAGGCGATGGACGAAATCAATTCCGTTTCGATCAGGCGTTTCAATTCACTTTCGGACATGAGGTTCAAGAAAGCGGCCTCTCTCCTATTTCTCAGTTTCCCCCATAGATCCAATTCCCAAGAAGAACGGACACCCACAAAATAATCAGGGATGAAAGGTTCCGGGATTTTCTCATCATCGTTGAGGTTATCCGAAAAATTGGAATCATAGTTTCCGATTCCCGATTCCGTATAATGGCCATACTTTCTCAAGCCCCCCTCCACCGCAGCATCCAAACTAGGATACAGCGCAGATTTGCGGAACTTGAAATTAGCTTGTGCCATTTCGATCCTGTGGATAGCCTGACGGACATCCAGGTTATTTATCAATGCCGAATCAATCAAGGAGATCAATTGGGCATCGGTAAATACATCGCGCCAAGCTAAGCTCCCTACAGAACTGGAATCTTTCATGACCTGATCGGCCTGTCCGGTCAAGGTCGGAGAAATATCTTTCTGTACAGTTGCTTTGGGTACCGAACAAGAGGTAATGAACAACAGTACCGCTACAGTAACCGCAGCTTGCTTGAGTTTCTTTTTCTTTTCACGTTTTGAGAAAAGAACGACCAAACCAGGAATAACGATTACCCCGATAATGGTACCGATAACCATACCTCCTACTGCAGCAGAACCAATGGTTCTGTTACCGATTGCACCGGCCCCATTGGCCAGCATCAACGGGATCAAACCTGCAGCAAATGCAAAGGATGTCATTAAGATTGGGCGTAAACGCGCAACCGCACCTTCAATGGAAGCCGTCAGTACATCCATACCTTGCTTCCGTTTCAGGTTGGCATATTCCACGATCAGGATCGCATTCTTACCCAATAGACCGATCAACATGACCAGTGACACCTGTGCATAGATATTGTTTTCCAGACCAAAAACCTTAAGGAACAGGAAGGCTCCGAACAATCCGGCAGGAAGACATAACAATACAGGCATAGGCAACAAGAAGCTTTCATATTGAGCCGCCAACAATAGGTACACAAACACCAAACATAATAAGAAGATGTAAGCCGCTTGGTTACCTGAAATTTTCTGCTCACGCGTCATCCCTGACCATTCGATGGCATAACCCTGCGGAAGTTCTGCAGAAATGCGTTCTACGGCTTCGATAGCTTGACCGGAACTGAAGCCCGGTGCTGCCTGACCGGTGATCATGGCTGAGGTAAACATATTATAACGTGTAATCTGCTCCGGACCATAAACCCTTTCCATTGTCATAAAGGATGAGTAAGGAACCATTTCACCTTCTTCGGTCTTTACATATAGGTTCAATACATCCTCTGGACGTTGTCTAGCAAAGGCATCGGATTGTACCATTACCTTATACATCTGTCCATAGCGGATAAAGTTGGTCGCATATAAACTACCTAACAATGTTTGCAAGGTGTTCATTGAATTTTCTACCGATATTCCCTTTTTGGCAGCCTGATCATAATCAATCTTCAGCATATATTGTGGGAAGTTCACATCAAAGGTCGTTGAAGCACTTTCGATCACCTCATCTTGCTCCAATTTACTGATGAACTCATTTACGACTTCGTTGGTCTGATTCAGGTCTTCATTACCGGACCTATCCAATAACCTCAGTTCGAAACCCGAGGAGTTACCGAAACCTGGAACGGTTGGTGGCGGGAAGAATTCGATTTCTGCATCGGCGATATGGGCAGTTTTCTCACGAAGGATCTTCATTACATCATCTACCGATTCATTTCTTTCATCCCAGGCCTTCAGGTTGATCATACCCATACCATAGGAAGCACCGGAAACTTCAGTAACGATACTATATCCAGCGAGGATGGAAACCGTTTCCACCATTTCCAATTCTCTAGAGATCTTATCGACTTCATTGAGTACCGCTTCGGTACGGTCAACCGTTGCTCCTGGTGGCGTAGTTACTGCCACATAGATCATACCTTGATCTTCGGTAGGAATAAATCCGGAAGGGAGGATTGCTGCGGAACCCCAAGTTGCGATGAACATAATAACTAACCCTAATAAAGTGATTATGCGACGACCTGCAATCTTGGAAAGCAACCCTTTGTACCCTCCGGAAATTCTGTTATATACATTATTGAATCCTTTAAAGAAACGATCCAACCAGTTATTGCTTGGTTTTTTATCATGCGGGGAACGCAGGATAATGGCACAGAGTGCCGGAGTAAGTGTCAAAGCATTGATACCTGAGATGACAATCGCTGCTGCCAAGGTCAGGGAGAACTGCCTATAGAAGATCCCGACAGGACCGGACAGGAAGGCGACGGGAACGAATACCGCTGACATTACCAAAGTAATAGCGATAACCGCTGAACCCACTTCGTCCATTGCCGCCAATGTTGCTTCCATTGGAGAAAGGTGTTCCTCCTCCATCTTGGCATAGACGGCCTCGACGACGACAATACCGTTGTCGACGACAATACCAATGGCGAGCACGAGTGCGAACAAGGTCAATAGGTTGATGGAGAATCCCATCATCTGCATAAAGAACAAGGACCCGATCAAACATACAGGAACGGCCAAGATTGGGATAATGGTAGCCCGGAAATCTTGAAGGAAAATAAACACCACCAAGAAAACGAGTATAAAGGCCTCCACTAAGGTGATCAATACACTGGAAATCGAGGCATTCAAGAAACGAGATACATCATAGCCCATGGTATAGGTCATTCCCGGCGGGAAAGTGGCATCTTTTAATTCCGCCATACGATCCTTTACCCGTTGGATAACCTCTTGAGCATTCGAACCTGGCAACTGCTTGATCATAATGGATGCAGAAGGCCTACCATCTGTTTTGGATACCATTTCATAATCCAGGGAACCAAATTCCACATCGGCGATATCCTTGATACGGATAATCGAACCATCTACGTTGGCACGGATCGGGATATTTTCATATTCGCTGATTTCGGTGAACTTACCGGGATAGCGCAATACGTATTGCTGCATATTGACGGTTTTATCCGAACTGATACCGGTCTGACCCGGAGCAGCTTCAATATTCTGCCTGCGTAATGCCGCAACTAATTCTTCTGTTGAAATGGAATATGCGGAAAGACGATCGGGTTTTACCCAAATACGCATGGCGTAATCCTTCATACCCATGATCTGGGCGAAGCCCACACCTTCGATACGTTTCAATTCCTTCAGGATATTGATATCCGTAAAGTTATAGATAAAACGTTCGTCAGCAGTCTCATCATCAGTATACAGGTTCAGGTACATCAGCATACTGTTCACTTCCTTTTCGGTGGTCACCCCGGCCTTGATTACCTCCTCAGGTAATTCATCGAGCACGGTGGTCACCCTGTTCTGGACGTTTACGGCAGCGATATCTGGGTCAGTACCTACTTCAAAGAAGACTTGGATCAAGGTATTACCATTGTTTGTGGATACCGAAGACATATAGGTCATCCCTGCCACCCCATTGATTGCCTTTTCCAGCGGAATGGCTACCGCATTGGTACTTACTTCGGCATTTGCACCGGTATAGTTAGCCGTTACAACTACTGATGGCGGAACGATATCAGGGAATTGGGTAATGGGCAAGGTAAACAATGCCAATAGACCCAAAAGGGTAATAAAGATCGAGATGACCAGCGATAGCACTGGCCTCTTAATAAATTTTTCAAACATTAAATCTCGCTCCCTTCTTAGTTTTTAACCATTTTTGGTTGAATTACCATTCCATCACGTAGCGATTGTACGCCTTCATACACTACTTTAGCATCAGCTGGCAAACCATTTTCTACGACATAGTAATGTCCAACACGACGTCCGTTTTGGAAAGGGGTCATCTTAACGGTATCCCCTTTTAGGGTATATACATATGCTTTGTCCTGGATTTCGAAAACAGATTTCTGATGCACCAAAAGTAGGTCACCAGTCTGTACGGGTACACCTATCCTACCGGTAGCACCATGTTTCAATAGTCCATCTGGATTTTTGAATTTCGCACGCAGGGAAATAGATCCAGTACTGGCCTCGAATTCACTTTCTACGATTTCAGCAGTTCCTGTATTCGGATAGGTAGCACCATTGGCCAAGATCAACTGAACTTCTTTCTTGAAATTATTTCTATTAAAGGTAGAGTCAGATGCGATCCCTAGGTATTCCTGTTCAGAGATATCAAAGTACACGTTCATATTAGCCATATCAGAGATAGTGGTCAATAGTGATCCTTCTTCCAACAAAGAACCCTCTTTCAATTGGATCCTATCGATACGGCCATCAAAAGGTGCACGGATCTGCGTATTGGACAATTTCGTCCTTGCTTGGTTCAAAACGGCTTCTGCTTCCCCAACTTTAGCATTGGCAGCACGTAATTGAACTTTCAATAGATCATATTCGGTTGAGCTGACGATGTTTTTCTGAACCAGTTTCTGGGTCCTTTCCATTTCCAGCTCTACTTTTTTCACTTCAGCTTCCGCACTGCTGACTGCTGCCTGAGCTTGTGCCAAGTCAGCTTTGTATTCATCCGCTACCAAAGAGAACAGGACCTGTCCTTTTTTCACGAATGCTCCCTCATCAACAAAGATCCTATCAAGGAATCCTACCAAACGGGAGCGTAATTCCACATTACGTTGGGATTGGATGTCTGCGATGTACTCTTTGTACACAACAGTATCCAGTTGAACTAAATTAGATACGGGAACGACTTTAGGTGCATTAGCAGTTGTCTTTTCGTTACTGTTAGCAGTACAAGATGCAACTAATAATGCGCAACCTACTACGGATAGTAGCATGCGTTGTTTTTTCATAGCAATAATAAAATATGGGTATTAAAATAAAATAGAATACAATAGATGTTGGTTGCTATGCAGATGGCATAACAATCCCTATACTTTCAAAATGGAAAGCATATAAAAAATGGAAATTAGAAAGGACGGTATCTATACAAGAACTGGTAATAGCCAGGGAGGCATAGTGTCTTGGACAGATAGAACGGATGTTTTAAGGTTGATTTGACCCTGTAAAGTCTGGAAATTAACCAGTTAAAGATGAATACGAGAGGAATTAATCCTAGGAACAGGGAAAGAATACGGTAATCATCGAAGATGATTTCAGGAAGGGCCTCGGAATTCACAGGATGTGTCAGGTTGAGCACCTCTTCCAATACGACTTCAACTAAGGTTTCGTTGGCTACCACATTGGTGGAACCAAAAAGGTCGATAGACTTTACCTCCAAGCATAGAACATTGAGGTAACCGAATAGCGCCAAGAAATGCAATAGTCGAAACATACGCCACAAAGATAAGCAAGGCGTTAAGCAAAAAGGTATTAGTAATGTAAAAAAACTGTGATTTTATTTTTTTGGAGCAGCTTTTTCCGGTTCTGTTTCCGGGTTGTTGGGTTCATCGTCAAACAAGATTCTTACGGATGGAGTATAAGTATCCTCATGCTGTCCGTTTTTGCTGGCCCAAAAGAAAGCTCCCAAAAAGAACAGTGCAATCAATACACTACAACCGATTAAGAAAAATATGATGTTCATAGTACAAAGTTAAATTAATTTTCTGCGTTTTGCATATCCCCTAGTCATCAAACTGGTGAATGAAATAATAGTAACGGTACTGATAGGCATTAAGATCGCAGCGAATAAGGGCGACATGGTTCCCTGAACGGCAAAACTAATACCGATTACATTATATAATAAGGAAATGATAAATGACATCTTGATGACCTTGACGGCGTCTTTACTGAAATCAAAGAATTTCGGCAGTTTATGGAATGCCTCACCATCCAAGATGGCATCGCAGCCTGGCGAGAAATTATTGATATCGTCCGAAACGGCAATACCCAGGTCCGCTTTCCTCAATGCTCCGGCATCATTCAATCCATCGCCCAACATGCAGACTTTTTTCCCTTGCTGTTGCCATTCGGAAATTTTTTCCAATTTGGCGGCCGGAGTTTGGTTGAAGAGAAGTTTAGCATTGGAAGGAAATATCATGCGCAATGCGTCAGCCCTACGTTCGTTGTCACCAGAAATTAAATGCAGGTCATAATGCTCCGCCTTTAATTCATTGATGACTTCGGACAGTCCATTACGCCAAGATTGCTCTAGGGTGAAATACCCTTTCAGGGTATCATTGATCTTGACATAGACAACCGACCCTTCTAAATCGACTTTGGCGGTATTCACATAACTGGCACTACCGATCTGTATACTGTAATCTTGATATTTTCCTGATTGCCCTCTTCCGACTACCTCTTCGTACTCTTCTATATTCAACATCTGAACATCGCCCAACCATTTGATAATCTCTCTACTTAATGGATGGTTAGAATTACGACATAGGGAAGCCAAGAGATTGCGTTCCATTGGATTCAGGGTTCCTTCGAAATACATGCTGGATGCAGTAGGCGAAGAAATGGTTCCAGTTTTATCAAACACGACGGTCTCAATTGCTGCCATCTGTTCAATGGCGGCCGTATTCTTGATGTACAATTTGTTTTTATCAAAGATGCTCAATGCAGCTGAAAGCGTAAATGGCGAGCTTAAGGCCAATGCACAAGGACAGGCGATGATCAGAACGGCCGTAAAAGCACCCCAAGCTTTATCTGCATTTCCACCAACAATCCAAAACACACAGGCTGCAATGGCAATCGTGAGAAGTCCAATGGTGAAATATTTACTGATAAAACCTACAAAGGTTTCAAATTTCTTCTCATACTGTTTTAAGCTATCATTGTTCCAAAGTTTGGTCAAATAACTTTGGGACACCGCTTTGACCACTTCCAATTCGATAGCCTCTCCCATTTGTCTACCTCCAGCATAAACCACTTCTCCCAATACCTTTTCAACAGGTTTACTCTCCCCTGTCACGAAGCTGAAGTCCACGGATGCATTGCCGTTCAGCAAAATGGCATCAGCAGGAATGATTTCATTATTGCGGACCAAGATCCTGTCGCCAACTTGCAGGTCAGCGATCTGCGTAGGTTTTGCGGTTTCTTCATCCAATACGGTTACCGCAACAGGAAAGTATGAACGGTAATCGCGTTCAAAGGAAATATGGTAATAGGTTCTCTGTTGTACATATTTTCCGATCAGGATAAAGAATACCAAACTGCACAAGGTATCCATAAATCCAGGACCTGTCTGGGAAATGATCTCAAAAGCCGAACGGAAGAAGAGCACAAAGATCCCGAGCGCCAGTGGCACATCAAGGTTCAGGCGTTTTTGCTTGAGGCTCAACCAAGCTGATTTGAAATAATCGGAGGCACTATATAATAGGACTGGAAGACCGAATGCCAAGTTCATGTAGTTGAAGAAATTGGAATACTGTCTTTCAAACTCGCCCATACCGAAGTATTCCGGAAAGGAGATCATCATGGAGTTACCGAAACAGAAACCTGCCACGGTAATCTTCGCAATAAGTCCACTTTGGTTTATTTTCTTTCCTTCTTTCACGACATCCTGCAGGGTGATCTTTGGGTCGTATCCGATCTTGTGCAATAGATCGACCAGTTCACGCAAGGAAATCTCGTCCTTTTTGAAGGTGATGCTAGCTTGTTTTTTCATGAAGTCCACCTGAGAGGTCTTCACGCCTGGATTCAATTTATATAGATGTTCAAGCAGCCAGATACAGGAGCTACAATGGATAGCAGGCACATAAAACGTAATGATGGCCTGTTCATTATCCTGATAGTCTACCAGTTTGGCAATGATATTGGGTTCATCCAGATAGGAAAGGTCCTCCTTCTGTGCTTTTTGGGATTTCCCTGGATGGGTATTGTACTTATAATAGGAAGCCATGTTGTTATCATTCAAGATCTGATAAACAGTTTGGCAGCCTAGGCAACAAAAGCGATGGTCTTCTAGTATATAGGCAGAATCCTCCACCGGATCACCACAGTGATAGCAAATTGTATTTAATTGCAGTTCCCCTTTTGTTGACATAATATAAATATAAGGTTAAATAGCTTGACTGAATAAATTGTCTCTTTCTTTTGTCTTTTGCAGGCGTTCATCAAATGCCATGCAGACATTGCGGAGGAATGATTTCCCTAGTTCACTGATCTGAACGGTATCCTGATCCACACTCACCAATTCATCAGCGATCAAAGGTTGCAGGCGTTCGATGATTTTTTCATTTAGGGCAAAACCTTCTTTAAGATGAACTTTCCCACGGCACATCATATCCAGGATATATTCTCTGATGATCAGATCTTCATCATTTAGGATATGTCCTTTCACGACCGGCAAAGTGCCTTCGCCTATGAGTTTATGGTATTCCTCAACGGTTTTGACATTTTGGGCGAATGCTGTCCAGGCATCACTGATGGAGGAAACACCTAAACCGATCAACAATGGCGTATAGCGATCTGCATATCCCATGAAGTTACGGTGCAGGGTTCCATCTAGGGAAGCGATATAAAGGGCGTCATCCGTTTTGGCGAAGTGGTCCATACCAACATCTTTATAACCACTTTCCTGGATCATCTGTTTTCCCAGTTTATATAGATTCAATTTTTCTTCTCCCACGGGAAGGTCATGCTCAGTAAATCGGCGTTGGCCAGGTTTGATCCAAGGCACATGGGCATAGCTATAGAAGGAAATCCGGTCAGGATTTAGTTTCATGGAATGTTCGATGGTCATGCGCACGGATTCTGCAGTCTGTAAAGGCAAGCCATAAATCAAATCAAAGTTGATGGATTCGTAACCAAGACCTCTAGCATCTTTCATGACACGGTCTACATCTTCAACCGTTTGATGTCTATTGATAATAAATTGGACTTTTTCATCGAAATCTTGGATTCCCAAGCTCAATCTCTTAAATCCCAAATCGAAAAGGGTCTTTAAGTGATCGTATGTAGTATTTGCAGGATGTGCCTCGAATGAGAAAGAGGCATCTTGCGTTTTTTCGTTCCCTTCCAAGAGACCTGCGATCAAGCGGTGCAGGTTTTCAGCTGTAAAGAAGGTCGGAGTTCCTCCACCTAGGTGAATTTCTGCGATCTTAAGGCTATCTTCCTTCAAGATATCTTTGTACATCTGCCATTCTTTGAGAAGGGAGGTAATATAAGGATCTTCGACTTGGTGGTTTTTGGTAATACGGGTATTACAACCACAGTAGGTACAAAGGCTTTCGCAGAATGGCAGGTGCACATAAATGCTGATTCCCTGATCTTTGGACTTGTTAAAGTTCAAAGCCACTCTTTGGCGCCAATCGGCTTCATTAAAACGTTCGTTTTCCCAGAAAGGTACTGTTGGATAACTGGTATAGCGAGGTGCCGCTACGTTATATTTGTTGATCAGTTTGTTTAGAATCTCCGTTTCCATATCGTCTATATTTAACCTTTTTATTGCATTCCATTCTACATTGACAAGCCTCTCCCGTACAACCTCCTACCATCCATTGGGTAAGGTTCATGATGGTCTGCTTGGCAATTCCTTCAAGGGAGTTATCGAATGGAACGTTTGCAACGTGTATTTTCAATTCTCCGGCATAATCTAGGTCAATATGGTCAGTGGATCTTGAACGGGTGATAATATTTCTAATACCAATTTTATAGAGTTCAAATAACATTACTCTATCCAACACATCACGATCGGAGATGATGACAGCCTCTTTGCCTATGGCATAGTGCATGGTACTAAAATTCAACTCGTTTGATATCAAAGTCAAATCATGTACCTTACCATTTGCCTTGGCGAGGTGCTCCTTCTCAGGTCCCAAAATGTTATATGCAATCACTCTCATCCCTTAAGTAAAGTAGTTATTGTTCCAAAATTAGCGTTTAGGCCCGCAGAAACGAATGCACTGCATCATGACAGAAAGTGATATAAATCATGTTTGCACAGGAATTCACCAGAAGGATTTCGGCATAACGAAGGGATATGAACTGGGAATTTTGACTTCTAATTTCAAAATATGGATGTAAAACGGAGTCAAATCAAGGAATATTTACATAAAAAAAGCGGCCTGAAAGTAATTTCAGGCCGCTATATTAGATATATTTTCTATTAATCTTTTTTCTTGTTGTTTTTGACATCAGAAGCAAGAGAAGAGTCATCGTCCTTTTCATTCTTTGCAGAAGAAACTACGATATCTTTCTTTTCATCATCATAATCTACCAAGATAGTCTCACCGGTTTTAAGTTCACCTTTCAGGATCTCTTCGGCGATTGGATCTTCCAGATACTTTTGGATTGCGCGCTTCAATGGTCTAGCGCCAAAGTTGCTGTCATATCCTTTTTCAGCAATGTAGTTTTTGGCAGCTTCAGTCAAGTTAATTTTATGACCTAAACCTTCGATACGAGCAAATAGAGATCTCAGTTCAATATCAATGATTTTGAAGATATGGTCTTTTGTCAATGAATTAAACACGATCACATCATCGATACGGTTCAAGAACTCAGGTGCGAATGCACGTTTTAATGCAGTTTCGATTACCCCTCTTGAATGCGAGTCCGCTTGATTTTCTTTGGCAGCTGTAGTAAATCCTACCCCTTGACCAAACTCTTTCAATTGACGTGCACCGATGTTTGAAGTCATAATGATGATGGTATTTCTAAAGTCTACCTTACGACCAAGGCTATCTGTCAACTGACCCTCATCCAATACCTGTAACAACAAGTTGAATACATCAGGGTGAGCTTTTTCAATCTCATCCAATAACACAACAGCATATGGCTTACGGCGAACCTTCTCTGTCAACTGACCACCTTCTTCATAACCTACGTATCCCGGAGGCGCTCCGACTAAGCGAGACACGGCGAATTTCTCCATGTACTCACTCATATCGATCTGGATCAAAGCATCTTCAGAATCAAACATGAATCGAGCTAACTCTTTTGCCAATTCAGTTTTACCAACACCTGTAGGACCTAAGAAGATAAAGGAACCGATAGGTTTCTTAGGATCTTTCAATCCTGCACGAGTACGTTGGATGGCTTTCACCAATTTCTGTACGGCATCGTCTTGACCAATGATCCTACCTTTCATGGATTCACCCATGTTCAATAGTTTTTGGCTATCCGATTGGCTAACACGTTGCACTGGGATACCAGTCATCATCGACACCACTTCAGCTACATTATCTTCCGTAACTGTATAGCGTTTTGTTTTGGTTTCTGCTTCCCAAGCTGCTTTTTCTTTCTCTAATTCTTCGATCAATTTCTTTTCAGTATCACGAAGTTTGGCTGCTTCTTCATATTTCTGACTGCGGACAACCTTGTTTTTCTCCACTTTAACTTCCTCGATTTTCTCTTCGATATCGATGATGGATTGAGGAACATGGATATTGTTCAAGTGAACGCGTGATCCCGACTCGTCTAAAGCATCAATAGCTTTATCTGGCAAGAATCTATCCGTGATATATCTTGTGGTCAAGGACACACAGGCGTCAATAGCTTCAGGAGTATAAGTAACATTGTGGTGTTCCTCATATTTATCTTTGATACGGTTCAAGATTTCGATCGTATCGTCGATAGAAGTAGGTTCAACGGTCACTTTTTGGAAACGACGGTCCAAAGCTCCATCTTTCTCAATATACTGGCGGTATTCATCCAGTGTAGTAGCACCGATACATTGGATCTCTCCACGTGCCAAGGCAGGTTTGAACATATTTGAGGCGTCCAAAGAACCAGAAGCACCACCTGCACCAACAATGGTATGGATCTCGTCGATAAACAAGATTACATCAGGCGATTTTTCCAACTCATTCATGACCGCTTTCATACGTTCTTCAAACTGACCTCTGTATTTGGTACCTGCTACTAGCGATGCTAAGTCTAAGGTCACTACACGTTTGTTGAAGAGTACTCTAGATACTTTCCTTTGGATGATACGCAGTGCTAGGCCTTCAGCGATAGCTGATTTACCGACACCAGGTTCACCGATCAGGATAGGGTTGTTTTTCTTTCTACGGGAAAGAATCTGCGAAACCCTTTCAATTTCTTTCTCACGGCCTACGATAGGATCCAATTTACCTTCTTCTGCGGCTTTCGTCAGGTCGCGTCCGAAGTTGTCTAGAACAGGGGTTTTAGACTTGATATCAGATACTTTTTTAGGTGAAGAGAACTGTGAATCTTCATCAGCGTATTCTTCGTCGCCTCCAGGAGGCGTACTGGAAGCTTCATCAGTGATGCCGGTGGCATTCTGTTCGACTTCGGTTTTGAATACGTTATATGAAACATTGAATTGCTGTAAGATCTGTGATGCGATGTTTTCTTCATCACGTAATATAGCTAACAGGAGATGTTCAGTCCCGATGATATCACTCTTAAAAATTTTAGCTTCCAAATAAGTAATCTTCAAGACCTTTTCGGCTTGTTTAGTTAGCGGCATATTACTAATTGGAGAGCGTGAAACGGAAGAACCTTTCACAGCATCCTCCACTGATTGGCGGACTGCGCCCATGTCAACTCCGATATTCTTCAATATCTTAATTGCCACTCCATCGCCCTCACGTATTAATCCTAGCAATAGATGTTCGGTACCGATATAATCGTGACGTAAGCGAAGAGCCTCCTCACGACTATATGATATAACATCTTTAACTCGGGGTGAAAATTTTGCTTCCATTAAATTCCTTTCTCAATTAAATTCGGGTGATCAACAGTATAAATGTACTAAAAATACAAATCACACCCATTTGTTATAAATATTTTTTATCAACAATTGCGCCACCAAGCGAAAACTATCAATTTGTCAGTAATTACATTATCTTTGTGTAAAAACATAAAAGAAAATTTCAAAGCACCTATGTCTGACGAAAAAATTATCTTCTCAATGGCTGGGGTAAACAAAATTTATCCCCCATCCAAACAAGTACTTAAGAACATTTACCTTTCTTTCTTCTATGGAGCGAAAATCGGTGTAATTGGTTTAAATGGTTCCGGTAAATCTTCCTTATTGAAGATCATTGCGGGACTGGACAAATCCTACCAAGGTGAGGTGGTATTCTCACCAGGTTATTCTGTGGGTTATTTGGCTCAGGAGCCTGAATTGGACCCTACAAAGACCGTTAAAGAGATTGTAGAAGAAGGAGTTGCCGAGACTGCTTCGATCTTAAAAGAATACGAGGAAATCAATGAGAAATTCGGTCTTCCGGAAGTTTATGAGAATCCTGATGAGATGGATAAACTTTTGGCTAGACAAGGTGAGTTACAAGATATTATAGACGCCACAAATGCATGGGAATTGGACAGCAAATTGGAGCGCGCCATGGATGCCTTGCGTTGTCCAGAGCCTGACGCTTTAATTGCCAATTTGTCAGGAGGAGAGCGAAGAAGGGTGGCCATGTGCAGACTATTATTACAAGAACCTGACGTTTTATTATTAGATGAGCCAACCAACCACTTGGATGCTGAGTCCATCGATTGGTTGGAGCAACACTTGCAACAATATAAAGGCACGGTTATCGCCGTAACGCACGACCGTTATTTCTTGGATAACGTAGCGGGTTGGATCTTGGAACTTGACCGCGGGGAAGGTATTCCATGGAAAGGAAACTATTCTTCTTGGTTGGATCAAAAGGCTAAACGTTTAGCCCAAGAGGAGAAAACCGAAAGCAAGCGTCAGAAAACATTAGAGCGTGAGTTGGAATGGGTAAGAATGGCTCCGAAAGCGAGACATGCGAAATCAAAGGCCCGTTTGCATAATTATGAGAAATTAGCGTCTGAGGAAACGAAAGAACGAGAAGAAAAACTAGAGCTATTCATTCCACCAGGACCTCGTTTGGGTAATGTGGTCATTGAAGCCGACAAGATTAGCAAGTCTTACGGGGATAGGATTTTATTCGAAGACTTAAGCTTTTCATTACCTCCGGCAGGGATCGTGGGTATCATTGGCCCAAACGGTGCGGGTAAGACTACTTTATTCCGTTTGATCACTGGTCAAGAACAACCTGATACCGGTACATTTAAGGTCGGTGAAACCGTTTCGTTGGGATATGTTGACCAGATGCACGATGACCTAGACCCTAATAAAACCGTGTGGGAAAATATCACCGGTGGAAATGAAAACATTATGTTGGGTAACAAGTCGATGAACTCTAGGGCTTATGTATCCAAATTCAATTTCAACGGTGCTGACCAGCAGAAGAAAGTTGGTGTTTTATCAGGTGGGGAGCGAAATCGAGTACATTTAGCCATTACCTTGAAAAAAGGTTCTAACGTATTGTTACTGGATGAGCCTACTAACGATATCGACGTAAATACCTTACGTGCATTGGAAGAAGGTCTTGAGAACTTTGGAGGATGTGCCGTAATTATCTCGCACGACCGTTGGTTCCTGAACAGGATCTGTACCCATATCTTAGCATTTGAAGGAGATTCGCAGGTTTATTTCTTTGAAGGTAACTATACAGAATACGAGGAGAACCGTAAGAAACGTTTAGGCGATATTGGTCCGAAACGAATCAAATACAAAAAATTAGTAAAATAAAAACGTGTTGGAATCAGCTAGGCTATTAGAGGCGATCATCGAAAATGCCATTGATGGCATCATTACGATCGATAATCACGGAATTGTAGAGAGCATCAACCCTGCGGCCCTGGAGCTGTTTGGGTATAGAGCTGAGGAGGTCGTGGGCAGAAATATTTCGGTATTGATGCCTGAACCTGACCGTTCTAACCATGACCGTTACATTGCCAATTATGAAGAAACTGGCAAAAAACGAATTATCGGAATTGGGCGCGAAGTAAGAGGTCTGAAAAAAGATGGTTCCACCTTCCCTTTTCGCCTAGCTGTCAGCGAAGTGTTCTATAAAGACCGTAAAATTTTTACGGGCTTTATCCACGATCTGACCAAGGAGAAACAGGCTCAAAATGAGTTGAAGAAACATACCCAAGAGCTGGAGCTAAAAGTGAGGGAAAGGACAAAGGACCTGATCAAACTGGTTTCAGAGCTTGAAAGAGCAAAAGCTGATGTCAGTGTCTCTTTGGAAAAGGAAAAGGAATTGAGTCAGTTGAAATCCAGGTTTGTCTCCATGGCTTCGCATGAATTCAGGACTCCCCTGAGTTCTGTCCAACTTTCAGCATCGCTGATCGATCGCTATGTAGAGAAGCAGGAATATGGCCCAATTGAGAAGCATACAAACCGAATCAAAGGTTCTGTTCAGCTATTGAACACGATATTAAATGACTTCCTGAACCTTGAAAAACTAGAGGCAGGAGTTGTCATCGTAAATAAATCGCATACCAACATTGTACACCTCGGTGAGGAGATTGCCGAGGAGATGCAGTTGATCTGTAAGAAAAACCAACATATTTTATATCAGCATACCGGTGAGGAATCTGACTTTGTCATTGACCCCAATCTTTTGAAGAACAGTATCATCAACTTGGTTTCAAATGCCATTAAATATTCAGGTGAAGACACTTTTATTGAGTTCAACACCCAGATTGGCAGAAACCAGCTTTTGGTCACGGTGAAAGATAATGGGATCGGTATTCCGCTGGAAGAACAAAAGAGTCTATTTGAACCTTTCTTCCGTGCCAATAACACGGGCAGCATTCCAGGAACTGGATTGGGTTTGAATATTGTGAAACGATATGTTGAATTGATGGGAGGACGTTTGGAATATTGGTCGGAAGTAAATCAAGGAGCAATTTTTAAGATGTTTTTTATCCAAGAATAATGGAAAAGAGGAAAATATTAATAATAGAAGACAATAGTGACATTCGCGAAAGCACAGCGGAAATATTGGAATTAACCGGAGAGTATTCCGTATTGGTAGCTGAAGAAGGTAAAACTGGAGTAGATATGGCCATTAAACATAAGCCAGATCTCATTCTTTGTGATATCATGATGCCTGAACTGGATGGATATGGGGTTTTGTATATGTTGAGCAAACATGAAAACACACAACAGATCCCATTTATTTTCCTTACTGCCAAAACTGAAAAAGCAGACTTGCGCAAAGCCATGGAAATGGGGGCAGATGATTATCTGACCAAGCCTTTTGATGATATGGAATTGCTCAATGCTATTGAAAGTCGTTTCAAAAAAAGGGCACAATTGCAATCTAAGGCTGCTCCAAATATGGATAGCTTGAGGCTTGACGAACAGGAACAGGCTTATCTATTGCAAGATCTTGCTGACCATGGAAGGATCAAGAATATCAAAAAGAAACAAACCATTTACGAAGCTGGTGATACACCAGTTTATGTATATTATATTAAAAAGGGGAAAGTCCGCAGCTTCTTAAACTATAAGGACGGCAGGGAACTCTCCACCAACATCTACGTAGAAAATCAATTCTTCGGCTTAGAATCTGTACTATTGAACGATAAGTATGGTGATAATTCAGCGACGTTGGAAGACGCGGAAATTGCCTTGATCCATAAGGATAATTTCTTTGAGCTCTTGTACAAAAAGCCAGGAATTGCCTCCAAGCTGATCAAGGTCCTATCGCAGAACATTCGTGAAAAAGAAGAACAGATGTTGGGTTTTGCCTACGATTCTGTTCGAAAGCGCGTGGCCAATGCTTTGGTGAATGTTGCAGAGAAATCAGACAATGAATCGGATGAAGTCACCATCAAGATTTCCAGGGATGATCTTGCTGCTTTAGCTGGTACAGCAAATGAGACCATCAGTAGGATGCTGGCTGATTTTAAGGACGAAAAGTTATTGACTAAGGAAGGGAATGCCATCAAAATATTTTCGGTTAACCGACTGAAAAACATCAAACAATAAGGGTTTTCATTTTTCTTAATTGAAAAAATTCAAAAAGTGGTCATGTTTTTGCTTCATTCTTTAAACTTTCTTACGATTTATCTGTCTGAATAAGAAAGAAGAATGAAATTATTTACAAAATAACTTTTACCACTCATGAAAAAACTTTTATTAGCATTAGCAATTGGTACAGCTTCTTTAGTAAGCTTTAGCTCTTGTACAAAGGAATATGTGACAAATTATTTACCAGGAGTAAGTTATTATCACCCATTGGCACCAGGAGACTGGAATAGGGTTTCAACTGGTGTTTTTGAAGCTGTTATTTCAGTACCAGATCTTGATGATGTTTATTATGAAGATGGACACGTTAGTGTAGCCATTCAGTTTGAAGACCAAACTGGAACATTCCACAACATCCCTTCAGAAAAATTATTTGGCTTTGGTTATAATGCCTCTTATTCTGTAGGAAAGGTTTATATAACCGCAGAAAATTTGTCAGGTAATACTCCTCCAAAGGCGATGCGCGTTAAGATTGTATTGACTGATGCAGACGTTGGTAACTAAGATATAGAAAAGGGGCATGATAAATCATGCCCCTTTTTCCTTATTTCAACATTTCTTTGGCATGTTGTATTGCCGTATCTTCCGGATTGGCACCGCTCAACATTTGTGCAATCTCCAAGACCCTCTCCTCCTCATTCATCAACACAATATTTGATTTCGTTTTATTGCCTTTATCCTCTTTATATACTTTAAAGTGGCTATTCCCTTGTGAAGCTATTTGCGGTAAGTGAGTAATACTGATGACCTGCATGTTCTCGGCTAGCTCTTCCATCAATTCCCCTACCCTGAGTGCTACTTCTCCAGATATACCTGTATCGATTTCATCAAAGATGATGGTTGGCAGAGCTGAAGTCTTTGCTACCAAGGATTTAATGGCCAGCATCACTCTAGAAAGTTCACCGCCTGAGGCTACCTTGTGTATAGGTTGCAATGCTTGCCCTTTGTTGGCCGAGAAAAGAAAGGATACTTCATCTTGACCAGTTGATTTAAAATCCGATAATTTATTGAGTTCAACATTCAATTGGGCATGTGGCATCCCAATTCTAGATAACACCTCTTGAACTTCCTTCTCAACAATTTTAGTTGCCTTATTCCTGTTATTTGTCAACTGATCGGCTAACTTGGAGATTTCCTGATGCAACTTTTCAATTTTTAGCTTTAGGACCTCAATTTGCTCACCCTGTGAATCAGTTGCCTGAAGTTTGTTTTCGAGGTCCTGCTTTAGCTCCAGAAGCTCCTTTACAGTAGCAACGCGATGTTTCTTCTGCAGGTCATACAAAACAGACAGTCTTTCATTCACGATGCTCAAGCGTTCCTCGTCCATACTGATGCCCTCTGCAACCTGCTCCACTTCAGCACTCAAATCTTTTAGTTCGATCAAACTGCTTTGCAGGCGATCAACAAGTGATTCTGAGGAAGGTAGATAGCGAGCTCCATTCTGTAAAGAGCTCAAAGCTTGCTTAAGGCTGTCCAAAACATTGATTTCACCATCTTGGAGTTCTGAACTTGCCGCATGGAAATGACGTTTTATTTCTTCGGCGTTTTCCAATTGGGACTGTTCGGCTTCCAACCCTTCCTGTTCTTGGTCTTGAAGATTGGCTTGCTCCAATTCGTTGAAAACAAATTGCTGGTAATCCGATTCCGACTGGGCCTTTGCCAAATCTTCTTCTAATTGCTTGAGTTCAGCGACGGTACGTTTATATTCTTGGTATCTCTTTTTATAGTCAGCGAGAACAGATTGGTTTTGTGCTACGGTATCCAAGACCAGTAACTGGAAGGATTCCGTATTAATCTGCAACGTAGCATGTTGGGAATGGATATCGATCAACTTTTCCCCTAATACCTTAAGTGTTTGCAAGGTTACTGGCGTATCATTGACAAATGCCCTTGATTTGCCGTCGGCATGAAGCTCCCTACGGATCAGACTGGTATCTTCATAATCCAGGTCTAAAGAATTGAAAAGATCTTGAAGATTGTAGTCTTTGATATAGAAGTGACCTTCGATGATACATTTTCTTGATTCATCAAAGAAATGTTTACTCTCAGCCCTATTGCCCAAGATTAAACCTAGAGCTCCCATAATAATGGACTTACCAGCTCCGGTTTCCCCTGTTATGATATTGAGTTTGTCGTCGAAATTAATGTCCAATGCATCTATCAATGCATAGTTTTTTATCTGTAGTTTGCTTAACATTCGCTCCTTTGTGCTTTAGCAACATGTTGAGATTGTCAATTTGATCCCTAACATGCTGTTCCTCATCAAATATAAATAATTCTCATCCCAAGCTAAAATTAAGGCTTTAATATTCTGAAATCTCTAAAAAACTGATATGTTTGTATTTCATGCCTGATTTTAGCAAACAGTTAAGTAAGTACATCCCATCTACCGCAGCTCCTATCATCTCTGAATGGATCAATGATACTGCCTGTAGGTTTAAGGTGACTCGTTCCAGAGCATCCAAACTGGGAGACTACCGCTCGCCTTTCAAAAACGAACCGCATCAGATCACCATCAATCACGATCTGAATCCCTATTCTTTTTTGATTACGACTGTCCATGAGTTTGCTCACCTCAAAACTTGGCAACAGCATAAGAACAAGGTAAAGCCGCACGGCGCTGAATGGAAAAACAACTTCAAGAGTTTAATGGATGCATTCATTAAGCTGAACCTATTTCCAGAAGACATACATTTGGCTTTGATCAAATACATGAACAATCCTGCAGCTTCCAGTTGTACGGACCTAACCCTATATAAGGTCTTGAAATCCTACGATAAATCAGAAATGGAGACCGTCACGATAGATACCATTGAATTCAACAGTTATTTCAGCATCAAAAACGGTAGGGTTTTCCAGAAACTGGAGAGATTGCGGAAAAGATATAAGTGTTTGGAAGTAAAAACACAACGGATTTATCTATTTCACCCAATTGCTGAGGTAAAACCGGTGGAAATGGAATCAAATCCTTAAATTGCGATAACCAAATAATCTAAAATTGATAATCAACAATCATGATGAACAACAAACTATTTATTAGTGCAGCCTTATTACTCGGACTTGCATCTTGTAAATCGGGGAGCGACAGTTCTTCCTATGACAAAAACAGTTTAGACTCGACAGCTATTGCAGCTATCACCGAAGACAGCTACAAAGCTTATGTTGCTAAACTATCTTCGGATGAATTCATGGGTCGTCTGCCTTTTAGCAAGGGCGATACCATCACTGTAAATTACATTCAAGAACAATATAAAGCCCTTGGCCTAGAACCTGGAAACGGCGACTCTTTTTTCCAAGAGGTGCCGATGGTGGAAATCAGTTCTAAACCTGTTAATCCAACCCTTACCTTTAAAGGTAAAAACGGCGATCTTAAAGCTCAGTACCTAGATGACTATGTAATCGGTACTCCCCAAATGGCTGAAACAATCGATGTAGAAAACACCGAGCTGGTATTTGCTGGATTTGGGATCGTGGCTCCAGAATATAAATGGAATGACTATGAAGGTCTTGACGTAAAAGGCAAAACAGTTGTGGTGATGGTCTCTGACCCAGGTCGCTATGACAAAACATTATTCAAAGCTGATACCATGACCTATTACGGTCGTTGGATCTACAAATTCGAGGAAGCATCTCGTCAAGGTGCGGCTGGTATCTTGTTAGTTCATGAAACTGAAGCTGCGAGTTATGGCTGGAATGTGGTAAGAAGTGGTTGGACAGGACCTAGATTATCATTGGTTCCTGAAAACAAAGGTGCCAACTTAAGCAAATTCCAAGGTTGGGTAAGCAATGAAACTGCAAAGAAACTATTCCAATTAGGTGGATTGAGTCCAGACCTGATGGAGCAAGCTAAAAAACCAGGATTTAAGGCCGTTCCATTGAATGTGACGACCAATGTTAAATTGGCAAATAGCTTCAGGGAGTCTAAATCAAACAATGTTTTAGGTATGATCAAAGGTTCTAAAAGGCCTGATGAAACCATTATCTATACTGCTCACTGGGATCACCTAGGAATTGGTGAAGCTAGCAATGGCGACTCTATTTTCAACGGAGCAATGGACAATGCAACAGGTGTTGCTGCCTTATTTGAATTGGCAAAAGCTTTTAAAGCGGCAAAAGTTCAACCTGAGCGTTCAGTGGTGTTCTTAGCGGTTACTGCAGAGGAACAAGGTTTATTAGGTTCTCAATATTATGCTGAAAACCCTGTATTCCCATTGAACAAAACGGTTGCCAATATAAATATGGACTCCTTCAATCCTGTAGGTGCCATGAACGGTTTCCGTGTAACTGGAACAGGACAGACGGAATTGGAAGACTATGCCATTCTACCGGCAGCTAAATTTAACCGTAAGATGGTACCAGAAGGAAGTGCTACAGGTGGTGGATTCTACCGTTCTGACCATTTCAACTTTGTAAAAGTAGGTGTACCAGGTCTATATATGGGCAGTGGTGGAGATTACTTAGAATCCGACACAACCGTTATCAAGAATCGTCAGAAGGCATTAGCAGGACGTTATCATGCCGTAACGGATGAATTAGATGACAACTGGAACTTCGATGGAATCATCGCCGACATCCAGTTATTCTTTGATATTGGCTACACTTTAAGTATGGATACAATTTTCCCTAACTTTAAAGCAAAATCAGAGTTTAAAGAAATAGGCGACAAACGCCTTTCAAAATAGTATATTTGTGAATATTATATAATTGAAACTATGCTTACAGGAATGAAACATCTACACTCAACCCTAGCTATTGTATTGTTAATAGCGTTGGTCATTGCAATCATCATTACATTGGTAAACTACTCTGGAAACAAGCCTTACAACCGTAAGATCGCTTTAATCGGATTAATCAGTGGACACCTTCAATTGGTAATCGGATTGGTATTATACTTTACATCCCCACTGGGATTAAGCAGCTTTTCAGGAGAAAACATGAAAAATAGCGGAGCTAGATTGTACTTCTTGGAACATCCAATTATGATGATCTTAGGCCTTGTATTGATTACAATGGGGTACTCAAAAGCTAAGAAATTAGCAGATCAAAAAGCCGCTAACAAAACAGTGCTTATTTACTATATCTTAGGATTGGTATTGATCCTTTCAAGAATCCCTTGGTCTACTTGGTCGATTTTTAACTAGAATTTTTTAAGTATTAAGTATTTAGTATTTAGTATTTAGTATTTAGTATTTAGACACTAAAAGAATTTATAAAGGGGCAATGAAAATTGCCCCTTTAACTTTTCCTACTGATACCCATAGGTCTAAATACTAAATACTTACTACTAAATACTACAAAAAGAGAGGGCTAAACATCTGTTTAGCCCTCTCTTTTTGTATTGTATATCTTGCAATTACTTTTTGCTGAATCCTAAGATTGCAAAAACAACTTTGAATGCTAAGAAAGAAGCAACGAGAAGTGCAATGTTAGCAATCCAAGAGAATACAGATCCTAATTGATCTAATGCAGGGATTACATCCGGTACAAAACGAATAAACACGCCTACTAAGCCGATAACGATGGCAATAGTTAATGATACATAATATTCGGTACGGTTTGCATTATTGTCCGTATGTTTTGCTGGTCTTTCTACAGTTGTATTTTCCATAATTGATAATCTCCTATTAAAGCTGCACAAATGTACAAAAGTCTGTGTGCAAATAAAATAATAATTACAATAAATTAACGCGATAAGGCTTGTTCCAGATCAGCGATCAGGTCTTCAGCATCTTCCACCCCTACCGAAAGGCGCAAAAGATTATCGACTACACCTACTTTTTCTCTAGTTTCTTTAGGGATCGAGCCATGGGTCATGGTTGCAGGATGGTTGATCAATGATTCCACACCACCTAATGATTCAGCTAAAGTGAATACCTTGAATCCAGAAGCTACGCGGAATGTTTCCGCCAAATCAGCTCCTTTGATTACGATAGATACCATTCCACCGAAATCCTTCATTTGTTTCTTGGCAACATCATGTCCAGGATGATCTTCAAATCCTGGCCAATAGATTTTTTCTACCTTAGGATGGTTCTTTAGATATTCAGCTACCTTTCTTCCATTCTCACAATGAGCCTTCATACGAAGGTGCAAAGTTTTGATACCACGAAGCACTAAGAATGCATCCTGTGGTCCTGGAGTACTTCCGCAAGCATTATAGAAAAACCATAATTTCTTGTACAACTCTTCATCATTCATCACTAAAGCTCCCATGACCACATCAGAGTGACCACCTAGATATTTAGTTACTGAGTGCATCACGATGTCAGCACCAAGGTCCAATGGGTTTTGAAGATAAGGAGAGGCAAATGTATTGTCGACCGCGTAAAGGACTTTCTTTGCTTTTGCGATCTTTCCTATAGCTTCGATGTCTGCTAATTTCAAGGTTGGGTTGGTTGGAGTTTCTACCCAGATCAATTTTGTCTTGTCTGAAATAGCATCTTCCACCGCTTTTACATCCGAAGTATTGACAAACTTAAATGTGATTCCAAGGGGCTCATAGACCTTTGTGAAAATACGGTAAGATCCACCATATAGGTCATCACCAGTTACCACCTCATCTCCAGGTTGCAATAAGCGCAATACACAATCTGTTGCGGCCATTCCTGAAGAGAATGCTAAACCAAACTTCCCATTTTCCAACGCTGCAATACAATCTTCGAGTGCCTTACGGGTAGGATTGGTCCCACGTGAGTATTCATAACCTTTATGATCACCCGGTGCTTTCTGTTGGTAAGTTGAGGTTTGGTATATCGGCGTCATCACAGCGCCAGTTGTAGGATCTGCCTCCTGTCCGGCATGAATAGCCTTGGTTGCAAATTTGTAATTCATATTATTTTGTATTAGTCGGTCTAAGTTATTAAAAATCTAATGGAGAAGGGTATTTAAACTCGTAATTCAACAAATTGATGATCTTATCTGAATTCACCAGTTTCTGATAACTATTTATGGGTTCAAAAGATCTAGGATAACTGAACATATATTTCTGGGCGCTCTTCAGGATCACCTCCTTTTTCGAGGGATGCTCCGGAGCCACCAGATTATAATAACCGGTTGGCAGATTGATATCGAGACTCTGCTCGATGATCCCAACAACATCATCCAAATGGATAAAATTTGAAGGTTGATCCCCAATATGCACCACCTTATCCTGAAAGTATTTAGCGAGTATTCTTTCTTTCCCAAATAGGCCTCCTAGCCTAAAAGTAGATGAATAAGGGAGGCTCATCATTTTCTTTTCGGCCATGCGAAGCTTTGGGGACATCAATTCTTCTTCCACAAAACTTTCATCAAAGTTGCCATCCTGATCAGGATAAACACCAACTGAACTCAAAAAGATATGCTTTTTGTAATTTAAGGAGCATAGCACATTGAAAACATGCGAAAAGCGATGTTCTATTTCTGCTTCCGTACTTTTCTGTGTGGCTGGAATCGAATTGACAATCGCATCAAAACTGACATCAACTGGAAGATCCAGGTTGAGATCCCTGTTAAAGTCATGGATAAACGCAAAAATACCATCGCCTTGCAAGCGATGGTATTTTTCCTCTGTACGGGTCGTTACCCACAGATTCCAACCTTTCTTTTTGAGCTGACGAGCAAGTTCTTCACCTACCCATCCACAACCCAATATCAAAAGGTTCTTCATTTCATTATATTAATATGCTTTCGCAAATAAAACTCGTTGTTTAGAAGGTTTTCCTGTAAAGATACAAACGCCTTCCTCTTCTTTAGAATCCAAAGGAATACAACGGATAGTTGCTTTGGTCTCTTCCTTCACACGTTTTTCGGTCTCTACCGTTCCATCCCAGTGCGCAGAAATAAATCCACCTTTTTCTTCCAATACTTGTTTGAATTCCTCATAAGAATTTACCTCGGTGATATGTTCATCACGGAAGGTCAATGCCTTATTATAGATATTATCCTGGATTTCTCCCAACAAGGCAGCTATGCGGTCCGGCAAACCAGCTTGCTGAACAGTTTCTTTCGTTTGAGTATCACGGCGAGCAAGCTCCACAGTACCATTCTGCATATCACGAGAACCTAGAGCTACGCGCAAAGGCACGCCTTTCAATTCCCATTCAGCAAATTTGAATCCTGGTCTTTGTGTATCGCGATCATCATATTTCACACGGATATCCAATTGCTTCAAAGCGGCACTCAATTGATCCACATAGGCATCAAGGTTTGCTTTTTCTTCATCTGTCTTATAGATAGGAACGATGACCACCTGAGTAGGCGCCAATTTCGGAGGCAATACCAACCCTTGATCATCAGAATGCGCCATAATCAAAGCACCCATCAAACGAGTGGAAACTCCCCAGGATGTAGCCCAAACATAATCCAATTTACCTTCTTTAGAAGTAAACTTCACATCAAAAGCTTTTGCAAAGTTTTGACCCAAGAAGTGCGATGTCCCTGCTTGCAAAGCTTTACCATCCTGCATCAAGGCTTCGATACATAACGTATCGATCGCTCCTGCAAAACGCTCGTTTTCAGTTTTTCTTCCACGAACCACGGGAACTGCTAAAGTTCCTTCTGCAAATTCAGCATAAACTTCCAACATTTGCTCTGCCTCAGCAATGGCTTCTTCACTGGTCGCATGTGCAGTATGGCCTTCTTGCCATAGGAATTCTGCTGTACGAAGGAATAAACGCGTACGCATTTCCCAACGAACAACGTTTGCCCACTGATTTACCAAGATTGGAAGGTCACGATATGACTCAATCCATCCGCGGTAAGTATTCCAGATAATGGTTTCTGATGTTGGACGAACGATCAATTCCTCTTCCAGTTTAGCATCTTCATCTACGATAATGTTGCCATTACCATCATTCTTCAACCTATAGTGAGTAACAACTGCACATTCAGTGGCAAAGCCTTCAACATGGGATGCTTCCTTAGAAAAGAAAGATTTGGGGATAAATAAGGGGAAATAGGCATTGGAGTGGCCTGTTTCTTTAAATCTTTTGTCAAGAACGGCTTGCATTCTCTCCCAGATTGCATACCCGTATGGTTTGATCACCATACAACCTCTTACTGCAGAGTATTCTGCTAGATCGGCTTTTATTACCAGATCGTTGTACCATTGCGAATAATCTTCGCTACGGCTTGTTATCCCTTTACTCATTCGAAAATTTAAATAGTATTTTAACCTAAAAACATGGGTTTGCGTGTACTTTAACACATAAATAACCAAAGCAAAAAAATAATTTGTAATTTTGATTGGTAGATTAAACCCTGACGATAAAATCGGGTCTAAGATAATAATTAATGACTGTAATATCGAATTTTAACTGTTTTAGAATCATGAAAAACAACAAGATATTTTTGGGAGGGTTAGCCTTAGCTTTCGCAGCTCTGATTAGCTCCTGTTCGACAACAAGCCGGACAGTATACCGTGACGATGTCTATAATAACAGGGACAATGGTACGGTTTATCAAAGCCCAGATTACTACTATACTGATGGCACGGACGAAGAATCCATTGCTCAATCAGACTATTATGCAGATGAATATTCCGATGAGGATTACGTAGAAGGCGGTGTTGAGGATTTAGAATATGCAAACCGCATCAACCGATTCTATTACAATTCTCCAGGAATGATGTATTACGACCCTTGGTTTGATCCATGGTATGGCTATTCTGGTTTCGGCCTTGGCTGGAACTCTGGATTCGGCTGGTCCTTAGGCTTTGGCTGGGGATCTCCATATCTTGGCATGGGCTGGGGCTGGGGAAGTCCTTACTACGGCTACGGATGGGGAAGACCTTATTATGGCTACGGATGGGGTAACTATTGGGGCCCTAACTCCTACTATAATTACTGGGGACACCCTTACTACGGTGGTGGTTACTACGGAAATGCATACTATGGTGGTAACTACTACGGAAACAGACGTGTAGCATCTGGTAGAAGTTATTCAAATGGTTATGCCCCTCGATCAAACAGTGGCCGCGTAACTAGAGATGCAAGCGGAAGATTTGTGAATAGCAGATCAGGTGTATCTTCAGGACGCAGTGGCACAAGATCAAGCGGTACTGTAGGTAGAACTCCTTCTTCTAGATCAGGGTCTAGCAGATCAGAAGGTACAATCAATAGAACTCCTTCTTCTAGGTCAGGTTCTAGCAGATCCCAAGGTACGATCAATAGAACTCCATCTTCAAGATCAGGTTCTAGCAGATCACAAGGTACGATCAATAGAACTCCATCTTCAAGATCAGGTTCTAGTAGATCTCAAGGTACTATCAACAGAACACCTTCTAGATCATCAGCTCCAAGCACCAGATCATCAACTCCTCGTTCAAGCGGAAGCTTTGACCGTGGTAGCTCAGGTAGCTCTGGCGGATTCAGCAGAGGAAGCTCTGGTGGTAGCAGCAGAAGCTCTGGTGGCGGCGGTGGCTCTTCTTCTTCAGGAAGAAGCGGAAGCAGACGCTAATTACTACAGATATATGGTATAGCCAATATAAATTTATATTGGCTATACTTTTTTTCGGATACATGTTTTTAAAATAACCTCTATCATTTCTAAGGCCGCCGTTCCTGAGTGACCTAAGAAAAAACAAAAGATCAAAATTAAACAATGAAAAAAATCTTACTCTCCCTTACCTGTCTTGCCCTCGCATACAATTATTCAAACTTACAAGCCCAATCATTAGTAGACAATTCCTTGTTGATCTCTAGAGATATGACAAATGGAACTGCTCGTTTTAAGGCTATGGGAGGGGTTAATACGGCCTTAGGTGGCGATATCAGTTCTATATCTGGAAACCCTGCCGGTCTTGGTTTCTTTGGACAGTCCGATGTCTCCCTTTCTGTAAACTATTTGAACAACAACAATAAATCAAATTTTTTCGGCCAATCTACAACTCAAGGTCAAGGTAAGTTCGGATTGGAAAACTTAGGAATTGTCATCCACTACCCTACACATAATGATCCTGATTATGGCTGGCAAAATTTTAATGTCGGTCTAAGCATAGACAAACAGAATAATTTCACCGATCACCTGAAGTATGCAGGGACTAACAACCAAAACTCTTTGGTTCATTCCTATACGGATATTATGGAGGAGGATGATGTATTCGCAAAGGATTTCTGGAATTCATACCTGGTGGAACAAGGCCCTGGAGCTAATGGCAGATACTTCCCTACCGTTTTGGAAGCTGACCCTAAAAACCAACAGATGGATTTAGTGACAACAGGATATAAATATAATACCAATGTTTCCTTCGGTGCCAACTATGGCAATAAATTATATATCGGCGCAAGGTTCGGATTCATATCCTATAAATATGATTCTAAAGCTACTTTGTTAGAAAAAGGATGGACCAAGACTGCTGCAGAGATCAAGGCTGATAATCCGGATACAGATTTTGCGAACCCGAATGATCCTGCCAACAAATATACCGACATCAGCTATGACCTAACGGACTTCAATGACCTAACCTTAAAAGGTTCGGGCGTTAATTTCGGATTAGGGGCCATTTTCAAACCTACTTGGGATTGGAATATCGGTATCAACATTTCCACTCCTACCTGGACGGAAATCCAAGAAGATAGCAATATTGAAACTATAGTGGATTATTATAAGGACGAAAACACAACTACTTCCTTGCACCCTGGCTACGGATCCAAGAACTATGGTCAATCCTATGATTATGCCGTCGTTTCTCCTTGGAAGACTGCAGTTGGTCTTACCAAGTTCTTTGGAAGGGGTTTGCTTTCGGCCGAAGTCGAATACCTAAACTATTCCTCCATTAAATACCGCGAAATTGTAACCGACCCTGACTACACATTTGAAAGTGAAGTAAACAACAATATCAATGACACCTTCAAAGGGACCTTCAATTTCAAGGTAGGTGGTGAAATCTTGATCACAGATCAATTTGCTGCGCGTGCTGGATTCAACCTGATTGGTTCCCCTTACAAAGGTGACACCCAAAGCGACTACATTGCAAGCTTAGGTTTAGGTTATGTCCTTACCAAATCCTTATATGTGGATTTAGCAGCAATGCAATACAAGCAATTCAACTACAACCACAGCCCTTATACATTCTCCTCTTGGAACAGTCCAATTCCAACAGCAGAAGTGAAAAATACACGAACAAACGTAGTCCTGACTTTAGGCGCTAAGTTTTAAAAAATCAAAGCCCGGAATTAAATTCCGGGCTTTGATTTTTTAAAGTATTTAGTAGAAAGTATTTAGTAGTTAGATCAAGTCCGACAGCTCAACTGAATCCCTCAATGAACCTAATATCTCATATCTCACTTCTCAAATCTCACTTCTCCTTTACGCTTTACGCTCTGACAACTTCCTTACAAAGAGGTTATAGTTCTCATGTTTTTCAACATAGATCTCTTCTCCAACATCGATAAAGCTATCTAAGGAAACCGCATCGTACCATACATTGTCAATTTCAATTTTGCCGCTAGGGCGAAGGACCGTTTTGGTCACACCTACCTTATTGATGAGGTTAGGCTTAGCAACCGAAGAGGTATACCCTTCTTCTGCTTTTTGCTCATCCTGCAAAACCAGACGTTTGAAGGTTGGAGACTGCAATACATTCTTGCCAAAAAGAACCATCAAAACAATGGTCAAAATCATGGCTCCTATTACTATTATAAAGGAATTCATCAATAATCCAGGTTGGGTAAGTTTAAAATCAAAATAATCATTAGCTACCATTGAGAAAGCCAATCCACATAAAACTAATATAATTCCCGCAATACCAGCGACCCCAAAGCCTGGAATTACAAATATTTCAAGCACGAGGAGTATGACACCTAGGACAAAGATGGCTATCTCCCAGTTATCTGCCAAGCCCTGAAGGTACAACGGAGCAAAGAACAAAGCACCGCAGATCAAGGCTACCACTAAGGCAAATCCAATTCCTGGAGCCTGTAGCTCGAAATAGATCCCTCCAATAATTCCCATGATCAGCAAACCACTAACTAAAGGATTGATCAATAGGGCGATCAAAGAGTCGACCCAAGTAAGCTTATGTTCAGTGACCTCTGGCTTCTCAATATTGAGATCCGAAAAGATATCCACCTGACTTTTCACTTCTTTCTTGGCCAGCCCAATCTTGACAGCTTCAGAGGCTGTCAGGGTCAATAATGTACCATCTTCTTTAAGTTCAGGGACCGAAATAGCCGGATCCACAAAAGCCTCGGCGACTTTCGGATCCCTTCCTTTGGCTTCAGCAGTTGCCCGCATCAAACCACGCATATAGGATTGGTATTTTTCAGGAAGGACTTCGCCCTGTTGATTCACCACCGATGCCGCGCCCAGGCTTGCACCCGAGTGCATATAAATATAATCCGCTGCTAATGAGATCAATGCTCCAGCAGAAGCAGCATTATTATTAACATATACAATAGTTTTGAACTGATTTTCGTTTAATAGGCTAGAACGAATAGAATCGGCAAAATTTAAAGCACCACCAAACGTATTAAGATCGATCAATAAATACGCTGATTTGTTCAATTTGGCTTGCTTTATCGCATTTTTCATGGTACGCCATGCATTGGGTCCAATATCTTCCTTGATTGGCACAGAATAAACCGTCTGTGCATTAGATTGAAAGAAACTCACAAAGCAAATGACGAGAATACCTAAAATGTATTTTGTAAATTTGTTCATAATAGTGTTTTTTACCGAATTTGCTTGTCATCGGATGACTAAATATACGATAAATAAAATTTTCGAGAAAGCATTCCCTACGAATATCTGGAAAATAGAGATTGACTCCGTTAAGCCCTATGTAGCTATAGAAACCAGGGACGTGGAGACTACTCTGGCTTCTTTCTTTGTGTTCGATTTCGAAGGAAATTGCCTCATGTCACCCTGCCAAGCAGATGGAAAGGAATGGACACTGGATTCCATCCAAAATGGCTATTTGATCCTCAAGCGAATCGGTGAACAGACACCGGTGCAAGAAGGCATACAGATCATTCAGATCCACAACAATGAAATTATCTTCAGCAGCTATGAATTTGTCTTACTCGATGTTTTCAAAGATTACATCCATGCCCGACACCGTAGCATCTCCTCTGGAGAAAGCATTGCCATCAATATCAAAAATGGAGAATACAGCTCCGCAAACGACATTCAGTTTGATATGGCATGCAACAAAGTACAGTACCCAGTCACCTATCAACAGACCCCACGATTTCTAAAAAATGAGCATAACATCGGTCCCCTTTGGTTGAGCAAGTGTGGACACCATTTCCTTTGGTGTTACCATAAGCAGAAAAACGACCATTTCGACCTTTGTTTGGCGACAAGTAATTTAAACCAGATACTAGATCAACAAGTCATACTTCATGACATGGAGAAAATGATTCCCCAACCCTATTTCCAATTAGGAAGTCAAGTCTTCTTTATGTCCTTTAACAAGAGAGAAATTGTTTCATATTTAGTATAATTGCATTCAATGATGAAAGAACGATTATTCAAAAAGTCTTACAAAAAGACTATTATTATATTTTCTGCTGCTTTTTTATTCGCTGGAATCTCTCTGGCACAGGCCCAATCCAGCAGTCCAAGTCAAAAGAAAACAGTAGTAAACGGAAAAACTTTTATAGAACATAGTGTCACTGCAAAGGATACCTATTATCAACTGAGCAGGATTTACGGCATTCCCGTGAAGGATATCATGAATGCCAACAATAAAAAGAATTTACGCGTGGGTGATGCCGTTTACATTCCTTTTAAGGAGGAAGAAAAAAAACAGGACAATAAACCGGCGATTGTTCAGAACGAACCTATCAATAGGGATTCAAAACCTTTGGGAGATCCCAATGGAGAAACCATTCAAGCTAAGATCTTAACCGAATACAAGGTTGGCTCCAATGAAACCCTATATTCAATCGCCAAGCGTTTTTCAACCACAGTAGATAATATTAAAAAGCTGAATAGCCTAGATTCGGACACCGTCCGCGAAGGTCAAACCTTAAAGATTCCAGATGGCAATGTGGTCGTAATCCAGAAAGAAACCGCACCTGCAGCCATCAACCTCCCTATCCCTGAAAACATTTCCAAGGAAGAGATCGAATTCGAAACCAATCGCTACGGAATCCGCGAGAAAAAAGAAAAAGGTATAGGCATCTGGATGGAAAACCTGGAGTCCGGTGGCCGCAGTAACCTGGCTTTGCACCGTACAGCTCCAGTAGGTACAATTCTAAAAATTACAAACCCATTGACAAAAAGTGTTACCTTTGCGAAAGTTGTAGGAAAATTCTCCGATACTGCAGAAAGCAGAGATGCTATTGTTATTCTTTCCAAATCCGCAGCATCTTATATTGGAGCACTTGATAAACGATTCCTTATTGAAATTGCCTACGGCGCACCAGTAAATTAGTGCAAGTTAAAAAATGGACAAACCCTATGTAATTGGAATCGCTGGAAGCAGCGGTTCAGGAAAAACTTTCTTTTTAAAAAGCTTTTTAAATCATTTTTCTCAAGAAGAAGTCACCTTGATCTCTCAAGATGATTACTATATCCCTGCCAATACCAAAACAAAAGAAGAAAATAGGCTCTATAATTTTGACTTGCCGACTTCTATCAACCGCGAGTCTTTCTACCAGCACATCAAGGAACTCTTTGAAGGAAATACGGTATTCCAAAAAGAATACACCTTCAACAATCCTGATCTAGAACCCAAAATGTTGGAAATCAAACCTGCCCCTATCCTGGTTGTTGAAGGCCTATTTATTTTCCATTATGAGGAAATTAATGAACTTCTGGACTATAGGATTTTTTTGGATGCCGATGAACCTATTGCATTAGAAAGACGATTGAGACGTGACCTTGTAGAACGTGGCTACGACCATGACGATGTTATGTATAAATGGATCAACCATGTGGTCCCTTCATACAACCAATATCTTCTCCCTCACCGTGAAGAATGTGACCTCATTATCCATAACAATGTGGATGACCCACTTGTCATTCAAACCTTCACCAACGATATTGCAATCGAACTCAGAAAAAGAATAGGATAATTATTTTTAATTAATCTAAATTAGCTATCTTTGCATCATGTACGAGACCATGATCAAGTTGCATATTTTAGAAAACAACCCTTTTGAAGACCAGAAGGGTCATTCTCCTTTTAACTCCAATGGAGAACAGGTTTTTAAAAAATGTTGTAAGAAATATAAAAAGGGCAAAAGATGCAAAAAATGCCCAGGTAGATCTGAATAAAAAAAAGCTATTCTTCCTCCCTATTCTTCCACATAGTCAAGATCTTTATCAAAGCTCTCCTTTAAGCGCGTAAGGGCAAAAATAGCGATCAATGACAGCAAGACGATCATGATCATGGCCGCAGCGATAATACCCACCCAATTTACCAATACCCCATACATTAATGTCGAAGGAATCAATGCTCCTCGCACAAAGTTAGGCGCTGTAGTGGTAACCGTCGAACGTATATTGGTTCCAAATTGCTCGGCAGCAATAGTGATAAAGGTTGCCCAATAGCCCACACCCAGCCCCATCAAGAATGCCAACCACATAAACTCCTGTTCTGAAATCCCTTGCCGGGTCAAGTAGATACAAGAAAATAAGAGGATCAAGATTTGATAGATAAAAACCACCTTACGCCTTGATTTAAAGATCTGGGCTAACCAGCCTGCAAGAAAATCACCTAAAGAAATCCCCAGATAAGTAAACATGACTCCTTTGCCCGCACTCAAAGTCGTCTGCGCATTCAAGGCCTGCCCAATTTCAGGTGCCTGTGTGACCAAGACTCCTACGACAAACCAAATCGGCAATCCGATGCACAAACAGTACAGGTACCTTCTAAATCGATCTCCATTGTTAAACAGCATCGATATCTTGCCCTTCTGTACCGACTTATTCTCCAAGGAGGAAAACATGCCCGATTCCAACACCCCGACGCGCATAAATAACAAGAGGATCCCCATGCCGCCACCAACAAAATATGCTGTCCTCCAACTGAACCATTCGGATATAAAGTAGGCTAAAATTGCCCCTAAAACCCCTACTCCAGCCACGATCATGGTACCATAGCCGCGTTTCTTTCGGTGCATGCTTTCAGAAACCAAGGTGATTCCGGCTCCTAATTCACCCGCTAATCCGATACCCGCAACAAACCTGATAATCCCATAGGTCGTGACATCATGGACAAAACCGTTGGCAATATTGGCAATCGAATATAACAGGATGGAACCGAACAAGACTTTCAGCCTTCCATATTTATCACCCAAAACGCCCCATATCACACCGCCGATCAGTAAACCTCCCATCTGCATATTGAGAACAAATTCACCCTTGCTGCGCATCTGCTCTGCTGGCACCCCTATATCACTGAAAGACTGTATACGCACGATAGAGAAAATGATGAGGTCGTAGATATCAACAAAGTAGCCCAATGCGGCCACAAAAATCAATATCCATACGTTCTTGTTAGGTTTTTGAGGGTCCATAATCCAGGAATATTTATTGAATATAAGGCAGACTTTCTTTTATTACAATAGAACGATGTTTTTTGTTAGAAATTAACTGTATTTTTATCGCCATGAAAGTATCTCCAAATACTTTAAAGTGGGGACTTAGATTGTACCCACCTTTCTTTTTCCAACGCATCTGGGTGCGCAGGATACTGGACAATTTCTTAGGGGCAGATGTCAAGATCAACAGAAGCATTCTCAACATCAATTCCAATAGAACCATATTTGGAGGGACTATCTTTTCCGCTATCGATCCTTTCTACCCGATCCTTTTGGACCAATACTTCAAACATCAGGGAATAATGCGTACCGTGGCTTGGTTAAAAACAGCCCATATCGACTATATCAAGCCCGGAAGGTTTGACTTGGAGGTAAGCATCCGCCTCAATCAGCAAATCTTGGATGAAACCCTGCAAACCATAAAAAAGGAAGGAAAGGTGGTCAGAACCTTTCAGACCCAAGTCTTTGACAAACACGGAACCTTATGTGCTGTCGCCCATAATGAAATCTATATCCGTGATCTGGACTTTAATTTCGAATCTTTAAATCCTGCTCCTACTCAAATTGAGAAATCGAGTATCGAACTATAATTTAATTAATCATGAAAAAATTAATCTTATTAAGTGCAGCATTTTCCATTGCTTTTGCCTCTTGTCAAAACAAACAGGTTGAAAACAAAGACCAAAAACTTTCTGAACAGGCAATTGCTATCCATGATGAAATCATGCCTCAAATATCACAGTTTGATAAAACGACGATTAAGATCGACTCTATCATCAGCAACCTGGAAACGATCAAGGCAACCAAGGCCGACTTGGATACCGCAAAAACTCGTGTTGACCTGACAAACCTGAAAGATAGCATCGAGGATGCTACAGACCATATGATGACCTGGATGAAGGACTATGATGCAACGAACGAAGATGAAGCCTATCAACAAAAAGAGGTTGACAAAATCAGCGCAATGAAAAATCAATTCGATCGCGTTTCAGAACAAATCAAAACTTCATTAGCAGCATTCAATTAATAAAAACAAAATGAAAAAGTACTTAGGCGGAGCGTTTGCCGCATGTATGGCCAGTATTGTATTATTCTCCTGTGGACCCACGGAAAGAAAACTGCCTATCTATGGTGAACGTAGTCCAGTTGAAAAAGAAGTCGATGGCAAAAAGGTCGTTGACACCATTTATCATACCATCCCTAATTTCTCTTTCCTAAACCAGGATAGCACAAACTTGACCCAAGATTTTTTCAAGGACAAGATCTATGTGGCCAATTTCTTCTTTACCCACTGTCCAAGTATTTGCCCTACCATGCAGCGAAATTTGCTGAAGGCATACGAAAAATACAAAGGCAATGACAAGATCGCTTTCCTTTCCCACAGCATCGACTTCAAATATGACCAACCATCTGTTCTGAAGGATTATGCTACCAAATTGGGAGTCGATAATGATCAATGGCAATTTGTGACCGGAAGCAAAGCCGATATTTACGGCATATCCGAAAAATACATGGTCTTCACCAAAGAAGACCCTAATGCTCCAGGAGGCTATGACCATCAAGGTTACCTCGTGATCATTGATCCTGAGAAAAGAATCCGTGGCGCTTATGATGGCACCAACGATGAGCAAGTAAAACAACTTTTGGAAGATCTTGATGTCATATTAGCAGAATACAAATAATGATAACTCGATACTTCATAGGTTCTATTGCACTCGTTTCCATGCTTTATTTTCTGTTTTCCTGCAATACAGATCTAAGTGTGGAAACGATGCAATATGCTACCAACGGACAGAAAATTTATGTCAAGCATTGCCAAAATTGCCATGGCGCCAATGGAGAAGGACTGGGCAAACTATACCCTCCCCTTACCGACGCCCAATTCCTGAACGAGAACAGAAGCAAATTGGCCTGCATCGTCAAAAACGGGATGTCCGGCGAAATAAAAGTCAACAATACCCTATACAATCAACAGATGCCAGGAGTACCCGAACTCTCCGCAGTTGATATCGCCTATGTCCTTACCTATGTCACCACCTATTTCGGTGATAGCAAAACACATTTCAAAAAAGAAGAAATCGAAGAGTTTTTGCGTAATTGTAAATAGGAGAAATAAGACAATAGACATAAGACACTAGACCTTTCTGAAGGAAAAGCATATACGTCATTAAATTATAAAAACAAGCTAGTTGTTAGAATTCGCCATTACTGTTGGGGGGACATTGCAGCGCCATATTGTAAAGATGATCTTGGTCTATCCTCTCATCCTCGTTGGGTGAGCGGCATCTCGACTTCGCTCGATAACCGGCGAACCCCATCCTGGTTCAAAACCAACCCTACTTCCTCATCCTCACCACTTTACACAAATCCTTATAAAAAGAAAAAGGTTTTCAAACGGGGAGAATGAAAACCTTTAATAACCAATTATAAACCTAAATTATGATACTACAAAGGTAAGTGTAAAAAATACACACGTCAAGAGGAAATTGAATATTTAACAATTTCTTAACATTGCCCCCAATTTAATCTTATTTATAACGAATACGTGACACAATTGCCTCGAAAAAAAGCCTACATTTGCAACCGAATGAACATTCAATTGACAGAAAAGAAAGAGCAGATCTTCTTTAGCACACTAAAACTAATTAATACTCATGGGTTTCACGGATCTCCAATGAGCAAGATTGCTAAAGATGCTGACGTAGCAGTAGGCTCGATCTATCATTATTTCCCTTCCAAAGAGGATTTAATCTTAGAATTATACTGGTATTGTAAAGAAAAATTGAACAATCAGGTTTTTTCAGTGGTAGACCCTACCTTGGCGTACGAAAAAAAATTCAAGCAAATCTGGAGAAACCTCGTGTTGTACTATCTGGACAACCTAGACCATTTCGGGTTTTTGGAACAATTCTATGGATCCCCTTTCTATGAAGGTATCCGTAAAAACATCTTCCAACAAAAGTCCGAAAGAAACGTTTTGCTTCATTTTTTAGATGAAGGGGTACGCTTAAAACATTTGAAAGATTTAAATGTTCGACTATTAATATCTGCCTACTTAGGCGTAGCTATCTCCCTGGTTAGGGGCAGCTTATACGAAAAAACAAAACCTACTGATCAAGAAATTGAAACCATGGTAGACATCATTTGGAACGGGGTTAAAAAATAATATATATGAATTTTAGAATTAAGGACTTATTAGTTTATCTTTCCTTCACTGCGATCTCTGTAGGATCAGTATTTGCCCAAACGACAAATAACCTGAACAGTAATGCCACCTTGGACGAATTGATCCAATATGCATTGGAAAACAAAATCGAAATCAGACAAGCACAGATCGACCAGGAAATCGGCGAACGCGAAATCGCTTCAGCCCTTTCGGGTTGGTTCCCGCAAATCAATGCCAACGGTAGCCTGACCCACTTTACCCAATTGCCAACCGCCAATATCAACGGCCAGAACATTGCAATGGGACAGAGCAATACCTCCGCATTAACCTTTCAAGCTGATCAAGCAATCATTAACCCAGGCTTGTTCCAAGCTTCAAAGGCTGCTAAATTCATCAGACAACAAAACGACCTTAGCGTTGAAGACACTAAAATCAATACCGTTGTCGATGTCAGCAAAGCCTATTACGATATCTTAACAAGCGAAGAACAGATCAACATCATCCAGGAAAACATCGCTCGCCTGAACCGCCAATACACGGAGGCCAATGCACGTTATGAAACTGGATTGGTAGATAAAACAGACTATAAAAGAGCACAGATTTCTTTGAACAACGCTAAAGCTGAATTAAAATCTGCATTGGAGTTTAGAAAATATAAATATGATTATCTAAAGACCTTGTTGGGCATGAACCCTACAAACGGTTTGACGCTCTCTTTCGAGAACCAAAACATGGAATCCAATGTTCTAATGGATACCACAGATGTCCTGAACTATAACAACCGCGTTGAATTGAGACAATTGCAGACCATGAAGGATATCCAAAAACTGAACACACAGTATCAAAAATGGCAATTCCTTCCTAAGTTAGGAGCTTTTGCAAACTATGGCCTTAACTATAGGAACAATTCATTCGCAGACCTGTATGGCGACAACTTTCCACAGTCCAGCTTTGGCCTGAGCCTATCCTTCCCTATTTTCCAGGGAGGAAAACGCGTCCAAGAAATCCGAAAATCAGAGTTGTTGGAATCAAGAATTGATATGGACATTGAAAACCTGGAAAACCAGATCGGTGCTCAATATTCCGCTGCCATGGCTAACTACCGTGCCAATATCAATGAATGGAGAAATGCAAAAGAAAACGTAGAGCTTTCAGAAGAAGTATACGCTACGATCAAATTACAATATGATGCAGGAGTAAAGACCTATCTAGAGCTAATGACTGCGGAAACAGACTTGAAAACAAGCCAATTGAACTACTTGAACTCACTGTATGCCGTACTGTCAAGCAAGCTAGATATTCAAAAAGCATTGGGAACAATCAATTTTGCTAATTAATACAACAACATCCACAATACAATTCACATAAGAAACTACGAAAACATGAATACAACTCGTTTATTTTCAACAATACTTTTAGGCTCTGGACTGTTCTTTACAGCTTGTGGCAACAAAGAGGGATCAAAACAACAAGGTCCTGGACAGATGCAAGCGCAGGCCATGCCTGTTACCATGGCTGTTGTACAACATGAAATCGTTTCAGGACAGCATAGCTATCCAGCGAACGTTGTTCCATTACAAGAAACTGAAATTAGAGCAGAAGTCTCTGGCTATATCACCAATATCAGCGTTGCTGATGGTGCCCATGTCAGCAAAGGACAGAAACTATATGATATCGACCGCGTTCGTTATGCAGCGGCAGTCGACCAAGCTAAAGCAAATCTGGAAATCGCTAGAGCCAACCTTGCTCGCGTGGAAAAAGACTTGCAACGCTATCAGACCCTAGCAGATAAAGATGCGATCGCTAAACAAACATTGGACTATGCTTTCACTGATGTCAATAATCAAAAAGCACAGGTTCAAGCTGCCGAAGCTGCTTTAACTACTGCAAGAGTTAACTTACAACGTTCTAGCATCGTCGCACCTTTCTCGGGAACCATTGGTATCTCTCAAGTGCGTAATGGTGCTTTAGTATCAGCCGGAACAACCTTATTGAACACCATCAGTTCCACAAACCCAATTGCTGTAGAATTCCAGATCAATGAAAAAGAAATCATGGAATTCAGCAACCTTCAATCAGGAAAATCAAGTACTCAGATCAACTTGACATTGCCAGATGCAAGTACTTATGGTTCTCATGGTAGAATCTCAACAATCGACCGTGCAGTGGATCCTCAAACAGGTACATTAAAGGTTAGAGCAACATTCGACAATCCCAACAATACCTTACGTGCAGGTATGAACTTGAACTTGAATGTGGTAAGTACTTCAAAAGAAGAAGCTGTGGTAATTCCTTACCGTGCCATCTTTGAGCAATTAGGTTCATTCTCTGTTTATACGGTAACCGACAGTAGTACTGTGGACTTGAAACAAGTAACCTTAGGACAAAAATTAGGCGACCGCGTAGTGATTACAAAAGGTATCAACCCTGGAGAGAAAATCGTCGTTGATGGGGTAACCTCATTGAAACCAGGTGCAAAGGTTGTGGACAAAGCCACCATGGCTCCGCAACAACCTCAAGCTCAACCGAAAAAATAAGTGCTGTTCCACAAAATATAATTAACGAATGATCTCAGAAGTATTTATAAAAAGGCCGGTAACGGCGATGGTGGTATCCATTTTGATTTCGATCATTGGGGTTATCGCGATCACAACCTTACCTATCAGTCAATATCCCAATATTGCTCCCCCTACTGTATCGGTTTCAGCAACCTATACAGGTGCGGATGCGCAAACAGTAGAAAAAACAGTAACAACTCCTATCGAGAGTCAGATCAACGGTACGCCCGGAATGATCTATATGAGTTCCAACTCAACCTCCGATGGTGGTTCACGTATCACGGTAACCTTTGAAGTAGGTACCGATATCGATATCGCAACCCTGGACGTACAGAACCGTGTGAGTATCGCAGAACCCGTATTGCCAGAGGCTGTACGCCGTTTAGGGGTGACCACGCGTAAGGTTAATACCGATATCTTGATGATGGTTTCCTTGGTATCCCCAGATGGTAGCCGCGATATCAACTTCCTATCCAACTACATCAACCTGTACCTGAAAGACGCCTTATTGCGTGTCCCTGGTGTGGGTGATGTGCAAGCATTCGGTCAACCGTTCGCCATGCGTGTATGGTTAGATGCCAATAAACTTGCCAACATCGGGATGTCTCCAGCAGATGTCAATACAGCTATCCAAGAACAGAACTCCCGTATGCCGGGTGGTTCGGTAGGTGCCCGTCCTCAGGAAAACATGCAGGTATTTGAATACCCAATCGTAATGGACTCCGATTTGGAGGAAGTGGACCAATTTGAAAACATCGTAGTAAAAACAAATGCCGATGGTTCCATCGTGCTTTTGAAAGATATAGCCAGAGTAGAACTTGGACAATTTAACTACGGTATTACCAACAAGGTAAATGGAAATACAGCATCGGGTATGATGATTTCCCAAACTCCAGGTGGTAATGCGGTGGAAACTGCCGATGGTATCTATAAAACCCTGGAGGAATTGAAGAAATCATTCCCTGCAGGTGTAGATTATGTTGTAGGTTATGAAACTGTATCGGTGGTAAACGCTTCCATCAGTTCCGTAATCCATACCCTAATCGAAGCCATGATCTTGGTAACCTTAGTGGTTTTCTTCTTCCTACAAAGTTGGAGAGCAACCTTGATCCCTTTATTGGCGATTCCAGTATCCATTGTGGGTACATTTATCTTCTTTACCTTATTTGGCTTCTCGATCAACAACTTAACGATGTTGGCATTCGTACTCGCCATCGGTATCGTAGTGGATGATGCCATCGTTGTGGTGGAAGCCGTCCAACATTATATCGACCATTATAAGATGGATGCGAAAGAAGCGACCATGCGTGCCATGAAGGATATTACAGCGCCGGTTATTGCCATTGCCCTGATCTTGGCAGCGGTGTTCGTTCCGGTAGGGTTTATCCCAGGGATGGTCGGTAAACTGTACCAACAGTTTGCGATTACCATTGCTGTATCCGTAATGCTTTCGGCATTTATCGCACTTTCCCTGACGCCTGCCTTATGTTCGATCATGTTGAAACCTTCGGCAACAACAAAGGACTCCAAGGGTCTGAACAAATTCTTCTATAAATTCAACGTTTGGTTCGACAAGGTAACCTACCGTTATTCCAAAGGAGTGAAAAAAGCGATTAAATCGGCTCCACTGGTATTGATTATCCTGGTCTGTATCTTCGTTGGAACTGGATGGATGTTTACCGCTAAGAAAGCCGGATTTATCCCTAATGAGGATGGTGGTATCTTCTTTATGGGGGTCAGCTTACCAGAAGGTGCATCCAGTGCACGTACCGAAGAAGTCTTGACGGAATTGACGAACGATCTTCGCAAGGAATTCCCGGAAATCAATTATGTGACTTCCATCAACGGTATGAACTTATTGAACCGTTCTGCAAAGCCAAACGGTGCATCCCTTTTCGTATCATTAAAACCATGGGATGAAAGACAGAAAACCGTATCTGATATCACTGGTGCCATCATGGGTAAATACCGTGGCTATTCGAAGGCTACTGTAATTGCTGCGACTCCGCCGCCAATCCCAGGTTTGGGTACTGCGGGTGGTTTCACCATGGAGATCCAGGATAGACAGACCGTTGATATCAAAGATTTCGAAGCAATGGTAGGCCGATTCTTGGCCGCTGCAAACCAACGCCCTGAAATTGGAATGGCCTATACCCTTTTCAACAGTAATTCACCGAACTACAAATTACAGGTAGACCGTGAAATGGCTAAACGTATGGGTGTACCCGTTTCTAATATCTACAGCACCATATCCTCTTACCTAGGTAGTAGCTATGTGAATGACTTCACCAAATACGGCCGTAACTTCCGTGTAGTAACACAGGCAGATACCAGCTACCGTATGCATATCGAAGACATCAATAAATTATATGTGAAAAACGTTCAGGGTCAACCAGTGCCTATCTCAAACTTAGTGCGATATGAACTGACAACAAACCCTTCGATCGTCAACCACTTTAACATTTTCCGTTCGATCCAGATTTCTGGAGAGGCCGGTCCAGGTTACTCATCCGGTGATGCCATCCGCGCATTGGAGGAAGTAGCTGCTCAGACCCTTTCCGATGGATATTCGTATGAATTCTCGGGACTATCCCTGCAAGAGAAACAGTCGGGTAGCAAAACCATTCAGATCTTTGCGCTCTGTATCTTGTTCGTGTTCTTGTTATTGGCTTCATTATACGAGAGTTGGTCCGTACCATTCTCCATCCTGTTATCTGTACCATTAGGTATTTTCGGAGCAATCTTGGCATTGACCCTATTACCTAACTTGGACAATAACATCTATGCACAGATTGGTTTGGTTACCATTATCGGTTTGGCGGCCAAGAACGCGATCTTGATCGTGGAATTTGCCAAAGAACGTGTGGATATCGGAATGAACCTGGTTGAAGCAACGTTAGACGCTGTCAAACTTCGTCTCCGTCCGATCATCATGACCTCATTGGCATTTATCTTAGGTATTATCCCATTGATGTTGTCCACAGGTGCAGGTGCTGTATCAAGACAAACTATCGGTTGGACCGTATTCGGAGGTATGACCGCAGCGACTTTTCTTGCCATCTTTATCGTACCGGTGCTTTTCGTAGTGATTACACGAATGGCCTATGGTAAAAAGAAATTAGCAGAATTGGAAGCTAGTTTCGATGAGGAGAAAAAGAAAAGCTTAAGTGCGCACTAATTTAGTTTAACTCCATATTTTTAAAAGGCTCGTTCAGCAATGAACGAGCCTTTTTTGTTTGATATCTTCCCGAAACTTTAAATCAGAAGGCATCCGTCAAATAGGGCAACCAAACATGGATGACGGAAAGAAAATTGAAAAAATTAAGGAAGTTTTTGGCAAGAAGCTTCGGGATTTGTTTTGCTCTCATTCGAGGCATATTCGGAATTTTCAATATATGTCTCGAATAAGGTCCGGTTGAAGTCCAAAAGATCTTGAAAATTTTTAATTTTTGATTTCAACAAAAATGGAATCGGAAAATTCATTGTGAAGTGCGATGCATTAAATCTATACAATTTTCAAGGAAGAAGCGAGTTTTCCATGTTAAGGAATTTTGAATAGGTAGAAGGGGTTGGTTGTATGGTTGTTGGTTTTGAACCAGGATGGAAGGGATAAGAGGATAGACCAAGATCATGGCATGAACCAGGATGGAAGGGATAAGAGGATAGACCAAGATTATTTTGCTTACTTCCAATTCTGAACGATCAGTGAAGAATCTGTACGATTCACCTCCCTAGGATCTTGTCATCCTGTACTGAAGGTACAGGAACTGTACGCTAATACAAACTATCGAAGAAAACAATCTATCTAAAATAGAAGAACTGTACGTCAATACTATTTATTTTGTATTTGATTTTAAAGGTTTGCATTGCTCCGAGATACTTCGGATGAACCAAGATCGGGGATTGAACCAGGATTCAAAGGATAAGAGGGTGGCCCAAGATCTATTCCGAAGGTCAATCGGCATCTCGGCGTCGCTAACCGTCAATACTCAGCACAGGATAAATAAACCAAGATTATTTTGCTATTTTTTGCTGAATGGTATACCGCAAATGATCTTGGCCCATCCTCCCATCCCTTCCATCCTGATTCAAATATCCCATTAACCGATAGGTCCCGAATTACTTCAGCATAATCCCCACAGAAAGGTTCAGATGTTGGTGATCGAAATTGCTGGTATAAAAACTACCATGCAGTTGTTGGTAGGCATAGGTTGCTGAAACCGTGAATTTGGTTTTGCTTAGGGAGTCAAAAAGGTAAAAGACTCCTGCTTTGCCCATAAAGCCTTTATCATAGACCGGACCGATACTCGCAGAATAACCAGCATTTGCCAAGAAACCGATTCTGGATGCTTGTCCAAAATCCTTCACTGGCAATCTTGCATCTATGAATATTGGAAAAAGGTTACGGTCATATTTGGATTTTCTTCCTTCGGCATTTGCTACTTCCCCAGATTTGCTGTAATCTCCTTTCAAGGTTTCATTTCCAATCCCTAGCCCTAAATAGGCTTTATCATCAAAGTTCTTTCCGAAAATAAAATGTAGGGAATATCCATTGAAGGTGCCTTCATAACCGGGGTTACGGAGGCCCAGATTTCCACCACCTTGGATTAGGGTATAATAGGAGCTTTGGGAAAAACCCACGCTACTGATCAGCATCAGGATAAGAAGAGAAAATAGCTTTTGCATGTTTTTAGTTTAATATTTTATAGATCAGTTCGGTCAACAGATCACCGGATTCAGTCAGGTGTCCCACATTCATTCCTTTTGATTTCAGGTCGAATTCCTTGATAAGATGGATGATTTCAAAGGTTTTCCTTCTATTGAAGTTCCTAGCGGCATATTCGTATTCCTTGACAAAAAACGGATGTACCCCAAGCTGCTTGGCAGCCACGGCGGACGATTTATCGGGTAGGTAATGGTATTTCAGGATCTTGGTGAAATAGGTACCCAGCGAACCGATCACCACCGGCATCGGGTTACTCTTTGGATTGGCAGCAAAATAATCCACGATCTGGAAAGCTTTCAGCGCATTCCGCTTAGAAAGTGCAGTATTCAATTCAAAAACATTGAAGTCCTTGCTGATACCTATGTTCTGCTCCACATCCACAGTACTTATTTCTTTGTCTGCAGGAATATTCAGTTGCAGTTTTTCGATTTCATTGGCAATCTTAGATAGGTCGGTGCCCAAGTACTCCGCCATCAGCGCAGCTGCTTGCGGATGCACCTTTCTCCCTGTAGCATTCAGCTGTTCATTGATCCAAGCGGCCACCTTATCTTCATAGAGCTTATTGGACTCCAGCACCACTCCTGCCTTCTCCAATAATTTAAAGGATTTTTTCCGCTTATCAAACTTGCTGTATTTATGGGCAAAAACCAATACGGTTGAAGGAGTTGGCTGTTCCAGGTATTTTTGCAGGAATTCATCATCCTTCCATTTCAGGTTCTGCGCTTCCTTGACCACAATGACCTGATGGTCACTCATCATGGGATAGCGTTTGGCCATGCTGATAATGCTGGAGAAGTCCGCATCCTTACCGTACACGACGGACTGGTCAAAACCCTTTTGGGCATCGTCGAGGACGGTATGTTCTATGGCGTCAGAAATCAGGTCGATAAAGTAAGGTTCTTCACCATGCAGTAGGTAAACTGGGGCGAGTTTTTTTTTCTTTATATCGGATAAAATGGATTGGACATTCATGCTGTACGAAAGTACGAAAATACATAGACTTTTGCTTGTTGGAAAAGGTTGGAAAATTTCGTAATTTTGTAAATGTTTAGACCGGTTCCTTTGAACTTACCGCCCTTTCCGGCAAAAATCAGCAAAAAACAGGATCAGTATTATATTTTCGACGAGCTGCGGAAAAAGCATCTTTTGTTGACACCGGAGGAGTGGGTACGACAACATTGGGTCAGTCATCTGAACCTGCATTACCAGTACCCGATGTCCTTGATGAAGATCGAGGGCGGCCTATCGCTGAACAGCCTGCAGAAAAGGAGTGATCTGGTGATCTATGACCGAGAAGGATCGCGCGTACTTTTGGCAGAATTCAAGGCTCCGTCTGTCAAAATTACCGAAAAAACATTCGAACAGATCGCAAATTACAACAGTATTTATAAAATCCCCCTTCTTTTGGTCAGTAATGGAATTGAGCATTATTATTGCAGGATAGATTTCGAGGAGGAGAAATTTACATTTATAACGGAACTGCCATCTTTTGGCCATGAAAATTTCGGATATTAAAATAAATATTATATTAGTAGCATAAAGACAGAAAGAATCACATGAATATAGATAAAAACGAATTTAGAAAGTATGCTATCAAGCATCATAGAATTGGAAGCCAACATGTAGATGGTTACATTTCTAGACTACAACAACAAATTCCGAGCAACCTAACGCCATACATCATCGAAGAGAGACAACTGAATGTTGCTCAGATGGACGTATTTTCACGTTTGATGATGGACCGTATCATCTTTTTAGGCGATGGCATCAATGATCAGGTTGCAAATATCGTTCAAGCACAGTTATTGTTCTTGCAATCGACCGATGCGCAACGTGACATACAGATCTATATCAACTCACCAGGTGGCAGTGTATATGCAGGTCTAGGTATCTATGATACCATGCAGTATATCTCTCCCGATGTAGCAACGATCTGTACAGGAATGGCAGCCTCTATGGGTGCGGTATTATTAGTGGCAGGTGCTAAAGGTAAACGTGCAGCATTGCGTCACTCCCGTGTGATGATCCACCAACCATCAGGAGGTGCACAGGGTGTAGCTGCGGATATGGAGATCAACCTGCGTGAAATGTTGAAATTAAAAGAAGAATTATACACGATCATCGCTGATCACTCTGGCCAGACTTACGACTGGGTTGAGAAGTCATCAGACCGTGATTATTGGATGCGTGCCGCTGAAGCCAAAGAATTTGGTATGATAGATGAGGTATTGCTACCGAAGAAGAAAGAAACAAAATAATAACAATGAGTAAATCGAACAATAGAGATATCCATTGCTCATTTTGCGGAATCAGTAAAAATGAAGCGCAAATGCTTATTGCGGGTGATGGTGCGCATATCTGCGACAGATGTGTGCAACAAGCTGGGGAGATTTTGGCGGAAGAGCTTAAGCAACGCAAGAATAAATCTATTCAAACTGCTCTTAAATTAATCCGTCCAAAAGAAATCAAGGAACATTTGGATCAATACGTGATTGGACAAGATGATGCGAAGAAAGTCATCTCTGTAGCGGTTTACAACCATTACAAACGTTTGAACCAACGTGTTGAGTCGGATGAAACCGAGATTGAAAAATCCAACTTGATTATCGTCGGAGAGACCGGAACAGGTAAAACCTTATTGGCAAAGACCGTTGCCAAGATCTTGAACGTGCCATTCTGTATCGTGGATGCTACAGTTTTGACAGAAGCAGGATATGTGGGTGAAGATGTGGAAAGCATCTTGACCAGATTACTGCAAGCTGCAGACTATGACGTTGCTGCCGCAGAACGTGGAATCATCTATATCGATGAGATTGACAAGATCGCTAGAAAAAGCGATAACCCATCGATCACCCGTGATGTATCGGGAGAAGGCGTTCAACAAGCTTTATTGAAGATCTTGGAAGGAACCAATGTCAATGTTCCGCCTCAAGGTGGCCGTAAGCACCCTGATCAGAAAATGATCTCGGTAAATACCAGCAACATCCTATTTATCTGTGGTGGTGCATTTGACGGTATCCAAAAGAAAATCGCAAACAGATTGAGAACTCAAACTGTTGGATATAAAATGAAAGATGAGGATCAGGAAATTGACCTGAACAACTTATACAAATACATCACTCCGCAAGATCTTAAGAACTTCGGATTGATCCCTGAGTTGATCGGTCGTTTGCCAGTTCTTACGCATCTGAACCCATTGGATAAGGAAACCTTGTTGAATATCCTTACCCAACCTAAGAATGCCTTGGTAAAACAGTACATTAAGTTGTTTGAGTACGAAGGGATCAAGCTGTCATTCGAGCCGGAGGTTTATGACTTCATCGTTGACAAAGCTTGGGAATTCAAATTAGGGGCCCGTGGGTTACGGAGCATTTGTGAGGCTATCATGCTGGATGCCATGTTCGAAACACCGAGCAATAAGGAAAATTCAGAAGACAAGACCTTGCAGATCAGTCTGGATTATGCAAAGAACAAGTTTGCTAAGACGGACTTTAAGAAACTGCAAGTCGCATAAAAATCTAAACCCTCGCCAATCACGCGAGGGTTTTTTGTATTAGGAAATTATTAAGAAAGGATGAAATTATGACAAAGAAGAAAGACGAAAAACAAGAAAATATTGAAGAGGTAAACTCCCCTATTAAAGCAGGATTAAAGACAAAAGAAGATATTGTAAACAACTGGTTGCCTCGTTATACAGGTAGACCCTTGGAAGAGTTTGGGGAATATATATTATTGACCAATTTCAGCAATTATGTGAAGTTGTTTTCGCAGATGCATGGCGACGCGCCGATCATGGGCGAGGACAAACCGATGCAGACCTGTACCGCAGACGGCATTACCATCATCAATTTTGGTATGGGTTCTCCCGTTGCTGCAACCGTGATGGACCTATTGACTGCCATCCATCCGAAAGCAGTGCTATTCCTAGGTAAAACAGGGGTCCTAAAGAAGAAAATAGATGTAGGTGAACTGATCCTTCCGATCGCTGCGATCCGTGGAGAAGGGACTTCCAATGATTATTTGCCACCTGAAGTACCTTCACTACCGGCCTTTGCTCTGCAGAAAGCCATCTCAACTACCATCAGGGACCACTCCCGTGATTACTGGACCGGTACTGTCTATACCACCAACCGTCGCGTTTGGGAGCATGACAAGCAGTTTAAGAAGTACCTAAAGAGCATCCGTGCCATGGCCGTAGATATGGAGACTGCCACTATCTTTTCGGTAGGCTTTGCCAACAAGATCCCTACTGGTGCCCTATTATTGGTTTCAGACCAACCGATGGTACCGGAAGGCGTAAAAACGGATAAATCTGATGTGACGGTTACCAAATCTTATGTGGAAACCCATGTAAAAATTGGAATTGATGCCTTAAAGCAATTAATCAACAATGGCTTAACGGTAAAACACCTGAAGTTCTAAAAAATATCTACTTTTGTGGTAGACAACAAACAGACACAAAACTTCACCTATGTGGTATAATAACATTTTAGAAACCATTGGAAATACACCATTGGTCAAACTAAATAAGATAACTGAGAATTTAAAGGGAACTATTTTAGCCAAGATCGAAACCAGTAATCCTGGAAACTCCATCAAGGACCGTATGGCCTTGAAGATGATTGAGGATGCTGAAGAAGCCGGTTTACTGAAACCTGGAGGCACCATTATCGAAGGGACTTCTGGAAATACTGGAATGGGCCTGGCCATGGCGGCAGTAGTAAAAGGTTATCGCTGTATTTTTACCACCACGGATAAGCAGTCGAAAGAGAAGATCGATGCCCTTCGTGCCTTTGGTGCTGAAGTGATCGTCTGTCCTACCAACGTAGATCCAGAGGACCCTCGCTCCTATTATTCGGTTTCCAGCCGATTGGAGAAAGAGGTTCCCAATGCCTGGAAGGCCAATCAATATGACAACCTTTCCAACTCAAAAGCCCATTATGAGCAGACCGGTCCGGAAATCTGGGAACAGACCGAAGGAAAGGTTACGCATTTGGTCGTAGGGGTCGGAACCGGTGGTACCATCTCGGGAACCGCAAAATACTTGAGGGAGAAGAACCCGAACATCAAGGTTTGGGGGATTGATACCTATGGTTCCGTATTCAAGAAATATAAGGAAACCGGCATATTTGACAAGAATGAAATCTACCCCTATATCACCGAAGGTATAGGTGAGGATTTCTTGCCAAAGAATGTTGATTTTTCACTGATAGACCTGTTTGAAAAAGTCACTGATAAAGATGCAGCCTTGATGACCAGGGACCTGGCACGCAAGGAAGGTATCTTTGCCGGAAATTCTGCAGGCGCTGCATTGGCAGGTTTGTTACAATTAGGAAAAGACCTGAAAGAAGATGATGTAGTCGTCGTGATTTTCCATGACCATGGTTCTCGTTACATGGGAAAAATGTACAATGAGGATTGGTTGCGCGAAAGAGGATTCCTAAAAGATGAGAAGCTGACGGCAAAATCAATTCTCAAAAAACGTGGCGAACAGGCCATCATCACCGCAGATGCAAACCAAACTGTTGTGGAAACCTTCAATATCATGAAGTCGCTGAACATTTCCCAAATACCTGTCACCCAACAGGGTATGGTAATCGGAAAGGTTACGGAATCGGATATCCTTTCGGCATTGCTCGAAAATCCATCGTTAAAATCATCTGCAGTGGAGGAGATTACATCCAAACCTTTTCCATTTGTTGATCTGAACACCTCCATTGATAAGATCTCTGGATTGATCAATAAAGATACCCAAGCGGTATTGGTCGAAGACGATTTTGGAAGGATCAATATCATCACCCAATACGATATCATCAACGCAATTTCAGAAGTTTAGGATTTTTCCATTTTTTGGGTATATTTAAATTAATCTACCACAAAGAATGGAAAGAAACGACAAACTTAAAAGATTAGAATATTGGGTTAAAGCGCGCATTGGAAAGATTGCTTTTATTGACGTAGAAGAAAAACGTGCAAAGGAATGGTATGGCAATGGATATGGCGGTTTTTATGTCGATCCAAGCCTGGTTCCCGATAATGCGATCGTATATTCATTTGGCATTGGTGAGGATATTTCTTTTGATAAAGCCATCATTGCCAAACATGGAGCCAAGGTTTTTGGCTTCGACCCTACCCCAAAGTCTATCAATTACGTGCGTAATAATGAAACTCCAGAACAGTTTTATTTCCATCCTTTTGGATTGGGCGAAAAGACGGAGATGGTTACCTTCCATCTTCCCAAAAACAAGGAGCATGTTTCCGGAAGTGTTTACGACCATAGCCTTGTCGATGAACACGACTCTGTAGACGTGCTTTTAAAGGAGTTTAAAGAGATTGCCAACGATTTGGGGCACCAATCCATCGATGTGTTAAAGATGGACATAGAGGGCTCTGAATACGCTGTCATGGAAGGGATACTAAACTCCGGCATCCCCATCAAACAAATCCTCGTTGAAACCCACGAAAGGTTCTTTCCCAATGGTAAGGAAAAAGGACAGAAATTCTTTAAGCTCCTGCATGACCATGGCTATAGGATTTTTGCCATTTCTGATACCTACCAGGAAATTTCCTTGGTGAAAGGGTAAAAGGATTGTTTTTATTAAAGGACCATCTATAAGCATTTCTAAATAGTATCAGCCAAAACTTTACTGAAGCAGACAAAGGTAGCAGCAGGCTGGCAATGAAAAGCGTTGGTTTTGAAATTTTAGAAATGGAATCCTAGCGGGGTTCCATTATTTTAGCCGACGTGGCATGATAGCCTGGAATTAGCGAAAAAGCGATGTTCGATTAATCGAACATCGCTTTTTCGTTACCACCTGTTTTGTTCAATACCCTTTCTAAAATAATTCTGCCCTGCTAGGGCAGTATGCCGCAAAAAGACAATCTTGTGTACGCAGGAAGGATCTCAGAACAACATCAAAAATCAAATAGATTAATAAAAAATAGCATTGACGTAATTTCCTTGACCTTCGGTTTCCCTTTTTTTGTCATGTTGAGGAACGAAACATCTCGGAACAGCACCTACTTAAATCCTAAACAACAAAAAACAAGGTATTGTCGTACTTTCCTGTACCTTCGGCACAGGATGCCAGGATTTTTAAGAGGTAAACCGTACAGATTCTTCACTGATCGTTCAGAATCAAAATGCGATAAAGAGAGATTCAGAGTGAAACGAAGAATCTATTTTTGATTTTTTGTGGGTAGTGGTCATCTTGAGCACAGCGAAAGAACTGTTTGTTTTAGAAGATTTATTAAAAAACATTTCACCCCCGCTGGGCGTTGGCCGTAAAACGGTTCACATTCCTACAAAGATTTCACCCACGCTGCGGGTTGTAGAAACAAACATTTCACCTTCCAAAGGAAGCCCTTTAGCCCCCGGCTCATTTCCAATGGCGGAAAAATGGAAAGAATGCCGTTGCCCTGTGCGATGGGATTGGCCTTGGAATGCTTATTCAAGATCATCCATTTAGATGGGATGATCTTGAAGAAGATATTCCCGACAACAAGGCATTCTTTTCATGTGCGGATGACCGTGCGAAAAGCCATCTTAAATGAGCCGAAGGTTTTACGGATTCGAGTTGTTTTTGGTATCCGTGAGCTCCTTCGTCGGTTTGGTACTTTTGGGCTCCAAAAGTAACGAAGAAGATTCCTCCTTCCACAAAAAAAAGAAGAGGTTGTCTCCTCAGACAACCTCTTCCAGATTATTATTTACAAACCGAATTAATCGTTTTGTTTGATTTCTGCGTTAGCATTCAATTCCGCCAATGGGAACAAGAATTGCCAATCTTTAGCACCGGCAGCAACCTTTACGATTCCATTTACACTTCCAGGAGCATAGTTAGGAACGACGGTTCTGTCTAATGGTTGGTTCAAACGTTTCAAATCGTAGAATCTGAAACCTTCACCCCAAAGCTCTGTTCTTCTGTTGGTCCAGATCTCTTCCAATAAAGCGGCACCCGTGTTGGTTGATTTTTTCGCTTCAAGGTCACGAACTTTTACAAAGTTGAACAATGCTTCTTGTGCATTAGCTGTTTGGTTTGAGCTTGCATAAGCTTCTGCCAAGATCAAGTGCATTTCTGCCGATCTCATCAAAGGAACATCTCCCAAAGCACCACCTGGTGATTTGATAGAGAATTTCCTAGTCATATACTCTTGACGAGCGAAAGATGCCAATGGCAATGGGAAGTTAGCCGCAGTTGGTTTTGGTTCCCATAGTTTCTTTCTGATATCTGTTTCAGAGATTTTGTCATACAATGCAGAGTTGATTCTCTTAGGGTTCGCACGCATAAAAGAGGTATTTGCATTGTAAGCGATCTGTGCAAAGTAAGATCCGAATGCATCCATCTGATCCTGTGTTGGCATAGAAGCCCACATAAATTCAGACATAGAAGGAGCATCATTGAATCCTTTCATGTACGTATCTTGGTTCATCAATGGGAAACTTCCTGATTCGATGACCAATTGAGCATATTTTATTGCATTAGGATAGTCCTGCATGGTCAAAGCAACCCTTGCGCGCATACCGTAAGTCACATATAGGTTGATATGAGACTTGTTTACCCTACTTTCAACATTCAAACTGATCGCTTCTTCCAAATCCTTGATGATTGAAGCATACACTTCTTTCACTGTAGATCTTGGCAATGCACCATCTGAAGATTTCAATACCAAAGGAACACCTAGCTGATCGTTTGCTGTGCTAGCATCGTATCTTTTAGCGTAAAGCTGAACCAGATTGGAGTAAGCATAAGCTCTAAGCGTCAAAGCTTGAGATTTCAGGTTGTTTTTCTCTTCATCAGTTCCTGGAAGGCCATCTACATTATCCAAGATAAAGTTTGAGTCACCAATGATTTTGTAGAAAGTTCTGTAATAGTATTCAGTCAATTTATGGTTGTCATTACGACCACCTTGCCAGTTTCCTTCACCGGTAGAACCGAACCAGTTTGCATCACTGATCCCTAAGTCTTCACCCATAAAGTCAAGGCCTAGCATGATACCACCAACACCTGGTTTGTTTTGAACATTCCAATCCACTACGGTTGTACGCTCAAACATAAATCTATAGATACCGTTCAATGCTGTGTTAGCATTGGCTATCGAACTGAAGATTTCATCTTGAGAAACTTTGTCAGTTGGAGCGGTTTCCAAATAGTCCTTTTTACATCCGCTAAGAGCTAGAAGTAAAACGGAAGCATATATCGTTAAATTTCTTTTTTTCATAATAATTCAGCTGCTAATTAAAATCCAACATTTACACCGATGCTGAAAATACGAGTCGGCAAATAAGTAGATGATACAGATCCATCAAAGCTTTCTGTAGGATTCATACCTTTACGTTTTGAGATTAAGGCTAAGTTCTCACCAGTTAAGAATACACGTGCAGTAGACAGGTCGATTTTGTTCAACAAGCTGCTTGGTAATCTATATTGGAAGTTTACGTTTTGAATGCTAAAGTAAGACGCGCTAGTCAACCATCTAGTAGAAGCAGCATTGATGTTGTTGCTGTTCGCTTGGTCTAATCTAGGGATATCACTTGTAGTATTTGACGTAGTCCATGCTTTCATCGCATCAACATGGTATGATTTACCATATGAGTTTGTGCTCATCAAACCAGCGTAGTTACTATCATAGATTTTTCCACCGATCTGGTAGTTCAACAAGAAAGACAATGTGAATGCTTTATAGTTGAAGGTATTGATGATGGATCCCATTACATCAGGAATTGAAGTACCTGAATAATCGAATTTCGCATAGTTTTGGTTGGTTACATATTCTTTTCCATCCACTACGCGGATGTTCTCTTGTGCAGTACCTTCTGCAGGGATGTAAAGAGCAGCACCATCAGTTTGGTCAACACCAGCGTATTGTCTCAACCAGAAAGAGTAGTAATCTCTACCAACTTCTCTTCTTTTGTTTCCAGCAGTAATAACTGGAGATTCAACCGGCATCTTCGTGATTTCGTTTTTGAAGGTGGTGAAGTTTTTGGTCATTGTCCAAGTGAAATTATCGTTTCTTACGATATCACCTGATAATGACAATTCAAAACCTGTATTGTACATCGAACCAACGTTTCTGAATTCTGTACTAACTGCAGAAGAAAGAGGACGTGGAACGGATAGTAATAACTGGTCTGAACCTCTCTTGTAGTATTCAGCCTCACCTCTTAATCTGTTGTTGAATAAAGCGAAGTTCACACCTAGGTTGAATGTATTTGAAGACTCCCAAGTCAGGTTAGGGTTAGGTAATGAACTAAGAACAGTTCCTGGCAATCCACCATTAGACCATCCAAGGTTGTAAAGCGCTTGATATCCGTAATAGATTGTATTTCCGTTTACATCCAATAGGTGGTTGACACCAACTTGACCGTATGAAGCTTTTAATCTCAAGTCGTTGATCCAAGTAGCGCTTGACATAAAGTCCTCTTTGTTGATAGCCCATGCAGCACCTACTGAGAAGAAATTACCCCATCTTTTGCTATCATCGAAGATCGATGAACCATCCGTTCTGAATGATGCATCTGCATAATACTTCTCATCGTAGTTATATGATGCTTTAGCGAAGTAAGATTCAAGACGGTTCACGTTTTTGTATCCTCCTGAAGAAAGTGGAGTTACGTAGTTATCTAATTCAGTGATTCCAGAAATAATCTGTCCTGTTTTGGTCGCATTTCTGCTGCTGAATTGATAGTCATAGTTTTCGTGAGCCGCTATTGCAGATACGTTATGTAAATCAAATGATTTTCTATATTGCAATACTTGGTTGAAAGTATATGATTTCGTGATGTAGTTTTCAGCTGAACCTAATCCATTGTAAGAAACACCATCACCTACTTGATTGTTCCAAGAGTAATCGAAGTTTCTGTTTGAAAGGTCAATGCTAACCGAAGGTGTGAATGTGAAATCTTTCAAGAATTTAATATCCAAGAAAGCTCTACCACCTAACATCGTACGTTTGTTCAGACGAGTATTCAAGATAGTTTCGTAAATAACGTGTCTACCTGGACTTGCTCCTGAAGGTCTGTTTACAGCGCCTGGGTGCATTCCGTAGTCATAGTATTGTTCTCCAGTAACTGGATCAACAACTGGAGCTCCTGTAGTTGCATCAAATGCATGAACTGGGTAGATCGAACCTAAACCTCTGATAAACGAGAATGGGTTGATGTAGGAGTTACCATTACCTGTTGAAGCATCAGAAGCTAATGAACCTTCAGACATAGCACCAGAAATGTTAACACCTGCTTTTAACCAATCTTTTATCTGAGAGTTTACATTGATCCTTCCGTTGAAACGTTGGAAATCTGAGTTTAGGATATAGCCTTCATCATTCAAATATCCCAATGAAACGTAGTAGTCAGTTTTTTCGTTGCTACCGCCGATGTTCATATTGGCATCAGTTCTTTTACCAACACGTTGAATAGCATCAAACCAGTTGAAATCATCGTATTTCAAACCTGCATTTGGATTCATGGTACCGTCCATTGAAACGATTTCATTGTCCGCAACATTGAATGGGTTGTAAGCTAGGAATCTCTTGATATTATCGAATGCATATTTATTCGCATCTGCTTCTGAAGCACCTTGAGCTCCGCTAGCAGGGAACATTCTTGAGTTTTTGATAGCCTGGAATGCAACAGGATAATAATCATTGATACCTACTGTTTCGTATTCTTTGATACCTCTTTCCGTAATACCTTGAGTTAAGCCAACATTTAATTTTGCCGGACCGCGACCTTTTTTCGTTGTGATCATGATCACACCGTTACCAGCTCTAGATCCATAAAGAGCAGCTGAAGTCGCATCCTTTAAGATGGAGATACTTTCGATATCATCAGCGTTAATATCACCGATGTTACCGTCAAATACAGCACCGTCTACCACATATAATGGAGAACTTGAAGCACTCATGGATCCGATACCTCTCAAGCGTACGCTAGCACCAGATCCGGGTTGACCGTTTCCTGAAGAAACAGAGATACCTGGAGCCATACCAGCTAATGCATTGGATACGTTGGATACGGTACGTTTGTCCAAATCTTCAGCACTCATGGTAGCCATGGAACCTGTTACTTCAGATTTCTTAGCTGTACCATAGGCAACGACAACCACTTCATCAAGTTCTTCACCTGCTGAGCTTAATTGAACATTGATAACTGCATTGTTGTTAAAAGTTACCGTTTGAGACGAATAACCGATAAATGAGAATGTGATGCTGCTTCCAGAAGACACATTGGTTAATGTGTACTTTCCGTTTGCATCTGTTTGAGTAGCATTCGTTGAACCAGACACACGAACTGACACACCAGGCAAGGCCTGCCCGTCATTCGCTGAGGTCACAGTACCACTCAGATTTTGATTTTGTGCAAACGTTTGCCCAATTAGGCATGTAAACACAAAAAGAAGACAGAGTAATTTTTGTTTCATAAAAAATTGATCTTTTAATTGTAATTGTTAATAAAAATTAGACTTACGGCTAAATAAATAGTTATTAATGCCGTAAAAATATTAAAAAAGTCAATATTTTATCTAAACAAAGCGTTTTAAGTAAAAATATTTATTGAACAGAATCAGCGCGTATTTTTGTTAAATCAACTGTCGTTAATATTTATTAATGTAATTTATAATTATCTAATATTCTTACCGATAAGAATTAACATTACATATTTACCAAATAAACGAAATATAGTTTTTGAATATTTTCAATTTACAACCTATACTAAAGGACATTTAAAACATATTTGGCTCATTTGTATAATTATTTATAATTTTTACGGCAAAATATAACTACCATGGCAATTCCAAACACAATTTGAATTAATCATTATAAGAACAATTATTTCAATACATATATTATTTAGTTGCAAATAGATTTATTTGATTTCATTTTGATGAGGGAGTCAAAAAAACAGCCCTCAGATACTCCTAACACATGTTTATTAATGAAAACAGAAGGGAAGAATCGGAAAAACCTTATCGAACTGATGGTCAGATTAAATGACAAAACCGTGATAATTGCAAAGCAATATCATGGAGAGAATGGTAAAACTAGAAAGGGGATTGTAACTATTTTGACTCCTGAGCGTCTATTTCGGTAATGATATAGACATCTTCTTGGTCTTTCTTCATTTTGTATTTTTCGCGGGCGATACGTTGAATCTCACTTTGGTTGTATTGCACATCTTTGATGGACTGGGATATGCTTTCAATTTCATTGGTATAATACTCTTTCTCCTGCTCCAATTTGGTTTTCTCAGTCTGAAAATTGTACTGGGTAGTAATATCGTAACGATCGAAAAAACACATCCAAACTAAGAATGCAACTCCTGCGATAAGATATTGATTACGGATAGTATTAATGAAACGTTCCATAGGCTAGACCAAAGCAATTAAAATTCGGTTAAAGATAACTATTTTAAGATGAACTATACAAGTACAGAAACAGCATATTGGAATAATTAAATTAACCATTGTGGAAAAATAAATATTTTAACAACCTAAAGGCCTTTAGAAGCCATAAACTGATCTGCTAAAACAGAAGCCATTAAAAAAGGGAACCCAAAGGTCCCCTTTTCCCTGACTAGAAAGTCAATTATTTTTTCGGAGCGTATTTAAAATCTTTTCCGATGAATTTTGCGTTCTCGCCCAACTCTTCTTCGATACGCAACAACTGATTGTATTTAGCGATCCGGTCTGAACGAGAGATTGATCCAGTTTTGATCTGACCACAGTTTAGAGCTACCGCAAGGTCAGCAATGGTTGTATCTTCGGTTTCACCTGAACGGTGAGACATTACCGAAGTATATCCATTGGTTTGAGCCAAATGAACAGCGTTGATAGTCTCTGTCAAAGAACCGATCTGGTTAACTTTAACCAAGATGGAGTTACCAATTCCTTTATCGATACCCTCTTGAAGACGTTTTGTATTTGTAACAAACAAATCGTCACCAACTAATTGTACATGGTCACCGATCTTCTCTGTCAATAATTTCCAGCCTTTCCAATCATCTTCTGCCATACCGTCCTCAATAGAGATAATAGGGTATTTAGCAGTCAATTCAGCTAGGTAATCTACCTGCTCTTCGATGCTGCGAACTGCTCCACCTTTACCTTCGAACTTAGCGTAATCATATTTACCTTTTTCGAAGAACTCAGTAGAAGCACAGTCAAGCGCAAGACAGATTTCTTTTCCTGGTTTGTAACCAGCTTTTTTAATTGCTTCCAAAATAGTTTCGATAGCATCTTCAGTACCTTCAAAAGTTGGAGCAAAACCACCTTCATCACCTACAGCAGTAGATAAGTTACGGTCGTGTAGAATTTTCTTAAGGCTATGGAAAACCTCAGCACCCCAACGTAGGGCTTCCGAGAAAGACTCAGCGCCTACAGGCATGATCATGAACTCTTGGAAAGCGATAGGCGCATCGGAGTGAGCACCACCGTTTACAATGTTCATCATTGGAAGAGGAAGAGTATTGGCATTTACTCCACCGATATAACGATATAGAGGCTGACGGCTTTCTTGAGCTGCAGCTTTAGCAACCGCTAAAGAAACACCTAAGATAGCGTTAGCACCTAATTTACCTTTGTTTTCAGAACCATCTAAATCGATCATCAATTTATCGATTGCGTTTTGTTCAAATACGTCAACACCTTCTAAAGCTTTTGCAATCTTTGTATTTACGTTTTCAACAGCTTTCAAAACACCTTTTCCCAAGTATTTCTTTTTATCACCGTCGCGTAATTCTACCGCTTCGTGTGCACCTGTAGAAGCTCCTGAAGGAACTGCTGCACGGCCAACAAAACCGTTTTGCGTTGTTACATCAACTTCTATCGTAGGATTTCCGCGCGAATCTAAAATTTGGCGCGCATGTACGTCAATTATCAAGCTCATTTTATGTGTGGTTTATTTAAATATCTTACTTCGTTAAATACCTTACTTAGTGTATCTAAGACACTAATATAACAATAATTCTTACTTTATCAAAAATATGAAAAATCTAAGTGATTCGGCTTAATGCTTAGAAAAATTAAATCATTGCTAAATTGAATATTATGAAAATCGCAAAACTCAACCGAAAATCCCGCACACAGCAACTTTCAAAATATACAAAACCATCCAATATCCCCTACTGTCCTTCTCACTCGAATTTAAAGTCACAAAAAAAGGCCGCAACATAAAGATGCGACCTGATTTATATTTTATCTGAAATTATCCTTTTACCATAGCGATAAAATCATCGAACAGATATCTTGAATCGTGAGGACCTGGAGAAGATTCAGGGTGGTATTGTACCGAGAATGCATTCTTACCTTTTACACGGATACCTTCGATCGAATTATCATTTAGGTTCACGTGCGTGATCTCCACTTTATCCGAGTTTTCAATATCTTCCGCTACTACACCAAAACCGTGGTTTTGGGAAGTAATCTCACATTTATTAGCGATAATATTCTTAACAGGATGGTTGATACCTCTGTGTCCATTGTGCATTTTTTGTGTTCTGATATCATTTGCAAGTGCCAAGATTTGGTGACCAAGACAAATCCCGAACATTGGTTTATCAGCAGCTAAGATATCTTTAACCGTTTGGATCGCGTAATCCATTGCAGCAGGGTCACCAGGACCATTTGAAATGAAGTATCCATCAGGGTTCCACTCTTGCATTTCTGCAAATGTAGTCTTAGCAGGGAAAACCTTTGCATATACCTGACGAGAATCAAAGTTCCTCAAGATGTTCTTTTTGATCCCTAAATCCAACACAGCTATACGAGTAGGAGCACCTTCTTCACCATAGTAGTATGGTTCCTTAGTAGAAACACGGGAAGAAAGCTCTAAACCATCCATAGAAGGCACCTTAGCCAATTCTGCTTTCAAGGAGTCTACATCTAGGTTCTCAGAAGAAATGATCGCATTCATCGCACCTTTACTACGGATATGACGAACCAAAGAACGCGTATCGATATCAGAGATACCCACCAAATTCTCTTCCTCGAAATAATTCTGGATAGATTGGTCAGCCATTTTACGACTGTAGTTGATGTTGTAGTTCTTACAAACTAAACCTGCAATCTGAATCTCTTTAGACTCTTCATCCTCATCATCGATACCATAGTTTCCGATATGCGCATTGGTCGTAACCATGATCTGTGCATAATAGGAAGGATCCGTAAAGATCTCTTGGTAGCCAGTCGTACCAGTGTTGAAACAAATCTCACCTGTAGTAGTACCGATCTTTCCTGCGGCTTTACCATGAAAAACTGTTCCATCCTCTAGGACTAAAATTGCTGGCAATTTGCTGTAGTTGGTCATTCTTATTTCTAGTTAAAACGTATCACTAATTTACTGATAGATTTCCTTAACTCCTAAACATAAAAAAAGCCCAAACGGGCTAACAGATCAATTAATATATTGACGAGAAGTAGAAACTACTTTTTGAAATGCTATTGGGTAGAAGGTCTCTTTCATTTTTATCGGGAGACAAAGGTACAAATTATTTTAATTCGCAAACAATAGTTTTTTAATTTATTCTCTACCTTATTTCCATTAAAAAAGCCCTGTGGTTATACACCGCAGGGCTTCCCATATCTTTGAATAAATTACTTCGTCAATTTGAAAATATCGTTTCCAAAAACGAATATCATCAGTGCGATAATGATGAAGAACCCAACGATCTGGGCTTTCTCCAAGAACTTATCACTCAATGGCTTCCCTTGGATCATCTCAATCAACAAGAAGATCACGTGACCACCATCCAATGCTGGAATGGGCAAGATATTCATAAAGGCCAAGGCCATAGAAAGCATACCTACCAGACTCCAGAACCTCAACCAATCCACCTCTGTACCGAACATGGTTGCAATCCCTACCGGGCCTGAAAGCGCTTTATCAGCACGAACCTCACCTTTGAAAATCTTTCCGAATCCCTTGATGTTATCCGTAATCACCGAGAAAGCTTTGCTTGCGCCCAATGGCAAGGACTCCATAAAGCCATATTTATGCTGAACTACTGGAAGGTTTAGGAAACCTAGGGTAGCAGAGCTATCTGCAGCTGCCGTTAAAGCCATTGGACTTCCTTTACGAACAATATCCAAGTTCACTTCCTTATTCTTATTTGCCGCCAATTCTGATTTGAATTGATCCAATTGCTGCACTTGAACACCATTGATCGAAACAATGCTATCCCCTACTTGCAATCCCATCTTTTCTGCCCTACTGTTCTTCTCGACCATCGTTACGGGAAGCATCTTGAACATAGGCTGAACCAACTCGTTCTTCTTATGTTCAGAGACATCATTCAGGATGTCGCTAGGCAATTTTATCTCCATTTGCTGACCTGCACGGTCTACCGTCAACACCGCATCCCCCATCAACACATCCGAAGTCAACAGGTCCTGATAGAACAGATTCGCTTTTTTGCCATTTACGGCAAGGATCTTATCCCCTTCTTTCAAGCCTACCTTTTCACCGATAATGCCTGGTTTTACACCATAAAGCTGCGTATTGTTAAAGTCGGTAGTTCCATATTTAAAGGTCAACATCCAGAAAACGACGATACCAACGATAACATTGACAATGATACCGCCCAGCATAACGATCAAACGTTGCCAAGCCGGTTTAGAACGGAATTCCCATGGCTGTGGTTCGCCTTTCATCTGTTCAGTATCCATCGATTCATCGATCATACCCGCGATCTTCACATAACCACCCAACGGCAACCAGCCCACACCATACTCACAACCTTTATAATTGAATTTGAACAATTTCACACCCCAGGCATCAAAGAAAAGATAAAACTTCTCCACCTTGATTCCGAATGCCCGAGCAGCTAGAAAGTGCCCAAGCTCATGCAAGATGATTAATAATGACAAGCCTAAAAGTACTTGCCCAACCATGATTACAATTCCCATTGATTATATTTTTATTATTTTATTTACTATTTAATTATTTAAATACGTTCTATTAAACTTCGTGCCACAGTCCGGCTTTCCAAATCGAACTGTAAATAATCCTCTAAACTTAACGTTTTTTGTGATTTCACCTGACACAATGTCTCTTCAATGATTTCACTCATCTGTAGAAAACCAACCTGGTCATTCAAAAAAGCATCAACAACCACCTCATTGGCACCATTCAGCACACAGGCCGCATTACCACCCGCTTCTAGGGCTTGAAATGCCAGCTTCAGATTTCGGAAAACCTCCATATCGGGCTGTTCAAAAGTCAAATTTGGGTAGTCCAAGAAACTAAATCGCTTAAAGTTATTTTCAAATCGCTGTGGATAGGTCAAGGCATATTGAATGGGGAGCTTCATGTCTGGTAAGCCCAGCTGAGCTTTCAGGGAACCATCTTCAAATTGCACCAACGAATGGATAATGGATTGCGGATGGATAATGACATCGATCTGGTCATATTCTAAACCGAACAGCCATTTAGCCTCTATCACTTCCAATCCTTTATTCATCAGAGAAGCCGAGTCAATGGTTATTTTAGCCCCCATTGTCCAATTCGGATGCTTCAAAGCTTGCGCTTTCGTCACCGACTTTAAATCTTCGATTGATTTCCCACGGAAGGGACCTCCCGAGGCTGTAAGAATAATTTTCTCTATAGGGTTAGCCTCTTCACCGGCCAGGCATTGAAATATAGCGGAATGCTCCGAGTCAACCGGCAACAGTTTAACCTGATGTTTTTCAACCAAGCCTGTAATCAGTTCCCCAGCAACCACCAAAGTCTCTTTATTGGCCAGAGCGATATCCTTCCCCGATTCAATGGCCGCAACAGTGGGCCTTAGCCCTACAGCACCAACCACTGCCGTCAGGACGATATCTATATCATCCCGTTTCACGGTCTCCACCAGTGCATCTTCTCCGAACAGGACGTCGATGCCCTTGCCCTGCAACGTATCGCTTACCTTCTCAAAAGCCGTCTTTTCACAAACGACCACTGCAGCTGGCCTGAACTTAAGAGCCTGTTGAATCAATAAATCGGCGTTTCTTCCGGCAGATAGTACAGTAATCGAAAAATGATCAGGATATTGTTCTACTACTTCTAAGGTCTGTGTCCCAATACTGCCCGTAGAACCTAATATGGCTAATTTCCTTTTACTCAAAACTTAAATGATTTTATATAATGTTATCCATAAGGGAAGGATCAGAACTGCCCTTATAGGCTTTAATCATGTCAATATACACAATTGACATAACAACGCTGACCACAGGAATAATCACAAAGGAATTGATAAGACTCAAGATCTTTGAAACCAAGGAATACCCCATGTATTCAGTACCTAATTGTAGTAGATGAGTGAATGCAATAATAAAGATAATGGCCAATAGCCTCAAAACATTCCCCTTCGTCATTGCCAGACTGAACCGATATGACTTGAAGGTATTGAAGCCATTCTCCACGATGAAGAATGGAAAGAAGGTGGTCCTTATCAATACGAACAACATGATTACACCTGTCAAAAACGGGTGAATCTCGGTCTGAACCGTATTCATGTTGACCCCTAGATACAATAAAGGGAACAATGCCACATACATAACGATGTAAACCACAAATGCGATCAAACTGTAAAGCAAAAGCCCCAAGATGTAATAGCAAAATTGAGACATGGTCGGCAGGTAATCCATCAAGCCATGGCTTTTCTCATCTTTAGCCAAGAAAATAGCCTTCTTTAAAAGCACTAATTGCAGACCAAAATAGATAGCCACAAAAAGCAGCAATAAAAGCACTTTCACGATCAGATTCGAAGAATCCAAATACATCGCTAGAAAAGAGGAAAGATTAGAAGTTACAAAAATTAAAAAACACAGCCCAGCGATAGAAATATAATTCCTCATGAGGATATCTATTGCTCTTAAAACAACGTCGTTAGCTTTAAATGTAATGTCTTTTAGAAAATCTAGCATGGCATGAATAATATTGCAAATATGATAATTTTTTCGGTGGAATCAATTATTTTGAACCGCTATGTGTTATAAAAAAAGGCTAAGATTTTATATTCTTAGCCTTTTATCGACAATTCTTACCTTAAATTTTCTGGAACAGGTTTGTCCAATAGGTATTGGTAATAAAACCTTGTTCTTTCCTTGAAATCATAAGCACTTTTCGAACGGTTGAATCCATGTCTGCTTCCAGGATAGATCATCAGTTCAAATGGAACCGCCCTATCGGTCAATGCATCCACCAACTGAATTGTATTTTGCATATGCACGTTATCATCCATATCGCCATGCATGATACGCAACCTACCTTTGTATTGATTTACATAAGGCAAAATAGAACCATTTTTATAGCCTTCAGGGTTAGATTGAGGGGTATCCATCCAACGCTCGGTATAGTGGGTATCATATAATTCCCAGCTCGTTACAGGCGCACCCGCTATTCCGTAGTCAAAGTAGTCGGCACCCTTGGTCAATGCCAGACAGGTCATGTAACCACCGTAACTATGTCCAGTGATCAATAGTTTATCTTTAGCCACAAAAGGCTTAGCTTTGAGCCATTTGGCAACGGTGATATAATCCACCAATTCCCAGTTCCCTAAGTTTCTGTGCATCCATGCCACACCTTGCTTTCCAAAATGGCCAGAAGCCCTATGGTCAGCTTCAATTTGAATAATACCTTCTTGAGACCAATATTCACCGTTCACCCCTTTCCATGTGTTTCTCACGGTACCCGCATCAGGGCCACCATAGATACTCATGATCACAGGATACTGTTTCGTTTCGTCAAAATCCGTAGGATAAGTGATGATCAATGGAAGATTAAACTTCCCATCTTCCGAAGGAATGGTCATGTACTCGCGTTTTGCCACTTTATAGTTTGCATAATCATCAGCTTTGCTATCCGCCAATTCTTTCAAAACCTTTCCTTTGTTGTCCAAAAGGGCAACCTTATTTGGCGTGTGGATATTGGAGTAGTTCGTGATGAAATATTTCCCATCAGGCGACACCAATACATTGTGTGTATAGTCGCCAAATGTCAATCTCTGCATATTTTTGCCATCAAAGCCGATTCTATATAGATCCTTGGTTGCTGAATTCTCTTTTCTCGCAGAAAAATAAAGGATTTTACCTTTCTCATCGATACGCTCAATGGAAGTCACCTGCCAATCACCCTGTGTAATAGGGTTCAGCAATTTACCATCCAAGGTATATAGGTAGTAATGTGCCCATCCCGTCTTATCCGATTTCAGGATATAGTGTTTGTTATCTGCCAAATAAGTGATACGCTCATCATGGTCCAAATTGATCCATGTTGGCTGCTCCTCATTATAGATTTCCGTTTTTTGTCCATTATCAGGGTTCACAGCATAGAACTTCAAGGTATTTTGCTCCCTGTTCATCCATTGCACCATGATCGATTTACTGTCAAAGCTCCAGTATGGCTGTCCAAAGTATTGATCATCTTTCTCGTTGAAATCTGCCCAAACGATTGGAGACCCCTCAACTTTCACAAATCCTACCTTTACTTCCGGGTTAGGGTCGCCTGCTTTAGGGTATCGAGTTTCTTCGAGATAGCCGTGCTGACCTTTTGAAACATAGATCGGGAACATGGGAACCTTGGTGTCATCAAAACGCATAAAAGCAATTTCCTTACTATCAGGTGACCACCAGAAAGCCCTATAATTGGTAGGGCGACCTAGGATTTCCTCATAATAAACCCATGAAGACCAACCGTTGTAGATTACGTCCGTCCCATCTGTGGTATAGCGAACCTCTTTACCAGAGGCTATTTCTAGGCCATACAAATCGCTTTTTCTCGTAAAGGCTACATATTTACCGTCTGGCGAAAGGGTTGGATTTTGCTCTTCCACTTCAGGGGAATTCGTCAATTTCTTGGCCTCTCCTTCCGGATATTGGATAAAAACATCCTTGTCCTTTACAAAAACCTGAGTCGAACTGTTCACAGGATAGCTGTAACTTTCTTTCTTCCCAGTCTTTACATTGACTTTGAAGAGCTGATTGTTAGCCCTTTCTATATAATGATTGGCATCGGCCCAACCTTCAAAACGACTGATCGTCTTGGTCAATGAAGGTGCTTGGTTCCAAGCCTGTTCATAGGATAATTTTTTCGTTTGTGCGTCTGCCCCTGCTGTCGACAAGATAAACAGCGTAAGACAAGCCGCTGAAAACAACTTGTTCATATGATTTCGTAATTAGTAATTTGTTTCAATAAATCTTCGAAAATAGGAAATTCTTACCGATCTAGTAAAATAATACCTGTAACATATTTAACGAAATCGATAGCATAAACTGCAATGGGATCAAACGGTTATTATTGGAGGATTATCAGACGGACCATCTTACTGTCCGTCAATAAGGGAATTGCAATGAAGATGCAGCTGCCAATAAAAAAGAGCCACTAAATCTTAGTGGCCCATTAATTATGTATTCAAAACTAAATTAAAAAGAGTAATTGTCTTTTTGTACTAGTTCGCCATTGTTCTCAAAACCATTTTCGTCTTGATTTGGCTCATATCTTTTTTCAACAACTTCTTGGTTAGCTTTAATGTATTCAACTACATCCTGAAGGCCTTCTGCAAACTTTTCAAAGTCTTCTTTATAAAGGAAGATCTTGTGTTTAATAAACTGTCCGTCTTCGAAACGCTTTTTACTTTCTGTAATTGTCACATAATAGTCGTTCGAGCGAGTGGCTTTCACATCAAAAAAATAAGTACGTTTGCCCGCTCTCACCTTTTTTGAAAATACCTCTTCACGCTCTTTATTGTCAAAATCTCCCATTAGATTAATATAAAATTTAAGTTTAACCCTCTATTTTCAGTCATAAATATATAATATTTAATTTCAATCATCCAAATTTTATTTAAAAATTATTATTATAATAATTAAAAATTTGCACTTGACTTGAAGAGATTGCAAATCGAATTTGGATTTTTACCGATTAAATACAGTTATTCACCGAAAAAAATGCCCAAGAGACCTATTTGCTCTGTGGCTATGCTTATATTCGCTATACTTTTGAGTAAACTAATTCAAAAGGAAACAATATCATGAATAATCAAACAACGAAAACAGATTACGAAAAGCCACCTAAAAACAACAAATCTTCCAACTTAGTCGGATTTATCATTGTTTTTTTAGGAGTAGCCATCCTATTCAAAAACCTGAACATGGGCAATATCATCCCGAATTGGATGTTCGGATGGGAGACCATCTTGATTGTCATCGGTCTGGTAATTGGGGTCAATTCAAAATTTGAAAAGAAATCCTCTATTGTCCTGATCATTATCGGTTCAGTATTCTTATTAAAGAATGAATTGGATATTCACTTAGGTAGGTTCTTGATCCCTGCAGCCGCTATTGCACTGGGCTTCTATTTGATCAATCGTAACAAAAACACCCCGCAATTGCCTCCAACGACTCCTCCGCGCAACGATGAGTACGACTGGGACAAACGCGTAAACCAAGACTATCCAGGGAATACAGAAGGGCCAACTAACCCCGGCACTCAAAACCCTAACGATACCTATGCTCAGGCCCCCGGTACTGAGCATAGGCCATACGGTAGAAATTTCCTGCCCGATTTCGAAAACTACCTGAAAGTAGACAACTTCTTCAGTGACACCAAAAAGGTCATCCTGAGCAAAAATTTCTTGGGTGGCAATATTACCTCGGTATTTGGAAGCACCCAGTTGAACTTTCTACAGGCCGATCTGAAACAACCTGTCGTTATAGATACCTTCCAATTGTTTGGAAGCACCAAAATCATCGTCCCTACCAATTGGAAAGTATATTCCAACGTATCTTCTATTTTTGGAGAGGTAGACGACAGAAGACCCATGATCGAAGTCGTTACGGACGAGAACAAAAAGATCTATATCACAGGTACCTCGCTATTTGGAGGATTAACCATTAAGAACAGTTAGTTTTAGGCATGCAAAAACCCATTAGTGAACAATCCAAACGCTATGTAATCCATGCCTCCTCGTGGATTATTTGTGTTTTATATTTCCTTATTGTTTATGGACTTTTGCTTTGGTCAAACATTGCCAAGGTCACTGCTGCTTACGATGCAGTCATCGGCGCCTTGACCATGACCGGAATTTCCTATCTGATCTATAGCACCCTTCAGTTCTATCTTCCAAACAACAAGAACTATTGGAAGCTTTTTTCCATGGCCGCAATCTTCTCAGCCATCAGTGTTCTCATCATCCGCATCTTGATTATTCAGCTTTCCCCCGATGAAAACCTGGTCTATTTAGATTTTAGCCTTCCATTTCGCTTTGTGATCAACTTCTTGATCATCACTTGCGTCATGACCATCAATATCTTCTGGAATATCCAGGAGGAACTCGTATTCAACAAAAGACGAAAAGACGAAAGTGAACGTATGGTTCGAGATGCCGAGCTCTACAATTTAAGACAGCAATTGCAACCCCACTTTCTATTCAATAGCTTAAATTCCATCATCGCGCTCATCGGCAGCAAACCTACGGAAGCCCGAAACATGGTCTTCCAACTTTCAGACTTCCTTCGGGGTACCATGAGAAAGGATGAAAAACAGTTTACGACCGTAGAAGAAGAAATAAATCATTTAAGCTTATATTTGGATATTGAAAAAGTAAGGTTCGGACATCGACTCAGTACCGAATTTGATTATGATGAAAGCGTTCTCAATGGCACGATCCCTGTAATGATCTTGCAGCCATTGGTAGAAAACGCCATTAAATTCGGCCTTTACAATGTGACGGACCAAGTAACCATTAGAACCAGTATCCATTTAGAGAACAATATGTTGACCATCCAAATCAGCAATCCCTTCGAACAGGATCAACCTGAACAGAAAAAAGGAACTGGCTTTGGCTTGACCAGCATTCAGCGAAGACTGTACCTCCTATTTGGCAGGACTGACCTATTGGAAACAGCTGTCGATGGAAGTACATTTATATCCACCCTAAGAATCCCTCAACTATGATAAAGACAATCCTTATAGACGATGAACCATTAGCGAGAAGCATGGTCCTGGAATATTTAAAAGAACACCCAGATTTTGAAGTATTGGCAGAATGCAACGATGGATTCGAAGGCGTAAAGGCTATACAGCAATTCCAACCTGATTTGGTGTTCCTGGACATTCAAATGCCAAAACTGACCGGATTCGAAATGCTGGAACTGTTAGACAACCAGCCCCATGTCATATTTACGACAGCTTTTGATGAATATGCACTCAAGGCCTTTGAAAAAAACGCCGTGGACTATCTCTTGAAACCAATCCGACCGGATCGCTTTCAAAAGGCAATTGACAAATTCAAGGCCTCATTCAATGGCCAGCAAGCACCAAAAATAGACTCTGCCAAGCTTCAGGAATCCATGGAAGAGGATACTTCCTTGGAACGCATCGTGGTTAAAACGGGTAACCAAATCAAGATTATCCCGGTCCAACAGATCAATTTCCTGGAAGCCTATGATGATTATGTGAAAATCCACACCCCAGACGGCATGTTCTTAAAGAACAAGACCATGAGCTCCTTTGAGAAACAACTGGATGCTAAACAATATGTCAGGGTCCACCGTTCCTTTATCGTAAAAGTCGATCAACTCCAAAAGATAGAACCCATGGAAAAGGACAGCTATATTGCCACCCTCCTAACTGGTGAGAAGGTCAATATCAGCAAGTCTGGCTATGCAAGATTGAAGCAAGTTATAGGTTTATAATTTGTTTTGTATTTTTGGGCATGAGAATTAAAGCGATCAACCTCCTCATTATCCTAGTTTTATCTTGTTTGGGCACTGTGAAAGCCCAGACGGTTGACGAGAATAACAACAGGGCCGTATTCAATAGAATTGAATTTTTCTTCAATTCCCAGCAAGTTGACTCCATCTACAATCTTGCCAGTGATGGTTTTAAACAAAACATCAGCAAGGAAAAGATGGCTCAATTACTGGACAATCTTTTTATCCTAGGCCGCATTGAGAATGTGACTAAAACAGGATTTAGCAGAGGATTGGCAACCTATAAAGTGGAATTGCAACAGGAAACCCTGACGATGCAGCTTGCCATTGACTCCAACATGAGGTACAACACCTTTTTAATAAAACCTTACTCCCCTGATGAAGCACCGAAAAAGGAGGAAATCCTTTCCAATGTAGAAGCTAAAAGTCCTTTGGATCAATACATCGACTCAGTAGCCCGCAATTATGCGAAAAATGGAAATGCACATTCCCTTGCAGTTGCTGTCATTCACCAAAACAAGATCAATACATTTTTTTATGGTGAAACCACTCCGGGAAACAGCACGCTTCCTGATGCCAATACGTTATATGAAATCGGTTCGGTAACCAAAACTTTTACGGCCACCTTATTGGCGGAGATGGTCAATAAAGGAACCATTTCCTTAGAAGACAGCATCGCGAAATTTCTGCCAGACTCCGTAGCCCAAAATCCAGATGTGCAAAAAATCACGTTCAAGATGTTGGCAAACCATACCTCAGGCCTACCTAGGCTTCCAGACAACTGGAATAAGGTCCCAAAATTCTCCAGCAGTGATCCCTATGCTGCATACGATAAAAAAGCACTGTATGCATTCTTAAAAAGCTTCAAATCCAAAGAAGAGGCAGGAACGGTCTACGAGTACAGCAATCTAGGCTATGGCTTATTGGGCGAGCTCCTATCGACCATTTCGAAAAAGCCATATATGACCATGGTCAAGGAAATGATCTTGACCCCCTTAGAAATGACGAACAGCACGGATAAATTGAACCCAAAGGAAAAAAACATCGCTCCACCATTTGATGCAGAAGGCCAACAGGTTCCTTTCTGGAACTTCCAGGCCATTACCGCTGCGGGATCCCTGAAATCGAGTGTAAATGACCTTCTGCGATATACCATTGCGCAATTGACCTACCCAGAAACTGATGTTCAAAAAGCCATGAACTTGACCAAACAGTTCACCTTCTTCGTGCCACCAAACAGTGACATCGGTCTAGCTTGGCATATGAACATGTTGGATGGCGTTATTTATTACCATCATACTGGTGCAACAGCTGGATCAAATGCATTTGTAGGTTTTGTACCCGATGAAAAATCGGTGGTGATCATGCTTTCCAACTCAAGTAATGAATTGGGAAAGGTAGGCACGGCATTATTGGAAAAAGTACTTTCTACGAAATAACCTTGCCGAGCAGTGGCTTAAAGACTAAGATTCACCACGCCAATCGCCAAAATTAACTGGCGTTTGAAAAAATAAAAATAAAGGGAGATTTCCAGTGGAAACCTCCCTTTTTCATTGTTTAGTTCTCTTATTAATTTACATTCCAATTTCAAGATCCATCCTGGGATAAAAATTTACACTGGAGATAAAATGAAGAAAAAAACCAATCGCTTTTCCATCTTTAATCTGATCTGGAACTTCCTAAGAAAGAAAATAAACTAGTTTTCCTTCAGGGACGCTACTAAACTCAATTATTCGAATGAAAAGGAATATACGGGTTTAATAAATGTGTGCAACACTAAACTTCTGCGATCAAGTCTACCTCGAGCATATATCCATGACGTAATTCAGCAACCGGAACAACCGTCCGGGCAGGCTTATGTTTACCAATGAAATCGGCAAACAAAGCATTGAATTGGGGGCAATATTTCACATCACAGACATAGGCTGTAACCTTGACAATCTTCGACATACTGCTCGAAGAAGCTAATAGAATATTCTCAATGTTCTGAAATACAACAGTAAATTGACTTTCGAAATCATCGTGCTCGTGATGTTTTCCATCTGCCGATATGGGCAACTGACCCGACACAAACAGAAAATGATTTGATACTATGGCTGTACTATAATGTCCATTTGGTTTTGGCAGTCGGTTTCCCTGTAATATTTTCATGTTAAACAATTGATTTTATTCGCTTGTTACAAAATAAACCTATGCTTAAAATTTAAAATAGAACGATATTAGCGTCAGTTCTTCTGTAACTCCTTAGGCAAGAATCCAATCATTTGACGAAAGTACCTCGTAAAATGGCTTTGATCCGAGAAACCACACAAAAAAGCTATCTCTGTAAGCGAATAACCGCTAAAATGCATCAATTCAACTGCTCGAATAATCCTTATTTTCCGCTGGTATAGGAGTACTGTACTCCCTGCATATTTTTCGAAATATTTCGATATTGTTACTTTATGAACCGCACACAGATGCGACAACTCATCTAGAGTGATCTGTTTATTCCAATGTTCCTTGATATAATCCTTGGCGATATTCACCCAGTTCGGAAATTGGCTCAGCACCAATTGCTTCTGAGGTCCTAAATCAAGTGACATAATCAAAGTTTCTACCGCCATAAAAGATTCCTTATCGCGATAAGTTAATTCCTTATAAATGTTAATCATAAATAAATGTATACTTCAACCCCAATTGTAATTTCTTGGCCATTACAATATTTTATTATCGACTGGCTGATATTCGCAAAGACTAAAGAATTTTGAAAATGTTTAATGCGGCTTGAAAATATATTTTCCACTTATACGAACCTTCAGTTAAATTACCCCCAAAGAAATAAATACCATTCATTTCCAGCAATTTATCGCCCCGTAAAACTCAAATACCATCAATTGTTTGTTCAAAAATGTTTCTAAAATTTGATTTCAGCTTTCTTTCTGGTCTTCACATTCGCACAAATCGTTGCCTGCATCTATGTTATCTCCAAAACCAAGATCCTTTTTGTTAGAATTTACTATCTACTACCAATCAAGAACAGTTTTTTCCTTAAAAACTTTCAATATGTAAATATATGAAAACAATTAAATAAGTAATATCACTTTATTTTATTAGGAAAATTTTAGAAATATAAAGTAAAATATAAGAAATGTAAGGTTTTTAATGCTCTAGTCCTGTTTTTGAAGGTACGGAAGTAGCGTTTCAACACGGTTTTCACCGTCAAATTGTTTGATTATTTGTAGAGATTCGGCCTCATAGATATAGGTCGAAGGAAAATTTTTGGGATTAAAACTTAAAATAAATTCACCTTCAGGATCGTATAGGAATCTGACACGCTTATCATTCCGCAAGCCTTTTGCAAACATATTGATATACCCATCCACCAATGGCTTTTCCTGCATGGATATAAAGTAGAAATCAACATCATCCCGAATCATTCCTAAGGACTTGGCAATGCCCTGACCTAGCTCTTGGCAATGCCCACAGCCGGGATCAAACAGGATAAATACCTGGGTATGCTTTCGGTTTAGAGAGTCAGAACTAAACTTGGCCCCCGTATACATATCACTAAATTTGGAAAATGAAGGCATCCTCTCCGGAACCTGCCCTACCGACAAGCTAACGGTTGCGAAAACAGCCAATAGGACTAAAATAATATTCTTCATAACCTGATAATTTGAGCTTAATGCCCCTAAATCTAACAAAAAATACCCCAATATGGAGGGCAAACCGCCCTTTATTGGAAAAATTCAGCTATATTTGTGAAAAATTAAAGTTAAATTTTCAAACGATAACACATTGTGAAAAAGCGTATTGCTATTTTTGCTTCTGGTTCTGGATCGAATGCTCAAAAAATCATGGAGCATTTTAAATACTCTGACAGCGCCGAAGTTGCCTTAGTCCTAAGTAACAACCCGGATGCATATGTTTTACAACGTGCAGATAATTTCGAAATCCCTACGCATGTTTTTGATAAGCACGACTTCTACCAAACCGATGAAATCGTTGACTTGTTAAAAAGACTTGAAATTGATTTAGTAGTATTAGCTGGATTCCTATGGTTAGTGCCTGAAAACCTTTTAAAAAGCTTTCCAAACAAAATCATCAATATACATCCTGCCCTATTGCCAAAATTTGGCGGTAAAGGCATGTATGGGGATAAAGTACATAAAGCAGTATTGGCAGCTGGTGAAGACGAGCACGGGATTACCATTCACTTTGTAAATGAAAATTTCGATGAAGGGGAGATCATTCATCAGGCAAGATTCCGTGTAGAGCCAGGAGACACCTTGGAAATACTAAAGTTCAATGGTCAACAACTTGAACATGCACATTACCCTAAAGTAATCGAGAACCTGTTGAAAAAATACAATTAAACTTAACCTAGTTTAATTTCATAAACATAACAAAGGAGCTACCTCAGGGACAGCTCCTTTTTCATTATCTTCGAGGCCTGCTTCAGCATTCCAATAAACTCAAAATTTCCCCGTATACTACTTGACCTCATTCGAGACACATTCCGAATTTTCCGAATGTGTCTCGAATGAGGTCAAACTGAAACCCAAAGATTTCCTTTCAAATAACTCTTATTTAACTTAGGATATTATTGCTCCTAGTCTAATCAAAATCTCGGAAGAGGAAGGTACCGAATTCCACTAAATAATCCCTCCAATTAGACCAAGTATGACCACCCTCGGATTCATGGTAAATATAATCCAATTTTATCCCATCCAACTTCTTCCTAAAATCAGCTCCAGTATCATAAAGAAAATCATCTTCCCCCATACCTATCCAATATATTTCGTAATCATTTTCCTTTTGTTTCAGCAGGTTTTCATCAAACTTATCATAGACCTCTCTTTTTATCTTATCATTGATCCTATATGCAGCCGAAAACAAACCTATGTATCCAAAAGTGTTCGGATAGAAACTGGAAATAAACATGGCATGGGATCCGCCCATGGACAGACCAGCTATTGCACGGTTTTTCTTATTCTTAATGACTCTATAATTCGACTCCACGAAGTTTATGACTTCATCAAAATTGGATTCCATATCTCCCGAACCTACATCGGGCGTAAAAAACTCGATATTATACTCTCCCTTTTCTGAAAAACCAGGGGCCGCTGAATTGCTGGTATGGCCATTAGGCATCACCACGATCATCGGCACTACCTTACCTTCATCAATCAGGTTGTCCATGATCTGCGCCACCCGACCAAGGGTTGGCCATGCATCTTCATCCCCTCCCATTCCATGCAATAAATACAGCACTGGAAATTTCTCCTTGGAAGACTCATAACCTGGCGGGGTGTAAACGGTCATTCTCCGTTCAGATTTATTTATCCGAGAGGGATACCATTGCTTGATCATGGAACCATGAGGTACTGACATGGTCTTATAATAATCGGCATTCCCTTCATTGGTTATAAAGTAATTGAAGACAGTGCCCACATCCCTCACCTGATACACATTCAAAGGATCATTTATGCGCACGCCATCCACAATAAAGTTATAGAGAAATAGGTCTGACCCTAAACTATCCTGTTTAACCGACCATAGCCCAGAAGCATCCTTTTTCATTGCAACTCTAGGCAATTCTTGCGGCTTCTGAACCATCCAATTTCCCGTTAAATACACAGTTTTTGCGTCAGGAGCAACCAAATTAAAGGTAACCGAATTGTCTTCGGCAACGATAGGGGAACTGACTTTGTTCTCTTTAGCACCAATGTTTTCCTGAGCAATTCCATCCAAACCGATGAGGCCGAGGGCAAAGGTCATTAAAAATATAAGGTGATTCTTCATGGTCAATTTTTTGTTTTAGAATTGGATAATCCAATATACTAATAATTTAAAACTGTTTAGCCAGAGCATTTTAATTATGTAATAAAATTCAAGAAAATTATATTTTAAATAATTATCTTTGCGGCTCCAAACAAAACGCAATGAATCATCCTGTTAAGATTAAAAATGCATTGGTTTCAGTTTATTATAAAGATAACCTTGCACCTCTAATTCAACTACTAAACAAATTCGGAGTTACTTTTTATTCCACTGGCGGCACTGAGTCCTTTATCCGTGATTTAGATATCCCTGTAGAACGTGTTGAAGATTTAACCGGTTACCCTTCCATTTTAGGTGGCCGTGTAAAAACGCTTCACCCGAAAGTATTCGGTGGAATTTTGTCTCGCCGTCCATTGGCAGACGACAAAAAACAATTAGAGGAATACGAAATCCCAGAGATCGATTTAGTAATCGTAGACCTTTACCCATTTGAAGAAACTGTAGCTTCTGGTGCTTCAGAGCAAGATATTATCGAGAAGATTGACATCGGTGGTATTTCATTGATCCGTGCTGCTGCGAAAAACTTCAATGATGTAGTCATTATTTCTTCGAAAAACGACTATACCGAACTGGAAGAAATCTTAGCGGCTCAAGAAGGTGCAACTTCTCTTGAACAACGTAAATCATTCGCTAAACGCGCATTCAATACTTCTTCGCATTACGATACGGCTATCTTCAATTACTTCAATCAAGAAGAGCCTCTAGACGTATTCAAACAATCTGAACAAAATGCTCAAGTTCTTCGTTACGGAGAGAATCCACACCAAAAAGGTGTTTTCTATGGTAACCTTGACGCTATGTTCGATAAATTGAACGGTAAAGAGCTTTCATATAACAATCTGGTTGACGTAGATGCTGCTGTAGCCATTATCGATGAATTCGAGGAGCCTACCTTCGCTATCCTTAAGCATACCAATGCTTGTGGAGTAGCTTCAAGACCTACCATCAAGGCAGCTTGGGAAGCAGCATTAGCGTGTGACCCTGTTTCAGCTTTCGGTGGTGTATTGATCACCAATGGCGAAGTGGATAAAGCAACCGCAGAAGAAATCAACAACTTATTCTTTGAAGTCTTAATCGCTCCTTCCTATACCGAAGAGGCATTACAGATCTTGACGGCTAAGAAAAACAGAATTATCCTTCGTCGTAAAGAGGTTAAATTGCCAACGCAGCAATTCAAAACTCTATTGAACGGGGTAATCCAACAAGATAAGGACAATACCGTAGAAGGTCCTGAACAAATGACGGCTGTAACGGAGGTAAAACCTAGCGAAGAACAGTTGAAAGATCTATACTTTGCAAACAAGATTGTTAAACATACCAAGTCGAACACTATTGTATTCGCTAAAGATGGTACCTTGATCGCTTCAGGAGTTGGTCAAACCTCTCGTGTGGATGCATTGAAGCAAGCGATCGAAAAAGCACAATCTTTCGGTTTTGAAATCAAGGGCAGCGTTATGGCATCGGATGCATTCTTCCCATTCCCTGACTGTGTTGAAATTGCTGGAGATGCTGGTGTTACAGCAGTTTTGCAACCAGGCGGATCGATCAAAGATCAATTGTCAATTGATATGGCCAACGAAAAAGGAGTTGCTATGGTAACGACTGGCGTTCGTCACTTCAAACATTAATAAAAAATTTAAGCTCAGGCTGAAACAAAAGCCCTTCGTAATTCATACGAGGGGCTTTTTTGTTGCTACCCATCCTTGGAATTATTTTTGTACTTCCATAGGCAGACTATTAAAAAATTATATGAAACAACTAGCAATATGTTCACTGGCAGCAGTCCTAGCTTTAGCTGCTTGCCAAGGAAATAAAAATTCAGGTAACACAACTTCAGATAGCACTCTGGTAGCAGATACGGAAGGGATTGACAGTTCAGTGGCAGCAAGCACGGATTCGACATTGCTTGTCCGAGAAAACTTTGAAAGGATCAATGCTATCAAAGATTGGGATAAAATAGACTCTGCACAGGTACATGAGTCAACGGAGGGCGGTGTGGCCACATATTACTTCAAGAACAACAAATTAGAACTTATCAAGGCGAGGAACTATGGTGAAGGTGGTTATTCCTTGCAGGACATGTACCTGAAGGATGATAAGCTATCTTTTGTATTCGAACAGCAGTACAATTACAATACCCATATCATAGATCCGAAATTTGATATGGACAAAACCAAAAAGGCGGGTGAGGTACGGTATTATTTCATGGACGATAAATTGTTCAACCTCATTGCAACCAATAAGGAAAATGAAAAATTCCTGAAAGAAGACCCAAGGACAGATACCCTCATGTTGCATTTGTTCAATCAATTAATCAAGGTCAAGAACAATGGTTTCGACCCGAAAGGGATCTCGGAATAAGGATTTTAAGGAATTGACAGGTCTTAGGAAGTTGCTGTCTACCATAATTATCGGGCATTATAAGGAAGATGTCGATTTGCAAACCTCTCTAAACGAAAATTTTTCGCTATAATCGGGAGGTTTGCTTATTTTTGCAGCAAGATGTCAGATTTAAAATATAACCAACGAGGTGTATCCGCAGGGAAAGAGGATGTACACAACGCAATCAAAAACATTGACAAGGGTTTATTCCCGAAAGCTTTCTGTAAGATTGTTCCAGATATTCTAGCAGCTGATGAGCAATATTGCAACATTATGCATGCAGATGGTGCCGGAACAAAATCTTCCTTAGCCTATGTTTATTGGAAAGAAACCGGAGATGCATCCGTATGGCGTGGCATTGCACAAGATGCCATCATCATGAACTTGGACGACCTATTATGCGTTGGGGCTATTGACAATATAATTCTTTCATCGACCATCGGCAGAAACAAGAACCTGATTCCAGGTGAAGTGATTGCCGAAATCATCAATGGTACTGAGGAAATCCTTGCTGAATTACGTGACTTGGGTATCGGCATCTACTCTACAGGTGGAGAAACTGCTGATGTAGGCGATTTGGTCAGGACTATCATCGTAGATAGCACCGTGACTTGCCGCATGAAGCGTGAAGATGTTATTTCTAATCATAAGATCAAAGGCGGCAATGTGATTGTCGGATTAGCATCTTATGGGAAGGCTACTTACGAAAAAGAGTATAACGGTGGTATGGGATCTAATGGTCTGACATCAGCCCGCCATGACGTGTTCAGTAAGTACATTGCCGAGAAATATCCTGAAAGCTTTGACCCTGCGGTTCCTTATGACTTGGTCTTTGCTGGAGGTAAGGCATTGACTGATATGGTTAAAACAGAAACAGGAGAAGAAGTAAGTGCCGGAAAATTAGTACTTTCGCCTACGCGCACTTATGCACCGGTGATCAAACAGATCTTGGACAAATACCGTAGCCAGATTGATGGTATGGTACATTGTTCAGGAGGTGCTCAAACAAAGGTGCTGCATTTCGTAGACGATGTTCATGTCATCAAGGACAATCTTTTTCCAATTCCGCCACTGTTTGAATTGATCCAGAAAGAATCCAACACCGATTGGCAAGAAATGTATAAAGTATTCAATATGGGTCACCGCATGGAGCTTTATGTTCCTGAGGAAATCGCTGCTGATATCATCAAGATCTCTGAATCTTTTGGTATCCCTGCCCAGATTATCGGTCGTGTGGAAGCTGCAGACAAGAAAAAAGTGACCATTCGTTCACCTTTTGGAGAATTTGTATACGAATAGACTAGGCAGTGAGAGGTAAAAAAACCATTGGCAGAACAGAAACCATTGACCTACCGGAACTAGGTCTATACAATATCCACGCGAAGACGGATACAGGCGCTGAAACCTCTGTTCTACATTGCGAAGAAATGGAGGTGGTGAAAAAAGCTGGCCACCTTTACATTACCGCTTATATCAGGCCAAACGAAGACAGTGAAAAAACCCTGAAACTGACTTTCCCTGTGCACAGAGAAAGAACAGTAAAAAGTTCTTTTGGACAATCGGAGATACGCTATATCTTTTTGACCAAGATTCGTATGTTTAACGAGCTATATGATATCAAATTGTCCTTTCGAAATCGATCAGCCATGTCCTACCCCATGCTATTGGGACGTAATTTTATTACGGGGAAATTCTTGGTCGACGTATCTAAAAAAAACTTAGCAACAAACATCATATAAAACTCATAACATCGTTATCTGTTTAACAAATAAAGAATTGTGAAAATAGCTGTATTATCGACTAACAGGTCATTATATTCTACCCGTAGACTGGTAGAGTCCGCCATAAATAGAGGTCACGAATGCGAAGTGATCGACCATAGCAAATGCTATGTAGGCATACAACAAGCAAAACCATCCATTCATTATAAAGGTCAAGATATTGCAGAGGTTGACGCTGTCATCCCTAGAATTGGTTCATCAGTAACCTTCTATGGATCGGCAATCGTCCGCCAGTTTGAGGTCATGGGTGTCATTTCAGCCAACCCTTCCCAAGCGATCACTCGCTCAAGGGACAAACTGCGCTGCATGCAGATCCTTTCTGGTGCTGGACTTGGTTTACCGATCACGGGTTTTGCCAGGACTGCATCCAATGTGGACGACTTGATCTCCATGGTTGGAGGCGCTCCATTGGTCATCAAATTATTGGAAGGTACGCAAGGGATCGGAGTTGTATTAGCCGAAACCAAAAAAGCTGCCTCATCAGTAATTGAAGCCTTCTACGGACTCGGAAACAATATCTTGATCCAAGAATATATCAAGGAAGCCAAAGGTACCGATATCCGTGCATTCGTAGTCGACGGCAAGGTTGTAGGTGCCATGAAAAGAACGGCCAAAGAGGGTGAATTCCGCTCGAACCTACACCGTGGTGGTACCGCTGAAGTGGTTAAATTAACCAGGACGGAAAGGGAAACTGCTATTGCAGCTGCCCGTGCAATGGGATTGACCGTGGCTGGTGTGGATTTGCTGCCTTCAGCACGTGGACCATTGATCTTAGAGGTAAACTCCTCCCCTGGCCTCGAAGGAATCGAACAGGCAACCGGAAAGGATATCGCCGGAGAGATCATTAAATATCTGGAAAGACAGTATGAAGCCAAACAATTGGCTAAACCGATCACGACCAGAAGGAAAATCAAGAAGGAAAGTAATCTGTAGGGGTTAGATTTGAGATATGAGATGTGAGATGTGAGAGAACTTTCCATCTGATAATAATTGGAGCAGCATGTTTTTACGTGCTGCTTTTTTTGAACCAGGATGGGAAGGATGAGAGGATGGACCAGGATCGGGGACTGAACCACTTAGATGGTCATCGTGCAATGAATGATCTGCAAACAGTCCCTCCATCATAGATGGAGGGAAACAAATTCTTTATTAAGGATAACGAACAGATTCTTTACTAATCGTTCAGAACCAAACCTCTTCCAATTTCATAATTTACATTATCGGCATCTGCTGGGATGTTTTTTTTATTGCTTGATGCTGCTATTCATTCAATGGATGTGGTCCATAGTTTTCCTTTGCTGGATTGTCTTGTCCGGAAGATGATTCTGTACTTGAATTTCCGCTCCCGCCTAAGTAGTAAAAGCTATCTTTATGATAGGGTACTGTAAAGGTTTCCTTAACCCTCTTTGAAAGGTATAGATAAATGGACCAAGCTATAATTACGAAAATAGACCAAAGATCTCCAGGATTCATAAAACCCCAGGTAAGGCTATTTGGATAAATTAGTGAAATGGCGAAATTAGCAAAAATCAGGAGGATCAATCCTGCAATATTCACGAAAAAATAGGTCTGCGGAAAGATATCCCTGCGTTCAAACAATAATATACAGGAATAGATATTAAATGCTAAATAAGCAGCGTGGGACACTAAATATACAATGAGAAAAAGAAGCAAATATCCATAGGCATGATCTGCGTTATCAAGTAATGCCCATAGCGAATCACTGATGGAGGTTGGTGTGAGGAATATCATAACAGTTATAAAAAACACACCAATTACAAGCTTAATTGCCAGAACGATTAACCAACCGCCAATATCATTTCGCTTATGCTCATGATACAGATTGATAAAACCAGTTGGTTTTGATTTATAATGGGTCTTAAATAAAATGATCAGCGTCGCGATGACGATGGTGAAAAACGTAAAGAGAGCTCCAAAATTTATTTTAGGTAATTGTATGGGATTAATTGACCCAATTGTTAAATATCCATTATTATCGACAAAATATAGATACCCCATCCCTTCTTGCATGACCTTGAAATCCTCCACGTACTGCTGAGACTGCTCCATGGGAACAAATGAATCATTATTACGAAAACTAATGGAAATTTTGAGCGTATCCTTATCAGCATACTGCCTTTTTGAATACCAATATGCTTCACGGTCTAAAACCTTTTCTTCTGGTTGAAAAAAGCCTATGGCTTTATTGTCCTTATTGACAATCTTGATTTCATGATGGACATCAAGGGGAAAATTAATGGCAATTGGCTCTAGAATCCCTTCCTCTACTTTGGGCAGGCGATCATAAATGTACTTGGAATACATTGGGGCAGACTTTTGCAAATTCTCTTCGACTATATATGCATCCAAGAGATATTCTTCCTTGATGACCAAAATATTATTTTCCAAATCATCGTCGATGGTCAATGGACTAATATGCTTAGCTTTATCATAAACCCTTTGATAATAATCTTCATACTCCTTTTGCAACTGGTTTTTTGCAGAACTCTGCAGTTGATAGCGGATAGCATCAGCTTCATGGTCATAGTATGTCGTTGTAACCTTTAGATTGGCTTTGCCATCGTCCAAAATCTGGAAAACCTCTAAGATATTGAGAAAGGAACCATGAGTTGCTACCGGTTTTTTCACCTCGGAAAGCCTCTTTCCATTTTCAAGAAACAGAACCTTTCCATAATAAGGAAAATATCGATTCAGGATGCTACCGCCCTGGTTACTAATCGTCGGATCGACGGCAATCAAACGTCCACCGACAACCCCAGCCAAGACCATATGGTTAAATGCAAATGGACTAGGTTGCACCTTATCCAATTCCTTGTCCTGATAGGTATTTGCTAAGATCAAAGAAGACCCTATTCCCTTGCTCTTGAGCATGGAAGCCAATAACAGTGATTTATCCTTACAATCACCATATCGTTGGTTATAGACCATTTCAGGAAGATGAGCACGATGGGAATGTTCGCCCAATTCAATTCCCATATAACGGATGGAGTTCTGAACGAAGTTCAGGCTTTTCTCAAAATATTTCAGACTATCTCCTCCAGCTTCCTGCCAAAGTTTTTGTACCTCCTTATCCAAAGCTGAGCCGGTTTTAATATTAGGGATCGGATTGATCCTCTTTGCCCAATCTGCAACTTGCCTCCAAGTAGAGAATTCAGAAACCTCAACACGAGGTGTATTATCAAACCAGCTGGGTGTATACAATCCCGTTTCTTCGGTCGCATTCATGGGCTGTTCCCAGTAATAATAGGTCAAATTTCCATTGACCTGCTTTTTCTCGACTGATGCACCCTTTTGTTTGCGGATGTTTAATATACGCCCCTCAGGAACGATATAGACCAGATGTACCAGCCCATTGGGTTCTGTGCCTTCTAAATAAAAAGTATTGGCAAATTTCCCTTCAAATACGGGATTAAAACAGATTAGGGAATAGGAAAACACAATCTTATCATCTTTCCTGACATCATCCAAAACAGCAACTGCGGAATAAGTACCGTTGTAAATCATCCTCGAAAGTTCTGTTTCGACAGCTACAGTCTTGAATTTGGAAAGATCCAAGCGATCGAGAACTTTACCCTCTCTAATAACATTCAGTTCATGGATAACCAGTTTTTGGTAAGAGGGATCAAAGCTGACACTCGCCTGCCCTGCATTTTCGGCTCCCGCCGCCTCGCTAACAACTTTGATGGTCCTGTTGAAATGGGTCTGGTTCTGCAGATTAAATTGGTTTTCGATCAATTCAAAATAATAGCCCATACTGATATCATTCAAATCGATGGATTGGGGCTTCATTTGACTTGCTCGCAACCAAGTGGGTAGATTGGCCTTGCTAATCCTCACTGCCGATTGAGCCCATAAAACAGTGCTGCAAACCAGTAATAGGAGAACGGTTATAAAAATTGGTTTTCTCATGTGTTAATAATCAGTAAACGAAGATACTGATTATTCAAGCTGCTTCATCTGGCAATCAAAAATTATTAACAACTGATAAGCAGCCACTTAAATATCAATAATCAACAATAAGCGCTAGAATCATTATAAAACAAAAGAGGAAACCAGTATCGGTTTCCTCCATCTATAAACTTAATTAACCTTAGGTTACTTTATAGCTTTGCTGACTTCAATCGGCAAGTCTGATTCCAGTACAGTTGCTCCGTCTGCAAAAACAGCCCTATACTTTTCAGCACGTTCTTCAACCGTTGCTAACTTATCGTATGTAGGTGCTGTTGATATCATGCATAACACGCCCTTTTCCTTAAAAAAAGAATACATGTCTTGGTTCGAAGGCTTGATTTCAGGCCCGATATAAACGATCATTCGATCGTAAGGGAGGCCTGATGCCTTAAAGGCTTCTAAATCCTTTTCTGTTTTGATATGCATAGACAGATATTGCTTGGGATTTTTATCCAAATAGAACTTAGCCTGCTCCACATTGTGAACTGTTACCCAAACCCAAGCATAGGCATTATGCTTGCGGATGATCTCTGCTGTCATTTCCATCGGGAGATCCTTCTTGTCCAGATTTAAAATCGTTTTGCCCTTTGCCCATTTGATCATCTCCTCCAAGGTATTGATCTTATACTTGGTAGGGTTGCCTTGATGATCCTTTAATTTTAATACCTGAAGCTCTTTCCATGTGAAATCAGCCACTTTTCCCTTTCCGCTGGTCGTACGGTCCAAGGTGGCATCATGTACCATAACAGGCACGCCATCCTTGGTTAAACGCGGATCAACCTCAAAGATCGCAGAGGTATGCTTTAGGACTGCCTCCATGGAAGGAATGGAATTTTCCGGCATCTGTTCCTCCATGGTTCCACGATGTCCGGAGATAATCTTCTTTCCTGGTTGATACTTGAAGTATTCATACATTTCCTCAACAGTTTTAAAATTGAGTTTGTGCAGTTTTTGGGAAAATGCAGGGGCAGCCTGCATCATAGCGATCAAAGTAAATAGGACTAAATGGGATTTCTTCATAGGGTTTTTGTTGAAGCTCTAAAATTAAGCATTCAGTTTTAACAAATTGAAACCTGAATGTTTATCTAATGTTATCAAGGTCAATGCAGAGTTCTCTTGCACGATCCTTCTATAGTTCTTTAAAGGCATACCCAGCTGTTGCGCCATGAAGAGTCTATTGACGCCATTGTGGCCGACCACTAAAATGGTCTGCCCATCATATTTCTCCAACAGCTCAGTATAGAAACTATCCAAACGATTGATCACTTGGCCAGCATTTTCACCGGTCCTACCAGCTTCAAAGCTTGCTGGATCTGACAACCAGTTGTACCATGAGTTTGGATCTTCGGCAATAAAATCTTCAGATCGCTTGCCTTCCCATTGGCCAAAATCGACTTCAATCAAGCGTTCATCGACTTGAACCGCATCGGGTCTTCCAGAAGCAATCTCCGCTGTGTTTTTCGCGCGTTGCAATGGAGAACAGAAAATCTGATCAAAGCTGTAATCCTTAAGCAACTCATTCATACGCTTAGCTTGGGAAAGACCTTTTTCCGTTAAAGGAATATCAGTCCTGCCGCAATATTTATTTCCCTCTGCATTATAGGCAGTTTCTCCGTGTCTCAAAAGACAGATTGTTATCATCTATAAATAGTTTAAATCTTTCAATTTATTTTTAAAGTCTTTGTACTGTTCTTGGTAGGAAGCATGCAATTGAGGTTCTGGATGAACCATTTTTTCAATGGCCGTCATATGCTCTGATGCTTCGATCAAAGACTGGTAATAGGTATTGGAAGCGGCCATGATTGCTGCGCCAAAGGCACCGCTGGCCTCTTTACATTTGTAGATAGGTACATTCAGCACCGAAGCCCTGATCTTTAACCAGACATCACTGTTACTGCCTCCACCTGCAGAATAGACCGCATCGACCTTTTCATCGGAAAGCTCCTCTATAATATCGTAAGCAAGCTTTTCTATAAAAGCTACCCCTTCCAGATTTGCGGCAAACAGTTTCTCACGGCTAATGTTTTCGGGAGCAAACCCCTTGGCATGGGACGCCATAATGGGATATCGCTCTCCTTCTTGGAGAAGAGGCCAAGCCAATTCATTGGTCGGGATCAAGTGCTCAGCTTCTTGGTTCAGATCGTCTAACCCTTCTGCAAACTGTAGGGAAATCCAATCTGCACCGGTATTGCTGGCCCCTCCGGGCATCCAATAACCTTCTGGATGTCTATGGCTGTATAATCTACCTAATTGATCGACGACATTGTTTTTCGTTACGCCTTTGATCACAAGGGTTGTTCCGATCGTAGTGTTCCATGTACCTGGTTTGACAGCTCCTGAAGCCATTTGTGTAGCGCAGCCATCGGTCATGCCCACGACCACCTTGATTTCGGGAATGCCCCATTCCTCAGCCAGGGCTGGCAATAGTGTTCCCAGCACGGTTCCTGAGGGTACTACTTCCTGTAACCACGCTCTTTTTAGGCCGATCTCTTCGGTTACAAAAGTAGGCCATTCCAGTTTCTCCAGATCATAAGCGGACTTCAAAACATTGGTATAGTCGGTCACTTGGTAGTTTCCGCATAGTTTCCCCACGAGGAAATCTGAAGCATGGATCCATTTCGCGATATCCTTAACCTTTTCAGAATAGGTTTCGATATACCAAAGCATTTTGCTGATTCCGCTGGAAGCATTGAATCCAGTATAGCCATGTGGCACGTTTCTTTCAGCGATGGCTTTGATTCGCTTTCCCTGTTCAGCTGATCGGGGATCGCTGTACATAATGGCGGAATGTAAGGGTTGGTTCTGGCTATCCAAAGGTATGACCGTTCCTGATGTTGAGGTAACTGATATGGCAAGGATATCTTTTTTGTCAAGTTTATCCGGAAGGCCCTGGATCAGCTTGGATAGCATCTCCTTACAATCATTCCACCAAAGCAGGGGCGATTGCTCCTCACGGAATTTATCATCCAATTGGAATTTTCGGGAATCAGATGCTAACAATTCACCTTTCTCATCCACCAAAACGACCCTCGCTCCCTGGGTCCCGACATCTAATCCAAAAAAATATGTACTCATCTAGGAAACTACTTCTTTAAAGGTTTTACGAGCGTTTTTCCACTCTTGATATAGTTTTTCAAACTCTTCGTGGTCTTTCGGATGTATCTCTTCCAATAACTCCGGACTCACGTTCTTGACGCCTAAAGCATCGTTGCAGAGGAAAACACCACCCAGCACGGAAGCTTGGCGGAAGGTATCCCTGATCTTGATGCTCTTGCCAAACAGGTTGGCAATAAACTGACGCAGTTTGCGGCTCTCCACACCGCCGCCACAAGCCCAGATGTAGGACTCTTGGTGTGGAGAGACCACACTCAGGAACTTATAGTTCTCATAGATACTGCAGGCAATATCCCATAGAATCGCAAAAACAAAGCTCCCCCGCGTCAATTGATGGGATACCGGTGCATTGAAGATAAAACCTCCCTTGGTCAAGGGTTCTTCCTCATCTGCTATCAATGAACCCAACGAAGCCACACACTGCGAATAGGTTGCATCTTCTAATTCTTTTTCAATGACATCATAGCCCTCATTTGGATAGAAAATCTCTTTCAGGCGTTGATAATTTAGTCCTGTCACGCCAGCATTGGCCTCTAGGATAAAATTATCCGCATCGATATGCCTGCTCGTCCAAGTCCGCTGTTCGGCATCTTTTTCATAGCTATCGACTATCTTAATGATTGGTGTAGTCGTACCCGAAACAATAACCACGTCATTAGCCGAAGGTTCCATACTACGGATAGCCAATTGCGTGTCCCCTCCACCAACGACCACTACTGCCGCTGGATTGATACCAAAAGCGGCCGAGACGTCGGCTTTAATATTGCCCAGGATCGAACCTGAATCTTTCAAAACAGGTAAGATGCTAGAGGAAAGGTTAAATTGATCCAATAATTCTTGGGACCATGATTTCTTTTCCACATCGTACAACAAGGTTTCAGAAGCTTGAGAATGCTCGTATCCTGCAATCCCTGAAAACTGGAATTGGATCCAGTCACTGATGCTCATTACACAGGCAATCTGTTCAAATAGTTCTGGATATACTTCCCTTACTCCGACAAGCTTGAAAGCAGAAAATAAAGATGTAGGGTAGCGACCGGAAAGATTATAGACCAGATCTTTATCCTGTAAGTCGATTTCCCATTTTCTTCCCCTATGGTCAATATTAGGCATGCCGAGCAATGGTTTTCCTTCATGGTCAACCACCACAATACCTTCCCTTTGGCTAGTTGCTGTAATAGCATTGATTTTCACCGCTCCAGAGTCTGCCAATGCTTCTTTGGAAAGCTTCAAGATCTGTGACCACAGCTCTTCAGGATTGAAGAATATGGAGTCTTCATATTGAGCATCCGTTTCGTAATGAACGTTTTCTCTTTTGATACTTAAGATTTCGCCATCGATAGCACAGACTGCAACGCGTGCATTTCCTGTGCCGATGTCGACGATTAAATAAGCTTCTTTTGTTGCCATGTTTAGCTAATTGATGTGTTCTCTAAAACTGCTTTGTTGACAAGCTGTTTGATAGATTTATTACCCTTATGGAAAAACTCCCTAAGGTTGTTGTTCATGATAAATGCATGGTGGTCTTCCACCTCATGGGTAGCACCAGCGATATGCGGCGTTGCAATGACATTCTTGTTCAAGATCATCTTGTAGTCAATCTCATCGGGTGGCTCATTGTAGAAAACATCTAAAACGGCACCACGGATTTGCCCACCTTCGATCAGTTCCAATAAATCTTCACGATTGACAACCGTCGCACGCGCTGTATTCACAAAAATCGCATCTTTATTCAACAATGAAAGATATTTCTTGTCTATCATTCCTGTAGTCTCGGGCGTAACGGGCAAATGGATTCCTACCACATCACAAGTAGCGAACAATTCTTCTAATTCAACCTTTTTGAAATCGCTGTTAGGGTCTGTAAAATAAGGATCGAAATAATAGATCTCACAAGGAAAGTTAACCAACATCCTTGCAATATGCTGACCTACGGCTCCAAATCCAACCATACCGACCTTTTTCCCTGCAAGCTCATTTCCCTTGAACTGTAAATATGAAGTATGCGCACCTTCCCCCCAGTTTTTTCCTTCTAACCAATCGATAGCAGGAACGGTATTTCTCATCAAAGTGATGACATTAGCAATAAACATCTCTGCGACTGCCTGTGCATTCCTTGCCGGAGTATTGAATACGGGAATACCTAATTCTGTAGCTACCTTCAAATCAATATTCGATGGGGTGCCACGGCATATGCCTACAAATTTCAAGTTCGGGTTCTCACGCAATACCTCTTCTGTGATTTCATCATGTTCGGAAATCAAGGCATCAACTCCTGTCTCCTTCAATAACGCTTTTAGTTCTGCTGGATTATAGGCGCGTCCATTTGGTTTCCATGAACGGTAAATGACTTCATCAAAAAGACCTTTCAATTCATTCAAAGCTTTTTCGTTCTCATAAGGCGCAGTTAGCAATACTTTCATAGCTTGTTTATTCTATTTTTAATCTAAATTCTTTAATTATACGGTATTCAATTCTTTCTCCGATTCCCTCAGCTCTTCTTCTGGAATCGTGATAAACTTTGTCAATACTGCGCTGATCAGATATAATACAGCCAATACCCAAATCACCCCCTCACTTCCAATGGTGCCGATCAACAATCCTACGATCGCTGGCCCCACAAATACTGGCAGTCCAGCTCCAAGGTTCAGAATGGCCATCGCTGCCCCTTTATCCTCCTTCACCAAGGAAGGCACTAATGCGGACAAAGGAACATAGCCAGCCAAAAGCCCTCCCCAAGCTATTCCTGCCGCCATTACCGCCCAATAGGCTCCTCCGAACCATACCGGCGAATAATAGAAAAGGACCGTGGTAATCGCACAGCCTACACCACCAAACCACATAATGGTGCGCTGCCAGCCTAAACGGTCCCCTACAAATCCGAATATTAAGTTAAATGCGATGTTACTCGTGAAAATGGTTCCCCAGATCTGTAACCATTCCTTGGTGTTGAATCCATGTTCTGCCATATACATTGGCAAGAACACCGGAAATGCAAACTGGGCAGTCGTATTGATTACCCTCACAATTCCTCCGATCAAAACCTTGGGCTCCTTTTTGACAATGGTCAATCCATTCATCAATTCCTGAACCTTTGAACCTTTGGAAGCCTTTGTTTCAAACTTATCCCTGTTCAGGACCAGTGCAAAAAATGCTCCTATCAAGACCCACAGAATAGAAGACCAAAGCGTGTTTTCATAACCCATTTTGTCCAATGCCCAACTGGAATAGTAAGCGCCCAATACATTCAGCCCTCCAGTGAACACAAACCAAAACCAACCTACCGCTCTGCCCAACATATGTTTTGGACTACGGTAGTTGATCCAGACCATAAAGGAATAGGCAAACAAAGGATAGCCAAAGCCTCGGATGGCATAGAATAACAGCATGGCATTGTAATCCAATTTGGCCATTCCCATGGACACAAAACCTACGGTTCCGATCAGATACAACAGCAAACCCATGAACATGGATTTACGCGGGCCATAACTCTCTGCCAATACACCAGAAAACCAGGAAGAAATTGCAATGGTAATTCCATATACGGTGAAAAGAGCTGCCGACTGCTCCATACTCATGCCATGACTGACAAGGTAAGGACTGAGCCATCCCTGCTCTACCCCATCACCCATCATAAAGATAAGGATACCCAGGTAACCCCATTTTAAATGACTAGGTATACCTAGTCTATCCATTGTGCTTTGCTTTGCCATTAAATTTAGTTAAGGTTTTAATTGAAATATGAGTTTAAGTAAAATAAAAATAAACAAAATATAACATAATTAAACCTATTGCCTCTAAAAAAAGAACAGTACCATGAACTGTTCTTTTTTTAGCTGTTTTTTTTGAATCGTTTCTTTATTGATACGCCAATACAGCACTCACAAAATAATGATCGCTTGGCAGCACGCCTTTATAGCTATCCTTGATGATGTTTGTGTCTAAGGCTTTCAAAGGTCCTTTCAGGAAAATAAAGTCAATTTTCTTGGATTTCTTCCTGTTCGGGTCATTCCCTTTAAATCCATGGGTTGTACCTTCAGGAACTTCATTTCCTCGGACCTGCACATAAGAATCTTTCCATCCCGCATCAATTACATCCTGATAAACCTTAGAATTCATCCCCACATTAAAGTCCCCGGTCAAGATCTGTGGAAAGTCAGGTTGATATTGCGCTGCCTCATCCAGCACCACCTTGACCTGCCCTTCCTTGGCTTCATTACTGACATGGTCCAAGTGCAGGTTGGTTAAGCGGATTTCCTTATTAGTATTTTTATCCAACAACCTTACAAAGACTGCGTTCCTAGCTCTGGCCGAACCCCAAGAAAGGCTCCCTGCCTTTAATGGAGTTTCCGACAGCCAATAGGTACTGGCTGTCAACAACTCAAATCTCTTTTTGGAAAACAATATAGGGTTCTTGGCAATGCCATGATAACCTTCCTTAAACTGATCCATTTCAGGGCCATCAAATCCAAAAGCAAAGTAATCTTTCAGGTTTTCTTTAAGATCCAAAAACTGACCTTTCAAAACCTCCTGAAAACCTATTAAATCTGCTTTCTCTTTTTTAATGATTGCCAAACAGGCTTCCCGACGATCTTTCCAGCCTAAGCCCTTTGCGGCATCTTCCTCTAGATCAACCCGGATATTGCAGGTCAGCACCTTAATCTGATTCCCCTGTGCAGGGGCAACGGCAGCCTGTAAATCCAGCTTAGCCAATAATGGCATCGCTGACAACAAACCTACTTTCTTAAAGAATTCCCTGCGATTGGATGTATCGGAACCTTTCATTGTATTATTTTTAAACGGTAGCTGTTAGGTCTTCCCCTAAATATGCCCCTGAATTAATCAATTCTGCCCTTAGCTCTTCCACGTTGACCTCTGCTGGACTTACGCCATGACGAACCGCTAGTTTTGCAGCACGACCTGCCGCTTCGCCCATCGCCATACATGGAGCCATCACACGGATAGCTGACATGGCCTCGTGCGTCGTTGAAATCGAACGCCCAGCCACCAATAGATTCTTCACTCTTTTAGGAACCAAAGAACGGTATGGAATATCATAACTATCACCACACCAGGTCAAGGTACAGCCCCCACCTTCAGGATGGTGTATATCTAATGGATAACTTGCCACAGCAACGGCATCATCAAAACGACGGCAAGTCAGGATATCATCTGCGGTCATCACATAATCTCCAACAATACGACGAGTTTCACGGATTCCCAAGAATGGAGCCATTTTAGTGAAATGTGCCTCTTCAAATCCAGGAACGAAATCCACCAAATAACGTTGGATCTCTTCCACCTGCCTGCGACCTTCAATCTCCCCAAAAGTCAAACTTTCCGGATTGGTTCCATCTACGCCATTGATCCTGGACATATTGACCCATACCTCGCCTTCACGAAGACCGGTAATCAAGATCGTGCGCTCAACCGGAAGGTGATAGCCAGCTTGACGTGCTTTTTCCATTACGCTTCTCAGACCAACCACGATAAACTGATGGTTTTGCCCAAAGTATTCTGCTGGAATAAAGTCGGTCAGATAGGTTCTTGGCTCTTCAGCAATGGACATCCGCAATTTGTCGGTATCCACACCGGCCATACAGAACATTAAAGTTGGAGGTTGGGCACCACCAACATCGTTCCCTTGCTCGCATTCCACTCCTGCTTTATAGGCAACATCAGCATCTCCGGTACAGTCAATGACCGTTTTTGCCAAAATGACCTCTCTTCCAGATTTGCTCTCAATGATCACACCTTTCAGCTCATCGCCTTCCATCACAACACCTGCAGAGAATACATAAAGCAGTACTTTCACGCCAGCTTCCTCCAAAACCTTCAAGCCTACATTTTTCACTGCTTCTGGTTCCACTAAGGTCAAGCTCATGTGCAATGGACATGGACGGTGTTCTGAGGCTGCATCCACTTCTTTCAGGCGATCAATAAACTTCTGTGGAAGCCCCTTGATGATCTGGTTACCTTTTTGTCCCAAGAAACCCAGGATCGGTAAGCCGATGGTCATATTCCCACCAACAAAGCTTCGGTTGTCAATCAAGGCAACCTTTAACCCGTCTGAGGCAGCAGCCTGAGCGGCTATAATCCCAGCAGGACCGCCACCAACAACCAAAACATCAACTTCCATACGAACAGGAGTCTCTCTTGCAGGCTCCAAAATGGTCTTAACTTCTACCATAACAATAATATGTTGTAATATTTTTTAATTAATTATTCTCTACTAAAACTGCCTCCTTGGGCTTCTCCTTTTTGACCATGGTCCAAAGAATCAATACCGCAATGGGATGCATAAATGCCATGGCAATAAAAATGGTCCCCGCACCCAACGACCCCATCATCTGACCAACGAAATAGTTGAACAGAACCGCTCCTAATGCACCAAAACCACCTGCAATCCCTAAAACAGAAGCTACATTCTTCACAGGGAAAGCCTCTGCGATCACTACTGAAATGGTAAACAACCAGCTTAAACAAGCCACGGCAACCAATGAAAAGATCAGGATGGTGAGATAAGGATCGGAAACATAGGCCGTCAGACAACACAATGGTGCCAATACAGCAATGCTACTCAACATGATTTTTCTGGCCAACAAAGGTTCTTTCCCCTTACGGACCATTTTATCCGACCATGCAGAAGTCCCAATAGCTCCTAAATCGGCAACCAAAAAAGGAATCCATCCAAACATTCCTATCTGTGCCAAGGTCAATCCACTTTCTTCCTGCAGATAGCCGGGCAGCCAGAAAAGACAGAAATACCAGACAGGATCACTCACAAAACGAATCAACAGGATGCCCCACAAGGTCTTGGTCTTCCATAACTGTCCCCATGAAAAGCCATATCCGGCCGATTGAGCATCCGCCTCACCGATCGCTTCCTTGCGGATCTCTGCTGGTGGCTCCGTATAGATCAGGAACCAGAGCAGGGCAATGATCAAGCCTACCACCCCGGCAACAATAAATACCGTATGGAAATTATAGCGCATGGCTAGCCAAGCAACCAAAGGCGGCGCAATGATCGCCCCGATGGAACTACCTGCAACACATAAGCTATTTGCCGTTGCGCGCAATTTTCCCGAAAACCAAACCGTGATTACCTTCAACTGAGCAGGAAAGTTGGTGGGTTCTGCAGCGCCGAGCATACCACGGAAAAACAGAAAAGAACCAAAAGTCCTTGAAAAACCACCTCCCAAACATGCAACTGACCAACCCAATATGCCGACCAACATCACCTTCCGTTCACCGAATTTATCCACCAACCAACCAGACACCGGATACATCAAGGCATAGAACACCGTGAATACATTGATCACCAAGGCATATCCATCGTCACCCAGATCAAACTCATCCTTTAGCATAGGCTTCAAGATCGACACAATCTGCCTATCATAATAATTGAAGACAATGGCTAAAAAAATGACAATTATGATATACCATCTCCTTTTAGTGGCTGGAATAGGCAACGTAAATTTCGACATAAATTAGATTCGGTTATTAAAATAATACCAGTTATGAATTCAAATGTAGGAATAAATGAATATAAAAAAAACATTTTTAAATAAAAAAAAAGAATAGGCAAGTACAGAAATGCTGACTATATTTGCTATTATATTAACTTATTTTAATGAATTATGATGAACATCACAGACAGACACGAATTCATTCTAAAAAGCTTAAAGGAAAAAGGGAAAATTACGATAGACTGGCTCTGCGAAACCATGAAGGTTTCCAGCGTAACGATCCGAAAGGACCTTAAAGTACTAGAAGACAAAAACCTGTTATTCAGGATCAAAGGAGGAGCTTCCAACAGCAACCCTTACGCTATCGACCGCCCTATCATGGTGAAGGAATCCATCAACAGCGAGGAGAAACAGCGCATAGCACAGGCCGCAATCAAACTGATCAAAGACAACGATTCCATCATGATCGGATCCGGCACAACCGTGTTTACCCTAGCCAAAAACATTGAATCCACACACATGCTTACGGTCATCACACCGGCACTAAAAGTTGGTTTAGAGCTCAGTGGCAAGCCAAACATCGAGGTTCTGCAGCTCGGAGGGCTCATCCGGACCAACTCATCTTCCGTTGCCGGGCAGTATGCGATCCGTATCTTGGACGAGATCAGCTGCGGGATCCTGTTCCTTGGCGCCGACGGAATCGACCTGGAATTCGGAATCTCCATCAGCAACCTCCCTGAAGCAACATTAAACCAAAAAATGATCGAAACCTCCCAAAAGATTGCAATCCTGGCAGATAGCAGCAAATTCGGAAAAAGAGGCCTAGGCAAAATCTGCGAACTGATCGACGTAGACTACATCATTACCGACAACAAGGTGTCCCCAAACATCGTCAAGTCTATCGAAGACTTGGGTATCAAAATCATCCTAGCTTAAGCTACCTTAATAAGTCATTTTCAGAAAAAAGATTTTTAAATTTTTGGTTTAAAAATCTTTTTTTTATTTTCGAAACGCTTTATAAGCGAATAACCTATTGTTATTTTTGAATAAAATCTAATATGATATCGGCATTTATGCCTTGTTTTAACATAACGAAAACAAAGTCTTAATATTGATTTAACATTATTAAGCTAATTTCGAAACAATTTTAAACATATTGTAAGGACATTAAAACTCTACTCTAATACATCTGTAAAAAGAACCTATTTATTATTAATAAGCATCTAAATGAAAAAACAACTGCAACTCATTTTTTTGCTGTGCTTTCTACCTATAGGCATGCTATGGGCACAGCAAAAGAATATCTCGGGGAAAGTGACCAATGAAGATGGAAACCCTTTGGAAGGTGTGACCATCAGTATTAAGGGTCATCTAAATGCCTTGTCCCAAACTTCAGCAACTGGCGAGTATGCCATAGAAGCCAACACCGGAGATGTATTGGTTTTTGCAAGCATGGGTTATGCCAATGCGGAAAGAACAATTGCGGACCAAGGTACAATCAATATTATCCTTACAGCCGACCTGACCAACTTGGACGAAGTCGTTGTGGTTGGATATGGAACTCAAAAAAAGGTAAACCTGACCGGAGCTGTTTCGACCATCAATAGCGAACAGCTGGAAAGACGACCAATCGTATCTACCTCCTCTGCCCTACAAGGTCTTGCACCAGGCGTAACAGTAACTTCCCAATCAGGCGCACCAGGCGGCGACCAAGGTCAGATCCGTATCCGCGGTGTCAATTCATTCGGTGGATCAGATTCTGAACCACTTGTGATCATCGACGGGGTAGCAGGATCCTTGGACAACGTAGACGCGAACCTGATCGAGAACATCTCCATCCTTAAGGACGCAGCATCTGCGGCAATCTACGGATCCCGTGCCGCTAACGGGGTTATCTTGATCACAACCAAACGTGGAAAGGACCAATTTGCCCTAAACTACAAAGGCTACACAGGTTGGCAGGACCCAACCTTTATCCCGAAGGTAACGGATGGTGCAACCTTCATGAAGGTATTTAACGATGCCAACATGAACGATAACGGCTCGGTGATCTATAGCGAAAAGGATTTCGAAGAATTCAATAAACTATATGCAGAGAACCCAGATAATTTCGACTGGCAAAAAGGCATCCTAAATGGTTCGGGATTCACCCACAACCATTTTGTTTCCCTCAATGCCGGGGCTGGGAAGATCCGCGTGGCTCCTTCTCTGGGTTATGTATCTCAAGATGGACTGATTGACAATACCGGTTTCAAAAGATACACTTTCCGAAACAATATGGACATCAATCCAAATGATAAATTAAACATCCGTTTTGACCTTTCGGCCGTAAACAGCAACCGCTTACAGATCGCAAATGAAGGAACGATCTGGAATTATATTGGCCGTATGCCAACGAACATCCCTATCCGTGTAGGCAATGGCCTTTGGTCAGAAGGATGGGTAAAAAACAATCCAGTAGCTTTCATTGAAGATGGTGGCAATAAAAAAGTAAACAACCTGGAGTTATTGGGGAACCTTTCCATTAACTATAAACCATTCGATTGGTTGAGCATCTCAGGTATGGCTGCTCCAAGATACCGAACCCGTAATATCCATGAATTCGCAAAGGCAGTCATGACCTATTACGAAGACGGCAGCGAAGCAGGAACAGCCTTACCTTCTACGGAACTGACCGAATCTGCTTATCGTTATTTCAACGGAAGCTACTCTTTCCAAACCACTGCACAAAAATCATTCAATGACCACAACTTCAGCTTAATGCTCGGTGCATCAAGAGAAACTTACGATGAGAAATACCTGATGGGCTACCGTCGTGATTTCACCTACGACACCTACGAAGTATTGAATGCCGGTGCAGACACAGAAACCAAAAACAATGCTGGAAATCAATTCCAATGGTTGTTGGTTTCCACTTTCGGAAGATTTAACTACGATTACAAAGGCCGTTACCTTTTGGAGGCCAACCTTCGTTATGATGGAAGTTCAAGGTTTGCAAAATCAAACCGCTGGGCAGCATTTCCATCTTTCTCCGCTGGATGGAGAATCTCGGAAGAGCCATTTATGGCTGACCTGAAAAGTTCCATCAACCAGTTGAAACTCCGTGGTTCATGGGGAATCCTAGGTAACCAAAACATCGGAACAACATACCAACCCTACATCGAAACCTTGAACCTAGGAAGTATTTCCGTTGGTGGTGCAGTTGATCAAATGATTGCCTTGAATACCATGGCAAACTCAGGTCTATTGTGGGAAGAAACCACGATGGCCGGTTTAGGATTGGATGCATCCCTTTTCAACAACTTCAGCGTTACATTCGATTGGTACACAAAACAGACCGATGGGATCCTGATGAAACTTTACGTTTCTGAGCTGTATGGCAAGAACGCACCATTCCAAAATGCTGCCAAGGTTCAGAACCAAGGATGGGAAGCTTCGGTGCGCTACGACAACCAATTCGGCGATTTCAAATTAGGTATCGGCGCCAATATTTCCGATGTCAAGAACAAGATCCTTGACATGAAAGGACAAGTTTCAGGAACGCTATTGAGACAACAGGAAGGATATTCCATCAACTCCATTTATGGCTATCAATCCGACGGTCTTTACCAATCCCAAGAAGAAATAGACAATGGACCGAAGCAGTTCGGCACCTTAAAACCGGGCGATATCAGGTACAGGGACATCGCAGGTGATCTTGATGCAAATGGCAATGCCATCCCAGATGGTAAGATCACTGATGCAGATAAAACCATTATCGGCAGCACCATGCCTCGCTACACCTATGGATTCAACCTAGACTTAGGCTACAAGGGCATTAGGTTCAGCGCCTTCTTGCAAGGTGTAGCCAAAGCAAATGGTTACCTGGATTCCCATTATGTGATCCCAGCGGTAAACTCTTCGGCGATTAAACCTTGGCAATTGGACTACTGGTCCGAAGACAACAGAGGAGCCTCTTTACCACGCGTATCGGTAACCTCAACAAACAATACGCAGAACTCTGATTTCTGGATGAGAAGCGCCTCTTATCTCCGATTGAAAAATGTTCAGTTAGGCTATGAGATCCCTAAAAGCTGGCTGGCGAACAGTAAGATCGGCGGAATCTTCATCTATGCCAACGGACAGAACCTCTTTACAAAAACAAACTTCTATGAAGGCTATGACCCTGAAATCAATTACAACTCAGGAGCACAGGATGGAGTAACCTTAGGTTCAGGTAACTTCTACCCTCAGGTTAAGGTGTACACATTTGGTTTAGACTTTAAATTTTAAGAACAATGATCAAGAAGACAAAATCTATCATAGGAATCAGTTTATTATGTGCAGCGCTCATGAGCTCTTGCGACCTAGACCGATTACCATTGGACGGCCCATCGTCTGAAACCTTCCCAGCCAGCCAAAAAGAAGCTGAAATGGGACTCTTAGGAGCATACAAAGGCTTAACCCTTCTAGATGCTTCCAGCACCCCTATCTGGCACGTTATGGACAATATTACCGATATTGGATACGCTAGACCGGGTAACAACTATACCTCACCGATAACCAGTTCTATCACGACTGACAATGCCTTGGCAACCAAACCTTGGGCTGCCCATTACAAAACCATCGGGAGGGTACATGATGTCCTGGATAAATTGGCAGACATCAAGAACAGCATGTCTGAAACTGATTACAAAAAGATCGATGCTGAATTGAGATTTATCCGCGCATACTCCTATTCCCAACTGATCGAACTGTATGGCGATGTACCATTATTGAAAAACGCATTGAAACTGGGCGATGAACTACCGGGAAGAACCAAAAAAGCAGAGGTAGAAAAGTTTATCTTGGATGAACTAACAGCCATTGCAGACAACCTTCCCCAATCACAGGCCGGGACCAAATTTTCTAGGGCATCCAGCATTGCTGCCTATACCCTAAAAGCCAGGGTAGCCCTGTATGCCAAACAATACAAGGTAGCTACCGAAGCTTCACAAAAAGCCATAACCTTATCCAATGGAATCCATGCTTTGACGGAGTTCGACAATTCCATCGCCTTTGCCAACAAGTCCCACAAAGAAGGCGAACCAGAAGTTGCCAATATCTTTGGCCACAAAGGATACGAATCCAGCAAAGAATGGATATGGGTGGTTGAATACAACCGCAATATCAGCGATAACGTCCATAATCAAGGTTATTACCTAGCTTCTAGACTTGGCAAAGGCGTATGTTATTGGGGACCGACCCAAAACTTCATCGACTCTTTCCAGGATCTAGATGGCAAGTACATCACGGAATCGACGACCTACAATCCAGAGAAACCATTTGAAAACAGAGACCCTCGTTTAGACCTTTACACCGTTCGTCCGAATTCCAGGTTTATGGGATTCCAATTCGAGCCAAATGCTTCATTCTCCAAAGTGAACAATTATTGGCCTGTAATCAATGGGACCTCTACCAAACCGAGTTCGCAGACCAATGCTGATGCCACCAATGCATACCGTTCCTTTAGCGGGTATCTATGGCGTAAGCATACCGATCTAGTTGACTTCCCGACGACTTCGGTTTCCGGATTCTCGGACTTAAATGTTGGTGTATTGAGATATGCAGAACTCCTGTTGATCTATGCAGAAGCGAAGATTGAAGATAACAGCATCGACGGCACGGTGTATGATGCCATCAACCAGATCCGTAAACGTGCGCATATGCCAAACCTTCCTACCGGACTTTCTCAGGCACAATTACGCCAAGCCCTACGCTATGAAAGAAAGGTAGAATTGGCCAATGATGGTTTGCGCTGGCACGACCTTCGTCGCTGGGGAATTGCAAAACAAGTCATGAACGGCCATATCTATCTCAACCGTTTGGCAAATGCTTGGGATAAAAACGTTTTGACCCGTATCGATGAGAATGCAAACCCAGTGTACAACCACAGTGTAGCCAGTAAAGTCTTCGGCACACAGGCAGTAGTCTTCAAGGAAAACAAAGATGAGTACTGGCCAATCTCTTCGCAAGAGATGGATGCCAACAAAAACCTGACGCAGAACCCAGGTTATTAATACGTTTACAATTCATACAAATACTTTTATTTCTCAAACGTGACCGGCCCAGGTCACGTTTGTTTTTCACAGCAATCCTAAAAAAATGAACGCAATCAAGAAAATCATATGCTTCTGTGTCCTATTGGTCACAGTCTCCCCTTACGCCATGGCGCAGGAAAAAAAAGCCTTTGAACATCCCCATCTATCCGATTCCAGCTCCTGGACCATGGTCCTCTTACCTGACATACAGAACTATGTGAAGTTCCAGCGGAACCAACCTATTTTGGATGTCATGATGAATTGGATCGTGGAAAATGAGGACAAACTTAACATCCAGATGGTCATGTGCACGGGAGACCTCGTGGAACACGATGACATCATCAATCCAGACCCCAAGAAAATGGACCAAACCGGCAAACAGCAATGGGAAGCCGCCGCAAAAGCCTTCGCAAAATTAGATGGTAAAATTCCCTATATAACCGCAACCGGAAACCATGACTACAATATCTTCAGCTATACCCATAAACCTAAGACCACGCATTTCCCAAATTATTTCTATCCGGACAAAAACAGCGAAAACCAAAAGATCCTAAGAGAGGTTACAGAGAACATTTATGGGAACCCAAGCTTAGAAAATGCCGCCTATCAATGGAAATCACCTCATGGCAAGCCGTTTCTATTCCTTTCCATCGAGTTCGCCCCTCGAGATACCGTATTGAAATGGGCAAACAAGGTGGTCAACCAAGAAAAATACCGAGACCATAGCGTTGTCTTGTTGACCCATGCCTACCTCAATTACCAAAACGAGCATATCAAGACCGCCAAGTATGATTTACAGGACGCCAATTATGGGACCGCTGTATTCGAAAGACTGGTACAACCGTCCAAGAATATCGAAATGGTTTTTTCCGGCCATATAGGCTCTCCAAACGACCCTAGGAAACATGTAGGCTTCCGAATCGATAAAAATGCTGCAGATAAGGCTGTGAACCAAATGACCTTTAACGCCCAAGCCTTGGGTGGTGGAACCTATGGAAGTGGTGGCGACGGCTGGATCCGGATATTGGAGTTTATGCCAGATGGTAAAACCATCAAAGTAAAAACCTTTTCCCCATGGTTTGCTTTGTCCAGCAGTACCCAAGATATGGCCTGGAGAAAAGCAGATTATGATGAGTTTGAGATTGTCTTAGGGGAAATCAGACAATAGACATCAGACATTAGAATTTGGGCAAGGATATGGCTCGGCTCCGCTCGCCAAACGAAGGTTCGGGGTTCTCGACAGGCTCCACCCAACGGTTGGACCAAGATTATGATTTGAAGGCTATTCCCCGGCTATAATTGCCCCATTTCCGTAGGGGCTTATTGCATAAGCCCGCTTCATATTTTGGACATATAATAGGTTTATTTGGCGAACAGTTCCCTTATCTTCGATAATGGATAATAGGATCTAAAATATTATTAGCGAACAGAATCAAAATGCGTATAATAGAGATTCATAGCACAGCGAAGAATCTATTTTTTGTTTTTTATAGAGATGTCGTTCATTCCGAAATCGTAATATGAAGAAACCATTTCTTATTGATTGGAGGAAGGAATTTTGACGTCAAATAGAAAGCTTAAAGAACTCCATAATCTGGTGGTGACAGGATGTTGACATTGAAAAATATTGGCTCCATAATTTCTAAATATAGAACCCCATCAGGGTTCCATTATTTTAGCTGGCATGGCAGGTTAGTCTGGAAGTAGCGAAAAACTGATGTTCGATTAATCGAACATCAGTTTTTCGCTACTACTATATTGTTCAATACCATTCATGCTAAAATAATTCATCCCCGCTGGGGATCTATGGCGGCTAGAAATATTCTTCTGATAAATAAATATGGGTCTGAAGATCAAACAAACTTATCATTGGAATCGTAAGATAAAGAAACCATTTTTTATTGATTGGAGGAAGGAATTTTGACGTCAAATAGAAAGCTTAAAGAACTCCATATTTTGTAAATGCATGCGACGGGCGTATGCGATACGCCCCTAAGAAAATTGGAAAACATGCCTCTAAATATGGATCAACACATCTAACCAAAAAAAGCCATCCCTTTCGGAATGGCTTTATTTATATCTAACAAAAAGATGCGGTTTAAACTTATTTTACTGCGTCTACAACTGCTTTGAAAGCATCTGGATTGTTTAAAGCTAAGTCAGCTAATACCTTACGGTTCAAGCCGATGTTTTTAGCGTTTAATTTACCGATCAACTGTGAATAAGAAATTCCGTGTTGACGTGCTCCAGCGTTGATACGTTGAATCCATAAAGCTCTAAACTCGCGTTTTTTGGTTTTACGGTCGCGGTAAGCGTACTGTAAACCTTTTTCTACTGTATTTTTAGCAATAGTATATACTTTGCTACGGGATCCATAATAGCCTTTAGCTAATTTAAGGATTCTTTTTCTTCTTCTTCTAGAAGCAACTGCGTTAACCGAACGTGGCATAATTTTTAAAATTTAATTTGGTAAAAGGCGTTGCGTTTTTCAGCAATCTTACGACCCTATACCCGGTTAAAAAAATATTGTTATAAAATGTTTTCTAAACTTATTTACCGATAGCTAGCATACGTTTTACGTTGCCTGTATCAGCATCACTCACATAACTAGTAGTAGTTAAGTTACGTTTTTGTTTAGTAGTTTTCTTAGTCAAGATGTGGCTTTTGAAAGCGTTTTTTCTTGCTATTTTACCTGTTCCAGTCAATTTGAAACGTTTCTTCGCGCTGGAATTGGTTTTAACTTTTGGCATAATACTTATATAATTTTTATCAATCTGTTAGATACGTCTTATTTCTTTGGGCTGGTTTTAGGCGCCAATGTCAAGAACATGCGCTTACCTTCCAACTTAGGCAACAGTTCCACCTTACCATAATCTTCCAGGGCTTGAGCAAAGCGCAACAACAAGATTTCACCTTGTTCCTTGAACACAATTGCACGGCCTTTGAAATGTACGTAAGCACGAACTTTCTCGCCACTTTCCAGGAATCGCATCGCGTGCTTCAACTTAAATTCGAAGTCATGCTCGCTGGTGTTAGGTCCGAAACGGATTTCCTTAATCACCGTCTGCTTCGCATTCGCTTTGATTTCCTTTTGCTTTTTTTTCTGTTCGTAAACGAATTTACTGTAATCAATAATTTTGCAAACAGGAGGCGTAGCGTTTGGAGAGATTTCAACTAAATCCAATTCTAACTCATCAGCTAATGCTAATGCCTGACGTGTCGGAAATACCCCTTGCTCTACATTGTCACCAACCAAACGTACTTCTGGAACACGGATGTGCTCATTGATACGATGTTCTGGTTCTTTTTTTCTTATCGGGCCTCTCGGGCCGAAATTGTTACTTTTTGCCAAATGTTCCTTTAATTAAACAGTTATTTCTTTTATTAATAAATCTTTAAATTCCTCTGCTGTGATCGACCCTAAGTCCACCCCACCATGTTTACGAACTGAGATTGTTCCGCTTTCCATCTCCTTCTCCCCTACAATCAACATGTAAGGCATCTTTTTCACTTCGGCATCACGGATCTTACGCCCAACTTTCTCGTCGCGCAAGTCAATCAGACCGCGAATATCGGAATTATTTAGGGATTCCAAAAGTTTTTGCGCATATTCTTCATATTTTTCTGACACTGGCAGGATGATAAACTGCTCAGGAGCAAGCCATAACGGGAATTGACCCCCGCAGTGCTCGATCAGAACTGCAACAAAACGTTCCAAGGATCCGAATGGTGCGCGGTGGATCATAACCGGACGGTGTTTCATGTTGTCACTACCGGTATATTCCAGTTCAAAACGCTCCGGAAGGTTGTAGTCAACCTGGATGGTACCCAATTGCCACTTCCTGCCCAAGGCATCTTTCACCATGAAGTCCAACTTAGGACCATAGAAAGCTGCTTCGCCATACTCCACCACGGTCGGCAAGCCTTTTTCAGTAGCCGATTCGATGATCGCCGCTTCAGCCAATGCCCAGTTCTCGTCCGAACCGATATATTTAGTTTTGTTCTCCGGATCGCGCAATGAAATCTGAGCCGTAAACTCATTGAAACCTAATGCCCCAAATACATAAAGCACCAAGTCAATCACTTTCTTGAACTCCTCTTTCACCTGATCGGGACGACAGAACAAGTGCGCATCATCCTGAGTAAACCCTCTAACACGGGTCAAACCATGCAACTCACCCGACTGCTCATAACGATAAACCGTTCCAAATTCTGCAAAACGAACCGGAAGCTCTTTGTAGGAGCGTGGTTTTGTTTTGTAGATCTCACAGTGATGCGGACAGTTCATTGGCTTTAGCAAGAACTCTTCGCCATCTACCGGAGTATTGATCGGTTGGAATGAATCCGCACCATACTTCTCGTAGTGACCAGAAGTGATATACAATTGTTTATGACCGATATGCGGAGTAATCACAGGCTCATAACCAGCCTTGATCTGCGCTTTCTGTAAAAAGTCCTGAAGTTTTTGTCTCAATGCAGTTCCTTTCGGCAACCACAATGGCAAACCCATCCCCACTTTCTCCGAAAAAGCGAACAGTTCCAATTCCTTACCTAACTTACGGTGATCACGTTTCTTGGCTTCTTCGATAAACTTCAAATATTCGGTCAATTCCGAAGCCTTAGGGAAAGTAACCCCATAAATACGGGTCAACTGCTTACGAGACTCATCACCTCGCCAATAAGCACCTGCCACATTGGTCAATTTTATCGCTTTGATAAAACCTGTATTCGGGATATGTGGTCCTCGACACAGGTCAGTGAAATTTCCTTGTGTATAAAAAGTGATCTTTCCATCTTCCAAGTCCTTGATCAAGTCCAACTTGTACTCATCACCTTTTTCCTCGAAATAAGCCAATGCATCCGCTTTTGAGACAGCTTTACGCTCAAAAACCTCTTTTTGCTTAGCCAATTCCAACATCTTGTCCTCAATCTGCTTGAAGTCATCCGAGGAGAATTCACGGTCACCGAAGTCCACATCGTAATAGAAACCGGTTTCGATGTTTGGACCGATACCAAATTTAATCCCTGGGTAAAGGGCTTCTAGTGCTTCTGCCAATAAGTGAGCGGATGAATGCCAAAAGGTAGATTTACCTTTATCATCATTCCAGGTCAATAATTTTACCGAAGCGTCTCCTTCAATAGGTCTTGAAGAATCCCAAACCTCACCATTTACCTCTGCAGCTAATACATTTCTAGCTAATCCTTCGGAAATCGATTGGGCAACCTGCATAGCAGTTGTACCCTGTTCATACTGACGGACAGATCCATCAGGTAGTGTAATGTTAATCATTTACAACTATGATTTATTGTTTGTCTAAAATTGCAACCCTTCCAATATGTACAATTACATTGGTTTATAAAGGCTGCCTTAATTAATGCAATGCAAAAATACGAAAATTTTTAGTCTTTTCGAAATGAACTCTAGGGGAAAAAAGTTTATTTTCAGTCATTTCAGAAAAGTTTTTGCTTATATTTCAAGAAACATGGACTTCTATTTCAAACCCCGTTACAAATCCCAGCTTGAAGAAAAAAACTTCAGCAAAAATAAAAGGAAGCAATACAGCTGAGACTCGCCTTACCCTTATTCGGGACATATTTCGAATTTTCCGAATATGCCTCGAACAAGACTAAAGTGAATCTCGAAAGATCTTTTCGATTTTAAACATGAGGAGGTCTTTTTTTTGACCTTCAGCCGACAGGCCTGAAGGACTTACAAGGGACTGAAATTCCATTTATCTTGATTTTTTTCCTACTTTTGCAGCTCAAATTCAGTAACATGTCAAATCAAGTTCCAGAGGACGGCACATTTCTTCCCTTGATGGAAGAATTCTACACGATACAGGGGGAAGGATACCATACCGGAAAAGCAGCATATTTTATACGTTTGGGAGGTTGTGATGTAGGCTGCCATTGGTGTGACGTCAAGGAAAGCTGGGACGCTGAAATGCACCCCTTGACTTCTGCAGACGTCATCGTGGAGCATGCTTTGCAACATCCGGCAAAAACCGTGGTGATTACCGGTGGCGAACCTTTATTGTACAACTTGACTTACCTGACCCAAAAGCTTAAGGAAGCAGGCATCAAGATTTTCCTGGAAACCTCCGGAGCCTATCCCTTGACGGGATATTGGGACTGGATCTGCCTATCTCCTAAAAAATTCAAGGGTCCAAGAGAAGATGTGTTGAGCGCAGCAGGTGAGCTGAAAGTCATTGTCTTCAATAAAAGTGATTTCCAATGGGCCGAAGAACATGCGAAGTTTGTTAGCTCGACCTGTAAACTCTACTTACAACCAGAATGGTCCAAGGCTGCAGAGATGACACCTTTGATCATTGACTACGTAAAGGACAATCCTAGATGGGAAATCTCCTTGCAGACCCACAAATATCTGAACATCCCTTAATGGCAAATACATTTCGTCCATAAGATATAAAAAGCAAAGGGCTGCAAATTTTGATTTGCAGCCCTTTGCTTTTTATATATCCAATCTTTTTATTGGAAGGGAAAAATATCACTTTCCGTTCTAGCTTCAGCCATGATCTTCCTGGCTTTTTTCACCAGCTCAGGATGCTTGGCAGCGATATTGTTTTGCTCGGCAACATCGGTTGGCAAATGGTAAATTGCTATTTCAGCATCCGGATTACCTTTAGCATTCAAGCGGATGGCCTTATAGTCTCCTAACCTTAAGCCTTGCTTTCCACCTTGTTCATGGAACTCCCAATATAGATATTCATGTTCCTTTTGCCCTTTTTTACCCAATAAGGTTGGCAAGAAACTGACCCCATCGGTCTGTTTCAATGGTTTCGCCTGGGCAATTTCCAATAAGGTTGGTGCAACATCCCAGAAAGCGCCTATATGGTTAGATTTGCTGTTCGCTTTTACCTTCGCTGGCCAATGTACAATAAAAGGCGTTCTCACCCCTCCTTCATACACATCGCGCTTATTGCCACGGAATGGACCCGAGCTCTTAAAGAAATCAGGGTCTGCTCCGCCTTCTCGATGCGAGCCATTGTCGCTCGTAATGATGATAATGGTATTTTCAAGCATGCCTTCTTCTTCCAAGGCAGAGACTACATCTGCTACCTGCCTGTCCATACGGGTAACCATGGCAGCAAAGGTCGCTCTAGGCTTAGCTTGACTGGTATAACCTGAACCTGCATTTGGTCCATAAGGACTTCCTTGGAATGGTTTTTCCTCAAACTTACCATCAAACTCCTTGAAGATTTCATCTTCCGGAACGATCAATTCAGCATGGGGCAATACAGTTGGGATAAACAGGAATATAGGCCCATCTTTATAATTATGGATAAAGGTCAACGATTTCTGATGGATCAGGTCTGGAGCGTAGGTCGTGGTTTTCATTAAGTTCTCATTGCCCTTCAGGTCAATACGCTCCTCATTATCCCAAAGATGGGTTGGATAATAACGGTGGGACTGTCTTTGGCAATTATAACCATAGAATTCATCAAAACCTTTTTCCAGGGGATCACCAGTTGTTCCAACCATTCCCAAGCCCCATTTTCCGAACGCTCCGGTTTTATACCCAGCATCTTTCAAGGCCATGGCGAAGGTTTCAACTTGCTGAGCTAAAGGCTCCTGGCCTTCAGGTACAATTTCTTTATTTCCACGGATATAGGTATGCCCCGTATGCTGTCCGGTCATCAAGGCCGAACGCGAAGGGGCACAGACAGGAGCCCCGGCATAGAAGTCCGTGAACAGCATGCCTTTTTTAGCTAAGGCATCGATATTTGGGGTACTGAATTTTTCTTGCCCATAGATACTTAAGTCCCCATAACCAAGGTCATCAGCAAGGATCAATACAATATTAGGTTTCTTGGATTGAGCTAACAGCATCAGGTTGAGAAACAGCAACCCGAATAAAAGAGAGTATTTGCGCATTTTAAAGTTTTACGATTTCACCAGTCTTTACAGATTCATCACATGCAATAGCAATTTGAAGGCTATTGATGGCATCCTGCATTGATTTTTCCAAATTTAAGTTTTCCTTGATGGCTTTCAGGAAGAAGCGTTGTTCCCTGTTGCAGAGTTCCTGATGGTCAGGCTCATCGGTCAGGTCCAGCCATTCATCTTTTCTCAGAAATTCATTCTGCGCATTGATATCAGCATAATGGACCTTAAGGGATTCTGTTTTGGTATGGGACTCGACAGAATCTGAATTCCCAGCCTTTCCAGCTTCTTTGGCCACGATAGAAACGCAGCCTTTCGGCCCGATCACGTCTTTTACAAAGAATGCCGTATCACTGATCATAGGTCCCCAACCTGCTTCGTACCAGCCTACACTGCCATCATCAAATCGGATCTGCAGCTGGCCATAATTGTAATTATCTTCCGGTATATCATCCGTTAGCCTTGCACCGATGGCCGATACGGTAACCGGATTGGCATTGGTCATTTGGCACATCACATCGATATAATGCACACCACAGTCAACAATTGGGCTCAGGCTTTTCATCAAATTACGGTGAACATCCCACATATAGCCTTGGCTTTGCTGGTTCAGGTTCATGCGCATGACCAAAGGATAGCCCATGGTCTTGGCAACCTCGATAAACTTAATCCAAGAAGGATGATGCCTTAAAATATAACCCACCACCAGTTTTTTATCGGCAGCATTGGCCGCATCGATTACTTTCTGGGCGCCTAACACCGTATCCGCAAGAGGCTTTTCAATAAAGACATGCGCACCTGCCTGAAATGCCTTGATGGCATAGTCCTCATGGGTATCCGGATAGGTAGATATGCAGACCGCATCTGGTTTCGATTGTTCCAGAGCCTGCTCATAGCTGTCATACAAGGGGTATTGCGCAGCTAATTTCTCATTCAATTTCTTTTTACTGTCTCCACGCGAGACTAGTCCTACAATTTCAAATTCTTTCATCTCATGGTAGGCCTGTGCATGGGAAGCTCCCATATTGCCACAGCCAACCACTAAAATCTTTATCTTTTCCAACATTTCCCTTTCAGCAATAATTATGTCGCCAATCCCGGTCTAGGGATACGCGCAGTATCTATTTCCATTTCCCAATTATATCCATCTGAACTCGGACCATAGGTTTTGGTTGAATTCAAGATTTCATCCAAAGAAATAATGCTACCAGAATAAGCTGCTTCACGCGCCCATATAGCCATTAAGGTAGAGTCCGCCATAAAATCACCATCATTGATCACTTGTTTATTCTTGATAGCTGCAAAGAGCTCATCGTGTTGCGTCTGATACATATTGTTCATCTTTCCGTTAAATTTCCACGGATTTGAACCATTGATTGCATAGGAACTCAATAGGCTTACATTGAAATTGCCTTTAGTCCCGATTGCTTCTACGGAGTTCCGTGGCTGGGTCCCATTTTGCTGTCTACCGAAGTGGAAACCTTTCAGACCATCCCCATAATCAAATTCAATGGCAAAATGATCGAACACATTGCCATACTTGTCCCAAGGGCGGCTCTGTCTACCTCCGGTGCCTGAAACGGTTTTCGGCAATCCTCGGTTCAGCATCCAGTTCATGAAATCGATGCTGTGTACGGTCTGTTCAACGATGATATCACCCGAATAGCGCTGGTAGTAAAACCAATTGTACAATTGATATTTTAGGTCGGTCCAATCTGGCTGCCTAGGTTTCTCGGTCAATTCACCGCCCAACCTGAAGGTACTGATGGCATAGATATCACCGATGCTGCCATCATGGACTAATTTTGCCAATTCACGGTTAGGAGTTGAATACCTAAAGCAATAGCCTGAAACAAGGTTCAATTTTTTCTCTTTGGCTACTTTTACCGCTTCACGTACTTTATGCACACCGGGCACATCTACTGCCATCGGCTTTTCACAGAAGATATGCCTACCATGTTTAACCGCTTCGGTCAGGTGATCCGGTCTAAAACTCGGAGGAGTGGCCAGCAACACGACGTCTACGTCGGAGGCGATTAAGTTTTTATAGGCATCAAAACCTACATATTTCCTTTTTTCGGGAACATTGACGCGATCTTTGTGCGCTTCCTGCAGGGAAGCCAGCGCTGTTTCCAATTGTTCCGGAAAAATATCGGCCAGGGCCACAATTTCGACATCTGGATCAGCGGATAGCGCCTGAAAGGCAGCACCTGTTCCACGACCTCCACAGCCGACTAATCCTACTTTTATTTTTTTCTTGAAATCAAGGTTGGTATTTGAGAAGTCTAAAGAAGTGGCACCAAGGATAATACCACCGTTTTTAATAAAATTTCTTCGGTCCATTCGGTCTTTTTTTGAATGATTCAGATTGATCTAATGTTTTTGATATGTTGATTATTTCAATAAATAATTGAAAAATTATCTATTTTCACAGCAAAATAACAATTATTACAATTTTATGCAAATAACCGATACAGAAGCCGGACCATTGATAGAGAACACTACGGTGGTCTTTGGATTATTGATGACGATCTTAGGATTGGTTTTTTACACTTCCAGTCTATCCAACAAATACATCAAAGGATTTTATAATGTCATCCCGCCATTATTGCTCTGTTATTTCTTGCCGGGGCTATTGAATTCCTTTAACATCATCGATGGTGAAAATTCGCCATTGACGACAATTGGCAGCCGTTATTTTCTTCCGGCCTGTTTGATCCTGTTTGTGATCAATCTAGACCTCAAGGAGATGTGGGCATTACGCAAGAGAGCGGGCCTGATGTTCATTACGGGTACAATAGGTATCCTATTGGGAGGTCCATTGGCAGTTTACCTGACATCCTTGGTCGCTCCAGAAGTCGTTGGGGGAACAGGACCCGATGAGGTCTGGCGTGGATTAGGCGCTTTGGCAGGTTCATGGATTGGTGGATCAGCAAACCAGGTGGCCTTAAAGGAGATCCTTCAACCTTCTCCTAACCTCTTCTCTTCCATCATCGCCGTGGATGTTTTTGTAGCCTATATCTGGATGGCCATTCTATTATATGGTGCAAGCAAATACAAGTCCGTGGACAAATTCTTCAAGGCCGATTCGCAGGACGTGGAGCACCTGAAGGCAAAAATGGACGAGCGCGTAAAAGTAAACAGCCGCATTCCTGAGACGAAAGACTTTATGATCATGATTGCGCTAGCCTTCGGTGGAACGGGACTGGCAACCTTATTGGCCGACCCTGTTGCTAACTTTATGGCAACCCATTACCCGGAGACAGAGAAATTCTCCCTGACCAATACTTTCTTTTGGTTGATTTTCTTTGCAACTGCCATTGGAATATCCCTGTCTTTCACGCCAGCTAAAAAACTGGAATTTGCGGGTGCTTCCAAAATCGGAACCGTACTGTTATATGTCCTGATTACGACGATTGGAATGCAGATGAACATTATGGCCATTTTGGGCAATCCTGGTTTATTTGTAGTCGGCTTTATCTGGATCAGTTTCCATGCCTTATTGTTGATCATTGTAGGCAAGATCTTTAAGGTGCCATTCTTTTACTTTTCCGTGGGAAGCATGGCGAATGTTGGCGGTGTGGCCTCCGCATCTGTCATGTCGGCAGCCTTCCATCCCTCTTTAATATCTGTTGGAGTAATCTTATCTGTATTCAGCTATGCCATCGGAACCTACGCAGGTTGGTTAACGGCATTACTGATGAAAATCGCTTCAGGCGTATAAAAAACATATCTTTTTGAGAAACAGCGCTAATTCAAATAGCGCTGTTTTTTTTGCTTACCAGCACGTATTTTGCCAATTTTCCCTGAATCGGCTAAAAACTTAACTTAAAGTTCATGATAAAAACGCTAATTTTTACCTTAGTATTAATATTTTTATTTATTTTTGCTATTATTAGTTAATTAAGAACCAACTAATTAAAAAATAGCGATTATAGATAAACAGCCAATCTGTTTTTAAGAACCGAAACAATCATGAAGATCCCACAGACAACACACTGCTTGGGCGCTGAAGATTTGAATGCCTTGGTATGGAAAAAAGTCAAAAGACCTTACTTGAGCCCGAAAATCTCCATTCAGCCCATACAATTAGATTTTAATGTAATGATTACCTCAACCCATGTCAGAACTGGAGGCCCAGGCAATGTCCCGCAAATTGAAGACTGGGAAGACAGCGAGGGAAACATTAAAGATTTTGACTTTTAGGAAAACCACTAAACCATAAAATAATGAAAACTACAGCCCCCCTATTCTTTTTGAGCGGTTTATTTTGCATTGTCATGTTAAATTGCTGCAAGCCACCCGTCGAAGACATGCCCTCCGAAAAAGGGATCATCTTTCGGATATCGGGTATCGAAGAAGGCAGCAGCACCGAGTTAATGGGCTCCACAAGGTCCAGGAACAGCCAAAACCTCGAGAAATTCCCTATCCACCGAGAACTACACAACGTGAACGGCATGGACATAGACTTAATCATCGAAGAAAATGCGGGGATGAAATTCGCATCGACAAAAGCAGTAAGCAGCAAACCTATTGGCGATAATACAAGGTTCCTCATTATGCTGTTTGAAGCAGACGGCAACGGCAACGCAGTCACGTTTAAATGGCTCGGCAACAGCACCGGCAACGGTCCAACAATCCCGTTTCCTGCTTATCGCAATAGGCAATATAGATGGTTTGCTTATTCATATAACACCAATTATTTCTTCCCCCAACCCACAGTTGAATCTCCTATTCTAAATGTCAACACTACGAATGAAGACGAAAGTGACTTTCTGTATGCCACAGGCGTAATCACAACGAGCAATGACCCGAACGCTCCAAACGTAGTTCCCATTACTTTTAAAAGAATGGTCAGTGCGATTCGCCTTGAAATCGATGCCAGAGGTGCATTCTCTTCCATCAAAGATTTGCGAGTTGATTATCCCGCATCATCTAACGGCTTTAAAGACGGAAAATTTTCCCTGAGAAACGGCGTATTTACGGAGACAAGCGATACGGAGCAATTTAGCAAACCAGCATGGCTTGATCATATAGCTGATACCATCCCAACCGGGTGGGTCAAATACCAGCAACTATATACTGTTCCGAACGGAGAACCTATGAATTTCCAGGCTCTTTTAAAAAGCCTGACCATTACGAGCCAAACCATTAACCCAGATGACCCAACGGCCCGTACCTTTGCAGACCGAAATTTTGGGGTACCTACAGCGGGGATTCCATTAAATTTCCCAGCTTTCACACCAGTTGCAGGAAAGAGATATACCATAAAATTAAGATTGAAGGAGAGTACACTTTTAGTGGGCGGGAGTAATTGGGCCAGGGGAAATTTGACTTACGTAGCCAATTCACCAAAGAATAAGTACAGATTTTGGTATGACAACAACTTTATTAAAAATGTCAATGGCGGAATGAACAACTTTATAGAAACTGATTATTTTGACACCAGACCTCCGAGAGGAGAACCTCAAGCCGAACCAAGCAATTGGGATCCTTGCGCCTTGGTATATCCAGAAAAAACATGGCGGCTTCCTACAGCGGCAGAATACGCAAGATTAGGAGACCTGACTGAGGCATATGATAGACACCGTGTCAATCAACAGAATAATGCTGGATGGTATGCGTCTTGGAGAAACCGACCAGGGGTGGGCACTCCAAGGTACAAAAACAATAATTTTAATTTGGTTGCCGCTGGCTTCAGGGACAGAAAGACAAGAGAATTAAGGAGATTTAATTATCGGGGTTTTGGTACGCTTTCAGCTGATGAAGGATTCTTTAAGACCTCGGACACGACCCAGTTTTTCAATTTTGACTATGGCGGATTTGCAGGCATAGACTTTGGCATGAGGGTGTTTACTACACATGAAGGCATTGGAGCAAATGTTCGCTGCGTGAGGAGATAACCCCCATTTGATTAGCAAAAAAAAAAACAACAATATTAACCTAGCTGTTACTCAATTTATGGACGGAAGAGGGACAAATGTGCGATGTATAAGAAAATAAATAATTAGGCAAAAATATAACTACATATAATATTTTTTCTTGTAGGCGTAATGATTTTCATTGCGCCTTTTTTGTTTTGAATAATTTTCGACTACAGACTTAATAAAACATATTACGAAAGAAAATTTCAAAAAACAGGCCTTTAGTAACATTTTTATACTTTTAATAAATTTTTTACGAAATATAGTTTTGAATTATATAATTTTGAAACAAACGATTATAAACCATTAATAATATTAAATAATTATAGACCAACCAGTTTAAGATTGATCGGATTGAAATATTCATAAACTAAAAAGCATGATTTTATGCCTAATAAAAAAACAAGAAGGAAAACTTTTTTTAAAAACAATGATCATCTCAAACAAGAATATAGCCTTCCAACAATTGAAATCTATGTTGTTAAATTAGATTTTGATGTTGCTATTACATCAACCAGGATAAGGATTGGAGGGGAAAACGAAAATACGCCAAAAGTTGATGAATGGGAAGATTCCGACGGCAAAACCTTTAATGTAGACTTCTAAAAGCAAATAGACCCAAATTAAAAAAACAATGAAGCACAGAATTGACCCAATTGTCTTCATCTCATTTTCTTTTCTAATCCTCTTTTGCCAATGCAAGAGACCTGAGCCTACAATTGGGGGCAAGGAAGGATTAACATTCAGTGTACAAGGCATTGGAGAAACCATAGACACAAAGGAAATCCTTGCAAAGCACAGTTCAAAACAGAGAAGTGCTGAACCCTTGATCTTTAAAAAAGAGCTGACTTCTGCAAATGGTGTAGATTATGACTATATGCTAGCCGAATCGAAAGCCTTTGAACCAAAATCCCGTTCGATAGCCATAGCAAACCCGCTACCCAGCAGCACAAAATACCTGATCGTGCTGTATGATGCCAATGATGCCGGTGAGGCAACTACGTATTTTGGTCAGGCACAGGCTTCGGCAACTTCTGAAATCGTGATCGGCGCCTATAGGAACAAAAACTACCGTTGGTTTGCCTATTCCTACAATAATGGCAATGATCTAGCGACATTTGACCCTGCAAATCCAAATCTGACCATTAATTCTACAGCATTGGGTCAGGGGTCGGAATTTTTATACGCGACAGGGCTGATCCGAACTTCCGATGACCCTGAAGCCGAAAATAGAATTCAGATAACTTTCCATCGGAAAATGAGCTTACTCAGAATTGAATTGGATGCAAGGGGCACCTTTTCCAAGATCAAGAGTACCAGTATTGAATTGCCTCAAAGTGGTGGAAATACTGGTCTTAATAATGGTGTATTTTCAATTATTAACGGAAATTTCACGAGCACCACGCCTGTAGCTTTTAATGCAAGCCAGTGGACCGACGCCATAGCCGATAGCATTCCCTTAGGCTGGGTGAAATACATGGATTTCCTAACTGTTCCAAGTGGTGGAAACATGAGTTTAGCGGGTAATATAAAGAATACCATAATCACAAGTCAATCTGTAAATTCAGAAACGCCCAATGTAGATTATTTTGTTGATCGAACGTTTGACAATGTCCCATTTAGCGTACCTTCTTTTACACCTGAAATGGGCAAACGATATGTGCTAAAAATACGGCTGATCGAATCGGGAATAAATTATGGTGGCGCAAGTTGGGCACGTGGAAACCTCACCTTTGTTGCAAACTCCTTGAAGAATCAATACAGGTTTTGGTATGACAACGGTTTTGTAAACAACAAATCTGGAGGTATGATGAATTTCATAGAAAGGGATTACTTTGATACCAGACCTCCGAGACCACTTCCACAAACTGGTCCGACGATCTGGGACCCATGTGACCAAGTGTACCCGAAAGGGACTTGGCGCCTTCCTAAGACCTCTGAATACCATACCATAATAAATTACACGACCAACAGGGTCCGCTACAACCAACCCGGTGATAAAGGCTGGTATATGGCCTGGACAAATGTTTCATCATTGGGTCCACCGAGATACCCAGACAGGCACCTACCCTTTGTTGCGGCTGGGTATAGGGCAATGAACAGAACATTGAAAGACTTCAATTATGAGGCTGGAAATATAGTACCTTTCTTTCCAAAATATGGGGATATAGGATATTATAGGACTTCGGACACTTCAATGTACATGACCATGTATTACAGGCAGAGCGCCGTGTTTACGACAATGGTACTCGATTTAGAACAGATCAAGGACGGAAGAGGCGCCAATGTAAGATGTGTCCGTAAATAATAAAGAAAGTTATAGGTAGTTTTAAGTATAGGTCAATAGTTAGTGTTGAGAAAAGGCCGCGAAATTTTCGCGGCCTATCTATTATCAATCCAATTGTTGTATGTTATTTTTTTGCATCAATATGATCTTGGAACTGCTGCCAGTCATAATAATGGAAGACCATTCCATTACTCATAGCAACCAACATTCCTTTCGGGAATTTAGCTCCGATCGGGATGGATATCGCATCGGCACCATCACACTCCACAGCTGATACCGGAACCTCAGCAATCCTTGTATATTGATGAGGATTTCCTGCATCCCCTTCTCGAGGGTAAATGTTAAAGGAGTTGTTCTGTTGATTGGAGGCTACAATATAACCTGTACTGTCCGTGCTTTTGTAGATGGCAATACCTTCATGGTCCTCCTTGAAATCCTTTTGACCGAAAACCGCTAGGACCTCATTGCCTTTGGCAGGATCAGCATAGTATTTATGGATACCGAAACCTTCATCAGAATAATAAACATAACCCAGTTCATTATCCACGGCTATTGCCTCGATTTCCTTGCCACCTTGGAAAGCCCCGAACTCGCGTACTTTATTACCTACGATCACGCCATCCTTATCCTGTAGCTCATACTGGTACAGATATTTTCCGGTCGGTCCGATCTTTCTACCTACGATGGCATAAATTTTATTTCCTGTAGTATCCTTTTGCGTATATAGCGCGATACCCATAGGTGACCTTTCTGTTTCGCCTTCAAACACGGGAATACCGCCATTATCCAGTGGCTTAAGATCTGGCAAACTGAACACCCTGATCTTATCTGTACCGCGTTCTGTAACTACGGCTATATCTACTTTCTTACCGGCCAAATTAAAGCCATAAGCAATATCGACATTGTTTGGACGGTCCAAAGGAACGACCTTATTGATGATCTTTCCGTCCATATCATAGGCATATAGCCCACCGGTTTTTTCATGTTTATCTGTCCCGATAACGATTACCTGGGAACTATCCTGAGGGTTGACCCAAATAGCGGGATCATCGGTATCATTAGGCACGACTTCGGTAATTACGGCTGGTTTCAGCGCATTCTCGGCAACAGGGGCCAACTTATCTCCACAAGAGACAAGCACTAAGGCCGCAAAACTAAATATTGTAATCTGTTTCTTCATTTGTTGGTTTGTTTATAAGTCATATTTAATTCCAAGGGTATAGCGCGGCTTGTAATATTCCAATTGGCGCATGCGCTGTACATCACCTTGGTAGTAACGCAAAGGTTGATTGGTTAGGTTGTTGGCTTCAGCAAAAATGCGAAGTGACTTAGTTACTTTATATGCAGCATTTGCATCTAGGAAAAACTGTTTGTCATAATAAGCATCGGTGAATGCATCATCTCCGATTTCATCCAAGTAAGCAGCTGTGTAGTTTGCAGATACACGAGCAGAGAATTTATTGTTTTCCCAAGACAGGGATCCGTTCAACATGTGTGGAGCAGTTCTAGGCAGACCTAGGCCTTCACGCAATACACCATCTTCACCTGAGATACCCTTAGCTTTTGACTCGGTAAAGGTATAGTTTGCATAGATGGCGAAACCTTGAAGGAATTTACCGGGAAGGAAATCCAACTGTCTCTGGAAAGCAACTTCAAAACCATAAACATCCACTTTATCTCCATTTCTAAACTGCGCAAAGTCCCATGTTTCGCCTGCAGCGATAGGGTTTGCTAGATCTGGGAACACTTCCGAGAAACGAGCATTTGTAAAGCTCCTATCATTGTACATGTAGATAAAGTTCTTTAGGTTTTTATAAAATGCACCTCCGGAAATAATACCCACATTTTGGAAATAGCGCTCCAACATGATGTCGTAGTTGGTTGAATAGGTTGCTTTCAAGTTTGGATTTCCCGCGAACAATTCTTTATCCTCTATGTTGGAGTTAACATATGGCGCCAAGGCGTAGTAGTTTGGTCTTGCCAAACTGGTTGTCACAGCAGCACGAAGGATAAAGTTGTCCGAGAAATTATGCTTTAGGGTAATACCGGGAAGAATGTTGGTATAACTGTTTTCATTACGGATCTGACCTTTTAATTCTTCTTCATCAACAACATTATTACCGGTATAGTCAATGCGAGTATGCTCCAAACGAGCTCCCAAGATCAAGGCTGTTCTTTCTGTAATATTTTGATCCCAACGCACATAACCTGCAAAGATCTGCTCTTTTGCTTTATAGTTTTGGGAAAGGAACTCTTTTGGATTTGCCTCTTCTTCAAATTTAGATTTATCGCTTAGGTTTAATCCTCCTAAATAGTTCTTGTCTACAAAGGTCCCTGGAGCATAACGCTCACCTTGGTCCCAAGTTTTTGCGTCCCATGTCACCAATGGCATTCCAGAAGTTAGGGTCTCAAAACCAGTAACGGGCTTGTATTCAAAGAAATTGTTATCTCTTTCTTTGGTTTTCAACCTTACACGTCCACCAAAACGGATCCTTCCTTTTTGATCTGCAATCACCGACAAAGGAATACGGAAGTTTAATTTGGCACCGAATTCATCTTCATGGGTGTTGTTTTCATTTTCTGTGATTTCATTAAGTTCAAATTTGTCCAAATCTGCGTTTGCATTCGCAATAAATGGCAGGTAAGGATCAGAAATATCGACAGAAAGAGGTCCCGATGGTTTTTCATAAGAGATATACCTTTCGTTAGGTCTCCATTCAGAGGCTCTTGAATAAGAAGCAGCCCAGTCCATATCCAACAAAGGTGAAATAAGGTGCTCCCCTTGCAATGAAAAGTTCAATACAGTCTGACGCTCTAAACGACGGCCTTTGTTTCTGCTATTATCAATACCGCCTTTAGTTTCACGTTCAATCAGTCCTGTGTAAGATTTGGTTGCATTATCGTACTTTAGCTTTGAGAACTTGGTTGCAAAACGGTTTTCGCGGTCATCACGCCAGTTGTACATGGCATTTAAGGCAATCCTGTTTCTAGAATTAAAGTTGTAGTCCCAGGCAGCTGATACACTTCTACGGACACGGACCACATCATATTTACGGATCTGCATTTCTTTTAGGAATACATTTCCATCTTTCTGGTCCCATTCGGCTTCAATGTTGTTAGAACCAAAATCATTGGTCTGCATCGTTCCGCTCAATACCAAGCCCATCTTGTTATCCAGAAAACGGTTACCATAGATCAAAGATCCATTGTAGATTGCTTTTTCACGAACTGGGGAATAACCACCACTTAGCGTAGCGGAAATACGTTGCTTATTTGGAACGGCACGAGTGATCAGGTTCACACTACCACCAATCGCATCGGCATCCATATCAGGGGTCAATGTTTTGTTGACTTCAATGGATGAAATCATGTCGGAAGGAATCAAGTCCATCTGAACATTACGGTTATCACCTTCTGCAGAAGGAATACGGTCACCGTTCAAGGTCACAGAGTTCAATTCTGGGGAAAGACCACGGACAATAATATTTCTTGCCTCACCTTGGTCATTTTGCATCGTAATACCCGGAACCCTTTTCAAGGCATCTCCGATATTCTGATCCGGGAAACGGCCCACTTGGTCAGAAGAAATAATATTTGTGATGTTGCTGTTATTTTTTTGCTGGTTCAAGGCTTTTGCTTGACCTTTCGCAATGTCTCCAATGACTTGGATCTCATCGATTGTTTTGCTAGCAGGCTCCAAAAAGATTTCAACAGCCTCATCGGTAGTCTGGATCTTTTGTTCAAAATGTTGGTAACCTAAATAGTCAACCGATACCGTATAAGTTCCAGCAGGAAGGTTTAGGAATTCAAAATTTCCGTTTGCATCGGAAACCGTGAATTTATTGCCCTCTGCAATTCTTAAAGTTGCACCTGGTAAAGAAAAATGATCATTGTTGTCCATAACCTTACCTTTTAGGATGGTCGTTGTGGCCAAAGGGGTGGTCCTTTGAGCGAAGGAAATACAACAAATGAAATTGAATAGGAATAATAGGAATAATCTCATAAAGTTAATAATTTAATGGCCCAAAAATATTTATAGGGATTTACTAGATTATTAACTGGATGTTATTAATTTGTTAACATACCAAGCTGGCGATTTTCCTATAATGAGTAATTATTTCTTTTTATCAGCAAATTAGCCTGAATGGAAGAAATGCAGTACACAAAAAGTTAACATTGAATTCTCATCAGATTGTTAAGCTTCGTATTTCATGGAAAGCTGATTATTTATTTTTCATATTTTTAGAAAAACACTAAAGATTAAGGTCGATGGAAGAAAATATATTTTACGAAGGACAGGTATTATGGTCGCAGATTGATGCAAATGTGCATTTACGGCATTCTGCATATGCAGATTTTTGTGCACAGGCAAGGAGTAATATGCTGAATAAGATGGCGCTGTCGCTAGAGGAATTCAATAAGCGAAAGATTGGACCTATTTTGTTTCGTGAAGAGTTGAATTATTTGCGGGAAATAGGTTTGGATGAGCGCGTAAAAGTAAGCGTAGTGATCACTAAATTCAACAAGCTCAATTCTAGGTTTTCCTTCAGGCATGAGATCTTTAAGGAAAATGGTGTGAAAGCGGCCGTTGTGCTAGTGGATGGTGCCTGGATGAACATTAGAGAAAGGAAATTGACCAACATCCCAGAAGAATGGATGGAAATTATCAGCAAAATACCTAAGTCCGAAGATTATACTGAAATAGATTCTTAGTTAATCGCTATCTTTGGATTATGTTATATATTGTTCCCACACCAATTGGTAATTTGGAAGATATGACCTTTCGGGCCATCAATGTCCTGAAGCAGGTTGATATTATATTAGCTGAAGATACAAGGACCAGTGCCCCTTTATTAAAGCATTTTGGGATTGACAAAAAAGTCTTTGCCCATCATCAGCATAATGAGCATAAAGCCGTCCAAGAAATTATCCGATTGTTAAAGGAAGGGAACCAGATAGCGCTAATTTCGGACGCCGGGACTCCAGCAATCTCAGACCCTGGCTTTTTATTGGTTCGGGAAACGATCAAGGAAGGTCTGGATGTGCAATGTTTGCCAGGAGCAACGGCTTTTGTTCCTGCCCTGGTTAATTCTGGCTTGCCAAATGACCGCTTTTGTTTTGAAGGATTTCTTCCTGTAAAAAAAGGCAGACAGACCCGCTTGAAATCATTGGCTGAAGAAAAAAGAACGATGATCTTCTATGAATCTCCGCATCGGATCTTGAAAACCATAGATGAATTCATTCAAATATTTGGTCCTGAAAGACAAGCTTCGATATCCCGTGAAATCAGTAAGATGTATGAGGAGACCGTGAGAGGCACTTTGGAAGAGATTAAACAGCATTTTGAATCCAACCCTATCAAAGGGGAATTTGTGTGCTGTGTCGCGGGACATGAATAATAATAAAAAAGAATTTTTGACGTAAATATCAAATCAATGGAAAATTATCAAATCGACAAATTTGTTCAGGATGGACAGGATCCAAAAGTGGTAGAAAAGATCCATGGAAAGATTTTGGATATGTTGACCCCTGGAGAATCCATTAATTATATAGCCCTGCAAAAGAAACCGGCCGTGAACTTATTGCCGGATAGCATTACCCTTTCTAACAGGAGAATCTTCCTGTGCGAGTTCACAAAATTGGGTCTTGCTACCAACTTCGAGATCTTCCCTTGGAAGGATATTAAGGATATTGCATTTAAGGAAGAGATCTTTGGCTCCAAGGTTACCGTAATCCCTTTTACCGGCGAGAACTTAACGATTGATTATATTCCTAAAATACAGGCCAGGAAGTTGTACCAACTGATAAAGGATGCTTTAGCTAATCTGCAGAACCAGAAAAATGAAGCTAAGGAAAGCACTCCTGTTTATGGCAATAAACCAGCTTACAGTAATCCTGTGGTTAGTTCTGAAGAGAAGGTTGAACCTGTTAAACCAGCCGAACCTGCAAAGCCTGTTGAAGCTGAAAAACCGGTTGAACTTCCAAAGTTTGAGGAAAGACCTAGCTTGAATTCTATGTTCGCCCAACAAAACCAGCAAGCTCAGGCTGCAAAACAAGAACCTCAAAGCTATCAACAGCCAACTTCTTTCAACTCTCCTGCCCCAACGGCACCTACACCAAGTCCGGAAGTGAATAAAGTTGAGGAGGATGATGAAATCACTTTAAAACTCAAGAAATTAAAGAGCTTGTATGACAAGCAGCTTATTACCCAAGCCGAATACGAAACGAAGAAGGCCGAAGTTTTAAGCCAATTATAATAGCATGAAAAACAATTACCTACTAGCCGGTCTAAGTGCTGTATTACTGTGGCTGGCTTGGCCCCCTATCCCATATTCTAGCTTTCTACTTTTTGTTGCTTTTGTACCCTTATTGATCGCTGTTGAAAACGTGATCCGTGGGGACTATAAAAAGAAAGGCCGCAAGATATTTGGTCTAGCGTTCTTGACAGGTGTCATCTGGAATACCGCATCCATTTATTGGGTATTTAATGCCATGAATGCTGTTTTAGATGTATTTCCATCGTTTATGGTTTCTTTGATTCCATTTACCCTGGCGCCTCTCTTAATGGCATTGGCATTTAACCTTTACTACCAGATGCGCAAAAGGAACAACATCATACTGAGCTTTATGGGGCTTATTTCCTTTTGGATGGCATATGAATACCTGCACCAGACTTGGGAACTAGCATTTCCTTGGATGACATTAGGGAATGGATTTGCCAATTTCCATCAACTGGTTCAGTGGTATAGCGTCACTGGTGTTTATGGTGGTACTTTGTGGATTTGGATGGCCAATATCCTTGTATTCCTATGGTATTGGCAAAGGAAGGAAAAAGTAGAAGTCTACAGCCAGAAACTACTATTAGGTTCATTGGTTGGCTGGATACTCATTCCTGCTATTGGATCTTTAATTGTCTACAGCACTTACGAAGAACATGTCAACCCTTCGGAAATTGTAACAGTACAACCAAATATTGATCCTTACGGTAAATTTGGGTCAATTACCCCAGAGGAGCAATTAAAAACCCTAACCGACCTTTCGCAAAAAGTAGCAAAACTAAATACCGAGTTTTTTATTTGGCCTGAAACTGCAATATCAGGATCTAATGGAATCAATGAGGAGGAGTTTCGGGAGTATGACCAATACAATAAGATCCTTGAATTCTTGGAACCTTATCATAATGGAAATGTGCTTTCTGGGATAGAGAGTTACCAGATCTATGAAGATCAGAAGACTCTGACAGCAAGACCGATTGGGAATGTTTTTTATGACAGCTTCAATGCGGCAGTATTGGTAGACGGCTCTAGTAAGCTGCAATTTTACCACAAATCTAAATTGGTACCGGGGGCCGAAAAAACTCCTTTTGGAAAAACCTTGTCTTTTTTAACCCCACTATTCAAACATTTTGGTGGTACTACCGGAGGATACGGTAGCCAAGAAGAACCTTCGGTCTTTTATTCTGCCAGTGGGATTGGCGCTGCACCAGTCATTTGTTATGAATCTATTTGGGGCAATTATGTAGCTGAATATATTAAAAAAGGCGCCCAATTTATTGCCGTCATCACCAATGATGGATGGTGGGGAGATACCTCAGGAAAGGACCAACACCTACAATACGCTAAACTTAGGGCCATTGAGAACCGCAGATGGGTAGTTCGATCAGCCAATACGGGTATTTCTGGCTTTATCAACCAACGTGGTGATATTGTCCAAAAAAGTTCTTGGTGGGTGCCGACTGCGCTGTCACAGGAAATCAATTTGAATGAAGACCTTACTTTCTATACAAAATATAGTGATTTAATAGTCTATTTATCATTCGTAACAGGCTTAATATCAATAGGCTTAATGATTGTCAGAAAAAAATAAATATAACAGAATTATCCTATTGAATAATTATATTTGCCGCCATGCAAGTTTATTTTGATAATGCCGCCACCACTGCCTTAGATAAAGAAGTTATTGAGGTAATGGTTCAGATGTTGAACGAGAATTTTGGAAATCCATCGTCCATCCATGCACATGGCCGAGAAATGAAGACCATTGTTGAAAAAGCAAGAAGAACAGTCGCTAAATTATTGAATGCATCACCTTCCGAGATTTTCTTTACTTCCGGAGGAACTGAAGCTGACAACATGGCCATCGTTCGTGCTATTGAAGCCTATAATATTACCCACGCAATCAGTTCACCAATTGAGCACCATGCTGTTCTACACACATTGGAAGAACTGGAAAAAGCTGGAAAAATTCATTTAGATCTTTTACGAGTTGATGAAAAAGGAAATGTTGATCTTGGTCAACTAGAGGAGCTTTTGTCTAAAAACCCAAAGACCTTTGTTTCCTTGATGCATGCCAATAATGAATTAGGCAACTTAACTGACCTTAAAAAGGTTAGTGAGCTATGTGAGCAATTTGACGCCATCTTCCATTCAGATACCGTTCAGACGATGGGACATTATGCACATGACCTAGCAGACCTAAAAATCGACTTTATTACTGGTGCAGCTCATAAATTCCATGGTCCTAAAGGCGTTGGATTCTTGTATATCAATGCACGCAATAAGATCAAACCACTTATCTACGGAGGTGCGCAGGAAAGAAACATGCGTGGAGGCACAGAAAACGTTTATGGTATCGTTGGATTGGCTAAAGCATTGGAAATCGCTTATGCTGAAATGAACGAACACCAAACTTATATTCAGTCCCTAAAGGACTATATGAAAGCTGAGCTGATCAAAGCCGTTCCAGATGTAAGATTCAATGGCGAGGTTGATTCAGACAAATCTTTGTATACAGTTCTGAACGTATCCTTACCATGCACTAACATGGGCGACATGCTATTGTTCAACCTAGATATCAAGGGCGTTTCTGCATCAGGTGGAAGTGCTTGTAGTTCAGGTTCCGAAATAGGCTCGCACGTCCTACAGGGAATTGGAGCTGATGGTACCAGACCATCTGTGAGGTTCTCTTTCAGCAAGTACAATACAAAAGAAGAAATAGACTTCGTGGTAGCAACAGTAAAAGAAATCTGTAACCACAAATAAAGTCTCTTACGATAATATTAAAAAGGCTGTTGCAATGCAACAGCCTTTTTTTTGACTAATCCTTATGTAATTTGACAAGGATATAATCTTCATCCTGTTTCAAGGATAGATGCAGTTCATTATTACCAAAATATAGAACTTTAAAAACTGTAAGATGCCTTTTTGTGGAATCATTCAGGATGAGTGCGGCTTCAGGTTGATCAATCCTCCAATTCACCTGCATTCTTTGGTTATATGACTCATCATAAACGGTATTCCGGCAATGTGAATCAAAAGAATTAGCCTTATAGTATTGTTTCTCAAAGATCTCCGCCTTGCCATTAGGCTTAAAATTGATCTTAAAGAATTCCATTTTCTGTTCCACCTTACTTACTTTATCGGGACATGGGGTTTCATTAGATTGGAATTTTATCAGTTTAGCAATTTGATTGACCTTGGAATAATCCAGTTCAGATGATTGGCCTTTTGGGTTGATATTATTGTCATAATATTCATAGGCTGTCCATTGCCCTGTTATTTCCAATGGATCGACTGTATTCTCCTCTTCATTCACTACTACCTGAAAAATACTGCCTATGGATACCAATAGCAAGAGCAAAACGGGCATCATCATAAAAGATAATTTGGTTTTCATCTTTTAATAATTAGTGTTATCCAAAGATAATCAACGCACTACGCGAAAAAAATACCTAGCATTAGGTATTCCTCAAAATAGATATTAATAAAAGTGGGGGGAGTAGCTCCATAAAAAAACCTGCAATAGCAGGTTTTTATTTTATTTTTTGAAGGACATATTTTTCGGCGAGATCGCCTTTTATTTCCTTGCCCGAGAGATCTAATTGATTGAGTTGGTCCTTAGATATCTTAAAACTATAATCTACATTCTCTAAACTCAAAATATCCTGGTCAACCTTCCATTTTCCGGTACTTTCAAACACCTCAGCACTTTTGCCGACATATTCATACCGCATGGAATAATTTTTATTCTTATCTAAGCTAAGTACTGTCGCAATTGTAGTACAATCTGCACAAGGCAATTTACCTTCATAAGTACCAACGATTGCCAAACCTTTCACTGCATTATCTTCGGCAGCAACAAGCTGATTGACGTTGGATTTGTTGTTAATACAACTAAATCCAAAGATCAGCATGATCAATCCGATTAATGACAGTGTTAATACTCGCATAATTTTCTTACTTGCCAGAAAAAATGCAAAAAAGATACCACAAATCTATTTTTTAAAAAATTTAACATTAATCGTCATCGTCGAGCAGTCCATTAGCCATCAACATGGCATTTTTCAGTTCATTAAGCGCATGAAAATTTCTTTTTTGCTGAGCAACCAGAACGCCCTTTTCATAGATTTCAAGTGCAGAGTCCTTCTCCCCCTCGCCTTCCAAAAACTTTCCAAAATGGTAATAGGTACCTACATAATCTGGGTGGGCATGAACAAGGTCTTCAAATCCATTCCTTGCGCTTTGTTTATCTCCCAACTTCACAAACTCCATGGTCAGGGCATACTTCAAAAAAGGATCGTTTGGGCTTTCTCTTAAAAAATTCTGTAACTGTGCTAATCTGCTTTCCATAAACAAAAGTAATCAATATTTGGAAATGGAAAAGCATAGCTTGCACGGAATAGAATTACTATGCTAGCATACAAAATGACAAATCAATGACTATTAGAAATTCCCTTTAATCTCAATAGATTATTAACGATTTATAATTATAATATTGGATAAATTAAAATATTAATATTTTTTAAACCATTTTGGTGTTATTTTAATAATTAACAATTATCTAACAGTTCCTGAAAATCGAGGAAACACAGCTTTGAAATGCTCCTTAATTAATGTAGGTTTGTGTAAAACGTTTGAATTATGAGAATATTAGTATGTATAAGTAATGTCCCTGACACCACTTCAAAAATAACATTCAGCAACGATAATACGGTTTTTAACAGCAATGGTATCCAGTATATCATTAATCCATATGATGAGATTGCATTATCCAGAGCAGTTGAATTGGCGGAAGGTGGCAAAGGCACGGTCACTGTAATCAATGTTGGTGATGCTAGCACAGAACCTACCATCAGAAAGGCATTGGCAATTGGTGCGGATGATGCAGTTCGCATAAATTCTCAACCTAGAGACGCTTGGTTTGTTGCCAATCAGATTGCCAACTATGCAAAAGAACAAAACTTTGACCTGATCTTAACGGGCCGTGAGTCCATCGACTACAACGGTGCTCAGGTTGCTGCCCTATTAGGCGAGCTCTTGAACCTACCTTCGGTTTCCATTGCAAAGAAATTAGATATCCAAGATAACAATGCGACTATTGACCGTGAAATTGAAGGCGGTAAAGAAGTATTGACCGTTTCACTTCCGGTGGTTGTCGGTACTGCTGAAGGCGTTGCAGAACCAAAGATCCCGAATATGCGCGGCATTATGGGAGCTAGGACCAAACCTCTTCAAGTTGTGGAACCAATACCCGTAAATGAATTGTCCAATATCGCGAAATTCGAATCACCTGCTCCAAGAGGCGCTGTGAAACTGGTAGAAGATGTGGATCAATTGGTTCAATTACTTCGTTCCGAAGCAAAAGTTATTTAATTCATTTACCCCAATAAGAAATTATCATGGCAATTTTAGTATATATTGAAAATACAGAAGGTACATTGAAGAAGTCGGCATTTGAGGTCGCTTCCTATGCCAAAGCTATTGCTGACCAATTAGGCGATACTGTAACCGCCCTTTCCATTGGGAATGTGGACAGATCAGAATTAGAAAAATTGGGCAAATACGGCGTATCCAAAATTTTGGATGCCAACCAAGACAAGTTGAAGAACTTTGTGAACAAAGCATACGCATCCATTATAGCATCTGCTGCAAAGCAGGAAAATGCAAAGGTGGTTGTCCTTTCCAATTCATTTAGTGGAAAAGGATTGGGACCAAGGGTTGCCGCTAAACTAGATGCAGGTTTTGCTGATGGTGCTATCAACCTTCCTACCTTCAATGGAGAACATATGGAAGTTAAAAAGACTGCATTCTCCAACAAAGCCTTTGCTACCGAAGTGATCAGCTCCGCGGTTAAGGTGATTGCTGTCAACCCCAATGCTTTCGATTTGAAAGAAACAGGAGGTTCAGCAGAGATCGTAGACTTTACACCTGATTTGAACGATCAAGATTTCAATGTCATGGTGAAAGAGATTGTCCGCGCAACGGATAAAATCTCCCTTCCGGAAGCAGAAATCGTGGTTTCCGCAGGTCGTGGCATGAAAGGACCAGAAAACTGGGGGATGATCGAGGAATTAGCCAATGTCCTTGGTGCTGCAACAGCCTGTTCAAAACCTGTTTCCGATTCCGGTTGGAGACCCCATTCAGAACACGTAGGACAAACAGGGATTGTGGTCAGCCCGAATCTCTATATCGCTATCGGTATTTCTGGAGCTATCCAGCATTTAGCGGGAGTAAGCTCATCAAAAAACATTGTTGTCATCAACAAAGACCCAGAAGCACCGTTCTTTAAAGTGGCGGATTATGGAATCGTAGGAGACGCCTTCGAAATCGTTCCAAAGCTGACGGAAGCTATCAAAAACTTAAAAAACAACTAGGAATAACTAAACAATGAACGAGTGGCCTTGCCTAAAAAAACGCAGGGTCACTTTTTTTTTGCTGTTAATATTCCCATCTTTGTAATCACGTTAACGTGTTATCGATGAAGAAAATCAAGTTAGATATTGTAGGCTTATCTTATAGCCAGACCCAGTCTGGAGCGTATGCCCTGGTTCTGGGAGAGGTAGGAGGTAACCGAAGACTACCTGTCATCATTGGAGGCTTTGAGGCGCAATCCATTGCCGTTGAAATTGAAAAAATGACCCCAAGCAGACCCCTAACCCATGATCTATTCAAATCTTTCGCGGAAACCTTTAAGATAAAATTAGAAGAAGTACTGATCTACAACCTGGTTGATGGGATCTTCTTTGCCAAATTGATCTGTACGGATGGAGAGCAGACTTCTGAGATCGACGCCCGTACTTCGGATGCTGTTGCACTTGCTGTACGCTTCGAATGTCCGATCTACACCTATGATTTTATCATGAATACCGCCGGAATCGTGATCGAAGGAAATGACTTCGCCTTTCTGGAAAACATCGAAAACGTAGGAAACTACAAACAATCGGACACTCCAACCGAGGAAAAAGAAAAAGAACAGGAAAGCGTCGAAAAAGAACCAGCAAAAAACAAACCATCACCTTACGCTTCCCTAACGCTGGAACAACTTGAAAAAACCCTGGAAAAAGCTATCGAAAACGAACAGTACGAGACGGCTGCCAAAATCAGGGACGAAATAGAAAAACGAAAATCTTAATTTCTACCTACAATAACTAATAGCAAAATACGATGTCTATTAAACTGAGGTTAACGATCATGAACTTCCTGCAATTCTTCGTCTGGGGAGCATGGTTGATTACTATAGCAAACTATTGGTTTGGGACTAAAAACTGGGGTGGTACCGAATTTGGAGCCATTTTCTCAACCATGGGCATTGCATCTTTATTTATGCCTACTCTGATGGGTATCATTGCCGACCGGTGGGTCAATGCCGAAAAACTTTATGTAGCCTTACACTTGCTTTACGCGGCCTGTCTGATCTATCTTGCCCAAGTGCAGGACCCTGGTTCATTCTTTACGGTCATGTTGCTCAGTATGTGTTGCTACATGCCAACCTTAGCCCTGTCCAACTCCATTGCTTACACGGCACTCAACCAAGGGAATTACGACCTGATCAAGGCCTTCCCTCCCATCCGCGTATGGGGAACGGTTGGTTTTATCGCGGCTATGTGGATGACAAACCTGAGTGGTAGTAAAGCAACAGAGGGGCAATTCTATATTGCTGCCGGAGGTTCCATCCTATTAGGGCTCTATTCCTTGATCTACCTTCCTAAGTGTCCACCACAAAGACATATACAAGAAAATGCAAGCTTTTCCCAGATAATGGGACTCGAGGCTTTCAAACTCTTCGGAAACTTTAAGATGGCCATGTTCTTTATCTTCTCCATGTTCTTGGGAGCAGCCTTACAACTGACCAATGCTTATGGTGATGTTTTCTTGGATGAATTCAAGTTCTATCCAAAATATGTTGATTCCTTTGTGGTGAAGTACTCCACCATTATCATGTCGATATCTCAGATCTCTGAAACCCTGTTTATCCTTGCCATCCCATTTTTTCTGAAAAGGTTTGGTATCAAACAGGTCATGTTGATCGCCATGGTAGCTTGGGTGCTTCGTTTTGGACTGTTCGCTTATGGAAACCCTTCCACAGGCCTTTGGATGATTATTATGTCCTGTGTAGTCTATGGAATGGCATTTGACTTTTTCAATATTTCAGGTTCCCTATTCGTGGAGACCAATACCAACAACAAGATCCGTTCTTCAGCACAAGGTTTGTTTATGATGATGACCAACGGATTTGGAGCCGTATTTGGCTCTTGGGTATCCGGATGGATCATTGATAGGTTCTACACCCTTTCGTTCAACGACAGCGCTTCTTTAGCCTCTTTCCTGGACACTACAGCCGACAACGGTTCCCTGCAAAAATTCATCAGCTCCAGAGGAGTGAATGTCAGCAATGGAATCTTTGATCAGGTCATTCACTTAAAGGATTGGCACCATATCTGGATCGCCTTTGCCCTATATACCTTGGTAATAGCCATACTCTTTGCCATTTTGTTCAGACACAAACATGAGGTGAAGTAGTATTTAGTATAAAGTATTTAGTATTTAGACTTGATGATATAAGGCCTGACAGATGCTGTCAGGCTTTTCTGTTTGTATACATATTTTGGGAAGGATAGCATAGGTATAAAGTAGGCCTATACGGGTCAAATGTCATAAAAATCTCTGATCATCTCATTTTTGTCATGATAATCTAATCCATCTGTTAAAAGATGTTAAGAGCTGGTATGCGATATACAATCGGCATATGCTTTGCGTTATAGATAGTACAAACAGAGTAAAAAAGAGTAAAGAGTAAAAATTTCATAATTTAGGTTAATAATTGGTTAGTTAAAAATCCTGAGGTTCCCCGCCCCAGGATTTTTTTATTGGATAAATCACTAACCGATATCAACTTACCCCAATTAAGCTTGATACCTATATAGCGATATATTGGCCATAATCTTGGTCTATCCTCCCATCCTCGTTTGGCGAGCGGAGCCGAGCCACATCCTGGTTCAAACCCACAAAAAAAAGACCGCCATGAAGGCGGTCCTTTGTATTTGATAAACTATTTAGTACTATGTTCTTAGAATTGGAATTTAGTCCAAGCAAAAGCATTTACATCAGCACCTTTAGAAGCATCTTTAGTTAACAATGCATTTACCGGATTAACGATTTTCGCTTTGTCTAAACCATTAGCTGGATCAAAGTTGTAGCTGATTGAAGTTGCTGGGTTAGCACCATCTGTATCGATCAACACGTATGGAGTAGTTCCAGGACCGAATTTAACGAATGCGTTAGTGATAGTCGCTTTAGCACCTCTTCTGATCTTGAAAACCTCTTTGTTCATTACCAATGAAACTTTACCATCTTGTCCTTTGATATCAGCTGCATTGACAACGATTGTCATGCCATTTACCTTGAAGTTTGATTGGTTAACGTGAGTTGGGTTTTTACCGTCAAAGTTTCCATCAGCTTCGATACCTCTTGGATCCTCAGTAGCATCAGAGTAACCTTTCATACGGATACCGTAAGCGTTTGTGATTGTACCACTGTAACCTTCAGTAAAGTCAAACATATCATCTGAACAGTTCTCAACCAAAATGTTTGTAGCATTTACTGTACCTCCGAAGAATTCGATTGCATCATCAGCTCCATATCTTAAGTGAAGGTTAGAAAGTTTTGTACCATTACCAACACCGTTCAATGTTAAACCATTGTGCTCTTTGTTTGAGTCCATACGAGCACCGGTATATTCAATCTTCACGTAGTTAAGTACACCTGAGTTGTCAGCAGGATTGTCGCCACCATATTTTACAGTTGCATCCATCTCTGTAGTGTTTTGTGTTACTACACCTGCAGGACCTGAAAGAGGAGCTTTACCATTGATGATTACTCCACCCCAGTCACCTTCTTTTGGTGTAGCTGAAGCTGATGTAAATACAACTGGTTTTTCTGCTGTTCCTTCTGCAACGATTTTACCTCCTGGTTTTACCAACAAGAATACACTTGTTCCACCGCTCTTCGCTTTGATAGTAGTCCCAGCAGGGATCTCTAAAGTAGCGCCAGACTCAACGTATAATGCACCAGTTAAATTGTAAGTAACGTTCGCATCTAATTTCGTGTTCTTGTCAATCTTACCAATTAGATCCTGCTCATTTTTTGGAGTCGTTGGAGTTGGCTCATTGTTGTCTGTACATGCTGTAAAAGCTAAAGCACTTGCTGCTAAAATCGAAAATAATTTTGTCTTCATAATCTTTTTATTTCTACACAAAGGAACCGTTAACAGTTAACCTTTCTGTTAGGTGAAAATTAATTTATTGTTAAAACTTATAAGAAATTCCTAGGTTAAAATCTACCCCTCTTTTGTACTGCTCAATCAGCACTTTTGGCGAGTTCCCACCAATCTCACGCGACAGTTCCCTGTTCGGGTTCAAGATGTTCTCAATCTTTAAATTAACGCCAATACGCTTCTTAATCATCGCCTGAGTAACAAAATCTAAAGTTGGAATACCTTTCTCCATGATGTTCTTGTACCCTGATGTACCATAGGAGAAAATACGATCTGAGAAATAGTTGAATACCACCGAAGGCGTCAAATCCACGTTAGCAAAAGCTAATTTATAGGTTAAGTCTGCGTTAACTAGCAATGGAGATGCTCCTTCCATTTGGTCAGACTCTTTATTGAAGGATCTTCCTTCCAGACTTAACTTCTGGTCCGAATGCAGATAAGAAACATTCAAGCCTCCTGACAACACGTTTTCTCCGTTGGCACCTGAAGTTTTGATCAAATCTTTCTTCAATTCCAATTCAGCACCGAATACGACCGCATCCTTACCGATGTTATAGAAACTCAATGTACTTCCGGATGAACCAGATTCAACCTTTGCAATTGGGTTTTTGATATTCTTGTAGAATAGACCAAGGGATACCAATTCTGAATTGCTAGGGTAAAACTCCCATTTGAAATCTGCATTGATGCTCTCCGATGGATTCAATGCCGGGTTACCTTGGGTGAAGTTGTTATTACCTCTATATCTTACCGGCGCTAACTCAATAAACTGGGGAACGGTATAGGTTTTGGAACCTGAAGCTCTCAAGAACATATTTTCTGTCAACGAATATTTCAAGTTCAAACTTGGCAAGAAATAGTTCTTGTTGATTTTATTATAGTTAGAAGTTGAATAATCCGGTAGGTTGGTTTGATAACTTACAGATTGGAATACATTGTCCAAACGCAATCCCAATACCGCAGTAAATTCTGGGGTAAACTGGTAGATTGCTGAAGCAATACCACTTTGGGTTCTTCTGCTACCTTTATAGTAGAAAGGGTTCAGGTTGCTTACATCTCCATCACCACCTCTATTGGTTACCAAATCAAAATACTTTCTGTAACCTTCAGCACCAATGATAGCCTCGATATTGTTTAAATCTAATGGAGGCGCAGCAACGGCCCTTAATTGATGGTTGAATTCCCACCAGTTGAAATTTCTGTTTACAAAGTTTCCAGTGTAACCGAATGAGATCTTTCTTTCCAGACCTGACTCGTTATCCAAGTTATAGTTCAGGATTGCTTTTCCTATATAACCGGTTTCATCCATGTCACCAAAGTACCTTTCATTCTCTCCAGCACTGTTTCTGGAAAGGTTAGTACCTGTAGCTTCCTTGGTTACCGCTCTGTTTATCCTACGATCTGGCTCATTGCCGATCACATTGTTCATGGCCAAACCTAAATCAGCAGACCATTTTTCATTCAAGAATAGCTTTGACAATAATTGATTGACAAAAACATGGTTATCATTCACCTGTTGTCTTCTCATGTCCACTACGTCAGTCTTAGCATCGCCCACATTCTCTTCAAATCCATGGAAATCACTTAAGTCCTGTCTTTGGTCATGGATGTACAGGGAGTTAAAGCTCACATTACTATTTCCCCAAGTGTATCTTAGGTTCAACATACCAGTTTGGGAAACGGTATATTCATTTCTTACGAAATCTTGGTTCAAGATCAAACGACCTTGGTCATCAGACTGCTGGATCTTTCCATTGGCATAACGGTATTTGGAATCCATACTGGCTGTGAAGAAAATGCTCAATGGATTGTTACCAATCAATACCCTTTTATTTCCCAACAATTTGAAATTTGAATTGAAAAGGGATCCTTGAGGATTAGGATTCCAGCTATTACCAAAATTATAGGTATCAAAGCTGGTCATCTTTGGTTTTGATCCGCCAGGAAGGCTTCCAAACCAATTTGTTCCGTCAATTCTCCTGAAATTATCTGCACCAACTGTTTGCGAGTTAACTCCCCCGCCAACATTGATTTCAAAACTATTTCCGGTAGCTTCCTTTGTAAAGATATCAACGTTTGCACCAGTCACATCACCAGCAATATTCGAGTTGAAGGTCTTGTTTACATTAATGCTCTGGATTACATCTGAACTAAAGAAATCTAGAGAGATATTTTTATTCAATGGATCTTCCGAAGGTAATGGCAATCCGTTTAGGGAAGAAGAGTTGTAACGGTCGCCCAAACCGCGTACAAATACGTTCTTTACACCTTCTTGTCTAGACACACCCGCCATTTTAGTCAATGCTGCCCTTGCATCGCTAACCCCTTTTCTCGAAAGCTCCTGTGCACCGATGGATTCTACCATCAGGTTGGATTTCTTTCTTTCTTCCAATAAGGCTAATTCTGTAAATTTTTCACGGCGTCTGGTCACCACCACTTCTTCGATTACCGCATCTGCATTTTTCAGCGCAAAGGACACAAACTCAGTGTCGCTAGACTGTAGCGTAAAGTTCATTTCCTGGGCATCGTACCCCATTAGAGTCGCGCGAATAAGATATTCTGCAGATTTATCGCTAGGTAGCGGAATGAAGAACTCACCTTTGTCATTCGTTGTTGTGCCCAACTGGGAGTTCGCAATTGTTACTGTAACACCTGCCAAAGGTTGGTAGGACTCCACGTCCACAACCGTCCCTTTTACTCCAAATGGTGCTTGCTGGGCATAGCTCATCATCACGCCGAAGCAAACAACCAACAATAAAAATACTCGTTTAATACAATTCATACAATGTTAATATTATGTTGCAAAAGTATAATCGCATTGTTACGTGAATATTAATACTCTATTATGTTAATATTAGTCTCTAGTTAATTAATTGTTAAGACACCTATCGGTCAAATTGTTACCCTTTAGATTGGGTTTAGCCAACAATTAGTGTTATTTTGCAACAAAGTTTTATTATGAGCGATTTTGTATTAAAAACCTCCAATTTATCTTATCAATACCCTAAAGGTCCCAAACTTTCTTTTCAAGATCTGCTGCTGGCCGATCAGCAACATACCTTGGTCTTAGGGGACTCAGGATCCGGAAAATCAACGCTATTGAACCTTATTGCAGGTTTTTCTTCTCCAACTACGGGAGAGGTCATCATCAATGGGCAAAATCTCTATCAACTTTCAGGAAGTGATCTGGATAAATTCAGGGCACAAAACCTGGGATTTATTTTTCAGGAAGCTCATCTGCTCAAAAATCTCTCTGTAACAGAAAATATCAAACTGGCCCAAAGTCTAGCCGGACTTGCCGTCGATGAACAGGCCATTAAATCGCTATTGGAAAAACTGCAACTTGGTGGTTATGGAAATAGGAGACCCAATGAGCTGAGCCGTGGGCAGGTACAACGTGTTGCGATCGCCAGGGCATTGATCAACAAGCCTTCGCTCCTGATCGCTGACGAACCTACCGCAGCCCTAGATGACAAGAATACCTTTCTGGTGGTTGAACTGATCAAGGGACTGGCCAAAGAACAAGGAAGCACCCTTTTGATCTCTACCCATGACAAAAGGCTAAAAGATGAATTTACTAACAACTATATACTAGCTGCGCAATAAGATGAATACATTACAATTAGTCTGGAAAAACATATCACAACAATGGGGCTCCACGCTGTTAAGTATCATCCTAACCGCATTCGGAGTCGCTATCTTGGTGAGTATCTATATTACCAGTGACACTTTTGAAAAACAACTGGACAGCAATAGCAAACAGGTTGACCTTGTTGTTGGTGCAAAAGGTAGCCCGTTACAATTGATCCTGAGCGCTCTGTACCATGTGGACAACCCCACCGGGAACATTAAATTGGCAGAAGCTGAAAAGCTGATGGACAACCCATTCATTGAAAAAGCTGTTCCCATTTCCTTGGGAGATAACTTCAAAGGCCACCGTATCGTTGGTACTGATACCAGCTTTATGGGCTTATATGAACTTCAATTGGCCGATGGTCAATTATGGAACAAAAGCTATGAGGTAGTCATAGGCAGCGAAACTGCCCGTAAAAACAAATTGAAATTAGGGGATAAAGTACACGGCGCACATGGTCTGGCAGAAAATGCCCATGTCCACGAAGAACATCCCTTTACAGTTGTCGGGATCCTGAAACCATCGGGTTCTATCGTAGACAACCTGCTATTGACCAATTTAGAAAGTGTCTGGGATATCCATGGCATCGGTCACGAAGAACATGACCACGAGCACGATCATGCCGCTGAAGCACATGATCATGACCATGCAGACCATGACCATGACGATCACGGACATGAACATACAGCTACAGAGACCCATCAACATGATGAACATGCGCACGACCATGCTGATCACGACCATGAAGAGATCGTAGCGGAAAAACCTAGCCCCCTTGCTCAAGCAACTTCGGATAGCCTAGTGACAGAACGCCCTAGGTCGGATGTATTTGTAAAGAGCATCGCTGATGATATCGTTCAGGATAAAGGATTGGAGATTACGGCCCTATTGGTCAAATTCAGCTCACCTGCTGCCATTGGTGTGGTCCCTAAGTTGGTGAACCAATCCACCAGCATGCAAGCGGCATCCCCAGCATTGGAAACAGCAAGATTGTTTTCTCTAATGGGTGTCGGCATCGATTCTCTTGAAATTTTGGCCTATGTCATTATGATCATCGCCGGACTGAGCGTATTTATCAGTCTTTACAATGCGCTGAAAGACAGAAAATATGACCTTGCCATCATGAGAACCTTAGGGGCAAGTAAGATTAAACTATTTACGATGCTGATTGTCGAAGGATTGGTAATAACCTTCATTGGCGGTATTGTCGGATTGTTCATTGGTCATATCGGCCTGTACCTGATCAGTACACAGACCAGTCAGAGTGCAGACTTTATCCAGGCATTCCAGATATATAGTAAAGAATGGTTAATTTTGCTTACGGCTTGTTTAATCGGGGTGATCGCATCCCTTATCCCAGCAGTAAAAGCATACAACACAACAATTTCTACCATTTTAGGTAATAAGTAATGATGAGAAAGTTAATATTTTCAGTACTCGTATTGATGATGACAGTGAGCTTTTCCAAAGCTCAGATCGGAAATTATAGCAATGAAACGCAAGTTCCAGATCATACTCCTATGATGAACGGTACTTGGGAAGCCATTGACAAGATGATGTACAAGGTGTCCACCGTGGGCAACAAAAAAGTGTATACCCCGACCTACCCACCTGCATTGAAGAAATTAGAGAACACCGTAGTTGATCTTCCAGGTTACATGGTTCCCTTAGTGAGTGGCAGAAACCACAGCACCTATATGCTTTCGGTATTGCCGATCACCCAGTGTCAGTTCTGTGGGACCAATGGTATCCCCCCAATGGTGGAGATCTTTATGAAAAAAGGTACGGTGAAGTTTACGGATGAGCCGATCAAGATCAAAGGAAAGATGAAGTTCAATCCTGAACCCTTGAAAGGTAATGCGGAAATTCAGATTGTGGATGCTGAACTCGTGAACTAACGGTTCAGTAAAGCAATTTCTGTACAAGCATACAAAGCAGCCGTTTCTGTGCGAAGTCTGGCCTCCCCAAGAGATACCGGAATAAATTCTGCAGAAATGGCTTTTTCTATTTCAGCGGGTGAGAAATCCCCCTCAGGACCGATCAAGACCAAATACCGTTGGCCCTTTTCAAATTCCTGATTCAAGTATTTCTTTTCAGCGTCTTCTTCACAATGGGCAATCGCCTTGTTCAGGTCTTTTTCGGACTCAATCTTGTTCAGGAAGGCATCAATACCTATAGCTTCGTTTAGAAGGGGCATATAAGCCTTTAGGGACTGTTTCATCGCCGAGACGATGACTTTGTTCAAACGCTCGGTTTTGACCTCCTTGCGCTCGGAATGCTCGCTGATGATGGGCGTAATTTCCTGGATCCCGATCTCGGTCGCCTTTTCCAAGAACCATTCGATACGATCGATGTTCTTGGTCGGTGCCACTGCAATATGTAAATGGTAATCCGGTTTTTGGAAATCTGGAGTATAATTTAGGATGCGCAGCTGCGTCCTTTTGGGATGTGCATCCGCTATCTCAGCTTCATAGAAACCACCTACCCCATCAATCAATTGAACTTGGTCGCCCACGTTCAATCGCAATACACGCACGGCATGCTTGCTTTCTTCCTCAGAAAGTTGAAATAAGCTTTGTTCGGGCTTTAAATCCGCTGTATAGAATAAATGCACAATATTATGGATTATTCTTCGTCCTCATCGTTTGGAGTTTCGACAAGGTCCAATTTTACAAATTCAATGTTTTGTTGTGTCTTCTTGATAATGGTGAAGCGGTAACCCAATTGTTCCGTGCTATCGCCAACATCAGGGATCTTCTCGAAGAGATGGGAAACCAAACCAGCTATCGTATCATAATCTGAACTTTCAGGTAGTTCCAATGGCAAATAGCCGTTGGCATCATGAACACTGGCACCAGCATCCACCATAAATTCCGTTTCCGAAATCTGCTCTACTACTGGAGTTTCCTCATCGTACTCATCCTGGATCTCCCCTACCAATTCTTCCACGATATCTTCAAGCGTTACCATACCAGCTGTTCCCCCAAATTCATCCAGGACAAAAGCAATCTGGATCCGCTTCAATTGGAATTCCGTCATCAAGTCGTTGATCTTTTTGGTTTCAGGAATAAAATATGGCTTACGCATGATGTTCTTCAATACCACATCCTTACCCTTTACAATAAGTGGTAAGATATCTTTGGTATGGACAACACCAATGATCTGGTCAATATTGTCATCATAGATCGGAATACGGGAATATCCCTCTTCCGTTACGGTATTGATAAACTCCTCTGCCGTATCATCCTTGTCTACCGCTACGATCTTGGTACGGGGCACCATAATGTTCTTGACGATACGCTCATTGAAATCGAAGACATTCTTGATCAATTCATGTTCTGCATTGTTCAAGGCACCACTCTCCTTTCCTTTCTCCAATAGGTACTGAAGTTCTTCGGAGGAATGGCTGGCTTCATGTGCACTCACCTGGATACCGATCAATCTCAACAAGAAATTGGCGAAACCATTCAACAACCAAATAATAGGTCGGAAGACGTAATAGAAGAATTGAAGCGGCACGGCCACTTTCATGGTCGTTGCTACAGGTTTTTGGATCGCGATGGACTTAGGTGCCAACTCTCCAAAAACAATATGTAAAAAGGTAATGATACTGAACGCCAGGACATGGCCTAGGTTCGTCGCTAATTTACCGGTAAGTTCAACGTTGAAAAATCCGAAGATCTGGTGTACGATTTGCGTCATTACGGCCTCACCTACCCAACCTAAGGCTAGGGAAGCCAAGGTAATACCCAATTGGGTAGCTGCGAGGTAACCGTCCAAATGATCGGTAATGCTCTTGGCCATCTTGGCAACTTTGCTGCCCGATTTGGCCTGAAGCTCTATCTGAGAGGCTCGAACCTTCACAATAGCGAATTCAGCTGCAACGAAAAAACCATTTGCCAGCACTAAAAAGATAGTCCAAAAAATATCAATTGCCATGATTTAGGTTTTTATTAGCGAATTCTTTCTTGTACAATTCTAAACTCTCTAATATAACATTTTGAGCGATAGCTCTTCCACTTATTTTGTTAATAACAACTTTTTTTCCTTCCAGGTTTTTATACTCCAGAAAAAACTGCACGATTTCTTTCATAGTGTGGGGCGGAAGCTCCGAGATATCATTGATATAGTTATAGGCCATATCGTTTTTCGCTACGGCGATAACCTTATCATCCTGATCTCCAGAGTCCGTCATGCTCATCACACCGATTACTTTCGCATCCACGAGGGACGCAGGAACAAGATCCACTGAACATAACACAAGTATATCCAGTGGATCTTTGTCGCCACAGTAACTTTGTGGAATAAATCCATAGTTTCTCGGGTACACCATTGAAGAATGCAATACCCTATCCAACTTGATCATTCCAGAAGCTTTATCAATTTCATATTTGCCTCGGCTACCTTTGGGGATTTCAATTACTGCTGTAACAGTATTTGGGACATCCTTTCCAGGGGAAACCTGATGCCATGGGTGCTGCTCCTGTCCTAGCCCAACAAGGCTTGAAAACAACAAGAACAGCGACAATAAAATTGAGAGGTCCATGAAAATGGTTACTTAGTCCTAATTTCTTTATTGTAAAGTTCGATACTTTCCATGATGATGTTCTGTGCATAGGCACGACCATAAAGATTCTCGATGGTCACATTCTTGCCCTCAAGGGTTTTATAATCTTGGAAGAAACGAACGATTTCCTTCATCGTGTGAGGAGGAAGTTCAGATAGGTCGTTAATGTAGTTTACCGACATATCGTGTTTCGCAACGGCAATGATTTTGTCGTCTTGTTCACCATTGTCGATCATGTGCATCACACCTACTACTTTCGCTTCGATCATACACATCGGGTAAACATCAACTGAGCATAAAACTAAAATATCCAAAGGATCTTTATCGTCGCAATATGTCTGCGGAATGAATCCGTAGTTAGCCGGATACATCACAGAAGAAAACAATACACGGTCTAATTTGATCAAACCACTGTCTTTGTCGATTTCATATTTCGCTTTAGAACCTTTAGGAATTTCGATAATGGCATTTACGGAGTTAGGCAAGTCCTCACCAGGAGACACTTGATGCCAAGGATGTTGTGTACTCATTAAATAATTACTGTTTGTTTATTTCGTTTTTCGTTTTTCTATTCTTAAGCCACTTTTTCAGGAGTGCAATCGCGATAGGTAGGAATGCGATGACGATCAAGGCTACGATGATATATTCAACATAGTCGATGATCCATGGGAATTCTATACCTAAATAATAGCCTGTCAGGGTCAATAAAGACACCCACAACAGCGCTCCCAGCACATTGAACAGCACGAACTTCCTGAAGTTCAGCTGTACTACACCTGCAAAGATGGGTGCAAATGTACGAATAATAGGTACAAATCGTCCAATTATTAATGCTGTTCCACCATATTTCTGGAAAAACTCCTCGGCCATGATCACATATTTCCGTTTGAAAAGTATGGAATCCTTCCGTTTAAAGAGCATGGGACCCGTTCGATGCCCAAACCAATAGCCCGCAAAATTACCGAGTATCCCGGCCGATAAAATCCCGAAATACAATGTAACAATGTCCACATCGATTTTATCCAGCGCACAAAACAGCCCCGCTAAAAACAACAAATAATCCCCTGGGAGAAAAAATCCAAAGAAGAGACCAGTTTCGGCAAAAACTATAAGACAAACGATGTAGAAACCACCGTGACTTAAAAGATATTCAGCATCTAGCAATTGTTGAAAAGACAACAAGTATTCTTGCATAGTAAATTATATTTCCCGCTATCGGATTAAGCTGGGTTTGTTATCGTTGAAATTGCATCCCGAATCTGGTCAGCAATCGTGTTCATGGTGTCTTCCGAAAGCTTCAGCTTTGGCTTTTCAAAGTTCATATCATGCACATGGTTCAATGGAATCAAATGAATATGCGCATGGGCTACTTCTAAACCAACTACCGCTACACCAACTTTTTGACATGGAAAGGCCTGCTTGATGCCTTGGGCAACAATCTTGGCAAAAACCCACATCCCCATATATTCCTCATCGTTGATGTCAAAGATATAGTCTGTTTCTTTCTTCGGGATGACTAAAACATGTCCTTCAGTTAGTGGATTTACATCTAAAAAAGCTAAGTAATCATTGCTCTCAGCAACTTTATAAGCAGGAATCTCTCCTGCAACGATTTTAGCGAATATGGTTGACATAAACTATAGTTCAATTTCGTGAGTAACAAAGATAATAATTTTGTGCACATATGAACAGACATTCAGCCCCCTAGAAGCATAAGATTTAACTTCAATGTGACATTTATTGATTTCTTAACAATAAAATAACGACAAATAGGATTTATAACCGGTTTCATCCCCCTAAATTGCCCCGGTTGTCGAAGTCATTATTCTATCAAAACCCTTAGCCAATTTTTCCGCATAGCAAGTTTTATGGCTACATCAGCTTACCCTCATTCGAGACATATATTGAAAATCCCGAATATGTCTCGAACGAGACCAAAGCCATTCCCGAAACACCTTCCAAAAATTAAATGGATAGTAATCTGTAGCAAAGGTTAGAAAAAACGCTTCGTCGAACCTTGGAGCAAAAAAAAGCCCCGAAAGATCGGGGCTGTAAATTGTAAGAAAAGTGCGGTTATGGCATCACCGCACATAACCTCTATTTCATTATCTCGAAATCTCCAGAACTTCTAGTTCAAGTTGTCCTGCTGGAACTTCTACCGTTGCGATATCGCCAACCTGCAGTCCTAATAGACCCTGCGCAATCGGAGATTTAACGGATATCTTTCCTGCCTTCAGATCAGCTTCTGTTTCAGAAACCAATTGGTAAGACATGACTGCTCCATTTTTCTTATTCTTTATCTTTACATAAGACAGGGCCAATACCTTTGAGGTATCTAGACTCGACTCATCGATGATCCTTGCTGATGCCAAAACTTCTTCTAGTTTCGCAATCTTAGCTTCATGAAGTCCTTGAGCTTCTTTCGCGGCATCGTATTCTGCATTCTCGGAAAGGTCTCCTTTATCTCTTGCTTCAGCAATCGCTTTAGCGATGTTGGAACGACCTTCTGTTTTTAGATATTGAAGCTCTTCTCTAAGCTTAGTTAATCCTTCTTCTGTGTAATAAGTTACTTCTGCCATAATATGTACCTTTTACCCTCTTTTTATAGTTTTCTAATATTTTAATAAACAAAAAAAAGACAAGACCACACTATCCGCTAATAGGACAACATGGTCTTGCTCTTCTGACGAAGTTATATAATTAAATTTAATAAAACAAATATCTAACTTACATCATCAGTCTCTTCATTGATGAATCTATAGCCCAATCCTCGAACGGTTTGCAAGTAATGAGGCTTGTCAGGATTGGTTTCGATTTTCTTTCTTAAGCGCACAACGTGCATGTCCAAAGTACGGGTATTCACGTTGGAACTATAGCCCCATACCACCTCCATCAATTCTTCGCGGGTGATGTCTCTACCTTTGTTCTGTAAGAAGTGCAAGAGGATTCGGTTTTCAAGGATTGTAAGCTCGATTTTCTTGCCATCCCTGATCAGTGAATGTACATTGGGGTGATGTTCGGTATCACCGAAATGGTAAACCTCGTTCTGGGTTTTAGGCACAAAAAAGCGTACTTTATTCTCGATCATGGCCACTAAAACATCCATATTGAATGGCTTGGTGATATAATCGGTCACGCCGTAGCTATATGCATCAATTTTATCGATATCTTGGGATTTGGCGGTCATCATAATTATGATGTTCTCAAATCCAGACTTTCTTACGGACTCACATACATCTATCCCTTCTTTACCTGGCAGCATCCAATCCAATAGAACGATATCTGGCTTTTGGTCTAAGATGATTTTCTCAGCTTCCAAGCCATCACTGCATTGAATTACTTGAAAATTTTCGGTCTGTAGACGGTGACTAACCAAGAACCTTAAGTTATCATCATCCTCTACAACGGCAATAGTTATATCTTTATTCATAGTATTCTAAACATTATTTAGGAAAAGTCAAAGTAAAGGTCGTTCCCTCTCCTTCCACACTACTGACTTTGATCTCTCCACCCATAAATTCGGTAATCTCTTTACAAAATGCCAATCCAAGCCCAACACTCCCACCTTGATTGAACTGGTTCTTTACTCTATAAAATTTCTTGAATATGTTTTTAAGTTCATTTCTGTTTATCCCAATTCCTTTATCACTAAACTTCATGATAAAGTGCTTTTTAGATTGTTGTACACTAATATCAATAAATTTTCTTGAAACTTCTGAATATTTGTACGCATTATCAATTAAATTCTGGAACACGGAATTCAATAAAACCGGATCTGTATGCATTTTGCTGTCCACATCGATGTGATAGCTCAGGTTCAGATCAGGATATTTAATCCGTGTACCCGCAAATACTTCCTCGCAAAAACTGTTCAAATCAATGTATTCTCCTTTAAATTTTAATGATTTATTTTCTATCTGCGTGAAAGACAGCAACTTATTCATCAAATTATTTAACTTATCAGCTTCCTGATCTAGGATCTTTCCGTACATCGCGCGCTCTTGATCACTTATCTTCTCCGCACTCCGGATATTGTTACCCGCTATCTTGATCACACTGACCGGCGTTTTAAACTCATGGGTCAGGTTATTGATAAAATCATACTGCAATTGGAACAACCTACTATTGATGGAGATATTCCTATAAATCAAATAAATAATCAATAACAAAATTAAATATAATAGGGAAACGCCCAACACTACAGGAAAAAATCTTCTATTGATCTCTCCTCTCAAAAAATGTTCCGAGGAATCAAATTGCAGTTTATAGTCGGATAATGCACCTGGCAACGGCATATCTGTGGAAAGAAAGGCTTTTTCTTCCATCACATTAGGGTCAGCTATGGCCTTGATCCGAATGGTTTCATACAATCTCTTTTGGTTATTGACTATTTTTATCTTCTGAGGATTAACCTTATAGACGAATAAATCTTGGTCAAACGCTACAGGCGCCGTCATTGCCGTCGTATCATCCATCATGGATTTATAGGCGCGAAGGGTATTGACCCGTGGGATGTTCAAATAGGTTATCTTTCCAGGGACTGTATTATAGAAGATCCGATAGATATCATTCTCGCTCAAGGAAGTAGAATCATCCAGGACATCCAAGAAGTTCACCATTTTAATGGCCATGCTGTTGAAGTCATCGGCATTAGGCCTATTGTCTACCGAAGAAAGGCTGGCCTTGATCAATTTATTTTCCTTGTCCAATTTATAGGAAAAGATCGATCGAGGATAAATCAAGAGGTTTTGAAAGCGCACACCGCGAACTGCGGGGTTCTGGTTGGTGAACAGCACGTCATAAAACACCAATTCGTCAACAAATGGATTCTTACGCAAGACCTTTTCAGAATAATTGCTGGCATGTGTGGAATCGAGGTAGCCCTGATAATTGGAAACTTCGGAAATATCGTTATTGAAGAAGCTATTGAAGGGTTTTAGGGTCGCATCAAAGACATCGACTTTTCTGTTGTAAAACTCAGATTCCACAAAGTTGGACATCATTGTCCTCGCCAAGAAAACTGAAATGATATACAGGACTGTCAAAAAAGCCAAAAAGGCGATCAACAACCCAATGTTTTTCCGGTATTTGCTTGCTCTTTTCACCATGTGTGATTACTTCAGGTACACTGCAAGAAACTTCTCTATCTCCTGATAATATTCTACGATATTCTCTTCGTTCCTAAATCTCTTGCCTTCTTCTTTCTTAAAGATATAACGCACTGGAACTTCATTGCCCTTCAATTTACCAACAAATTGATTAGCATCGGTTACCGAACTGTATTTATCTTTTCCACCTTGGAAAAATAGGATAGGGATTCGAACCTTATCAGCATGGAAAATTGGGGAAATCGCTTGAAACAATTCTGGTTCAGTCTCTGGATTTCCAATGATTCTATAGAATAACTGTACGTAATGTTTTAGATGAGGGGGTATTTCCCTGAAATATGTAAATAGGTTGCTATATCCCGAAGAGGAAATGGCACATTTATATAGGGAAGGATTAAATGCAGCTGCATACAGGGCAGAATATCCGCCGAAACCGGTGCCCATAATGGCGATCTTATCCTTGTCGGCTATCCCTTGATGGATCAACCAAGCGACACCGTCCGTAATATCAGATTGGATCTTTCCGCCCCATTCCTTGAAACCTGAGGTCCAAAAATCCTTACCATAGCCCACAGAACCACGATAGTTTACCTGGAACACCGTGTAGCCTCGATTGGCAAGGAACTGAACTTCCGGATCAAATCCCCATTCGGACCTCCTGTTAGGACCATCATGCACCAATACCACAACAGGGCTGTTCTTTCTTTTATTTTTAGGATAGGTGATATAGGCATGTATATTCTTGTTGTCCCGAGACAGGAACTCCACTTCCTCCATAGGATTGAACTCCAAATCCTTGAGTTTAGGATTCTCCTCGTTCAACAATTGGATATCATCCTTTTTCTGATTGTAATAGTAGGTTTCACCAGGATGGATATCGCTATATACACGTACTACAAATCCAGTTAAGCTGCTATCGCTATCCAAGAAACCGATTTCGGAACCTTTGAATTTCTTTTTCAGCTTTTTATAGACCTGCTCATATTTTTCGTTGAAGATGTTCTTTTTGAACTTATCGATGAAGGAAGTCGCATAGAGCATTTCCTGTAGGTTGGCAGAATAGCCCTCTACGCCAAGGTCTCCGAGTTTGTTTTCATAGATATTGCGGACTTCTTTGCCATTTTCGGCATCAAATTCCACCAAGGCCATCTTATCTCGATTCTGATTAGAAAGCGCAAAGACATTTTTATCTGAACCCTTTACAAAACCCAGTGGCACAAAAATGGTTTCGAAATCATTCTTCATGACCTCTTTGAAAGGCTGCCCTTCATGCTTTCGGTACAATAATGACTCCTGTACACTATCACTGGTCAATGCCATTCTCACCACGCCATCAGGAGCTCCGATCCAGCTTACCACATTCCCTGGGTTATGCTGCACCAATTGGGGCTTTCTACCGTCTAGGTAAATCCTATACAGGTCAAACAGCGAGGAATCACGTAAGTTCATCCCAGCCATTAGGCTATTGTCTTTCTCAACAATGGGATAGACCCAGCGCAATCTTGATTTTTCAGGTGAAAAAAGAGCTTGCCTTTTTTCAGTTTTCACATCAATCTGGAACATCCTCAAACTATCCATTGGAGATTGCGTATTGGAAAAAACAATTCGTTTGTTGTCTAGCCAGAAAAAGCTTTGGACATTCAGGTTGACCTGGTAGGTAAGTTGTTTGGAAGAATCGGGTTCTTCGAGGTCGAGAATGAAGATATTTTTGCAATGGTCATGCACCCCCAGATAAGCTACTTTGCTTCCATCGGGAGACAGTTTAAAAGAGGTCCTTTCTGGCTTAACGAAAAAGTCCTCGATTGGCACATGTAACTGACCGCCCTGCTCTTGCTTACATGAAACCAAAACCATCATCATAAGTAGAACAGAGAACAAGTAATTTAAATTCATTCTATTTTTTTAGCCTCTAATCAAATATTATAAAAAAATACCGTAAAGTTCCTTTTGCAACCTTAATTTTACAGCTTCAATCAAGCTATAGATTTCTATGTTTTTATACAACGTTTCGATCATCATTGAAGATTCCATTCATCAGGAAGTCATCACTTGGACCAAAGGTCTATTAAATGAGCATCCTGGATTTGCCATTAAACTACTCAAAATGCTCCATTCTCCACACGAAGGGCAAACCTATTGCCTTCAGGTGGTTTTAAACAATGAAGAAGAGATTGAGAGAATTAGAGAGCAGGTTATTCAGAGGCTTCAGGAATATATTAGCACGCATCATGTAGAAAAGGCTTTTCTGTTTGATAGTATCATGCAATACATCCCCCATAATTAGCCCTTTAAGTTTGCACTATTTTTTGGATCCCCATATAATTTAGGGTCGAAGGATACCTTCGGCGAAAGATAGTGCAATAAAACCAAACGTGAATAACGATAATTGAAAGGTGCGAAAATGACGATCGCACTGAAAAGGACAATGATATAGGTCCAAGGAGACTCACTGCCCGTAAAGTAAGCCGTAATTAAGGCCAGCATTAATACCTCGCCTACAGAAAAAGCATAGCTAACATACATGGCAGCATAGAAATAACCGGGTTCTATCTCGAATTTAAATCCACAGTGCGGACAAAACTCGTGCATTTTTTGTTTAGATAGACCATAGGCTGATCCACTATACATATTCCCCGTTCTACACTTCGGGCACTTACTTTGGCAAACAGCTTGAAATTTAGAGATCATTCCTTATTCTTCCACCTGTTTAACCATATTTAATGAATTGGCTGAGCCGGTATTCCTGAATTTCTTATACCAAAGGAATCCAACACCAGCAGCTATCATAAATGGCATTGCTAATAAAAACAAAATCCCATCATTCAGGCCCTTACCTTGGGTATTACCTTCCTGTGTGCTGTTTTCAGCATTCAATGTACACATAGCACATTGTGCTGAACCTGCAGTAGGAACAGCCAACAATGTAATACTTAGCAAACTAGCAATTAGACCTATTCTGAACTTTTGCATGAAACTCATATTGCAAAGTTAACGTTATTATCCCAATTTTCTTATATGTTTCCCTTAATCAGGACATTAAATTTCTCCCAGAAGCCATCCTCGGGCAAAGGAGCCTTAATGATCATTTGCTCATCCTTGATGGGATGTACGAAACTCAAGGACCTGGAATGCAAGCAAATGGTCCTTCTATGGCTACCACGTTGATATCCATATTTATTGTCTCCTACGATAGGGCAGCCCATATAAGCAAGTTGGCTTCGGATCTGATGGGTACGGCCCGTCAATGGGTTGACCTTTAGCAAATAATAACCATCTAAGGTACCTACGACCTCATAATTAAGCTCGGCATAACTTCCATTCTTAACCTCGCGGTCATAGGCTTTGGTGACCATCTTTTTTCGATCCCGCAACAACCAATTTTTCAGGGTCCCTTTTGGATGTGGCGGTTTTTCACGAACCAAGGCAAGGTAGGTTTTCTCCACCTTGCGATCATGGAAAAGTCGGTTCATGCGATCTAATCCTTTACTGGTTTTCGCAAAGAGGATCATACCGCTCACTGGCCTATCCAAACGGTGGATAACCCCTAAAAAAGCTTCGTTTGGTTTATTGTATTTCTTGGCCAAAAACTGCTTGACCATATCCTCCATGGAAGTATCTCCAGATACATCTACCTGAACGATATCACCTCCACGCTTATTGATGGCGATAAAATGATTGTCCTCGAAAAGAACATCTTTCTCTGTAATTCCCATATCCATTATCAAATATAAAAAGCGTCTTTGGCAGACGCTTTTCTATACTTTTTTGACGATCAAATTCTTTAATTATTTAATTGAATCCTGAGCTGCCTCTGCTTCTTCCTTAGCTTTTTTCTTAAAGAAACCTCTTAACAGGAAGTTGCTTTGCAGCGCTTCCATGTTTTCATCCAATTTCTCGGTACTCATATTAAGGTTTCTAAGGATCTGTTTGATTTCATTGGCTGCTTCAGGATCATTGGTCAACACACCAATGGCGTTATCCTTGTCATTTAAGCGTTCTGAGGTTTTATTTAAGTTGGCCATCAAAGCAGTTGCTGTTTGGGTCACCCCTTGCAACTGTGCTGCTGATTCTCTCAGACTTGCAAACACTGCTGTATCCGTAGATAGCTCATGGATCAAGCCTTGGTTGCTGTTCAGTTTTTTGGTGAGTACCACCAAATTATTTACCGCTTGATTGGCCTGCGTCATGGTGCCATTCAATGAATTAACAGATTGCCTTAAGTTGTTAGCAATGGTTTCATCGGTCATCATGGCGCCAACTGCACCTTTTCCTTCGAGCATATTCTTGGATAGCGCAGCAAAGTTTTTGGTGATCTCCACCAGGTTTTCATTGTTGACCTGTAGGGTTGCCAACATGGCATCCATACCTCCAGAAACACCGGACTTGATTTCATCACCATTTTCAATCTGAGGAAAAGTTTCTGTACCGCCCACAAGACTGATAATAGCATTCCCGATCAAACCATCGGAACTCAATGTAGCGATGACGTCTTTACGGATAAATTTGCTGGATTTCTCTTCAACGTTCATGACCACACGAACATTCTCCACACTTTCAAAGCTGATTTCTTTGATAATCCCTACCTTAACACCTGAAAACCAAACGTTATTTCCAACTTTCAAACCTTTAACATCTTTAAAGTAAGTCGTCACGGTCAGGTTTTTAGAGAATTTGTTCTGTTGTGTTCCAATGACCAAAATCCCTGCAACCAAAATGATTAATCCGATGAAGGTAAACAATCCTACAATTATTGATCGTTTTCTCTCTGATGTTGCCATATATCTTGCTATACTATAAAATTATAATCATAAAAAGGTTTCACTCTCTCATCATCCGTATCAAAGATTTCCGAGAATTTACCTACTCGTTCAAATTTGCCATCCAAAAGCATGGCTACCCTATCACCTACCATTTTTGCACAAGCCAAATCGTGTGTAATGATAATGGAAGATGTTTTATATCTTTCCTGAACCTCATTGATCAAGGTATTGATATCCAAACAGGTCAAGGGATCCAATCCGGCCGTTGGCTCATCATACATCATGATATCGGGCCTTAGGATCAAGGTTCGTGCAATACCGATACGTTTTCTCTGACCTCCGGAAAGCTCTGATGGCATTTGATTGATGGTCCTTAAAAGTCCTACTCCATCTAATACGTCTTCGACTTCACGGTCAATTTCCGCTCTAGTGAGGTTTCTTTTATTTCTAACCAATGGAAATTCAAGATTTTCACGCACGGTCATACTATCATAGAGCGCACTGTTTTGGAAAGAGAACCCAATTTTCAAACGCAGATCTCTCAATTCCTTCTCGTTCAATTGGTTTACCACCTCTCCCAAGACGGTAATATCACCTTTATCAGGCTTTAACAAACCGGAAATCAGTTTAATCAAAACTGATTTACCAGTACCTGACCTCCCTAACACCACCAAGTTCTCGCCATTATAGAGATGCAGGTCAACGTTTCTCAGGACATGTAAATCCCCAAAGGATTTACTTACCCCTTGCACATTGATCACTACATCGTCGTAATTAATATTTACTGGCTTTTTCTGTTCCATAATCCGTTATCCCATTAAAGCTAGAACCTGAACGATCAAGAGTTCCTCGATGAACACTATAAACATGGATGCTACAACGGCACTGTTTGCTGCTTTACCCACACCCTCGGTACCTTTTGAAGAGTAATAGCCTACATAGGTACTAACAAAACCAATGGTAAAACCGAAAACAATAGCGCGGAATACCATGGCGAAAATATCTTTAGGAGCGATAGCTTCAAATACCTGGGTAATAAAGCTTAGAATACTCAACTGATCTTTGGAAATAATACTCAAATAACCACCTGCTAATCCAATTCCGGCAACATAAAAACAGAGGACAGGAATCATAAAAGTTGTGGCCAATATTCGACTCACAATCAGAAACTTGAACGGATTGGTACCTGATACCTCCATGGCATCGATCTGCTCGGTAACATTCATGGAGCTTAACTCAGCACCTATCTGTGAACCTACCTTACCGGATGCAATAAGCGCTGTAACCAACGGCGCCAAGGCCCTTACGATAGCGATGGAAATCAAGGCTGGCAACCATGAGGCGGCACCAAATTCCTCCAGGGAAGGTCGAGATTGTTTTGTAAAAACAAATCCTACAATAAAACCCGTTAAACTTATTAATGGAAATGATTTCCACCCAATTTCATAACATTGTCTAATGATCTCTTTAAACTCGTAAGGTGGACTTACCACTTCGCGAAAAAAACGCATCAGAAAGCGGTGAATCTTCGCAAACTCTAGTAATAAGGACTCAATTTTTTTAGCCATTAACTATGTGATTAACGTGTTTTTCCAATTGCTAATTCGGAAATATTTTGTGGCAAATGTACAAAATTTCTTAATATCCATTCGGAAAGTCTATCCAATATTAGCAGAAACATCAGTAAGAGCAAAAAAGTTTGACAAAATAATTATACAATTAAACCTTTTCTTAAAAGTGGCGGTCATACCTACAAATTATGGTAATAAGATTAAATGGTTTACATATGAAAAATTTGAAAACATCCACAATATATACTGCTTTTATGATGATGCTCTTAGGGCTTTTCAGCGTAAATACAGTATCGGCACAGGGATATCAAGATGTCGATTTTGATGTTTTTCATGAAGAACTAGACCCTTATGGGGATTGGGATCATGATGACGAATATGGCGATGTTTGGTACCCAGATGAAGACGATGACTTTCGTCCTTATGGCACCAATGGATATTGGACCATGACCGAATATGGAAATACTTGGGTCTCCAATTACGATTGGGGATGGGCACCATTCCACTACGGTCGTTGGATCCACAGACCGCATAGAGGTTGGGCATGGGTTCCAGGCTATGAATGGGGACCAGCATGGGTAGATTGGCGTAGTGGTGGTGGATATTACGGCTGGGCACCGATGCGTCCCGGCATCAGTGTCAATGTAAACATCGGTTTACCGCTAGACCTGTGGGTATTTATCCCGACTACCCGGATTTATGACCGTTATATCAACAGACATTGGTCTTACGGACGTCGCAATATCTATAATAACACCACGATCATCAACAATACGTATATCGTGAACAACAACCGTTACTATGGAGGTCCTGCACGCAGGGACATTGAAAGACATATCGGTAGACGCGTTGATGTTAGAAATGTAAGTTTTGATAACAGACGTGGGGCATCACGTGTAAGTCGCAGTTCGGTATCGATGTACCGTCCAGATAGAAACAATCGTTCGGATCGCGCTGTCAGCAGCAGAAGTGGACGCCTTGAAAACAATCGTAACTCACGTTCTTCTGACAGATCTCCTGCAAATCGCGTAGAGAACAGGTCAGGACGTAGCCAAAGCGGAAGAAGTAATTCTGACTACAGAATCACTAGAAATGCGAACGGACAACGCGAAATGCATATTGGAAACGGCAATTCAAACCGTAGCAATAGAGAAGCTACCACGAATTCACGTTCTGGAAGAGTAGAGCGAGGAAACACAAACAATAACAACAGAGACCGTCAGCCTTCTTCTCGCGGACGCGTTTCAATGGATCGTCCAACTAGAAATGAATCGATGAACCGCAGTTCTAGACCAACTAGAAATGAGTCTATGGACCGCAGCTCTAGATCGACCAGAAATGAATCGATGAACCGCAGCTCTAGACCAACTAGAAATGAGTCCATGAACCGTAGCTCTAGACCGGCTAGAAACGAGTCGATGAACCGCAGCTCTAGGCCAACTAGAAACGAATCCATGAACCGCAGTTCTAGACCGGCTAGAAACGAGTCGATGAACCGTAGCCAGCAAAGGCAGTCTGCTCCACAGAGAGAACAACGCCAACCTAGAATGCAACAGGAATCTAGGTCGCAAAATAGAGTATTTCAAACACGCAACTCCGAAAGACCACAAAGTCGTCCTTCGGTACAACGTAGTTCAAATCATGAATCTAGATCATCTTCAAGACCACAATCAAACCAACGTTCTGAACGTGGTTCAGGTCGAGGAAATAGAGGATAAATTTTTATATTTAGTTGAAACAATTTGTTAAAGCGGGCTGATTTTGATCAGCCCGCTTTGTTTTTTTACTCGACGACTTAGCCAAGCTAAGACCTGAATGACTAGAAATCTGTGGTTAGTATTTAATCCAAAAGGAGATGATTTTTTGTTTTGTTGTGGATAAAAAGGCATTTTTGTTCCTGCTTTTTGTTAACTTCAATTCAAGCACAAGCATAATTTTTTTAAGGAATGGCAAAACTTACCTCCATTTTAGACAATGATTTTTACAAATTCACCATGCAATATGCCGTGGTGAAACTCTTTCCAAAGGCGAAAGCACGTTATCAATTTATCAACCGTGGGAAGCATGAGTTTCCGGCGGGCTTTGCCGAAAAACTGAGGGAAGCTGTAAATCAATTGGCAAACTTGAAGCTTACGGTTGCAGAAAAAAACTTTTTTGCAAAGACCTGTCCTTATATCGACCCGACCTATTTTGATTTCCTACAAGGCTATCATTTTGACCCAGATGAAGTCAAGATTACACACAATGGTCCCGATCTATCGGTAAAGGTTGAAGGCTATTGGTATAGGACCATTTTATGGGAGGTGCCCTTGATGGCATTGATCTGTGAAACCTATTATGAAGTAACTGGACAAAAAAGGGTGGATGATGCTGAAGTCATGAACATTGTTCATGAAAAGATGTACAAATACGATAAGCTCAACATTACAATTGCAGACTTTGGAACCCGTAGACGCCACTCCTATGCCGTGCATGACTTGGTGATCAAAGCCTTGAAGGAGCACCCTTCCAAGACATTTATCGGAACGAGCAATGTGCATTTCGCCATGAAATACCACACCAAACCAATCGGTACACATGCCCATGAATGGTTTATGTTCCATGCCGCAAAATATGGCTACAAGATGGCCAACCTGTTAGGCTTGGAGAACTGGTCGGATGTTTACCGTGGCGATTTAGGGATTGCCCTTTCAGACACCTATACTACGGAGGTTTTCTTCAAACAGTTTGACAAAAAGCTAAGCAAGCTATTTGATGGGGTCAGACATGATAGCGGCGATGCCATTGAGTTTGCGCAAAAGACTATTGACCACTACAACAGCAAAGGAATCAATCCGCTCAACAAGACCATCATCTTTTCTGATGGACTGGATTATGAGAAGGTCGTAAAGATTGTCAATTTCTGTCAGGATAAAATTGGTCATTCATTTGGTATCGGAACAGACTTCACCAATGATGTCGGTCTGTCGAGGATGAATATCGTAATCAAGATGACGGAAGCCTTTCCAGATGAAGGCGAATGGACTCCTGTAATCAAGCTGTCGGATGAACCTAACAAACATACCGGTGACCCCGAGGAAATAAAAATGGCGAAACGTTTCTTAAATATCGCAAACCATGAATAGAGATGTTTATGGTGAAGCGCTATATGATTATCATGCTGTAGGCAAGCTGAATGAACCTCTCCTATTGCACAGCAGCTATGGCGATATTGAAGAAATGCCCATTGAAGTGTTTTTCAGGGAAGAGGAAGATATTCCGGAGCTGGAATTTATTGCGCTATCCCTTTGCGACGGCAAGGTCCTGGATGTTGGCGCAGGTGCCGGGGTACATGCATTGTACCTGCAAGAGAAGGGATTTGAGGTCGATGCCATGGAAATCTCGGAGACAGCCTGCAAGATCATGGAAAAGCGCGGTGTAAACCATGTCATCCATGCGGATTTCTTTCAGTTCTCGGATAAAAAATATGATACCCTATTGTTCTTGATGAACGGAATAGGGATCGCCGAAACCCTAGATGGATTCAGGAATCTTCTAAAACATTCAAAAAAGCTGCTTACCGATAAAGGACAGCTTATTTTCGACAGTTCCGATATTTCCTACCTCTATGAGGAGTATAGGATTGCCAGACCGGAACACTACTTCGGTGAGATCAACTTTCAATACGAATACAAGGGTAACCTTGGACAGCCTTTCAAATGGCTTTACATCGACCAACAAACCTTGATCAAAATAGCCCATGAAGAGAATTGGGTAGTGCAGGTCCTATTTGAAGATGATAATGATCAGTATTTGGTGAGGATGGAGCCTAGAGGAGATGTGAGTATTGAGATGTGAGATATGAGATAGAAAGGCTCTAAGAGAGATGTGAGTATTGAAATATGAGATTATACAGGTTTCAAATTTAATATCTCAAATTTCACATCTCATATCGCAATACTGACTAAAAAAAATATCCCCGATCTCTCGGGGATATTTTTTTAGTCGATATAGTCAAATCCTACATAAGGGACCAGAACTTCTGGGATCTTGATTCCTTTTTCGGTTTGATTGTTTTCTAAGAGTGTAGCTACGATTCTAGGTAAAGCCAATGCGGAACCATTTAAGGTGTGCGCCAATTGGGTCTTGCCATCCTCGCCTTTGAAACGTACTTTAAGACGGTTTGCTTGGTAAGTTTCAAAGTTTGATACTGAGGATACTTCTAACCAACGTTCTTGTGCCGCTGAATAGGTTTCCATATCGTAGGTCATGGCAGATGTAAAGCTCATATCACCTCCGCATAAACGTAAAACGCGGTATGGCAATCCTAACTTCTGCAATAAAGATTGTACATAGCTACTCATCTCCTCTAACGTTTCGTAGGATTTCTCAGGATTAACGATCTGAACCAATTCAACTTTATCAAATTGGTGCAATCTGTTCAAACCACGGACATGCGCACCATAAGATCCCGCTTCTCTACGGAAACATGGGGTATAGCCACAATGTTTGATAGGGAAATTCTCACTTTTAACAATGGTATCACGGTAAATATTTGTGATTGGCACCTCTGCAGTTGGAATCAGATAAAAGTCGTCGTTTGTGACATGGTACATCTGACCTTCTTTATCAGGTAATTGACCAGTTGCATAGGCAGAATCTTCATTCACTACGATAGGGACCTGAACCTCACGGTAGCCCATTTTAGCAGCTTCATCCAAGAAGAAGTTAATCAATCCTCGTTGCAAACGGGCGCCCTTTCCTTTATACACTGGAAAACCAGCACCAGTGATCTTAGTACCTAATTCGAAATCAATGATATCGTATTTAGCTGCTAATTCCCAGTGAGGCAATGCTCCTTCAGGTAACTGAGGGACCGTTCCATTTTCTAAAACCACTTCATTATCCTCTGGAGTCAATCCAGCAGGAACCAGTTTATAAGGAAGATTCGGCAATTGGATCAACTTATCGTGCAGTTCTTTTTCGATTTTATCCAATGCTTCTGAAAGCTCTTTGATTTGCTCTTTATATGATGCAGAACGCGATTTTATTGCTTCAGCTTCCTCTTTCTTACCTTGACGCATCAAGTCTCCAATTTGCTTAGCGGACGAGTTTGCCTCAGCTGCAACAGAGTCAGATTGATTTTGAGTTTTGCGACGTTGTTCGTCTAAAGCAATGATCTGATCGACCAATTCTACTTCGTTGAAATTCTTAACTCCAAGCCTTTCAACTACATGGTCCCGATTTTCGCGGATGTAATTTAATTGCAACATATAATTATGCTTTTTTATTTGTAACGTGAGCAAAGATAAGAAGACCTCCGCAATTAATAAACTTGAATTTGTAGCCTATCCATTTTTAGAATCCATGCAATTTTGTATCATTGCATCATGAAAAACAGATGGTTTCTTTTCTTATGCCTTGGTATCTTGTACCTTATGCCTCTAGAATTGCTGGCGCAAAACACAATTATTAAGGACTTTACGGTAAAGGAAAACCTTTCGCAGAATGGAAAATTAGCGATAATTGCCATCGATACTGCTGAAAAAACAGACAATACGGTCAACGGCAATTATAATTTCACTATCAATGGTTTTTCGCAGGAACTGAAATTTACCGATGGTGTGGCTGTTACAAGCAATCCCATTGAATCTTCAACCTTTGTATTTTTTAAGCATAAATTCGCAGGGTCCGATTTAGGGAAGCTTTTTTTCCTACGAGTGACCGACAAAGGTATTACTCCATATAAAATCAGTGGGTTTCTACTGATCATTATCCCCTTATTGATCCTGTATATTGCCTATAAGTTCAAACGCTTCTTGATTACCCTGCTAATTCTAGCTGCTATTTATTTCTACCTGAACTATAGCAAAGGATTGGATGTTCGACAGTTGATCGAAAGCAGTATCATGGGATTGAAAGGCCTGCTCTAGAAAGGCATCCCTACCCCGAAATTATATTGGATAAAGCTATATCGGTCTGGCCAGTTGGTCTGATAATAATCCTGTTTGAATTTCTTGGCATTGAAGAAGTCCTTGATAACCCATTGATCCGAACCTGAAAACTGTGGGTCTTTCAGTTTAAGACCTGCATCTAAACGGATAATAAAATAATCTAGGTCGACACGAAGACCGAAACCAGTGCCCAGTGCAATTTGCGAAAGGAATTTATCCCCACGGAACTCCCCATTCGGATTGATAATATCTTCACGTATCCTCCAAACGTTTCCAGCATCTAAAAATGTGGCACCATTTAACTTGGCCCCAAAGAAATTGTTCAGCATGCGAAAACGAAATTCAGCATTGGTTTCCAACTTTATTTCACCAAGCTGATCGAGGTTTCTCAGGTTTACACGGAATTCAGGATTGATGGAAGAACGGTTATAGCCTCCTGGACCAAGCGTACGGGCTTGCCAAGCTCGGATACCATTCATACCCCCTGCAAAGAAACTCTTTTCAAAAATCATGTTCAGGGAAGAGTTGTTACCATAAGGAACCGCAACACCGGAGTTGACCCGAAATACAAACTGCTTATTGCCGCCCAGATGTCGGTACCAACGATAGTCTATTTCACCTTTCACATATTGCAGAAATGGCACCCCAAAGATCAACTTCTCTCCGTCTTGATTCTGCTTAAATTTCATGACATTCCCCAACACTCCTAACAGATTTCCACTGACATCGACCGCTCCCCTGAAATAACTGAAGTTTTCTTTGGTTGTTAATTTAGGTCCGTTGTAGGTATAGGCATACTGTGCACCTAGGCCAAAGTATTTTCGGTCATTGCTTCGAACATACAGGCCATAGCCCTGATCGATCAGACTCTGTTTAAATTCTTCGTTCAGCTGTCCGTGTCTATACTCGATAACCACCGGAGTCAGACTATGCATCTTATTGGTTGCCTCATACCAGATGTAGTTTAAGCTATTGATCCAATACCTGTTGGCATAGGTTTGATCCTGAAAGAACAATTGCAAACTAGATGAAAAGGTGGTTCTAGGCAAACCGTATCGACCCACGCTACGAACCCGGAAAGGGGTCAATAACCTAGGAAAGGACAGGTTAACCCCTACCTGAAAGTCATTGTTAAAGATCTTATCGGCCAAGCTACCCGGCAACCTGGAATCAAAAAGGACTCCATAGCGCATTTTGACCTCAATGGTTTCCGATCCCCCGAAGACATTTCGATGGGAGAAGGTATTACCCACGTTAAAACCGCTCATTCCAGAGCTGAAAGTAAATTCGCCTTCAATCTGGTTGCTCATGGCAGAACGTGGCACCACATTATAATGGACATCCAATTTATTGGAATCTTTTTGCTGGTAATTGATCTTTACCGATCGGAAACCATTCATTTCATATAAACGGTCGTAGGCCAATTCCTCATTCGCACTATTGAACTTTTGTCCTGTTCTCAGGAATGCATATCTGGATAATGGTCTAAGTTTAAAATTGCCGGTTTGATCGGTATAGAAAATCTTGGTCAGGCTGTCAAATTTACCCTCAGAATTCTTCTTTAATTCCGGATCGGCAGCTTCTACCGTAAAGTACACACTGTCAATATAATAAATCTTATGTTTAGTTGAATCCTCTCTATTGGACACCTGGATCAATAAATCAGCTTGATTATCCAAGTCAATGGTATCAATTCCAGCGCGCATATATTGCCTTAGGTAATCATAGTATCCCGATTCTCTCATATTGGTATATAAGCGCTCTCTTTCCAGATAAAGATCAGAAGCGTCATAACGTTTTCCTGATTTTAGGGGACTAATTGGGACGACCTTTTCTTGATAGATGGAATCTACTGCGGGATCCTCTACTGTCCTATCGATTTCCCGAATGGTATAGGGATTTCCCAGGTTCGCATTGAAGTTGATTTTTGCTTTCTTTTTATTGAATTCTATATGAGGTTCAACCTTGGCATTAAAATAACCTTTGGTTTGGAGAAAGCGTTGAATTTGGGTCGCCGATAGCTCGACTACCGCTGAGTCTAGGATTCTCGGAGCCTCACCGACATTTTTTATTTTTTCCGTTTTATATTGACCATCTCGGGTATTGAACATGTTATAGATGGTTAGATAGAGCGGAGAATTCGGACGGATTTCATTGGCCACATACATGCCTGCGGGTTCTTTCAATTCGGGAGTTACGCCATTTAGATCGACATCAGTGACGAGGTATTGATTGTCGTCGAGGTATTTCGCAGATCGACAGGACGCAATAATTAGCGACAAAAACGTTATACTTGCAAAAAATAATAAACTTCTTTTATTAGTCATTCATCCCATGTTGTCAAAAGCTCAAATCAGTCTAATTACTTCATTGCAGCATAAAAAATTTCGAACTCAGCATAACTTATTTGTGGTAGAGGGCATAAAATCCGTTTTGGAGTTTATACATTCCAGCTACAAGATAAGTAAAATATTTGCGACAGTAGATGCCGCTGCAAAATTGGGCAAAATACCGCAAAATATAAAACTTGAAGAGCTTAGTGAGGCAGAGTTTGGGAAAATAAGTGGCTTAAAGAATCCGCAAGGGGCTTTGGCTTTAGTGGAAATCCCTCATTTTAATCAATTACAGGTAAAGGATTTACAGGGCAGGCATAGTTTGATCTTGGATGATGTTCAAGATCCGGGCAATTTGGGAACCATCATCCGTACGGCGGAATGGTTCGGGATTGAAAACATTATCTGTTCAATAGGCACTGTAGATGCGTACAATCCGAAGGTCGTACAGGCAACCATGGGTTCACTTTCCCGTATTAAATTACACTATCTGGATCTGGAAGAGTTCATTCAGAAAAATAGCATGCCGGTTTTTGGAGCTTTATTGGACGGAGATTCTATTTATGGGACCAATTTTGGGAATGAAGGGTTTATCATGATGGGCAATGAGGGAAATGGAATTAGGGAAAGCTTGATCCCCAAAATTGATCAGGCAGTGACCATTCCACGGGTTGGCAAGGCTGAGTCATTAAATGTTGCAGTGGCGACAACAATATTTTGTTCAGAATTGACGCGACAAAATATGGAAAAGAAAAATGGATAATATAGAAAACGAAGATCAACCTTTATATACAATACAATTTGGACTGCTCTGTTTGAGCTCGCTCCTATTCTCTGCGAGTTTCAACATGATCATTCCAGAGTTACCCAACTTCCTGTCCTCTTTGGGAGGTGCAGCCCACAAGGGCCTGATCATTGCTCTTTTCACGCTTACAGCTGGGATTTCAAGGCCATTTAGTGGCAGATTGACGGACAAATGGGGCCGAGTACCTGTGATGGCCATAGGGTCTACCATCTGTGTCATCTGTGGTTTTTTATACCCTATCCTGAGCAGTGTTGCTGGATTCTTTCTCCTTCGCTTAGTCCATGGTTTCTCCACTGGATTTAAGCCCACGGCCACCTCGGCATATATCGCAGATATTATCCCATCGACGCGTTGGGGTGAGGCATTGGGGATGCATGGACTATGTTTCAGCATCGGTGGTGCCGTTGGACCGGCGATCGGAAGTTATATTGCCCTAAAGTATGATCTGAATACCATGTTCTATAGCTCTTCAGCTTTTGCATTCCTTTCCATCATTATCGTGATGAACATGAAGGAAACCCTGAAAGATAAAAATAGATTCTCGCCTAAGATGCTCAAGATTTCCCGCCGTGATATTATTGAAGTGCGTGTTATTCCTGCAGCAATCGTTACGCTACTCTCCTACTCGGCTTATGGTGTGATTTTGACTTTGATTCCGGATTGGAGCGAACATTTAGGCATAGTAAATAAGGGGCTGTTTTTCACGGCCTATACCTTGGCATCCATAGGGATTCGATTTGTTTCGGGGAAAGTGGCCGATCGCTACGGTAGGATCAGTGTGATGAAAGTAGGGCTGGTTGTGGTCGCTATCTCTCTTTTGTATCTCGGTTTTGGAAATAGCATTGCTCAATTGGTGATCGGTGCCTGCCTGTACGGGATAGGTACGGGTATTTTTTCGCCAGCAGTCAATGCCTGGACCATTGATCTTTCGCTGCCACAATATCGTGGAAAAGCCATGGCGACCATGTATATCGCTCTGGAAGCTGGTATTGGAGGTGGCGCATTATTTGCTGGATATATCTATCACGATGAAATCCTTAGGATTCCGTATATTTTCTATGGGAATGCCCTGATCATTTTGCTGGCATATTTTTATGTGATTTACTGGAATTCAAAAAACAAAAAAACTAATAACCTGTTATAGCATTCGTATGGAAAATAAACAAACCAAAAGACCGTATTCCTTTGAGCTTGCATCGAGCTTGATGGCCTTGGTTCTTATCATTGCCGTCATGTACTTTACCCAGGGTGTTCTATTACCGCTCATTTTTTCAATCCTGATTTCAATTTCCCTTTATCCATTGGCAAGATTATTTGAAAGAATCCGCCTTGGAAAGGCCTTTTCAGCAATCTTGGCTGTCATTGTTGCCATAGCAATTATCTCGGGTTTATCGTGGTTTATTGTTTATGAGAGTATCTTGATCGGTAAGGATGCATCAGCGATCACGGACAAAGTGATGTCTGTATTAGAGGGTGGGCAGAAGTGGCTGGAAAGTCAATTCGGCATTGAAAGGACTGAAGTGATGGAAAAATTGCGCGAGCAGGGTGAAAAAGCCATGGAGAATGCCGGAGGTATGGTATCCAGTACATTTGGCTCGATTGGGAATATCCTGGCCAGTGCCATCTTGGTTCCATTATTGAGCTTTTTCCTATTGTATTACCGTGATTTCTTTCGCGAATTTTTCTTTAAAGCTTTTAAAACAACTCCTCAGAGTAAAGTCAATGAGGTGTTGAACAAAATATACGATGTGGTTCAGAGTTATTTGGTTGGGCTGATTACCGTCATGGGAATTGTTGCTGTACTGAATACGGTGGGGCTCATGGCGATGGGAATTGACTATGCTTGGTTTTTCGGCTCATTGGCCTCCCTGCTGATGTTGCTTCCTTATATAGGTATTGCCATTGGATCGATCTTGCCTGCATTATTTGCATTGGCCACAAAAGATAGTGCTCTATACGCGTTGGGCGTGGTGGCATGGTTTCAAGTGGTGCAATTTCTGGAGGGTAACATCATTACACCAAATATTGTGGGTTCCAAGGTCAGCATCAATCCATTGATGGCAATCATCGGAATCCTATTGGGCGGGATGTTATTTGGATTGGCCGGTTTGATCATTGCGCTGCCTTTTATCGCAACGTTGAAGGTTATTTTTGATGCAAACCCAAATATGGAAGCATTCGGTTTCTTGATTGGTGAGCCAGAGAAACTCCATCTCAAGCGGAATTCGACTCAAGAACTGCTGATGAAATGGGGAATTGTCCGGATGCCTAAGACCAAGAAAAAAATTGAAGTTGATGTCAATGTCACGGTAGATGGTCCAGAGGAAACTCCGCATTCTGAAATGACCTATAAAGAGATCAATGAATCTGAAGAGCTCCCTTATGAAGAGCTTCCGCAAGATAAATTCAAGAAGAAAGACGAAGAGTAAGTTTTTCGGACTTAAGACAAAAGACATAAGGCGAACTTTATGTCTTTTGTATTTTTATACCTCCTGCTGAATGTTGAAGCCGAGCTTCCGCATGGCAGAGATCTCGACACTGTACACTCCAAATTCTTCCATAACCCTTCCGTGGAGTTCATAAAAGCCGCTTCCCTGGAAAGGGTATTGACGGAGTACGGGTGGAAAATGCACGGTATCCAACCAGTCTCCCTCCACATCAAGGAATGTCCCGAAACACATCCGTTCTTTTTTAATGGTTCGGGTTTCTTTCAAGGTCACCAATCGGCCTATGATCTTGATCTGTTGGCCAAGGAGATTAGGCAACTGATTGACCAAGACGGACCCTTTCAGATGCTCCTTATTCAACAGCTCAAAGAAGTCACCCACGACAAAGCCCAAGAGATCGAGTTCATCACGCAGGTCATCCATCCTGTTCTTTTCAAATTCAGGCAAGGAAAACTTGATTTCCTCCGTTTGGAAAAGTGTTACGGGATCATCTTTCTCTGTCCGTTTATTCCTGAAGTTTGCTTCCCATAGCAAGGTTTTCTTATCCAAGCCCGTGAACCGCAATGCTCCGATCCGGATCAGGATATTGAGCTGTTCGGGAGCCGGATGCAATCGCTGCAGGACATCATTCAAGCTCTTGTAAGGCCCGTTTCGCTGTCTTTCCTCCACGATCTGATTGGCAAACTCCTGTTCCAGACCTTGCAAGTGGATAAAACCGACATAGACCTGTTGCTCGGTAATATTGGTAAGATGGTCGCTGTTGTTTAAGCATGGAAGTTGGATGATACCGCCATTCCTCCGTAATTCATGGAAATAGAATTCCGTGCGATAAAAGCCGCCGAAATTATTGATAACGGCGACATAAAATTCACAGGGATAATACGTTTTGAGGTAAAGGCTCTGATAACTTTCCACAGCAAAGGAGGCTGAGTGCCCTTTGGCAAAGGAATAACCACCAAAGCTCTCCATCTGCCGCCATACCTCAGTGGTGACGGATTCATCATAGCCTTGTTCCCTACAGTTTGAAAAGAATTTCGCACGCATCAGTTCAAACTTATTTTCAGAACGGTACTTTCCGCTCATGGCCCGTCTCAGGATATCGGCCTCCTCCAAGGATATCCCGCCGAAATGATGGGCAACCTTGATCACATCTTCCTGATAGACCATCACACCGAAGGTCTCTTCGAGGAGTTCCTTCATTTTAGGGTGCAGGTATTCGATTTTATCGCGATCATGATAGCGTTCGATATACTGTTTCATCATGCCCGATTGAGCGACTCCTGGCCGAATGATCGAACTGGCCGCCACAAGGGTAAGGTAGTCTGAACATTTCAGTTTGCCCAAAAGCTGCCGCATAGCTGGGCTCTCGATATAAAAACAGCCAATGGTATCTGCCTTGCGGATCATTTCTGCAAGCTTGGGATCTTCAAAGAAGCGTTCTACCTGATGAATGTCGACATGCTTACCTTTATTTTTCTGTACCAACCCTAGGGCGTCTTTGATATGCCCCAATCCACGCTGACTCAGGATATCAAATTTAAAGAGCCCTATCCTGTCGGCCTCGAACATATCCATATGAAGGGTCCGAAATCCCTTTGGTGGCAATTCCAATACGCCATATTCATTCAATGGTTTTTCACTGATCAGCACTCCGCCGGCATGGACGCTGATGTTGCTAGGAAAATCAACCAACAGGGCTCCATATTTCTGGATCCACCGTTGGATTTTATCCTCAGCACTCCATTCTCGCTTATGCACCAGTTCATCGATCTCCTCTTTAGGCAGGCCAAATACCTTTCCCAGTTCCCTCACAATGGCCCTACGCTGAAAAGTATTGTACATTCCCAGTAAAGAGACATGCTGACGACCATAGCGCATAAACAGGTACTCAAAAATGGCATCACGATCTTTCCAGCTAAAGTCAATATCAAAGTCTGGCGGAGAAGTCCGGTTGGGATTTAAAAACCGTTCAAAATATAGATCTAGCTTGATGGGATCTACATCGGTAATGCGCAGGCAATAGGCAACGACCGAGTTGGCACCACTCCCCCGCCCCACATGATAGAACCCTTGCTCATTGGCATACCGCAACATATCCCAGACAATCAAAAAATAGGAATTGAATTCAGATTGCTTGATAATGGCAAGTTCCTTTTCCACCCGCTCCATGGCCTTTCTGTTCTTGCTGCCATATCGGATCTTGCAGCCTTCAATAGCCAACTTTCTTAACAGTTCATGGTCATCATCCATGCTCGCGGTGAAGTGTTTCTTGTTTTTATCGACATGGAAAGTCATTTCAATCGAACAGCTCTTGATCACTTCCATGGTCTTGCTGATAACAGATGGGAACTTTGCATAGGCAGAGACCAAGCTTTCTTCATCCATCAAGGTCTCATTTGGCCTGGCATAATCCTCTTTGACCAATTTCGACAGTAGCGTATTCTTAGCAATTGCCCTTAAGATCCGATGCAGGTCATAGTAAGTCTTATCTTGATAGGTCACAGGTTGCAGCACGACCAAGCAATCAGCTTGAAGTGCTTCTTGCCAGCTCAATTTATTGAGATCCTCTTTCCTTAATCCAATGAGTTCATTTGACCTTAGCTCTTCGATCTCAGGATGATTCTCAAAAGTATAGATGACCCAAAGATCATCGGATTCAAAAGGTGGCTTTTTGGGGAAATCCAACTTCCTCTGTTTATAAAAGGAAAGGAAACTCTGGATGACGTATAAACCGGCATTGTTTTTCGCCAAAAGGATATAACATAATTCGTTTTCATTGCGAATTTCGACCCCTACAATAGGTTTGACGTTTGCTTCCTGACATTTGAGCACAAAATCCCAACAATCTGCCGTACTGTTGATATTTGTCAAAGCCATGGCCTTAATCCCTAAAGACTGCGCACTTTCTACCAAATCCTTTGTAGGAAAGGTTCCATAATGAAAACTAAACCAGGTCTTGCAATTCAAAAACATTTTACAAGATTAAGGTTTTTTTAATTCATTTTACTAAAAATATTAGCAAAAATACTTACAAAAAAGCTGAGCTATTGTAGCCCAGCTAAATCTATTATTACTAATTATATACTAAATGGTCAATCAGCTATTATGGAGATTAATCTTCCCAGGTCCAGTTTAGCTTCATGGAAACCGCTAAGTGGTCAGACAGGGCTTCCCCATCAGCGCTCGTGAAATGCTGGATCTCGACCTGATAGTCCATTGGCTGAAATTTCAGGTGTTCGCTATTTCTAAAGAAAATCTTATCTAAACTCTCCGTATCGTTGTTGAGGCTCAACATATGCTGCGCAATAAACTTGGGAATAACCTCTGGAAAAACACCTTTACGTAGAAATTGTACCCAACCATCAGAAAGCCCCGTGGTCAAAAGGAATTCATGCAAATTGTCTCTTTTATAAGCATAATGGGCATTAAAATCACCCATGACGATTAAAGGTCTACCTGCAGAATTATCGTTGATATAAGTCGCCAACTGTCTAAAGTTTTCCCTTCTTGCCCGAGCAGCGCGAGCAACATCGCTTGAGTTTGCATGCACATTATAAACATCGACAGTGACTTGATTGGCCAGTTGGATCTGTGCAAAACTAAACCCTTTCACTGTCCAACAGTCAGGACCACTGCAATGGCGCCATGGAATCCTTCTGTATTCAATGATAGGATACTTGGACAAGGTATTCAGACCATCGCCAATTGGAATCTTCCCTTTGGTCTGCGTACGATAAGGATGTAAGTTCTTGGAATAAAAAGAAGTATTATAGTTAAAATCTTCTTGGACATTGACAATATCATAAGGCTCAACTTTTTCACCGATTTCAGCAATACTGAATTTCCGAGGGAGCTTTGCAGCCGAGATCCCTTGGGGTAACCCTGCGATATTATAGGTCAGCAATGATATTTTCCCTTGTAAAAAACGTTCTGAAGAGGATTCTTCTTGGGGGATAGCTACGGAAATCAGCTTTCCCTTTAAGCTCTTGAAAACAAATAGTAAAACTATAATTACCGCTGCGAGTATAAAAAGTATGGTCATCTATTAACTTATATGAAATAAAAGTATCTTCTTCAAATTATCTAAATGGGAATTCTACATTAAGTTTTTGTTACTCACCACCATGAAAACCTTCTAATTGATCAATGACCTTAGATTTCTTATCAGAAGTCATTAAGGAATCGTTCAATTCCCATTCCAATTTTAATGAGATAGCACAATGATCAGAAAGAGGTTCGCCCGTATCCGTACTGAAAAGCTCATGTTGCACTTGGTAATTTTTTGGTTTGAATATCAACTGTTTGCTATTGCGAAAATAAATCTTGTCGATGCTCTCGCAGTCGTCTGTTACGGACAAAGCATGCTGTGCAATAAAGTTATCTTCATGCTCGGGCAGCCGGCCTTGGTTTCGAAGAAAAACCCAGGTATCGACTAAGTCCATCTCTTTTTGGAAGGTCCGCACATTATCTTCAGCAAAGGCATAATGTGCATTGAAATCTCCCATGATCAACAAAGGTTGTCCTGCAGATTTTTCTTTTATGTAGTTCGCGAACTGCTCTAGGTTTTTCTTTCTTGCAACGACCGCAGACCTATTGTCCTGGGCTGTGGCATGTATGTTATAGACATCCAGGAACACATCCTTGGCAATCTCTAATCGGGCATAACTGAAGCCCTTAGGTGTCAAGCAATCACTGCCGCTACAGTCATTCCAGGAAATTCGTTCGGAGTCTTTAATAGGGTATTTGGAAAGGGTACTCAAACCATCCCCGAAAGGAACGGCTCCCATGCTTACGGTTCGAAATAGATGCAGGTTGGAAGCATACAATTCAAAATTGTAATTGAAATCTTCTTGAACATTGACAATGTCAAAGCGGTTGATCCGCTCACCAATGGTCCGGATACTGGCCGCCCTTGGAGTTTCGGCACTGGAAATCAGTTGCGGAAGTCCTGCAATATTATAGGTCAATAGCGATAATTCTCCCGAAGATCTATGTTCCAGTTCAGGATAGTTCAGCAAAGGCATTGCTTTGGAGCCATTGCTTCGCTTGTAACTGAACATAAAAACAAGGGAGAAAATAATCGACATCAGTACTATAAACCTGAAATGCCACGCTTTACTTTTCTGAGGATAAGGAAGGTTGATCAGCATATCTATCAATCGTAATTCCTATAGCAAAACTACCGTACACGGTTAAATCTAATCTTAAGGCAAGATTAAAGGTTTGTTGATTTGATATTTAGGATTTATTAAGACTTCATCATTCCTAAACATTTCATTCACAATAGCATAACACCGAATTAGCAATAAAGAAACACTGAGCCTATACTTTTACCCGATAGACAATTTGAATTCTAAATGAAGAAAGTTGCTTTTTTTTCTGAGATTCTCATAGAAGATTTTGACGGGGCCTCAAGGACCATGTTTCAGATCATAAACCGAATCGATCACACGGCTTTTTCTTACCTTTTCATTTATGGAAAAGGTCCTGAAAACTTCAAGATGCATCAATCTTATCAAGTCCCGACCTTCCGTATTCCGATCAATGATGATTATTCATTGGCAGTTCCCCAATTATCAAAATGGAAACTGGAAGAAGCCTTGGATAATTTTGCTCCGGACGTGATACATATCGCAACTCCCTCCCTTTTAGGGTTCTTTGCCATGAAATATGCAAGGAAAAGGAACATCCCGATCCTGAGTATCTATCACACCCACTTTATCTCTTATATCGCTTATTATCTCCGCAATCTATCTTCTTTGATCAGGCCTGCAGAATATTGGATGCGCAAAGCTATGCTCCGCTTCTACAACAGTTGCCATAAGATTTATGTGCCCGCCAATAATATCATGGATGAACTTAAGGAAATTGGGATACAATCCGATCGTTTGACTTTATGGCAAAGGGGTATCGACCTGAGATTGTTTAACCCTGAGAAAGCTGACCGTGCCTATATCCGGAATATCACAAAAAACGACAAGCCCAATATTTTGTTTGCGAGCCGCTTGGTCTGGGAGAAAAACGTGCAAACCTTAATCGACGTTTATCAGCATCTCAAAAAATCAAAATTTGAATATAACTTAATTATCGCAGGCGATGGAGCTGCAAGGGAAGAAGCAGAAATGCTGATGCCTACAGCTCATTTCTTGGGAAAATTAGACCATACTGAACTATCAAAACTATATGCTTCTTCTGATGTGTTCCTATTCACCTCTACTTCGGAAACTTATGGAAACGTGGTCATAGAAGCCATGGCATCCGGTCTTCCCTGTGTCATTGCCAATGGTGGAGGGAGTTCCAGCTTAATTGAACATGGGAGAAATGGTTACAAATGTGTGCCCAACAATGCCTTGGAATACATGTATTTCATCCATAAGATCCTGAGCGACCCCCAAATAAAAAATGAATTCCAACAGGCTGGACTGAATTATGTAAGAAAATTGGATTGGGGAGAGCTGGCACAAACTTATTTTGATGACATCCATGAGTTAGCTTCCGAACCCATAAACGGTATTGCATGGGCAGGAAACTAAGGATCAGCAAAAAAACGGTCAAAACTGGGCTTATCCTCATCATACTTGGTTTTATAGCTGTCTATATCCTCAACACCGATTTCTCAGCTATAAAAAAGGAATTGCTAACAATTGGATATAGATTCATCTATATCCTTGGGGTTACTTTCTTGGCTTATTTTTTTGGCACCTGGTCTTGGTATGTCTGCCTGGCTGAGGACCGCAAGAAAATCAGTTTGATGAAGATGTTTGCGGTTCGTCAAATTGGCGAAACCGTCGGTCAGTATAATCCAACGAGCATAGTCGGAGGCGATTTACTGAAAGCTGAAATGCTCAAACCTTATGGAATCTCCACCGAAGTAGCTTTAAGTTCTGTTGCGACGTCCAGGATCACAGTGGTACTTTCACAGATCCTCTTGTTCCTGATTGCCTGCCTATGGCTGAGTGGCATGGAAGCTGGGCAAGCTGCATTGAAGAGCATAGGAGTTGCTTTCTATGTCTTTATTTCATTCTTGATCCTGTTGAACTTAGTTTTTTTCTATTGGCTCATCTTTAGCAGATCCTCTTCAAAACCTGAGAACAGTGAAGATATCGATGGTTTTTGGAAAAAACTCAGATCAAAGGTCTTACAATTGATATTCAATATCCGAAAGTCCTATCGGTTTAACCCAAGGTTATTTTGGTACTCTTACCTCTTGGCTGGTATCCATTGGATTATCGGCAGCTTGGAATTCTATCTCATCCTTCTTTTTTTAGGCTTTGATGTAGAGCCTATGCATGGTTTGCTGCTGGATATGGGCGTCATTGTATTTAAAAGTGCGGGAGCCTTTGTTCCCGGACAATTGGGAGTGGAAGAGCTTGGAAACAAGATGATGCTGCAGATCATAGGCATCAGTGCCTCTAGTATCTGGATATCGGCCTCCATCCTTCGCCGCGCAAGACAGCTTTTCTGGATAGCTGTCGGGTTTATTTTATACCTATTTGTCAAAAAGGACAGTACACAATCATCTACGCTGAAAAATGGAAATATTATTTGTTAGTCATAAATATCCACCTGCAACAGGAGGAATGGAAAAACAAAGTTTTGAACTGATCAACGCCCTTAGCAAGCATCCACAGGTTCAGGTCCATATGCTGGTTTACCGAAAAGGGGAAGAGAGCCTGTTGAAGTTTTTCTGGAACCTCAATAGCAATATCCTAAGGACATTGGAACTCCATCCCAATATTCAACTGATCCATTTTAATGACGGACTCATTGCATCGCTTGCGCTCTTTCATTCCGGCTATAAACATTTGAAAAGAGTGGTTACCTTGCATGGGCTGGATGTGGTGTTCCCTTTGAGATACTTTCAGAAGAGAATCCTGCCACGTTTCAATGAATATGACCACATCATTACCGTTAGCTCAGCCACTGCAAAAGCTGCCATCCGTCGTGGCATTTCCGAAGATAAAATAACCGTCATCAAAAATGGCGTTGACCATGATATTGCCAAATCTAGACCGGTTCCATTGGAGCAGATCAAACATTATTACCCACAGATTGATCTCAACAAGAAATACATGGTTACCCTGGGCCGTCCCGTTAAACGAAAAGGCTTCGCTTGGTTATTGAGGGAAGTTGTCCCTCAAATGCCTTCCGACTTTCAGCTGCTGATGATTGGCCCTTTCAATCAAAAAGCTAGTTTTACGGAAAAAATCCTTCGTATACTTCCTAAAAAAACATATCACTTGGTTACTCTTTTTTTGGGATACCCTTCAGATGAAAGCGAGATCCGAAAGCTTTTGCAAGACCCCATCGTCAACTCTCGGGTAAAACATCTTGGCAAGGTTCCTTTTCTGCATCTTCAATCGCTTTTAGGGCATGCATCGGCTTTTTTGATGCCCAACATTCAGGTATCTGGTGATATGGAAGGTTTTGGATTGGTCTGCTTAGAAGCTTCATTGGCTGGCACCCTGGTCCTTGCTTCTTCTCTGGAAGGAATAACCGACGCTATTCAACATCAGAAAAATGGGATCCTTCTGCCTTCCAATGATTCAGACCGCTGGATCGACCAATTAAATGCAGTCCTAGATAATACAGAAGGATATCAGGCCTTGGCAAAATCGTATCAAACCTTTACTTTAGAGCACTACGGTTGGGAAATCATGGCTTCATCTTATCTGCAGACCTTTCGACAGTTGACCTATAAGAAATCTTCCTTAAAGCTGCTGCAATCCAAGGAATGTTAAAAATGGGGGCTCCGATCCTTTGTATTAATTTCTTTTAAGGATATCGCCCGTTTGATTGCCTCATCGCCATATCGAGCTCGCATGGCATCCATGGCTTGGTATAAGCGCACAGCCTCTTCAGTGTCTTCAAATAGATTGATCTGTTGTGATCCCTGTACCAGATGGCTGAACCGAACCCCGATCAACCGAACCAGCATCCGGCGGTCGTAGAGCTTAGCAAAAAGTTCTTTGACCTTCTTCAGCAATACGGTATCAGAGGCGGTATAGGAAATCACCATCTGTTTACTGACGGTATCAAAATTGGCATACCTCAATTTCACCGTAACACAACCGGTCAATCGTTCCTGCTTGCGCAATTGAAAAGTCAACCGTTCTGTCATCCGGATCAATTCACTGTTCAGGAACTGCATGTTGATGGTATCTTGCACAAAGGTTTCTTCCGTCCCGATGCTCTTTTGTTCAGAATAGGGAATAATGGGTGAAGGATCAATGCCATTGGCTTTTCTGGAAAGGTCAATCCCGTTTTTCCCTAAAAGGTTATGCATCATTGGAAGGGGGATCTCACTCAATATCTTGATCGTTTTGACGCCCATCTGCAGCAGGAGCATGCTGGTCTTATCCCCTATCCCCGGCATCCGTTGGATTTTCAGAGGAGCCAGGTAATCTTTTTCTAGGCCATGCAATATCTCCTTGCGTCCATCGGGTTTCGCATCATCGGTCGCCACTTTGCTGATCAGCTTATTGGATGCTAAAGCATAACTAATTGGCAGACCACTCTCCTTTTGGATCTTCCCTTTCAGCTCTATCATAAACTGGCTACAACCGAAAAAACGGTCAACTCCGGTCAGATCCACATAAAACTCATCCACACTCGCCTTTTCCATTACCGGAACAGTCTCCCGAACCACATCGGTCACCACCCTCGAATAATAGCTATAACTGTCCATATCGCCCCGTACCACAATAGCATGCGGACATAAACGCAAAGCCAGTTTCATCGGCATCGCACTATGGACTCCAAATTTCCGGGTCTCATAACTGCAGGCCGAAACTACCGCACGGTCACTCATCCCTCCCACAATCAAAGGTTTACCAATGAACTTACTGTTCTTCAGACGTTCTACGCTTACAAAAAACGTATCCAAGTCCAAATGAGCCACAAAACGCTTATTATCAACCAAATTCATAGTAATTCCGAATATGAAACAACTCAAAATTACTAAAAATATTAGTAAAATAAACTTTTATTTATTTATTCAACCGTTCGATTTCTTTCAATAAAAGCGGGAAAGCGGGATAGGCCATTCCATGATCATACCCATCCAATTCTAATAATTTAACTTGAGTGTGGCCTACTATCTTAAACATCCTGGCCAAGTAGGCATTCTCTTCATATCGACCGACCATCTCAAGCTCCCGGTCCCCTGTGATCAAGGTCATCGGCACATCGTTTTTCCGGACCCAAAAGAGAGGTGCAAATTCATCAACAACAGGCTGATTAATATGGATCCCTTTTTCGGCACGGGCCGTAAAATGACTGATGCATTGAGCACTGAAGGGAACTACAGCAAATAGATCGTCCGCATTGATACCTTCATCAGCTAAATAGCGGGAATTTAATGCAAGCATCAGGTTCAAATACCCTCCAGCAGAATGGCCGGAAAGAACAATCTTTTTGTTGCTGCCACCAAATTCGGCAATATGATCGAAAGTCCAGTGAACCGCTTTTGCAGCATCCTTGATGATATCTTCAACCTTGACATTGGGCGACAGTCGATAACCGACCCCAACTACAGCAACACCTTTTTCTTTCAGGTAAGCCGGGATCTCTTTTCTTCCTTCCGTCAATCCACCACCGTGGAACCACACGATGGTAGCAAAATCTTTCTTATCCTTCGGGTAGTACACATCCACTTGACAGCGTTCCTTGCTATACGGATCCGCATTGGAAGGCACATAAGAAATATTCTCCTTTAAGCCATAATTTGCACTTTGGGCAAAAAGAAAATTCAGGAAGGAACAAAATAACAAGAGGGTCAAAAGTCTTTTCATCTGATAGGGTTTTGATAGATTGTAGAATAATCCTAAAAATAAGACAAATAAAATGAATTTTGTATTTTTACGAGGTTTGCGGAAATCAATCCTGTAAACCCATCAAAATCTTACGAAAATTTCATGAGTGACGAAATCAACGATATAGAAGAGAATAACGACTCAAACCCAAATCAAGACCAACAAAGCAATACCATCCCCTTGTCGGGACTATATGAAAATTGGTTTCTGGATTACGCTTCTTATGTCATATTGGACCGCGCGGTACCTCATATCAATGATGGTTTCAAGCCCGTTCAACGTCGTATCCTCCATTCCCTGAAGGAAATGGACGATGGACGGTACAATAAAGCGGCAAATGTCATCGGTAATACCATGAAGTACCACCCACATGGGGATGCTTCCATTGGGGATGCGATGGTTCAAATAGGACAAAAAGATTTACTGATCGATTGTCAGGGTAACTGGGGAGATCCGATTACCGGAGACTCTGCTGCAGCCCCTCGTTATATCGAAGGCCGACTGTCTAAGTTTGCCAATGAAGTGGTCTTCAATCCTGATACCACCGATTGGCAATTGAGTTATGATGGGCGGAATAAAGAACCGATCACCCTACCTGTTAAATTTCCATTGTTATTGGCTCAAGGAGCAGAAGGAATTGCCGTAGGTTTGGCGACCAAGATCATGCCGCATAACTTTATTGAGCTGATCGATGGATCCATCCAAGTTTTAAAAGGTGAAAGACCGGCAATCTATCCGGACTTCCCAACTGGAGGGATGGCCGATGTAACGGGATATAATGAAGGACAGCGTGGTGGAAAAATCCGTGTCCGCGCGAAGATCGAGGAGCGGGACAAGAAAACATTGGCCATCACCGAAATCCCATTCGGCACTACAACCGGCTCATTGATCGATAGTATCGTTTCGGCCAATGAAAAGGGAAAAATCAAGATCAAGAAAATTGAGGACAATACCGCTGAGTTCGTTGAGATCATTGTGCATCTTGCCCCTGGTATTTCTCCAGATGTAACCATTGATGCATTGTATGCTTTCACCGGCTGCGAAACTTCCATTTCACCAAATACCTGTGTGATCAAGAACAACAAGCCTCATTTTATGAGCGTCAATGATATCTTGATCGAAAATACGAAGCAGACCAAGAACTTGTTGAAACAAGAACTTGAAATCAGGCTGCATGAACTCCAGGAAAAGATTTTCTTTAGCTCCTTGCTGAAGATATTTATCCAAGAAGGCATGTATAAGCATTCTGATTATGAAAATGCTGGCGATTTCGACACCGTGGTAGCCGTGTTGAACCAATTATTTGAGCCATTCTTTGATCAGTTCTACCGTACGATCACACCTGAAGATTTCAAGAGGTTGATCGACAAGCCCATGAGTAGCATCACGCGCTTTGACGTCAAAAAGGCAGATGAGCAAATGAAAGCCCTTGAGGATGAAATCAAAGAGGTTAAAAAGAACTTAAGAAATCTTACAGAATACACCATTAAGTGGTTTGAATATATCCGTGGAAAATACAGTAAAGGAAGAGAAAGGAAGACTGAACTTCGTGTATTTGATAAGGTAGAAGCAACCCAGGTTGCCCTAGCCAATGCAAAACTTTATGTGAACCGCGAAGAAGGATTTATTGGAACCAATATGCGTAAGGATGAATTGGTTTCGGATTGTTCGGATATCGATGATATCATCGTTTTCCGCGCAGACGGTAAATATTCTGTTGTCAAAGTACAGGACAAGGTGTTCGTGGGTAAAGATATTATCCATGTTGCAGTCTTCAAAAAAGGCGATGACCGGACCGTATATAACGCCATTTATAAAGATGGGGCTACCGGTACCAGTTACATCAAGCGGTTCTCCGTGACAGCAGTCACAAGGGATAAGGATTATGATATAGGTAAAGCTAGTAAAGGCACTAAGATCCTTTACTTCACAGCCAATCCAAATGGAGAAGCCGAAATCGTAAATATCCAGCTCAAACCTCATTCAAAACTGCGTAAGCTGAACTTTGATATGGATTTTGCTGAGATCGCAATCAAGGGACGTGCTTCCCAAGGAAACATTGTCAGCAAATACCCCGTTAAAAAGGTTGCCTTTAAAAGCGCAGGGGTGTCAACTCTTGCCGGAAGAAAGATCTGGTATGACGATATCCTAAAACGCTTGAATGCCGATAATCGAGGTAAGTTCTTGGGCGAATTCGATGGTGATGACAAAATCTTAATGGTTGTCAACGATGGAACTTATGAGTTGAGCAACTTTGACCTGAACAATCACTTCGACGAGAAAATGATCCGTCTGGAGAAATTCATTCCTGAACAAATCTATACGGCCATCCATCAGGACAGTAAATCTGGAACCTACTTTGTCAAGAGATTCAACTTTGATGATAATCCAGTAGGAAAACGAGTTCGTTTCATTCCTGAGGAAAGCAAATTGGTTCTGTTGACCAACAATGATACTCCAGTCGTTTCCTTGGATATCCTGAAAGGAAAATCTCAGACCCACGAACATCTAGAACAGGAATTAAATGAAATCGTAGATGTAAAAGGAATGAAAGCGCAAGGTAATAGGTTATCTTTCCATACGGTACAAAAGATTAAGCTTCTTTCTGAAGAGAAAGACCTTTCAACCTTACAAGAAACTGAGGTAGGTGAGATTGCAGTAACTGAAACACCGAATGTGGTTGAGAAGGAGGTCAAGGCTGAAAAAACAACAGTAGAACCAGAAAAGCCTAAAGAAACAAAATCTGCTGAACCAGACGATATCCCTTTTGAAATCACCAACCCTGATGATATCCAAATCGACACCAATGGGCAGCTGGGATTGTTTGGAGGCAACGAAGAAGAAGAAAATTAAGATAAAAGGGGACTTGGTCCCCTTTTTTATTTATGAATTACAAAATTTTTGGCCATCTCGTAATCGCAATATTTACTATTTTGGAAACAATGAAAAAAGGAGCCATAGTATCCTATGAACTCCTTTAAAAAAACAAGTAGTAATTATGTGATATTTATGATATCCAGTAAAAAAATTTAGAATAAGCTGAGGCTGAATTCCATGCTAATCCCTGATAATATTTAGCAAATTCATTCTCAGATTGCACAGGAATATAACAGGAAAGCCCAGAAAAAGAATTAATTGCTGTTCCTAAAAATTGAGGGGTTGCAACCTTAAAGAGGACAGTTCGATCGATTTGACTCTTAATCATGGCTACATGTTCCTTCGAATAATTTTTCTCGCAGAAATCCAAAAGATCAAATGCAGGTACGGTAGAAACCATATTCGGATCAAGATCCAACCTCTGCACATCATTCCTGGAAACTTGCCTATATTTTCCAGTTTGGATAACACTTTCCATGGTCTTAGCCAAATTGGCCATCTCTTTCATATTTATTAAGGAATAACTAGCTGAACGGAACAATTCCTTCTGGTTATTGTAAAAATCAAAGTAAAGCTGTGCTGCTTTTACGAGTCCTTTTTCCACATTCTTATCAAAAAAATGTCCAATGATCTTGTCATATGGCAGACCAACACTGATGACCTCTGTTGGGGAAGCTAATACATAGGGAACAATATCTTTTAATTCATACAGAACCTCCACAGAACCCATGGAGCAGGCATCAAAAATCAAATATTCTAAATTCCTTGGCAAAGCTCTTTTTAGGTCCATTACATCCATGGTCTCCCCATTATCGTCTCCAAATGATTTGACTTTTGCCATTTTCGAGTTCCCAGGATACCAATTGGTAGCATGGGACCATAGTATGGCCGCATAACTTTCTGCCTTTCCGAGTTGCTCCATATCTTCAAATATCATTCTCATGATATTTGGATCGGAGGAATTGTGTTCAGGATAATCTTTTAAAACCTTACTGACAATCTGTGGGGTATCATCATGAACGATTTCGTAAATCTTGGGATTTTGGCCAAAGACCTTGGCATAAACCAATAATTTCCCTCCAAAATCTGCATAGCCTGCCTCCATCTGATTGATATTTGCGTAAGCTTCCGGTGCTAAGTTGTTGTTTGCTGACATATAGACCATAACAGTCTTGGAAACTATTTTCCTTCCTTCAAGGTCCGTTTTGCTACATGAGGCGAATAAAACACTAATTAACAGGACAAATCCTATTGTTATACTATCCTGAAAACATTTTCTCCTGTTGTTCATTTTTTCAATCAATCTAACTCTTTTAACAAATAAATTAATACGGGAAAGTGATCGGAATAACCATTCTGGAATAGATTCCCAGAAAAGGTCCTTAGGGGATAACCTTTGTACCGACCGTCCTTTGTGATTAGATAATCGGGATTATAGATTTCAGATTTCCAGAATTTTAAACTGCTCCGATCATCTCCCAATAATGGCTCTGAAATAATAATCTGATCAAAAAGGCTCCATTTGGCAAGATATCCCAATGTTCCAATACCTTGTGTATAATGCTTATACATAGTATTGTACAACTCCCCAGGCCTTACATTTTCACTATGCCGTTTTGCCCCTAAAACCTCCTTTACGCTGATATCAACAGGATCGTCATTGAGGTCACCCATGATGATGATCTTTGCATTAGGTTTTTTCTGGTAAATGGAATCCACTGCGTTTCTGACTATACCAGCAGCATGCTCGCGCAATTCAGAGGATTTAGAACCAAACCTGGAAGGCCAATGATTAATGAATACGTGGACCATCTCGTTGGCAATTACTCCCTTGACCATTAAAATATCGCGCGTAACATAATCCGGCTTACTTTTCAGATGGTAAGGTAATATCTGGGCATGAACTAAACGAAAAAGCTTGGGATTGTAGAGCATCGCCACATCGATTCCTCGACGGTCTGGAGATTCGTAATGCACAACTTCATAACCATTTTCTTTAATAGCACTCTGTTTGATGAGGTCATTTATTACCCTCCTGTTCTCAATTTCAGATAGTCCAATAATTACAGGCCCAGATTTACCATATTTCCTTCCTATACTGCTCAACACAGAGGCAATTTTCTCCTGCTTCTTCCAGTATTTGTCCTCGGTCCAATTCATCCCGCCTTTTGGTGTAAATTCCTCATCTTGGATACTAGTATCCCTTTGTGTATCAAATAAGTTTTCCACGTTATAGAATGCAATGGGATATACAGAATATTTCCTGTGCTGACTGATGCTGTTCAACCATATTGCTGCAAAAAGAAATAACAGAAGGTATTTTTTATTTTGAATATTAAACATGCCTGCTATTTCAATTGAGGAATAATGATTTCTTGCTTGCCGCCTTTTCCTGAATCCGCTCCTACCAATTCAATATTATCTAATCTAAAACCAATTTTGTTGTTAGCAGAGTTGGAAACAAACTCAATCCTTAGATTATTGGCTGGCGGAATCTTAGGGATACTGATTGTAAACCACTTATTGTTGTCCCCTGCAGCATTCGATATGGGCTTACTTGGGACAGGCATCAATTGTCCATTGACCTTGACCTGGATTTGGTTAAGGTCTGCTGACGCCGATGCATCAAACAGGTTTGCTGTCAGTTGATAGCTTAAGGTCACTTCGCCTTTTCCTTGGGAATTGATTCCGGAAATCTCCACCGTAGCATCTCTATTGGCTGGCAGCCAGATGTGGGCACCATTTCCTCCCGATATACTTCTAACATCGGCAATACTCGCATCTTCTTTATATTGAACCGGGGGCTTCATATCAAAATCTTTAAAATCATTGATTTTTGGGCGATTCCCCGAAGGATAGGTTCCCTGTCCAAAGGTTTCTTTGAAAAAACTGCCGGCAGTAGGTTTGACTTCTTCCGGATCTTCCCCATCAAAATTCAGAACATCGGCCTTTGTCCGCAACAATAGCTGCCAGGTACCATTGAACCTTCCTAATATCCCAATAAGGCTACCTGTCCCCCTAGGCAACAGATCCTGGGAAAAATTCGAATAATTACTTGTCCGAACTACCAGGACTTTCCCATCCTGATCCCTTATTTCCTCATTGCTGGTGGCATTTTTTTCCGAAAAGGTCCTTTTTCCGCCATTGACAAAACGTATGTCCCTAACTTCCACGATTTGATGGACCAGATCGTCCGTCAATTTATCAAATGATATTACTTTATATTTTACATTTGCTGGGTTTGGCCATGAATTCATCTTGACCTTCTCCTGAAAACTCTGCCAGGAAATCCTATTGGCATTGGTCGTCCCCAAACCTATCTGCAATTCACCACCATACTTTAATATATATAAGTCCTTAAGGTTCACATAAACCTCCTGACCTACCTGATAGGTCACATAGACCGAATTTTGTTCAACACCTAAATAAATGCCTGCCGTCCCATCCTGAACATAGATTTGCTTGTAGATGTTGCCAGATTCATCATTTGCAGTCACAATCCCTTTAATGATTAATTCCTCCTCCAAAAATACCGGATCCTTAATGTCCTTATATCGCTCCTTTAACTGTTTTATACTGATGTTATCCGGCTTACCCTTATAGACCGGTTCAATCAAAGGTGGTGGGGTATACTCGCGTTCACATGCCAGGAAAAGCATGCTGAACAAGAAAAAATAGATTAACCTAATATTTTTCATCTAATAACTTTATTAAAACCTATAACTTGTATTAAAAAACACATTGAAACCCTGCATATAGAAATATCGAGAATTGAACCTATCTGGATATACTAAATCCAACCTGCCCTGTTCATAACCGCCAGTCCCAACATTCTTTTGGTTCAGCAAGTTCATAATTGACAGATTAAAGTTCAAGGCACGTCGGTTCCGAAGGTAGATCAACTTCCCAACCGAGGCATCCAAGGTAAAATTTCCCCTTAGCCTCTCTTGGCTTGTCAATTTCCTATATGATTCATAACTATCTTGATAGGGGTTCACCGTGGAATATACGGAAGCCATTCTCCTCAAAGCAGCAGAGGACATGTAGTTCCAGCTGACAAGATTCCCACTCATCTCCAGGAACCAGTAATCGTAGAAATACCTGGCAGCAAAGATTCCTGCTGCCTGTGGCGTTCCAGAGACAAAGAGGTTCTTCATGTAAACTTTCTCCTCCAAATTCACCATAAGGCCATTTTCTGAGTTCATGGTCCCCATGGGATTGTTGCTGTAATAATATTCAGCTAGGGTACCAATAAAATCGAAATTCCAGTTTTGGTTCAGACTGTAGGTTACACTTGCCTCAATTCCTCGATGTTTCCGATCAACTCCACTTAGGTTGTGAAAGACAAAGGTCCGCTGGGAATCATGGTAATAATTCATCCGTTCCAAATGATCATAGAAATTAGTCTGGAAGAGTGACAGCCGCCCAGATAGATGCGGCAAGGAAAAAACATAATTGATATCATTATGGAGGATCCTGCTACTAGATAGTCCTTTAACGACTCGGTCTGTAACCCGCGGCATCACATATGATCGATCGGGAGCTGGTGGCTCCGTGATATAGGCAGAATTGGCAGAAAGGAAATTCCGGCCATCAAACTTATAGGTTAGGCCAGCTTTTACCGTAAAATCCACAAAGTCATATTTAGGACCTTTCCCATACGAATGGTCAGGGAACCGGCCGTTCCTCATATTTCCAACCCGACGAAAATCGGTATAGCTGATTTTTGTACCGTAATAAAACTCTAAATTTCTGGATTGAAAACCATTGCTTAACCATGCATTCACAGCCTGAATATCTATATCGTAATCATAGCCGAAAATATCGCCCTCATAAACCTTTCGGTTAGGAAAAAGAAGGTCATTTTGCTTGACATTTTCATTACCCGGATTCTCCCGTTCGGCAAACTTGTCTAGATCTACGACATGGTCGGCTCCCAGCAGATCATCTATGGTCTTATACTGGTAAGATCTCGTCTTCCTAGCCTCAATACCTGCTGTTAGATTAAAATTGTTTTGGTAAAGCTTATTGAATGTTAGGTTCACTGTCCCTTCCATCAGGTCAGAATGCCTGCGTTCCAAAGTATACAAAGCAGCACCGTTCGTTTTTCTAATATTCTCTGGATTCAGATTCTGACGGTACATTTCTTCCCAGTTCAACTGGGTGACCTTAGGATCCCTAGATTTCCAAAGCTGTGTATACTGTTCGATAGTTCTCATGTCAAGTCTGGGTGTAAACCTTGAAAAATTGGAGGGCAAATATCGGTAGTAATCAGGTCGTGGATCCATGGCGTTATACCAGTTCAATGCCGAATTACTGTATCGCCCATAGTGTAAAATACCTCCAGAAGTCAAGCTGCTCCTGTCATCAATTTTCCAGCGATGGGAAATGACTATGGTCGGATCATAGGCATGGACCATTCTTGAATTACGGATCTTGCCATTTTGATAGCCCCAATTTGGATTGTAAAGGTTATCTCCTACCAAGTCATATACCTCTTGAAAAGAAGATCCTTGCTGACCTCGGACCACTGGTGAACCGAAGCTGAGCACAGAAAGTGAATGATTGCCGCCCTGCCATTGTTTTTCTATCGACAATGCATAAGACAGGTTTCTATAAGATGTCCCTGGAATAAATCCCTTATCCGAAAACCTACCGCCAATAGCTCCCGTAAATGCCCAACCTTTTTCATTCAGCCCAGTTGAATAACTGAACATGGAGCGTGCATAATAGTTCCTATTAGTATAGGACAGCGTGAGCTTCCCCCCCTTTGCATAGGAGCTTGCTCGCATATTGATATTTTCAGAACCTCCAATGGTTCCGAATGTGTATGTTCCTATTTGATTGTAGTTGACCACATCCCCATTTCGGGTCAGGTCATTTAATGCTCCGATTGAAGCATAATTAAAAACACGGCGGTATTGGTCGTTCGCCAAAATACCGTTGATATAGATCTGTTCGTAATGTGGGTCGTATCCTCGAACCCTAAAACGGTAAGGAAAGAGTTTAAACCCAACCTTATTCAGGTAAAGGTCATTGGAAAGAATAACAGATGCCTGAATATCTTGTGAACTCATGTCCCCTTCCGAGGAAATGATATCATCATCTATTACACCCAGAACGGTCTGCACATCGATCTGATTTTCAGCAACCAATTCTATATCCTCTAACCGCATGAAACTAGAATCCTTTATTTCAAATTCCATTTCATAATTTCTAAATCCAGCTGACTGAATGATTAATTTTTCAGGTCCGGATTTCAAGTTGACAAAGACAAACTCCCCTTCCTCATTGCTGCTGCTGTTCATCTTGTTCTGTTCTAGGTAAACCGAAACACCCACCAATGGGATCTTCGTTCGGCTGTGGACCACCTTACCTGATAGTTGAATTCCTTCCTGTCCCAACACGGCCACACAAAAGCAAGTCAACAAAAAGATTATGGAAAAAATCCTTTGCATATTCTTTAATATTCGAAAGGTTTCATCAAACAAGGAAGGGGAATTTTATCCCCCAACCTCGCTTAAAATGATTATTTTGTTCCTACTAATTTGATATTATCGATACGATAACCTCCCTCATTTAATGCTGCAACCGCATCAAATTCAATAGTGATCGGAGCTGCAGGAATACCTGTGTTAATAGTTTGCATTGAGAAGGAATTTTGTCCACCCAATACGCCAGGTTGTTGCAATTCTTGACCATTGATTTTGACTTTCACATTCTCCACCTTTTGTCCAGGGCGATTTGAAGCCATTGAATAGGTCAGTCTTAAATTAGTAAAGCCTGTTGTATTAATGTTTTGGATCTTTAAGCCTGTTGTTCTATTTGCTGGCAACCAAACATGTGCATCCATAGTCGTTGTTCTACGGATGTCGGCATATTCTGCTGTATACAGATCTGAATAACTTGCAGTCTTATTATAAAATCCTGTATACTGAGCTATTCTAAACCTTTTTGATCTATCGTCTATCGAGATATCACCAAAAGTTTCTTCATAAATAGTCTGTTCAACACCAGGATTGGGAGGATTAACCGTTCCACCATCTTTGCCAATAGTATGTGTTCCACCAGTAACTGAGGTCCAATCTGTAATAATCGCATTTCCAGTTACTGCAACTAATCCACCTACCTGAAGAGTGATATTATAGGTGTATTTCTTGCCGTTTTCATAGTTAAGGTTTGCTGGTAAAGTCCATTTATAATTATCAGACCCAACAGTAAACACCACTTCTTTAGCACTATAATCGCCTGGAATTAAAATAGCTTCAACAAATTGATCCGCATTTTGAGCAGTAACCTTTGCGTCGACATTTGCATTGGTAGAACCAGCTGAAATAGCTCCTGACGGAAGATCCATACTCGAAACGGTAGGTACGTTATTATACGCAGTTCTTAAACCTGTTAAATTGTTCACACCAGTTCCAGCCTTAACAATCAACTCGATTTTTGCCAATTTATGCGTAAATTCCAAACTTGCAGGTCCTGAGTTTTTGTCCAAATTCTTAGCATTGTCTGAATACATGACATCGATCTTCGCTAAATTGCTCTGATCCGAAACATTAAAATCTAATCTTGTCCCTGACAAATCAGCTGAATAAGGATAGTAAGCAATAAAATCTACCTGTCCTGTTTCAGGATAATTGATGATATCACCTCCGGTTGCCGTAAAGTTCCCGTTTCCGTTGGTTGAGTATTTTTTGTTTGCAGCCAGGATATTGGACAATCCAGTTCCCTGCTTCATAAATACACCAATTTCATCATTTGCATCCCATGCATTTCCATTTGCTTTTGTTGCAGTTGTACCTAGAATCCTAGAAGTGAACTTAACTTCCGATGGATTGGTCTTCTCCAACTTCCTGTAATCATCTTTTTTACAAGAAGATACCAAGGCGATAAACGCCAGGGTTGCAGCTAATAATTGTTTTGTTTTCATTGTAATTTATTTATTTGATTTATAGTAAGTCTTATCTCCAGATCGCATTATTGATCATGCTTTTTGTTCCTTCGGGAAGCCCCGGAAAAAAGCGATGTCCAGTCCTCTTTTCCAGTTCAGCCACAGTCATGCGATAACTGTTAAAGTGGGCACTAGCTGGTGTAACCTTATTTTCCATAAAAAATCCAATCGTATAATATTCCTTTCCCCTTTTTACAGCTAAGGCCTTATAGTAATACTTGGGTTTTGCAACGTCTTTATTTCCATTATCCTTCACATATTCTATGGGAGCATTGCCATCCCTTATTCCTGCACCTGTTACCACATACATTGTGTCCACCCCTGAATTCCTGGTCCAGGAACGGATCTGATTTTCCAACCTGGCCCACACTCCCTGATTCAAGGAACTGGTCTGAGCCGTCATATTGGTATAATAAAATGTCGTGGAGTTTTCGGCATAATTCTTTGTCCTATCAGCACTCGGAATCTGATGACCTCGGTCTATCCCTCCGATTCCAAAACCTCTTGATAACAAAGGTTGATTAAAGCTGGAAAAGTTTGGGTCATAGGCCCAATTGTCCGTACGGGACTGCCCCCCTAAATAGTCTCCACTCAATGGATAGGCCACCCAGTGAGCAATCCTGTTCTTCTTGTCGTAAAGCATTGAAAAATTTCGTTTGGAACGATCAGGAGTCATCTTAAAATTATATTCAAGGTCTGCTGAGTTTGAAATGATAGGCAATTCCATATAGGAAACAGATGGATTCGGATCCACCGTTCCATCATCGGTCAAATTGATACTATACTGGTATCTATTTCCCCGCACATAATCTATTGCCAACTTGCCAATTTCCCAGGTATAACTATTCCCTTTATTGCTAATGAAGACCATTTTGGATTGATCACTCAATCTTCCCGGAAAAATCACCCATTCAATTACCGTTTCCTGTCCTGCAGATAGGACCTTACCCTCCACTTCCTTGAATACCTGACGGGGAATTAACTGAGACTGATCTATTTGAAAAACAGCTTCCGTCTGTAAAGGGCTTATTTTTGCAGTAACCGCATTGATACCCGATCCTTTTACTCGAACCTGAATCTTGGCCATCAGTCTTTCGAAATTCAATTGTACTGGTCCCTGCTGATAGCCCATGGAATTAGCACTGTGCCCAATCATATAATCAATAGGAGCTTGTATCTGCTGATTGGATATATTCAATTCCCTCTGCAGATCAGATCTTCGTTGAAAAGGATAAAATGCAACAAACTTAACTTGCTTGTCTTTTGGAAAATCTAAGGCATCTGCCGATGTTTTGGGCGAGAAATTCCCGTTCCTTTGCGTTATAAACTGCTTATTGAACCCAGAAGGCACCACATTACCTGCTGTAAGAGACTGACCCTGATACATAAAAATTGAAATGGAATCCTGATCATCCCATTGCGTACCTGACATACGGGTCTGAACTTGGCCAGTAATCTTACTGGTAAACAAAACCGATTGATCTTGCTTAACTTGGATATTACTGAAGTCCTTCCGACAAGAACCCAAAAACAACAGCATAACTGCGAGAACAAAGAATAATCTCTTAATCATTAACTTAATATTTATTATATAAAAACCAATTATTTCGTATCATAATAAGTTTAGTTCAAAATAAAGACTCGGTTAGAGTTTTTAATTTTGAATTCACTAACAAATTTACCTTTGAATTAATATAGTTTAATTAAAAAGATATTAAGAATGTATTACCAATGCGCTTATGGTTAAACTCTATGTTAAGCAACATGATAAAAACCAATGAATTGGAAGATTGAACAAGCTTTTCCAAGCCTTTATTCAGAGGGCACAAAAAAAGGCAGAAACAAATAATGCTTCTGCCTTCCAGCTTTTATAAAAATTTCTTATTTCCGTTGGTAATGGAACTTACCTTTTTCTATCAAATCTTGTTGTTTTTCATCACAGATGGCAAAAGTAAATCCATCTTGCAAAGCGTAGGAACCAAATTCTCCATTCTTATTTAAGGCTAAAAATCCTACCTGAATATCTTTGGCAATCTCCGGTTTTTTCTTGACGATCCTCATGACCGCTTCCTTGCAGGCATCTTCAGGGGAATAACCTTGACGCATTAATTCCACCACTAAAAAACTACCTACATTCCTGATCACTTCCTCTCCTACACCGGTCGAAGTAGCGCCTCCAACCTCATTATCTACATACAGTCCTGCTCCGATAATTGGACTGTCGCCTACTCGGCCATGCATTTTAAAAGCCATGCCACTGGTGGTGCAAGCTCCAGAAAGATTACCGTCTGCATCTAGGGCCAACATGCCTATGGTATCATGGTTATATTTGTTTCCCGGCAGTCTTTCCGTGGCGAATGATTTATTTTCAATGTTCATGACCGGTTTGTAGTTCTTTTCCTTTAACCATTCTTTCCAAGCTTCCTCAGAACTAGGAGTCAATAAATTCTCAGCCTGGAATCCATTCTCCAATGCAAATTGTCTTGCCCCGGCGCCAACCAACATCACATGTGGCGTTTTTTCCATCACCAATCTCGCGACCGAGATTGGATGGGCAATATCTTCCATCGCCGCGACTGAACCACAATTACCATGCTCGTCCATAATACATGCATCCAAGGTCACATGTCCATCACGGTCCGGATAACCGCCTTTGCCCACTGTTACATTCTTCAGATCGGCCTCGGGGATTTTCACACCTGCTTCGACCGCATCAAGGGCCCGACCATTTTTCTTCAGGATTTCCCAAGCAGCTTGATTGGCTGCAACACCAAAATCCCAAGTGGAAATCACAATAGGCTTACGAACCGATTTCGTGGCTTTCTCTGTCGCTTGACAGGAAATAGCAGAAGCTACTGTACCTATACTGGCAGCCCCTATGATACCTTGTTTTATAAATTTTCTTCTTGAATGCATAGTATTTACAATATTAGGAATACAATTTACAAAGAACAAGGATTAAACGATTGTAAATTATGCGTTATTTCCAGTTAATTATTTGGAAAAAACGTAAAAATACGCTTAATTACAGGCAATTTTTCGCATATTTATGCGGTTTTACCAAGATAACAATTATTAAAGACTAGAATGATGATACGTATCACAGCGCTATTCTGCACATTTTTCTGTTTGAACAATATTTCTTTCGCACAAACAGACTCTACGATCTATAAAAAAGTAGATCAGATCGTTCAAGATGCCAAACAACAATTTGCTCCGGATAAACGAACCAAAATCGTTGCCCTTACGGAAGCTAATGCGATCAATAATCAGTATGTCATTGAGTCGAGTGTTGCTGAAGCCAGCGACTTCATCAAGGCTCAAACAGCTAATATTCCCGCAACAATCCGAATCAATGCCCTTCCGGATTCTACGGTAGGTCAAAAAGTCCATGGGGTTGTCAATCTATCGGTGGCAAACTTTAGAACAAAACCAGGAAATGCCTCTGAAATGGCAACACAGGCCATTCTTGGAACAGAGGTTGACCTGTTGCAAAAAGTAGATGGAGAATATAGAGCTAGAACCCCTGAAGGCTATATTTCATATGTACCTGCCTCCTCTATTGCAGCAATGGATCATGCCGATTTAGAAAAATGGAGAAAGCTTCCCAAATTAATCTACACAGCTGAATTTGGAAAATCACTCTCTCAAGCTGACCCAAAAAGTGTCCGGGTTTCTGACCTGGTTTATGGAAATATCCTAGGTTTATTAGCTGAAGAAGGAAATTATTATAAAGTAACCTATCCTGACCATCGTATTGCCTTTATCCCAAAAGATGAAGCATTAACTTTCGACAAATGGTTAGGCTCAAGAGAACTGACAGCAGACAATGTGATCAGCAGTGCCAAAACCATGATGGGCCTACCTTATCTTTGGGGCGGTACATCTGTTAAAGGTGTAGATTGCAGTGGTTTTACCAAAACTGCTTATTACATGAATGGCTACATCATCCCGAGAGATGCATCTCAGCAGGTATTAGCTGGCCAAAACATTGACATCCTAGATAAAGATGGGCATTTCGATGCTAAAAAAGCACTTAAAAACTTGAAACCAGCTGATTTATTGTTCTTTGCTTCTGGCAAAAACAGCAATCCAAATGCGCGTGTTACCCACGTCGCCTTATATATTGGAAATGGGGAATTCATACATTCGGCAGGAACCGTTCGTATCAACTCCATGTTGAAAGATGCCGCAAACTATGATGACTTCCAGACCAGGACCGTCGTTGCAGCAAAAAGATATATAGGCGTGAAAGATCAGCAAGTGCAAAAAATACAGGAAAACCCTTACTATAACCAAAAATAACCATGAACAGCAACGAGTGGCAAAGCAAAAAAATGGGAAAATTCACCCTGCGTTTCAAGCCTTATACACTTGAACTACGCCATGTATTTACCGTAGCTTCTTTTAGTCGATCAACAACCCCTGTTGTCCTGACTGAACTCGAATATGATGGTATTATTGGCTATGGCGAGGCAAGCATGCCTCCATACCTTGGGGAATCCCAGGAATCGGTCATGAATTTTTTGAACAAGATCGATCTTTCAAGCTTCAACTCCCCATTCCAGACCGAAGAGATCCTACGATACATCGATCAGGTCGATGCAAAGAATACCGCTGCTAAAGCTGCTGTCGATATCGCATTACACGATGTTTTAGGCAAAATAATGGGCCAGCCGTTTTATAAAATCTGGGGATTAAACCCTGATCTTATTCCGCCAACATCCTATACCATTGGAATTGACACGGAGGAAATGATCCGCAAAAAAGTAGCTGAGGCTGAGCAATTCAAGATCTTGAAAGTAAAACTTGGTCTGGACACAGACAAAATGATCATTGATACGATCCGTTCAGTAACGGATGTTCCTTTATGTGCGGATGTTAATCAAGGCTGGAAAAACAAAGAGGAAGCTTTGGAAATGTCCCATTGGTTAAATGAAAGAAACGTTGTTTTCCTGGAACAACCGATGCCAAAGGAAATGATCGATGAAAATGCTTGGCTAACTGAACGTTCTCCAATCCCTACGATTGCGGACGAAGGTTGCCAGCGCCTTGCCGATGTGCCGGCTCTAAAAGATGTTTATACAGGCATCAACATCAAATTGATGAAGTGTACAGGGATGCGTGAAGCTAAGAGAATGGCTGAATTGGCCCGCTCTTTAGATATGAAAGTGATGTTGGGCTGTATGACTGAAACCTCCTGTGCCATTACCGCAGCAGCTCAATTAGCTCCATTAGTGGATTGGGCAGATTTGGATGGGGCCTTATTGATTGCAAATGATATCTACGACGGTATGCAGGTAAAAGATGGTTTATGCCACTTACCTGACCGACCTGGAATTGGAATATTGAAAATATAAATTGGACAAAAAAACCAAAAAACACATTACCTAGAAAAACAGATTACCTAAGAATAACAAATTACCAAAATTATGAAACATCACTTGCTCACAACTTTGTGCGTAGTGGCTTGCACGTCTATGCAGGTCGTTAATGCGCAACAAATCGCTGTGGCTGGGAAAGTTTCTGGATCAGATGGCACTCCGCTTGTTGGAGTAACTGTATCTGTGAAAGGAACAACAATCAGTACCAGTACCAACGAGAATGGCTTGTTTTCGCTCAATGCAGATCACAATGCCATCTTGGTTGTATCTTATATAGGATACACAAGCCAAGAAATCCCACTGAACGGAAGAAAAGCCATCAACATCACCTTAAATCAGGATGACCAAGCCATCGATGAAGTTATGGTTGTTGCTTATGGTACTGCCAAGAAAAGCTCCTTTACAGGATCCGCAGCAACCGTAAATTATGAAAAAGAGGCAAAGGACATTCCCGTTACCTCATTTGAACAAGCTTTAACGGGTCGCGTACCGGGTGTTCAGATCAATACGACTTCAGGCCAGGCTGGATCAACCTCCAGTATCCGGGTCAGGGGAATCGGTTCCATGAACGCTTCCAACGAACCATTATATGTAGTAGATGGAGTACCGGTAGTTTCTGGAAATGTGGGCCAAATGAGTGGGGCTCTTTCCGGAAGTAGCAACAACATCATGGCCACCATTAATCCAAATGACATCGAATCCATTTCAATTCTGAAAGATGCCGCAGCAGCTTCTTTATATGGTTCGCGTGCAGCAAATGGGGTAGTGATCATTACGACCAAATCAGGAAAGGCAGGAAAACCGAAAATCGATTTCCGTACCTCCTACGCCGTAACACCAAATTGGGCGACTGACAACTACAAACCTGGGAATCCTCAAGAACAGATCCAGTACTTCTACCAAATCTTCCACGATTACAGAACCTCCAACGGATACACCCAAGAACAGGCAAATCAATATGCCTTAAACCGTATGGATACAAGATTCGGCATCCATGGCTATGAATTCTCTAGCGAAGGAACCGGCTTGTATGATAAAATTATCATCAAGGGAAAAACCGACGGAGTTGAAAATAGAGACGGTCAATATTTTGATTGGAATGACGCTCTTTTCCGCACTGGAAAATATCAGACAAATGACCTTGCGGTTAGTGGTGCTAGCGATAAAACTAAATATTATTCCTCTTTGTCTTATACTACCGACAAAGGTAGAGCCTATACCAATGAGTTTGAAAGAATCGGCGGCCGATTGAATTTTTCCCAAAAACTTTCTGAAAAAGTTGAATTTGCCACCAACTTCAATTTAAACCATAACAACAAGGAAGGTTACAACGACACACGTAACACAGGGACAAACTATATGTACCTTGCAAACAACCTCTTGTTCCCTTTCTATTGGCCTACAGATTATAAAACAGGCAAAGAATACACAACACGCTATAATTCTTTAGGTTACAACCCATTGTACTATGATAAACAATGGGAGAATAATTCAAAGACTCTTCGCATTGTTGCTGCTCCATCGTTGACCGTAAAATTCCTTCCGGAGTTGACCGGTAAAACCATCTTCTCCTACGATAATGCCGAAGTAAAGGATCATTTATATTATAGCCCACTGCATTACCACACTACTTATGGTGCTACTGCTAACGGAACTGTATTTGAATACAGCACAAATTACAAGAAGTTGATTTCTTCTTCAACTTTGAATTATAACAAAACCTTTGCTACGGAACATACCCTAGATTTATTGGTAGGATTTGAAGCTGAAAAGAATGAAACGAACTATCAATTCGCAAGTGGCTCCAACCTTCCTTCCAGCTCGCTGCATACCGTAGCTACTGCCGGTATCAAAGATGCGGACGCATACATGTGGGGAAATAATATGATGTCGGTATTCTCTAGAGCTGAATACAATTTTAAAAACACTTATTTCCTTTCAGGATCCTTGAGAAGGGACGGTAACTCCAGATTAGGACCTGATACCCGTTGGGGTAATTTCTGGTCTTTGTCAGCGGCTTGGAACTTAAAAAATGAGAGCTTCATTTCAGACATCGAAGAAATCAATCTCCTAAAACTAAAAGCTTCCTATGGTACCAATGGTACTCTTCCTACCTCGAATTTCGGCTGGAGATCCTTGGCTTCGTATGGATATAACTACATGGATCAACCAGGTGGAATCTTGACTACCATTGCAGACAAGGATTTAAAATGGGAAAAGAGCCATACATTCAACGTAGGTGCTGAATTCGGTTTATTCAACAATAGATTATATGGTACTGTTGAATATTTCAATAGAGATTCGAAAGACCTATTGCAGGATGTAAACATCTCTCTAGTAACCGGATTTAACTCTACTCTTCTGAATGTTGGGGAAATCAACAATAAAGGGCTTGAAATTTCAGTAGGTGGAGACCTGATCAAGAAAGAGGATTTCCGTTGGTCTGCTAATGTCAATACTTCTTTCCTGAAATCAAAAGTTTCAAAACTTTATGGAGGTAAGGATATCACTTGGTGGGACCCAACAGGTGGAGATTCAAGAGTGCAATTTATGTATAAAGAAGGGGAAGATGTGTACTCGTACTACATGGCTGAATGGGCAGGTGTAGATCCGAGCAATGGTAAACCAATGTGGTATACCAATGACGGTACAGAAGGAGAATTCTTGCACAACGGACGTGGTGCTACCAATAAGGTAAGTGATGCAAAACAAGTCATCGTTGGCTCTCCGATCCCTAAAGCCTACGGAGGTTTCAATACCGATATTGAATACAAAGGTTTCTCATTGGGATTAAACTTCACTTATAAAATCGGTGGAAAATTATTTGATGCGGGCTCAAGAGATGTTGCAGAAGATGGTTATTACTGGGAAAGGATCCGTTCATATTACGCCATACAGAACGTATGGACACCAGACAACACCGATGCACTTTATCCTTTTGTCAGCGGAAATGACCCAGAAGATGGTATCACACGCTCAACACGTCACCTATACGATGCCTCATTCCTACGCTTGAAAAACGTGAATGTATCTTATCGTTTGCCAAGTGCAGTAGTCAACAAAATTGGATTTAGCAATGCTAGGATCTTCTTCAATGGTACTAATTTATTAACCGCTTCTAAATTTAAATGGGCTGACCCTGAGGTTAACCAGTTTGGAACAAGAGGTTGGGAAACTCCTTTCGGAAAAACCTACACCTTCGGATTAGAAGTTAGTCTATAACCTTCAATTATTATCATCATGAAAAAGAATTCATTATATATCATAGCACTTGCAAGTTTATCGTTGTTTTCTTGTAAGGATTTCTTGGATGTAAAACCAACCAACTCCACCGATTCCAGTGTAACCATTCAAACGGTTGCCGATGCGAAGGTGATGATCAATGGTTTGACAAGACAGATTGTAAAATCAAGCTTATTTGGCCGAAACTTAATGCTCTACGGAGATGCAAAAGGGGGTGATCTAACCATTGTTTCCCAAGGCCGCGGGCTGGATGCATTATATGTATTCAACCATTCCATCAATAACAACAATTATTCTGATTTCTGGGCAGATGGATATAATGCCATTATGCAAGCAAACAATATTATCAAAAGTATCGATGACCTCCAAGCAGCCGGAACTGAACTGGACTTCAATAACTTTGAAGGTCAAGCTTTAACCATTCGTGCCTTATTGCATTTTGAGCTAGTGAAGCTTTATGGAAAAACATATACCCAAGATCCAAATGCATTAGGGGTTCCTATTGTTACCGAAGCATTAAGTACCTCTGCCCAACCCTTGCGTAATAAAGTTTCTGAAGTGTATGGTCAGATCGTAAAGGACCTAACTGCGGCGGCAGAGTTGCTTCCTAAAACGAAGGCGAATGGCTACATAAATTACTACGCTAATAGAGTTATCCTTTCAAGGGTCTACATGACCATGGGAGATTTTGACAAAGCATTGGCTGCAGCTGAAGAAGTCATTGACTCCAAGGTTTATTCCTTATACTCCAACAGCGAATGGGTGCCTTCTTGGGCAAATCAATTTGGCAAAGAGTCGATTTTTGAAATCACCCTAGCTAAAGATCAAGGAGATTTAGGTTCCGCATCCTTAGGTTTCTATTATTTGAAGAATAAGGATAACAATGCACTTGGTAATTTCACAGCTTCAGACTATTTCTTATCACGTTTAGGACAAGATGAGGAAGATGTACGTTGGGGAATTTTCACCAAAGATGAATTGGACCGTCAAGCAGCTTGCTATAAGTATGTGGGCTCAGTTGAAAAAGATGGCGATGGCAAGGATACTTATACCGCTGTCAATATTAAAGTAGCCCGTTTATCTGAAGTCTATTTAAATGCGGCCGAATCAGCTTTGAAAAAACCATCTCCTGACAAAGTTAAAGCAGCAAACTACCTGAACGAAATCCGCAAGCGTGCTCCTGAATTGGCGCCGGCAACGGCTGCAACTGTTACAGAAGCCATGATCTTGGATGAAAAGAGCAAGGAACTTTACGGCGAAGGTCAACGTTATTGGGATATGATCCGCACAAATAAAACGATCACCTTCAATGATGAACATGTTGGAGTTACCATGTCACATAGACAAAAATCCATCAACAGGACTTTCTTCAAAACCATTCTCCCTATTCCACAAGTGGAAATCAATGCAAACCCAGGTCTTGAAGCACAGCAAAACCCAGGTTATTAAACTTAATTATAATATTACAACATCAGGCGGTCAGATTGACCGCCTTTTTTTGACCCAAAATGAATGAGCAATGTCATTAAGCATAGTATTTTTATTGATATTAAGGAACAAAGCATCACGGAGAAATGTGAACTTTCAAAATTTAAGACAACTAATATTGAATTGACGTACAGACTCTTCACTGATCGTTCAGAATCAAAATGTGCTAAAGAGGGATTCAGAGTGAAACGAAGAATCTATTTCTTTTTTTTAGGAGGATTGGGTCATTCCGAAATCGTAAGATGAGGAAACCATTTCAATTGTTTGTGGATGTTCCGAGACCCTTCGGCGGTGCCCTCAGGGTGACACAAAAAAGGTATAGAAAAATATTTCACCCACGCTGTGGGTTGGCCAAAGAACAAATCACCCTTCTACAAAGATTTCACCCACGCTGTGGGTTTTAAAATTCTAAAAGCATTCATCTCTCCTTCCGAAGGAAGTTCCTTTTGCCCCCGGCTCATTTCCAATGGCGGAAAAATGGAAAGAATGCCGTTGCCCTGTGCGATGGGATTGGCCTTGGAATGCTTTCTCTAGATCATCCTCCCAAAAGGGATGATCTTGAGAAAGATATTCCCGACATCAAGGCATTCTTTTCATGTGTAGTGGATGGTGCGAAAAGCCATCTTAAATGAGCCGAAGCGGTTTGGTTACTTTTCCGCGAAAAAAGTAACGGAAGGACCTATCAAGCAAAAGGGATCGGAGGGATTATCTCTTTTTCAGCCCTTTACAAAAAAAATCCTATCCTCTTTCCACATCCCATAAATATTCATTATTTACTTCTCTTTTTTAGCAAAATCTTCACAAAAACGCAAGGTTTTTAACAAATTCCTCAAATTTTCACAAATAGAGTAACTTAACAATAATATCCTTTGCATTTTTTTGCAATTTTTTCATTGTTTTTAACATGAATCCGTTATATTCGTTTATCTAATAACCAATAACTCTAAAGATGAATTTACCAACTTGCTTATCAATTGCGGTTGCATCATTATGTTCCATACAGATGCTCTCCGCGCAACAATTGTCCATAGCTGGAAAGGTGACCAACGCCGAAGGTGAACCCATTGTTGGAGCCTCCATTTTTGTAAAAGGCACACAGCAGGGTACTTCCAGTAATGAGAGCGGATTGTTTACTTTGAATGCACCAAGCAGCGGAACGCTGTTAATCCGTGCTGTAGGATACGCTCCTTTGGAAGTCCCTATCAGCGGAAGAACGAACATTTCCATTCAACTTCAACATGATGACAGTGAAATCGATGAAGTTGTAGTGACAGCTTTAGGTATCCAAAGAAGTGAAAAATCGCTAGGATATGGTGCCCAAAGCGTGAACAGTGCCACTTTAAACTCCAACAAACAACCCAACTTGGTCAATGCATTACAAGGTAAAATAGCCGGTGCGACCATCAGCTCGACCGGTGGTGCCCCTGGTCAAGGTGCAAATATCCAAATCCGTGGTATCAACTCCATCGACCCTACCCGTGATAACCAACCACTTTTCGTAATCGACGGTATCCTAATGGATAACTCGACTTCTACACAAGGTGGTGCTGAAGTACGTGGTATGAGTAACCGTTCAGTGGATATCAACCCTGATGACATTGAAACCATCAATATCCTTAAAGGTGGAGCGGCAACCGCACTGTATGGACTTCGTGGTGCAAATGGTGTTGTCATCATTACCACTAAGAGCGGCAAAGCTGGCTCTTTGAAAATTGATTATCAAGGAACAGTTGGTTTTGAAAATGTCAACAAATTCCCTAAAATGCAGGACACCTATACCCAAGGATGGAAAGGTGTTTATGATAAAGATGATTTCTGGCCTGCTTGGGGACCTACCGTAGCTGAAGCTATTAAAGTAGACCCTACGCATCCAACCACACTATACAAACCTTTTGAAGAAGCCTTCGAAACCGGAAACCAATTCCGGAACTCCCTAAGTTTCTCCGGAGGATCTGAAAAATTCAGTTTCTTGACTTCTGTATCCCAATTGAAACATAATGGGGTACTACCGGCAACAGATTTCAAAAATTACCAAGCTCGATTGAACACCAATTTCACCTTAAGTGAAAAATTAAAAGGTGGTTCTTCCCTTGCAGTGACCAACTCTGGAGGTTACCGTGGAAACGCCAACCGTTATGCCGAGCAATTGATCTATTGGACCCCAAGATACAATGTGAGGGATTACCTTATGGAAAATGGCACCATGAAATCTTATGGTGAAACCGACAACCCGATCTATGTCGCTCATACCAACAGATTTAAAGACGATGTATTGCGCGTAATCGGAGGTTTTGACTTAACCTATTCCCCAGCAAAATGGGTGGACTTGATGTACCGCGTAGGTATTGATGCCTATAGGGATAATCGCGAAGGAACAGCTATCGGATATCAAGGACTTGCTGATGAAAGATTGGTCTATGATAATGGTGTTGAAGGTGCTGATGGTCGCGGATTTTATAATGTCTACAACAATAATTTCAGGGCATTGACCAGTACCTTCATCGCAACCTTCAAACATGATTTCAATGATGACCTAAACGCTACATTACGTGTTGGGCAGGATGTTTACGACCGATTCATTAAAAGAACAGCCACCGAAGGTGGAGATTTAACGGTATATAACTGGTTTGATCTAGGCAATGCCAACATCATCAAAGCGGCCACATACAATGAAAAATATAGATTGATGGGCTTCTTCGGTGAGTTGAACTTAGCTTACAAAGATTATCTATTCTTAACCTTGACAGGCAGAAATGACATCACCTCTACCTTGAGCAAGAATAACCGTTCTTTCTTCTACCCTTCTGCAACATTAAGCTATGTGCTTTCAGACCAATTCAGTATGCCTGAAGCTATTAACTTTGCCAAATTGCGCTTGTCGTATGCACAGATCGGTAAAGATGCTGCACCTTATTCAACAAGTGCTGGTTTCGCTCCTTATACCAACCTGCCAACAGGTTATATTGGTTTTACAAGACCTTCCTTATTGGGTGACCCGCAATTAAAACCTGAATTTACTGACACCTATGAGGTGGGGATGGAAATGAAGTTCTTACAATCTCGATTAGGATTAGATGTCAACTTCTATAACTCAGTGAGTAAGGACCAAATTATCCAAGTCCCTGTATCTTCAACAACAGGATTCGTTACTGCTTCGATTAACGCAGGTAGTATCCGTAACAGAGGTCTGGAGATCACTTTAAATACCACACCTGTTAAGAAAGACAACTTCTCATGGAATTCAGACATCAATTTTTCATTCAACAGGAACAAGATCCTGTACATCCGCGAGGATTTAGATGATGAAATTGTAGTTTCTTCTGAATATGGCTACTTGAACTCAACCGTTTCCATGCGTATCCGCCCAGGAGAGTCCTATGGTACACTTTATGGAAGAACTTACAAGCGTTATTATACTCCTGATGAGATCGCTCAGGGCTTGGACAAAACCCGTGAATACGATGAGAGCCGTCCATTATTGATCGGTGCCAATGGTTTCCCTGTATTGGAATCGACCTCAGTTCCTAAGAAATTAGGCAATGTTCAACCAAGCTGGGTAGGCGGTTGGAACAACACCTTCAATTACAAGAGCCTATCTTTAAATGTATTGGTCGATGCACGTGTGGGTCAATACCGTTACAACCAATTAGGAAACTTTATGGCTGCATTCGGCGAGGCTGATTATACAGAAGACCGTAATGACTACAAAGTATTTGATGGTGTATTGGCTGACGGCTCAAAGAATACAAAAGAGGTATGGTTAGGCCAAGGAAAAGACCCTAAAAATGGTGTGGATTATGGAAATGGTTATTACAGAGATAACTTCCGTGGAAACTCCCAATTCTTTGTGGAAGACGCTTCATGGTTAAGATTACGTTCTGTATCCATTGGCTATAGCTTACCACAACAATGGTTAGAAAACAAGTTTGTTAAGAACGCTAGAGTTTCTTTGATTGGAAACAACCTTGCCCTTTGGACAAAGTATTCAGGATATGACCCTGAAAACTCAACCACGGCAAGTGGATCGAATATCGAAGGCTTTGCAGGGATGACTTACCCTGCTGTCAGAAGCTTCTTATTCAGCTTAAATGTTGGCTTTTAATTCTTAAGATCATGAACAAATTCATCAAAATAGGTAAAATTTCCTTACTGGCCCTAGCCCTGTTCTCCTTGAACAGTTGCAAGGACTATTTCGAAATGACCGATAACCCTAACTTGGTTCAAACTCCGCCTTTGAACGCCCTATTGACTACAGCTACACATAAGGCTGCATTCAACAACTATAGGATTGCATATTTCAACAATCAGTACTCGCAATATTTCGCGAGCCCCTCTGGTGGTTCGGATACAGATACTTACCAGATCACCAATAATTCATCAACGTGGAACAACCTTTTTTATTCTTTAGCCGATCTGTATGACTTTATGGTCAAATCGGAAGAAGCTGGAGCTTCTCATCACCTTGCTGTCGCACAAGCTTTGACAGCGTATCAATTGGCCTTGGTCGCTGATACTTGGGGCTCTGTTCCTTTCAGCAAGGCCTTTGGAAAAGAAGAAACCCTTACCGTTCCTTTTGACTCCGAAGAAGACTTATATAAAGCGCAGGTAGACCTCATCAATAAAGCTTTGGAGAATTTCAAAAAAACGGATGCTACCCAGGAGCTGAGTGCCAAGGATGATCTTTTATGTGGCGCTGACCTAAACAAATGGATCAAACTGACCAACGGATTAAAAGCCCGTGTCCTGAACAAGATAAGCAAGAAAGCTGCATACAATCCGAAACAGGTTTTGGCAGCTGCCCAAGCTTCTTTGCAATCCAATGCTGAAGATATCGGTATGTCCACCTTTGATGGTGTAAATCCATGGGCATCCATCTCGATCAGCAACCTTTTGAACAACTTGGATGGCTGGTTAGGAAGTAATTTCATTGATCAAATGAATGGTAAAACTTACGGAATCGTAGACCCAAGAATTTCCAAGATCACAGAAAAAACAGTTCATGGCGTTTATGTAGGTACAATAAGCGGTCAAGGTAACGTAGGTGCTGCCAATACAGTTCGTGATGAATGTTATATCAGCTCCAAATCTCCGGTAAGCAGTGAAACATCTCCATTGATGATCCTGACTTATGCTGAAGTAAAATTCATTGAAGCAGAAGCCGCTTTTAGAGACAATAACAAACCTGTAGCATATGCAGCCTTCCTCGCCGGTGTCAAAGCCAGTATGGATAAATTAGGGGTGCCAGCTGAAGATGCCACAAAATACATTACGGCAATCTCCGTAGGACAGGCAAACCTAACGCTATTGGACATATTCCGCGAAAAATACATCGTTACCTACCTCAATGCTGAAGCATGGAACGATGTACGCCGCTTCGATTACAAGTACAAAGACTTCAAACTACCAATCGGTGCCGTATTAGGTGGCAAATTTATCCGCCGAGTAGCTTACCCCGCAGATGAAATCACCGAAAACGGATCCAATGTACCAGCTGAAGTACCATTGAGTACCGAGCTTTGGTGGGATAAACCGTAAGGGAGGATTAAGATATGAGATTTGAGTATTGAGATATCAACTCTACGAGGTATTGAGATATTAACTCTACGAGGTATTGAGATATGAGATTTGAGTATTGAGATATTAACTCTACAAGGTATTGAGATATGAGATTTGAGTATTGAGATATTAACTCTACAAAAAAGGGGACCAAAATTGGTCCCCTTTTATAATTTCTATAATATCTATCTTATCTCACATCTCACATCTTACATCTATAGCACCCTTTCTATCTCAAATCTCAGATCTCACATCTCATATCTAAAGCACCCTTTCTATCTCAAATCTCAGATCTCACATCTCATATCTAAAGTACCCTTTCTATCTCAAATCTGAGATCTCACATCTCATATCTAAAGCACCCTATTCTTCAATAGCCCAACCTCACTTAATGGTTTGGACAGGTCTATGAGGTATCCATTGAGAACGGCGTATTTTAGGGTTCCGTTGGAATCACCGATATAGAAGTTGGCGGTTCCACCAAGGTCGATAAAAGGCGTTGCTGCAAAGGCTTGGGTTCCAAAAATATGGATCGGCAAATTATGTAGCATACTGGCCTGTTCGGGTTTTAAGGTCGTCACCTGAACGCCCATATATCCTTTTTTCAAAAGGTCATAGGCAATTTCCGGGGTAATGGACTCTAAACTTGGAACTGGTTTTTCGGCTATCTTACCTTGGATAAATTTAAGGCCATTTCCATCCACTTCATCATATCCAAAAGATTCAGGAAGGTCTCCTATATCCTCAACCCTGCCCCGCACAAAGAAATCCCTGCCATCAGTGGTTTCCCCGCGTCTGATAGCGATATCACTTTTCAATGGAATAGAATCTGATCCGAATTCCAAACCACGAATGACGATATCATGCATATTGCTAGCGTTGAATGGAATATCTTCATAACCCTTGGCATCGTAATTTTCATAGGTTCCCTGGGCTATTTCCATCAATGCATTGAGAATGATCACGAAATTCAACTTCCGGATTTCTTGTTTCTCAGGGTCACCTTTTAAGCCTCCCGACTCAATTAATACGGTACTTGCACCCCAAGATTGGAAGTTATCTCCAAATCCTCGCGGGGTATAGGTATCATCATATTTCGCAACCGCGTCCGGAATATATTGCTGCAGGACTTTATTCATTCCCACAATGATCTGCATCGCTCCTTCGCGAACCTCATTGATCTCACGCTCTGTATTATAGGCGGGAGCCAATAAGGAAATGGTCACTGGATTTTTCGTGCCGGGAACATTGTAATAAATATTCTGATCATGCAGATTGAAACCATAGCGAGGTTGTATTTCCTTAGCACGAGCTTTCAACAGGGCCCCTTCAACCGTCTGTCCAGCTCTGGCATCTCTATTGAGGTCAATGCTCTGCGCATTCCTACGAAGATATCGCTCTGCACCATCAGGGTTCAACATGGGTATGAAGTGAATATTCAATTTATCTTTCAGCAAGGTCCTGACGCTATCAAAACCATCATCCTTACCTTCCAAGAAATTAAACAGGTCAAACAAAGCCATGGTAGCTGTAGGTTCATCACCGTGCATCTGGGACCAGAGCATTACTTTTTTGTCACCATTTCCATATTCCAGCTCATTGATCGAACGACCTTCAACCGATTTACCAATTTCAGAGATCTTAAAAACATTGCTTTTCTTATGCAGTTGCAACAGGGAGTCAATGTCTTTATGTTTAAATCGTCTGGAAAAAAGTGCGGATTCTTTATAGGTTGAATGAATCTTATTCATTTGTGCAGTATCCAGGTTATAACCTGGAATATTACCATTAGAGGATCCTGAAAATGGATTACTGCAAGTCGTTGCGGCCAAAAGGCCTAAGGAAATGACAAAAAATTTCATACTATACTAACGCTTTCTCTAAAATTTCTATTGTACCCTTATTGGCATCTATTCTAGCTCTAACTCCAACGGGCAGCAAGAACTGATCATTGATATGTCCAATTACCGCACCAGAATAGGATGGTATATTCAATGGCTTTATAAAATCCCTTAGGATCTGGTCAAGATTTAAGGAACCATAACCACCTGAGGGAGAACAATCGGTACATTTGCCAAAAACAAATCCTTTGATTTGTGAAAGAATACCAGCATTCATCAACTGGCAGAACATACGGTCCACCTTTTCTGGAGACTCGTTGATTTCTTCCAAAAACAGGATACTATCTTTGAAATCTGGTAAAAATTCAGATCCACAAAGACCAGAAATCAGGGTTAAATTGCCACCTAATAACTTTCCTTCTGCAACTCCAGGGTTAATGGTCGTTATCCTATCCTTATATTGAATGATATCATCGCCTTTTTTCGCAGGATTGCTATAGCTTACCAATTTGTTGTCCACAAATTGATCCGTAAAGGTCTTTGCTACAAAGTTACTCCATGTACTCGTCCCTACAGGACCATGGAAAGTAACCATGCCAATTTTAGCTTGGAAAGCCATAATCAATGCCGTGATATCACTATAGCCCAATAAGGCTTTAGGATTCTTAGCAACCATATCATAATCTATACGTTTCAACAAACGCGAAGCACCAGCTCCGCCACGGATACATAAAATGCCAGCCACGGATTTATCCGCAAACATATTATGCAGGTCCTCCAATCGTTGATCATCCGTACCAGCTAAATTGCCATAACGCTCCCGGATATATTTCCCTTCTTTTACCTTAAAACCAAAATATTCCAGAACCTCTCTTGTCTGGGTGATGGAATCTTCCCCAGTCACGGCACTCGCAGGAGCAATGATACCAATAGTGTCTCCGGCTTTTAAGACCTTCCCTTTCAGCAACGGCTGGATCTGATTAGCTACAGCCATGGCCTCTGATTTTCCAAACAAAGGAATGGCGGCTAAACCGATTCCCAATGATTTAATAAATGAACGTTTATCCATAGGTTAACGATTGAAAAGTAAACGATGTCCTGAACCCACCTCTTGAATCTTGCCATCGGTATAGGCCAATAATCCAGAAACAATAGTATGTTCAATGGTCGATGTAAATGTATGGTTTTCAAAAGGAGACCATCCGCATTTGGATAAAATATTCTCCTTAGTTACCGTATGTGGTTTGTTTAAGTCAACCAAAACTAAGTCTGCCCAATATCCTTCGCGGATATAGCCACGCTGTTCAATTTGGAACAAAATTGCTGTATTATGGGCCGTTTTCTGTACCATTTGCTCCAAGGTCATCTTTCCTTGTTTTACCAGATCCAATAGCGCCTGTAAGGCATGCTGTACCAATGGGCCACCAGATGGTGCCTGTAAATAGGGTTGAGATTTTTCCTCAAAAGTATGAGGAGCATGGTCTGTTGCAATAACATCAATATGTCCATCCAATACGGCCTCAAGAATAGCATCACGGTCAGCTGCTGTTTTGACTGCGGGATTCCATTTTATGAAATTCCCCTTAGTCTTGTAATCAGCATCCGAAAACCAAAGATGATGGATACAGGCTTCTGCAGTTATCCGTTTTTGCTCCAGAGGGATATTGTTTTCAAATAATGCTGTCTCCTTAGCCGTTGAAATATGCAGGATATGAAGTCTGGTATTGTTCTTTTTTGCTAATTCAACAGCCTTGGATGATGAAAGATAACAAGCCTCGGCAGAACGGATCAAGGGATGCATTTCAATGCTAACGTCTTCGCCATATTGCTCTTTGAACTTGGCCAAGTTCGCTTGAATGGTAGCCTCATCCTCACAATGTGTCGCAATTAAAGTTGGCGCTTGGCTGAAGATGGCTTCCAAAGCTTTTTCATTGTCAACCAACATGTTTCCCGTGGAAGACCCCATAAAAACCTTGATGCCACAGACGTCTCTTGGATTGGTTTTCAGTACTTCGTCCAAATTATCATTTGCAGCCCCCATAAAGAAGGAATAGTTCGCTAGGGAATTGTCCTGCGCTATATCATATTTATCCTGAAGTAACTTTTGGGTCAAGGTATTGGGAACGGTATTTGGCATCTCCATAAAGGATGTAGTACCGCCAGCTACCGCTGCTCTACTTTCTGTAAAGATATTCGCTTTATGGGTCAGACCCGGTTCACGAAAGTGAACTTGATCATCGATCAATCCTGGAAAAAGATGTAATCCTTCAGCGTTTATGGTTTGGTCGGCATTGGTTTCAATCGTGTCGGCTATTTTTTCTATTCTGCCATTTTTAATAAAAAGATCCTGCACCTTAATGCTGCCTTCATTCACAACATGGGCATTCTTTATCAATATTGTAGACATGTAATTTATCTTTAAAGGTTATGCTAAGCAAATATACTAATTTCAAGGAGCCTACAGGAGTATAAGCACGATTTAAAAGCTGTTTTTACTGTCGTTTTCTGGGGGATTTCCACGGTCAAATGTCCCCAGCGGAACATAGAATTGCTCCAACTCTTCCTTTCGGTTTATCTTTCGACAACCACCATTCTCCAAAAGCAGCAACTCGGTCGCAATATCTAATACGTTCATATAATCATGGTCAGAAATCAGGAAACCTTTGATTTTGGATTTTTCAACCAATACCGCCTGGATTTTCTCCTTCAGAATGGGCGATATGCCAGAAAATGGCTCATCCAATAAAATAAATGTTGCTTTCTGTTCGATTAATAGCATGATTTCCAAATAGCGTAACTCTCCTCCTGCCAGGTCCGCAATCTTATTGTTCAGGATAGGCAAGATCAACTCATCGCTTTCAACTTTCGCCCGGCTCTCTTTATCGGATAGCATAAATTCAATGGCTTTCTTTACTCGAAAGGAAGTGGGCAAAAAGCTGTCTTGGGGAAGATAACAAACTTCCCTGGTTGGGAAAGCCTGACTCACTTTATGGCCATTTACCCTGATATATGCATTGTGGGCTCTCAAGGATCCAAAAATAATTTTCATGAGCGTCGATTTCCCAGTTCCATTGCGACCTAATAGCCCGATAATATCGCCGACTTTCAATCCCAAATAGCCTCCAGTCAGCAACTGATTGTTACCGGTATAACTGAACTGCACCGAGTCCACAAATAATTCTTTATCCTTTATATCCATAATGCATGATGATGAGGAGGAGGAAGGAAACCAAAAGATTGGCAAGGAAAGTATAGATTAGCAGATGCTTGCGGGATAATCCCAGATTATAAAATAGGTATTTGGTGTTGCCTTCAAAAAATCGAACCAACGCTGCTGAACATAGGTAGCCAACGGTCATAAACACAAAGGGAAAATAGCCAAAATATTGAATGCTCATGGCAAGACTCAACACCAGGTTGATGAATAGAATTGGCTTATAAAATTGCCAGAGGTGTTTGAGTTCTATTGGCATAATTAAATCTACTAAGAAATTAACCAAGTCCAAAATAAATAATCTATTAATCAACAGCTTGTTGAAAGTAATTTATGCTTAAGCTAAAAGCTTTGCAGCTAGGAGTTGTTTGAAAAAAACATAATCAATATGCCACATTTAGCAAATCACTCCATTTTCTTAAAAGGAGGCAAGTCTTTCCACCATTTCATCAAAGCTTTGCTATATTTTTTCACGAGTTGTTTTCTTTCATCAGCAAGATTTACACTTTCGTTGGGGTCGGATTTCAAGTTGTACAGCTCGGGGCTACTACCATCTAGGTTCATCATAAATTTCCAATCCTTATCTCGGATTGCCAGGGCTGGGCTACGGTTTATTTTCTTGGGAAAACTGAATACGGTAGAATCATTCCTTCCATATTCCCAGATAAGCGGTTTGTTTCGGGTAATGGGATTTCCAAGGATAGCACTGCTTAGATCTTGACCATCAATCCCCTTAGTATTCTTCAAAGCAGCTTCTGCAAGCTTCGCAAGACTTGGCAGCAGGTCTAGCGCTGAAATGACGGTATGATCATCGATTTGTCCTGCTTTAATCCTTGCTGGCCACCTCATCAATAAAGGCATCCGGATTCCGCCCTCATATAAGGAGAGTTTACTCCCCCGTAGGCCCGCTGAACGGTCCTGCCTGAAATTGGGTAAAGGACCATTATCACTGATAAAGATGACCAAGGTATTTTCATCCATGCCAAGTTTCTTCAAGCCCACCATTAATCTTCCGATTTCTCGATCATATTCTTTGAGGACAAACTTAAAGCTTCTCTCCTCCTGGGGTTTCCAATCAAACTTTCCAGTTTCATCATCACCGGCAATCCAAGGGGTATGAACATCGTCTGTCCAGACATTGATAAAGCAGGGTTCATTCCGGTTCTTTTGCAAGAAATCAAGGGTTCTGTCCACAAAGTATTTTGTTCGGTTCCACCTTTTCACGCTGTCCTGGTCCGACCATATCCAATCCGAAGCGGTGATTGCAGGGTCGGGATCAGGGCTTTCATAAGTTCCTGCCCAAGCGTCAAAACCGTATTGGTCGAAGTTTGGTGCATCGGTTACGTCGCGCCCACCACCGAGATGCCATTTACCAAAGTGAGCCGTTTTATAGCCCTTAGCTTTTAGCATATCGGCCATGGTAAGAATATCAGGGTCAAGGAAGTCTACCTGTTCTTTTTTCCTATTGTCTTCACGGGTGTTCAGGAAGGTTGTAAAATGGAGCTTCGCAGGGCGCTGGCCGGTCAGTAGACCTGCGCGAGATGGGGAACAGATAGGAGACGCACTATAATAGTTGTTGAATCGGATCCCTTCTTTACCCAATCTATCGAGATTGGGCGTTTCATATCGTTGATGGTATGAACTTAAATCACCTATACCTAGATCATCTGCAAGGATCAAGATAATATTAGGTTGTTTATGGTTTTGCGCAATGCTATACTGGACAAATAAAGACAGTAAAGCAAAAATGGCAGGTTTTAAGGCGTTCTTCATGGCAATAGGTTATGTATCCTGGATAAACATTTACCCAATTAACGGCACAAAGCCCAAAAAGTTTGAAAAAGAACGCCTTAACCTGCTAACACTCAATTAACCGAAGTCGGTAAATACAGGTACATGAATACATAGTACATGGCCCAGCCCATAAAAACGATAATGATAATCCATACCCACCAAGGAATCCCCTGAGGAGTTTCACTTCCATCAATCATAAAGGTTTCAGAATTTCCTTTCCCATAGGCGTTGATCATGATGGGCACCAAGTCATCAATCACGGCGTTTTCCTTAATTCCGGTAATTTCGATTGCCGGACCGTTTCGGACTTCAAAAGGAATGATCCTGACCCCTTCTTTTCCTTCAGGGTCTTTGCTGACAATTCGAAGTTGGTGTTTTCCGTCGACTAGTTTTCGGGTATCCAGTTCAAAATTAACGGGGCTGTATGTTTCAGCTATAGGGATATTTTCATCATCGATGAAAATAAATATTTTACTTCTTTGGCTCATAGTTATCAGAATTTAGAATAAACCTTTTGATATGGTCAGACTGTTTTTCCCCTGGTTTGATGATCATTTTCAAGAACATTCCCAAAGCGATCAATGAAATCAGGATGATGGCGATGACCATGATGTATTCTAGGTTGCTTTTTGGAGCTGTACCATGTACCCAGCCTCTCAAAATTTTAGGTTGGTTCCTTTCACATACCGGGCAAGCCATTAAAAAGGTTATGCAAGTACTAAAAAGCAGTGTCAATTGAAATTTTTTCATGATTATTTGGATTGAGTCTTTACGAAGTCTACGATTTGCTTGATATCTTCAGCTTTCACTTTTTCACCATTATTACCCCAGCTGCTCCTTTCATAATTGATAATGGCGGCAACTTCTTTTTCAGTAAACCCAGCGTTTACCCCTACTGCTGCCATCACGCCATAATCAGGCCTGCTATCATAACCGTTCATGATGATATCGATATATAGTTCCAGATCATCGCCGGTTACAACAGGACTGCCCTTTAGGGGAGGAAAAGCTCCAGGTAGCCCATTGCCATCTGCTTGGTGGCATGCTTGACAATGTGCTACATATAGGGCCTCGCCATCCAATTCTTCTTCAGCTGCTCCTTGGCCAGCGGCGGCCTGCGCTTTTCTTTTATATAGAAACTCTGGAACATCAGCTTCCAGTTTAACTTGTTTCAAGGACTGCAAATAGGCTATCAACTGCATAGCCTCTTTGCTTGCTACGACTTTTTTTCCATTACTGGGTGCAAAATCTTCGGGAATATTGACCACAACATCTTCCTTGTCTGGTATGGCTTTATATTCAAACAAGAAAGGATAAGCAGGCATAATGGATTCCTTGACCACTATACGAGGATTGTAAAGGTGGACCAAATTCCATTCTTTGCTAGGTTGACGATTTCCTACATCGGTCAGGTCTGGCCCAGTTCGCTCTGTCCCCATCAATGTTGCGGTATTTCTCCAAACATCCAGTCTTTCATTATGTGCATAATCAGCTGCTACACTTGGTCGCTGACCGAAAACCTTATCCATATCTACATTTCTGACCTGTTGGGTATGGCAAGCCACACAGCCGTTGGCAATAAATATAGACTTGCCGGCAGCAGCATCGGGAGAGAGCGGTTCGGATTGAGGCAGAGGTGCATTTATCAACTGGTTGTTCAATGCGGGAAGAATGGCAACAAAAATCGTTAATACAATAAAGAAGATTGCTGCAGTAATAAATAGTTTTTTATGATCGTCGAAAAACTCCATGATCGTTTATTTTATTTTTGAACTTTAATAGTTGATTGGTTTTCAAATTGGCTGGTAATTTCTTCAGCTAAGTCTAATTCTTTTACATCAGCCATCATCTTATATAAGTTATAGGCGAAAATGAGGTGAGAAAGCCACATCAGACTACCTCCGATGGCTCTCCATAACCAATAAGGCGCCATAAAGGCCACCCCATCGATAAATGGCTTGCCTTCTAACCACATGATTCCTTTCAGGGTGGATCCATACATCAATGGCACGGTATACATCAACATTCCGATGAAGGCGAACCAGAAATGGGCCCCTATACTGATTTGGGGTGCCTCACGTCCGGTAAATCGCGGCACGATGGTATATATGGATGCCCACAGGAAAAAGCTGATAATGCCGTACATGGTCAAATGCGAGTGGGCAACGGTAAAGTCAGTAAAGTGCCAGATCAAGTTGGTCTCGCGGAAGGCTTCGGCGGTACCTTGCATCGATCCAGTGAAGTAAAAGATGATGCCGACCAAGAAAAAGGGAAGGATATAACTATCGCCCAATTTGTACCATGATCCTTTAAAGGTCATGAGGAAGTTGGTCGTCCCGGCAATAACGGGAATGGCCATTCCGGCACTTCCGACAATAGCTACAGTCTGCAACCACCAAGGAATGGAGCTGAACACAAAGTGATGGCTTCCAATCAGGGTATAAAACAATATCTGCGTCCAAAAAGCGAGAATCCCTAAACTATAGGAATAGATTGGCCTATTGAGTTGCTGAGGAAGGAAATAGTACACGAGGCCTAGACAAAAAAGCATAAACCACATACCGACACCTTGGTGCATGTAATAGCCCTGGATGATTGTCTCTCCAAGACCATTCTGCCAAAAAGGTAAATAGGCTGCTAGGCTAATCACAATAGTAAAGATTACCGCAGCGACTATATACCAGTTTGATATATAAATTTCCCGAGTTGTCCTTTTTGCAATGGTTTTATAATAATTGATTAGTGTCAAAACCAATGCAATTCCAAACAGCAGCATAATAGGCCAGATATATTCCCTATACTCGCCTCCGCTATTGTTAATTCCTGCCATCAGGGAAATGGTTCCCACAAACACACAGACATTGATCAAAACAAGACTGTACCAACCTAGTTTTAAGCTATATAGTTTGGTGTTACTGACCCGTGGGACTACATAATAACCTAAACCGATCATGGCTAGGGATGCCCATCCCCAGAAGACGGCATTGGTATGGACTGGCCTTAACCTCCCGAAGCTAAGCCAGCTAAAACTCTCCATGTCTGGAGCGACGAATTTAAAACCGAGGTATTCCCCGATGGTGGTTCCAAAAACCAACCAAACAGTTGCCGATATCAAATACCAGTTGACCATCTTGGATAGGTCCACATCAAAGTTGGTCCTATCGGTTGATCTTTTCTTCTTGGAAACGATCGGGATTCCATGGTTTTCATTGATGGACAATAGCCCTTTGGGATCCACTGCTTGATTGGAACCGGACAGTACGTCGGGTTTCAATCTATAATCAGCAGCTTCCTGAAAGGCTAAAAGTTCTTTTTCAACCTCAGCTAAAGGCCTGTTTTCCAATTCTTGGACAATTACTTTCGCTTCCTCTTTTTGAGCGTTAATGTTCAACTTAGATAACCTCCGATTGATTCTGACGAACAATAAAACTAGAATGAAAATGGTCGGTATCAAGAGCAACACTAAAGTGATAATAACGCCTGCCTTAGACCAGATGGATTCACTGGTACCATCAATGGATACAGTCTGTGCTAAGGATTCCAAGGGAAACAAGGATGTTCCAAGGAGGAAAAAGGCCAGTAACCAAGATTTCAGCTCCTGCCTGCTCTTTTGCTTGATTATACGCGCAATTTGGCTGGAGTTCATTTTCTTGAGTGAGTTTTTCCATAGATTAACATTCAGCTTGGATCTCTCTTTTAAGAGAAAGGTGCTGACCTGTTTAATGCGATCAATCAAGAGGAGAACCACAATAAGGATGGAAAGGAATACTAGCAGTAGAAAACCTATCCAAAACTCAACTGGACTGATCTTAGAATGGAAAAAAATGGATTGTGTGAGTAAATCTTGGACCGATTTACCGTCCGAAAGGATTAAATTAAGAGTTAAAATAGAATTCATGTTAAATTCGATATGATCTTTGAATTTAGATTAAGCCATATTCTTAAATAAAATGAATTTGAAGAATTCGCGATTTGATGAAAAGGTTAGTTTTCAGGAAGTCGTAAAAGTATTGCTGGAATGCAACCTACCCTCGCTTGGATTTATTTGAACAATTCAATGACTTAATTGAACAAAGTTAAGACTTGAATTAATAAAAGACAAATTTATCTTTTATTAATTGCAAAGAAATTTAAACCTCTCTGTTTATAAATGATTTACAAAAATTACAATCCTATTTTCAGAAAGATTAAGTGGAATTTATTGCTTTGGCTGGGCAAGTTCTCGCCGTATCCTACTCAAGGATTGCGGAGTGATTTTAAGGTAGGAAGCGATATATTGTTGCGGAACCTGTAAAGCTAGTTGAGGATATCGTTTTACAAATTCAAGATACTTGGTTTTGGAATTGCCAAAATTTAAAAAGTCGTTGTCTTTAATCTTATTCAGCAACGTGGCTTCCGTAATGGTTTTGAGGAAAATAAAGAAATTGGGGATCTGTTGGCATAATCTTTCCACAACTCTCTTATGAATAGCATAGATTTCTGTTTCGACGACTGCTTGGAAAGCTTCACTCGACGCAATACTGGAATAGTAACTTTCCAGATCGACAAAGAATTGATTCTCCCTAAAGAAATACTTGGTAATTTCATTCCCATCTTGATCAGGCTTAAAGATCCTGACGATACCGGATTCAATAAATGCAATTTCGTGAGCAATCTGTCCTATTTCCAAAAAATAATCAGATGCTGCTAACTGTTTTTGCTTGAAGTTGGAGGCAATGACCTCGATATCCGCATCAGAGAGTATTGCCCCAAATCTTAATATGGATTTTAACCTTTGCATTTACTTAACGATTCCTAGTTCTATAACACTATTTGCACAATCTAAAATGGCCTTCTCCAAAGAATGTACTTTCCAACCTAATTCCCTTTTGGCTTTGGAAGCATCTACCTTTCTCCTTAAACCCAAATCCAATAATACAGGTTTTAAGGCAGGTTCAAAAATAGACATTATTCTAGCCAAAAAATTAGGGAGGTTGGCGGTTCTGATTTTCCTTTCGGGAAAATGGGTTTTTAAGACTTCAGCCAGCTCCCTCATAGACATGTGACCTTCGGTTGCCATATATCTATTTCCAGCAGCATTTTCCAGTTCCATCGCATCTACCAATAATTTGGCGACGGAACGCACATCAACTATTTCAAATCCTATTTTTGGCATGGCAGGCATGCTACCCGATAAGATCTTAACGATAATATTGGCGGAGGTACCATAATCTTCCTCCAATACAGGTCCTAACATGGCACCTGGTAGGATGCTGACTAATTCCATTCCATTTCCTTCTTCTTTGATAAACTTCCATGCAGCTTTTTCAGCAATGGTCTTGCTCCTCATATACGGAGCAGTATCCTGTTTATTGCTTTCATCGGTCCAGTGCTCCTCAGTAAAAACCCTGTCCAATTCATCTATTTGTTTTCCATATACCACTGTGGAAATCGAAGATACCAAAACCACTCTTTTTACATGGTTATGCTTGGCTGCATGAAGAACATTCAATGTCCCCTCTTTTGCTGGGAGGATTAATTCATGCTCATTCTTCGGTAATTCTCGAGGGAATGGAGAGGCTGCATGGATGACATAGTCCTGATTTTCGCAAGCGGTTAACCATGCTCTTTTATCCAGCAGGTCTGCCTGTACAAAAGATAGGTTACTTATATTCTGGGTATGATTGGCAATTACTTGCTTAATAGCATCTGCACGTTTCATGTCCCGTAGAGACCCTGTCACCTGATATCCTCGGTTGAGCAATTCTATAGCAGTATGGGAACCCAAGAAACCGGTCACCCCTGTCAACAATACTTTTGATTTGTTCATGACTTTGAATTTTGATTAATACAAAGTACCTGAACATTGAGAAGCCCTCAATTACCAATTGGTAAAAAATGAAAACAGATTAAATAGCTTGACCAAAGGTGATTAAGTTATTATCAGGATCAAGGATAGCGAATTCTTTTTGCCCCCAAGGTTTTTCCGTTAAGCTTCCATTGGGATGAATATTGACGCCACGGTCTATCAATTCTTGGTAAAGTCCTTCGATATGGTTTACGCGGATATAAACCTGACCATAATTTTCTTCGGGTACAAGGTCCAAAAAAATAAAGAAATGAAGTTCAGCATCATCTTTTTTCAAGATCATATAGCTTTCAAAATTCTCAAATCCTATTTCTTGAAAACCTAATTGTTGCACGTAAAAGTCTTTGGTTACGGTCTTTACGCGCATGGGTAATTTGGGGCAGGCAGCTGTTAACATAATCGAATTATTTAATTGTTAAAATAAGTATAATTTTTGGAGTAAAGTAGGTCGTATTATCTCTTTTTATCCTCCATTAGTTGTTAATAACCATCCAAATTCCATACCATATCAGTTAACATTTTTACATCAATCGATAATATTTATTCACTACAAAATGCATTGGCTGTAAAAACTGAGAGGAAATAAAAATATTTCAAAAAAAGGGAAACCTTATAAAGGTTTAATTATCAATCAAATAATACAACACATCTTTGATATTGACCTATATTCAATAAGATTTAACATAAAAAGACAAAATATATCCAAAATATGTTCGTTTTTGTATCAATTGTATCATTACCGTTACAATGATATCACATATTTAAACTTATATTATGTATAAAACACTAACCCATCTATTTTTATGGCTATTTGCTATACAATTATCTTATGGACAGGAGCGAACAGTAAAAGGAAACGTTGTTGACGAACAGACAAAGTCTCCTATAGTCGGCGCAACAGTCCGTTTAGACGCCAGTAAAAAGGCCACTCAAACCGATGATTCCGGAGCTTTCAACTTAGAAATTCCTGCAGGCGCTGTAAACCTGACCGTCAGTGTATTAGGCTATAATACAGTGAAACAGGCAGTAACAGCAACAGACTCCGTGATTTCCATTTCCATGACCGCACAGACCGCAAGGATTGATGATGTCGTTGTCACGGCTCTGGGTGTTCAACGGAAATCAAAAAGTTTAACATACTCGACTCAAACGGTTAAGGGAGAAGATCTGACCAAAGTCAAGGATGCCAACCCCATGAATAACTTGACAGGGAAGGTCTCTGGGATGCAGATCAACCGAAGTTCATCGGGTATTGGAGGTTCGGTCAATATCGTCCTTCGCGGTTTTAAATCCAACCGGAACAACCAGCCTCTATATGTAATCGACGGTTTGCCGATTACCAATACAGGTGGATCGGGTTCGGAAGGAGCTTTTGGTGGCGGACCAGATCGTGGAGATATCCTGAGTACCCTGAATGCAGATGATATTCTGAGCATCAACGTCCTGAAAGGGGCCTCTGCCTCTGCCCTTTACGGTAGCCAAGGCGCAAACGGGGCCATCATGATCACCACCAAAAAAGGAGCTGAAGGTAATCTGAAAATCGATGTATCATCAAGCATTACCGCTGACCAAGCTTTTTACCTTCCGAAGTTACAGTACCGCTACGGACAGACAACAGAGGGATCCGAAGAGAGCTGGGGTGAGAAAGGTTCATTCCAAGACCCTGTAGATGGATTCTATAATACTGGAACAACTTTGATCAATACCGTTTCCCTGAGCGGAGGAACTGAAAGGATGCAGAACTATTTCTCTTATGGCAATACCACAAACAAAGGTATCCTGCCAACCAATTCGTTTAATCAGCATTCAGCAACCTTTAGAAATTCCACTAATTTTTTCGATAATAAACTAAGCTTTGACGGTAGTATGATGTACTCCAGACAGGACATCCACAACCGTCCAACATCTGGCTTGTACTTTAGCCCGATTGCAGGTCTTTATCTGTTCCCAAGGGGTCTGGATTTTGATAAATACAAAAACAATTATGAGTACCTATCCCCTACGCGAAATCTATACTTACAGGATTGGTGGAATATCAATGCTGATGCAGGTTTGACGGGCACCCACCATTCACAGAATCCATTTTGGGTATTGAACCGCAACCCAACATTCCAATTACGCGACAATATCATTGCCCAAGGGCAATTGAAATATACCATCAACGATTGGTTATCAGTGAGTGCCCGAGGAACTCTGAACAAGCGATGGGATAAATGGGAAAGACATGTCTATGCCGGTACGCAAGGTGTTCTTTCTGGAGAAAAAATAGAAGGTGTTTTAGATGATAATGGTCGCTATACCCGTGACCAGACTGAAAGTACCGCTTTGTATGGTGATTTACTCTTCATCGGTAACAAAACATTTGCCGAGGATTGGGACCTGAACTTTACAGCTGGTACTTCGATCAATGATACTAGATCCACAGGTTGGAACCTAGATCAGTTAAAACTAGCTGTAGCCAATAAGTTTTTATTGAGCAATATTTACAGGGATGCGCCCATCAATGTATTAAATGAATCCATCAGCAGGCGTCAGTTGCAATCGATATTCGCGTCTACCAACTTGGGCTATAAGGACAGGATATTCTTGGATTTAACGGCACGTAACGATTGGGCTTCTACCCTTGCCAATACTCCGCAAGAGAAAAAAGGATATTTCTATTGGTCAGCAGGTTTATCGGCAGTACTGTCGGACATGATCAAAATGCCAAGTTTTATTACCTACAGTAAACTAAGGTTGACCATGGCGGAAGTAGGAAATGATGTCGGAATTTACAGTACTATCCCGACAAACACCCTGGCAACCGGTATTTTGAACGCTAATGTTTCAGGTCCATACCAAGGATTACCATTGCGTCCGGAGATCAGCAGAAGTTATGAAGTGGGCTATGAGGGAAGGTTTTGGAACGACCGCATCAATTTTGATTTGGCCCTTTACAAAACAAACACAAAGGATCAATATTTTTCATACGAAGCCCCAGTTGGACAGGTGTTCACGACCGTTTTCCTAAATGCCGGAAATGTACAGAACAAGGGTATTGAAGCAGCCTTGGGTATTGATGCGATCAAGAAGGATAATTTCAACTGGAATACTTCTGTGAACTTCACAGCAAACCGCAACAAGATCTTGGAATTGGCTCCAAAACTAGGCGAACGCTATTCCGTAGGCGGTAATTTCAATGTGCTTCGTTTAAATGGATCATTCGGAGATTTCTGGGCAAGGACTTTCTTGCGTGATGAGAATGGGGTGATGGTGGTTGATGATACCGGAAGGCCACAAATTGGACCTGAAGGATATATTGGAAATAATAATCCTAAATCCATAGTAGGCTGGAACAATACCATCAATTACGGAAAATTCGGTTTAAGCTTTACGATAGATGCCCGATTTGGAGGTCAGGTCATTTCAGTGACCGATGGTTATTTGAACTCCTTCGGTGTCAGTGAGGTAAGTGCTGCAGCAAGGGATGCAGGCGGTTTGGATATCCCGGCTGTTAAACTCGATGGCACCCCTTGGTCAGGTAAAATCCCAGCGCAGGCCTACTATAGCGCGGTGGGAAACAGAGATGGGATTATTGAAGGCCAAGTGTATGATGCCACAAATATCCGGATGCGTGAGATTTCATTGAGTTATGGTCTTCCAATCAAATGGAAAGGTGTAAAGAGCGCATCCATATCATTGACGGGCAGGAACCTGTTTTTCTTCCGTAATGATGCACCATACGATCCCGAGCTCAACACCACAACAGGTGTTGGAGCACAAGGCTATGATAGCTTTGCCTTACCTGCTACCCGCAGCTATGGATTAAACCTTAAAGTATCCTTTTAATAACCAAAAGAAAAGAAATGAAGACATTAAAATCATATTATAAACTGTCAGGAATATTATTGAGCAGCCTTTTCCTGACGATGAGCTGCACCAAAGACTTTACGGAATTAAACACGAACCCTGCTGGGGTAACGGATGAAGAAGCCATGGGAGACTTTGCCTTGGTCGCTTCATTCCTTGCACAAGGACAACGAGCTATTCTTTCCGAAAATGTAGGTGAGTATCAAGTTTCAAACAACTTGACCAGCGATGCCTATGGCGGCTATTTCGGTGCTGAGGCTCCCTTTGTAGGTAATGCAAACAACCTGACCTATAGCTTAGTCCCAGGTTGGTATTCTTCCCTATGGGTTGACCGGTATATCCGAGCGATGAATCCCTTATCCAGAGTAGAGCTACTGACCAGGAACGACGAAAAAATGAAAGACATTTTTGCCTTTGCCAAAATTTTGAAAGTGTCTGCCATGCATCGTACATCCGATAAGGTTGGACCTATCATCTATAGTAAATACAATGCGCCAGATGAGAATGATCAGATCCAGTATGACAATCAGCAGGATGCCTATAAAAACTTTTTTAAAGATCTGGATACCGCTACGACAATACTAAAAACGTACAAAGGCAAAGAGGTGTCTGCGGCCATGAAAAAGTCTGACTTGGCTTACACAGATAATAATTACGATCGCTGGTTGCGAATAGCCAATACCCTACGATTAAGACTTGCGCTCCGTATCGCATTCAAGGATGCTGCATTGGCTAAAACTGAAGGTGAAAAAGCCTTGAACCCTGAAAACGGAGGTTTATTGGAAGCCACAGCAGATAACTGCTTTATCAAATTAAGTACGGACCATCCATTGAACATCATAACCACGACATGGAGCGATACACGGATGCATGCCAGCATAGAAACATTTCTGGGCGGTTATAAAGACCCGCGTCTAGGAAAATTGTTCCAGACCGCTACAGACCCAGCGGTCAAAGGACAATTTAAAGGGATCCGTACCGGAATTGACATAGATGCAAAGAGCCGATATGATAACTATTCAAAATTACAGCCATTATCGAATAAGATGCAATTAATGGTATCATCCGAGAGTTGGTTCTTAAAGGCTGAAGCAGCCTTGAGAGGCTGGAGCAATGCAGGTAATGCCAAAACTAACTATGAAACTGGGATTGAAAGATCATTTGAAATGTACGGTTTGGGCGCGCAGGCAACAGCTTACAAAAACAATGCTACCGATAAACCAATGCCTTACATCGATCCAAAAGCAATCAAGGCCGGACAGAACGATATCAAGGCTGGTTCTCCATATTTAAGCACAATTACCATTGCTTGGAATGAAGGCGATAGCAAGGACAGGAAATTGGAAAGGATCATCACCCAGAAATGGATTTCCATGTTCCCTGACGGAGATGAAGCATGGGCAGAGTACCGCCGTTCGGGATATCCAATTTTGTTCCCAGTGGTGGTCAACTACAGCAACAATACGATCCCTACAGTTCCAGGAATAAGAAGAATGCCGTATCCGGAAAGGGAATACAACAGCAATAGCGCAGCGGTGAACGAAGCCGTGAAAATGCTGGGAGGACCAGACAATGGTGGAACTCGGTTATGGTGGGATGTAGAAAACAAGAAATTATAGTTAAATGATTCAGTGGTAATTTTATGAGCGGAGGGGATAATTCCTTCTCCGCTTTTTTATGTCCGTTCATTATCGAACAAATAATGTCCGAAAATGAACAACTTAAGGACTAATCAAATCACAATTAATTGATTATAACCCAATTGATGCAATGGCAATAAAATTGCAAGCTGTTTTCCATATCTATAGAACACAACTGCATCTGCTAAAACCTTAACAATGAATTGGAGCTATATAAAAATTGCTTGGCGAAATATCAGTAAGAAAAAACTTCAGAACATTATCAATTTAATCGGATTGATCTGTGGCATTACTTTCATCATGATCGTCGGTGCCTATATCTGGGATGCAAAGCAGGTGAATGCTCATCTAAAAAACAAGGATCAGCAATATCTATTGCAGAGTTCATATAAAAAGGATGGTTTAGGATTAGACATCACCACTGTGGGTGCACTTCCGAAAGCACTGGCTGAGGAGTATCCTCAACTTGTTAAGAATTACTACAGACTCGACGGCCTGACTTGTATTGTATCAAATGGTACAGATAAGTTTGAAGAAGGGGCAAGTTTGGGCGACCCCAGCTTATTAGCCATGTTTGGCTTTGAGCTCCATGCAGGAGATATTAATACGGCTTTAAAAGACCCTTTTTCATTGGTCATTACGGAAGCAGCCGCCATGAAATACTTCGGCCGAACCGATGCGCTTGGTGAACAATTATCCATTAGAAACTTCAATGGTGAAAAGCATGATTTTATGGTAACCGGGATAATCAAACCAAGTTATCAAAACTCGGTCCTTGAATTAACCCCTGCCCTGCGCAGTGATTTCTTTCTCCCTATTGCTTCTGAGAAATACTTTGGTCGGGACATTGATAATTGGGAGAATCCTTACATCGTTGGTTTCTTGGAATTACAGAAAGATATTGCTCCTGAGCAACTAAAGTCAGCGATAAAAAGCTTAGTCAGCAAACATACTGACAAGGCTTTTGCAGACAATTATAGTCCGGATCTAAAACCATTGAAGTCCTATTATTTGGAAAGCAATGATGGAGCTATTCAAAAAATGATTGATATCCTGCTTTACATTGCTGGGTTCATCCTTTTGATGGCAATCATTAATTTCATCAATTTTAATCTCGGCCAAAATATAGGTCGATTAAAAGAAATTGGCATCAGGAAAATCATGGGAGCCCAATCCAATCAAATAGCATCCCTATTGCTTACAGAATATGTAATTCTCCTGTGTTTGATTTTATTGATCTGCCTCCCATTGTATATCCTAGCCAAACCACTTTTCGAAAATATTTTCATGCGCAGGCTACCGCAATTAACGGAATTGCCCTATTATTTCTACCTGGGTATTTTCTTGTTTTCCATATTGATCGGATTAATTTCTGGCCTATATCCTGCTATCAAACTTTCAAGAAACAGCTTGTTAAATTCAGTAAAGCTTCAGTTTGACAAAGTAAAAAACAAACACAGCATTCGAAAAGCTTTGCTGTTCCTTCAGTTTACTACAGCAATAGTCATTTTGACTTCCACCATAATCATCGCCAGACAGATCCACTTATTTGTCAATAGCGATTTGGGATATAATAAAGAATATATCCTCACGGTCCAGACGACTCGAGATTGGAGCCCTGAAGGTGTTCGGAAAACCCAAACTATCCAGCAGGAATTGGAAAAGCTGAATGAAATTGAAGAGATCAGCTTATCCTATGAAACCCCAAATAATATAGTTGGGAAGGCAGAAATTGCATTGATGGACAAGTCTGATGAACCAATCAATTCTCAAATGATTATTTCAGATTCCAAATTTGCTGACACCTATCAAATCCCGATGCTGGCAGGTCAATTCTTTAGCTCCAACCTGGTAGATACCATGGCCCCTCAAGAGGTAGTAATCAATCGAAAAGCAATGAATGTATTAGGATTTGAGCATGCTGATGATTTAATCGGTAGGAATTTAAAAATCAATGGATCAGCTGACCCGATTAAAGTCGTTGGGATTACTGAAAACTTCATTCCCAATTCCATGCATAATCCGAATACTGCAATTATCTGGCTGAATGTTGCCCAGAATAATTTTTATCGCTATTTCAATATCCGGATGAAACCAGGCTCCATTTCAAATTCCATTCAAAATATTGAGAAGAAATGGCATTTCCTTATGCCCGATGCTCCATTTGAATACCATTTCATGGAAGAGAATATTCGGAAAATGTATGAAACCGAACTGCAGTTGTACAGAGCTTCCATTTCAGCTACGGTTATTACTTTAATTATCGTCTGCTTAGGCATCATCGGTTTGGTCTCCTTATCAATCAGTGCCAGAAGTAAGGAAGTAGGCATGCGAAAAATATTGGGTGCAAAACTATCTGATCTGCTGGTCTTATTTTCAAAAGAGTATTACCTGTTGTTTATAGCTTCTGTCCTGACGGCAGTGCCGATTAGTTTCTTTCTGATGAGGAAATGGTTAAACAATTACGAATTTAGGATACAGATTTCTGCCTGGAACTACCTATTACCAATCCTTCTGCTCCTGGCATTATTAGCTGGATTGATCCTCTTCATCTTATATAGAAACGGGAGAGGTAATCCTATCCATAGGTTAAAGGAAGATTAAGCTATTGATTAATAAAAAAGCCGGCTTGAACCGGCTTTTTTCATATTCCTATACCTTCGGGAGTTGATACCCATTATTGTATTTGGCGGATAAATAGCCATTCGCTTCTTCATCCGTAAATTTCGCCTTATCCTTATCCCAATAGAGCTTCTTGCCAGTTCTGTAGGCAATATTCCCCATTTGGGACAAGATAGCAATATGAGCTCCGGCTTCTACAGGAGCATGGAGGATGCTCTTATCCTTGGTTCGGATTGCGGTCACAAAGTTCTCCATATGTTTCTCCAAACCATTATCTTTTGAAGGTTGATGTGGAACAGCTTCCATCCTACCCTTTTCCGGAATGACTTCCCAGCCACCTCTATTCACCACCAAGGTACCATTGTTCCCAATAAACGAAACGCCATGGTCTTTTCCATAAGGGCCCAAGTCAATACCTGTCGCTTGTTCCCATTGCAGGTAAAAGTCGTCAAATGCGAATACAGTAGTTAGGGAGTCCGGTGTTTCAGCAGCATCATCTGGATAAGCAAACTTACCGCCGGTTGCCATGATGGAGTTAGGATTAGACACTTTCATACCGATCAAGGCAAAGTCCAACATATGCACACCCCAATCGGTCATCAGGCCACCTGCATAATCCCAGAACCATCTGAAATCAAAATGGAAGCGATTTGGATTGAATGGCCGCTTTGTTGCCGGTCCTAACCATTTATCATAATGCACTCCAGCTGGAGGAGCAGAATCTGGCTTTACAGGGATACTCTTCATCCAACCCTGATAAGCCCAAGCCTTGACAGACCTAATCTTTCCTAATTTTCCACTGTGCACAAAGTCCATCGCATCTCTAAAGTGCTGCTGACTACGTTGCCATTGACCAACCTGTACAATCTTATCGTACTTTTTGTCCGCTTCCAACATCACTTCACATTCTTTGATGGAATTCCCCAAAGGCTTCTCCACATACACATGCTTTCCTGCCTTTACTGCATCGACCATCATCACGCAATGCCAATGGTCTGGCGTTCCAACGATCACAGCATCTACATTAGGATCTTTCAATAGATCCTTATATTCAATATATTTTTTGACCTTGATGTTTTTTTGTTCCAGTTCCGAGGCTCTTTTGTTCAGCACATTTTCATCGACATCACATAAAGCTGTACAGGTCACATTATCTATTTTTAATATCGCATTCAGATTCGACCAACCCATGCCGTTTGTACCGATTAGGCCTATACGCATAGGGGTATTCTGATTAGCGAAAGCTTCCGTTCTAAAAAGCAAAGTCGAGGCGGCGAGCACGCCGGCACTCTTGAGAAAATCTTTTCTTTTCATTTATTGTTGTTGTTTTAGGTTTTAAAAAATTAGGTGTGTAATAAAAGTATTATTTACATTTCATCAAGATACAAAAAATCTGAAAAATTTAAGGTTATTTGATTTCAAAGAATTGACTGTTAGTAGTTAAGGATATTTTAGTATATTGTTATAAGCAAAAAAATGTACCCTATGGAAGAAAGTATCCCTTTTAAGCCGATAAACTTGCTTATTGTCGAGGATCAACAGATTATCGTGGATGGGTTGATCATGATCCTGAGCGGACACCCGAAATTCGGCGAAATCAATGCTTGCACAGATACCAAGGAGCTTTTGCATGCCATCGATACCTACAAACCCGATGTTATCTTAATGGACTTCAACATGCCCCATATGGATGGTATCCAGTGTATTGAAGCGGTACTGGAAAGCAATCCAGACCAGAAAATACTGATGCTGACTGGCTATGATGACACCGAACTTATTCGTGAAGCGTTACGAAAAGGAGCTTTAGGCTATGTTTTGAAAAACATAGCAAAAGATGAATTGATCAAAGCGATTGTTGCCGTAAATGAAAGGAAGAGACATCTGGACCAACAGGTACAGAATAAGGTCGTTGAAGCTTTTTTAATGAATGAGGAGCATAATAAAGTCGAGCAAACCTCAAATAAAGATGCTTTCAATCTATCGAATCGCGAAATTGAAATCTTGAAATTGATCGCTGAGGGTAAGCCGAGCAGCAAGATAGCCGATCAACTCTTCATCAGTGCCAATACCGTCGATACCCACCGAAAAAATATCATGGCAAAATGCGGGGTCAAGAAAATAACAGAACTGATCACCTTTGCCAATAAGAATCAACTGCTTTAGCTTTTAAGGGGCAGCGTAATTGAAAAAAACGAACCTGCATCCAATTTACTGTCTACTTCAAACTTTCCTCCAATTAACTGAGATCGGGTCAATATACTCTTAAGACCTAACCCTATCGTATTTTCAGGTTCGTAAATAAATCCCTTCCCATTATCCTCCAGACTGATGATCAACTCCGAATCATTATCGATCAACTGAATATTGATTTCCGATGGCTGGGCATGCTTCACCATGTTGTTTATCAACTCTTGGATGATCCTATAGATATGGACTTCCATGGTCGCGGACAGGTTCTTGGAATCATATTGCTGGTAAAGGTTGAACTTGATATTCGGGTAGCTCGATTTTATATGGTTGACCAGTTCCTGAATGGCGGATTTCAAGCCCAATTTACTGAGCGAAATAGGCATCAAATTATGCGAAATAGTCCGGATATCAGCGTTTACCCGATCGACATCCTGCATCAATTTTTGGATCTCCTCAGCAGCCTTTGGACTATCCAGATGATCCTCAAGATGGGTCAACTTCATCCGGATGGCCGATAACTGGACTCCAGAGCTGTCGTGCAGTTCTTGGGCTATCCGCTTCCGCTCCTGTTCCACGGTCGCCATCAAGAGCTTGGTGTCTTCTTCCTGCTTCTTGCCCAATTCCATCAACATCGCATTATGTTGCTCATACATCTTTTTCAACCGCAGCATCATCAAGGTAAATACAATCAGGACCTCCCAGACCATAGACCAAAGCATCATGTTCTGAACGTGAATGGTCCATAGAAAAAATGGCACCTTGGAGATCACATCGAGCTCCAAATTGAAATAATACTGCCCAAGTTGCCTGATACTTGTGGTCAGGATTGTATAGGCATGAGGTGCAAAGGCAATCATAAACCAGATCGTTTCGGTCTTGTTCCTTTGTCTGGTCAATAAAATAACCAATATGTACAAAATGATTCCACAGGTAATGGAGAACATAACCGTATTCAACTTTTGGATCAAGGAAAATATGGAATGCGGGATCCATTGGTACATCATCGCAATGATGGTCAGCAGTAAAGAACATAGAACAAAAACCCAAAGTACCTTGTCCAATCTCTTGACAAAACGACGGGTGACAAAATATTCCCGAAAGAAGCTGACCCCAAAGATCAAATACAGGTTGGTGAAGATATAACTGGAGATATTTTGAACAGATGGATAATCTCCCCACAAGTACTTATAGGAAAGCCCTAAATCAGAATAGATATAGCTGGCTCCAAAAAATATATAAAAGAAAAAAGCCCATTGCTTTCTTTCTTTGGTCAATACCAAGGTAATGCCCAGGATAAAAAGGAACGCTGTGGTAATGAAAAAGAAATAGGAAATGGTCGTGGTTTCTTTTAGGTAATAGGCCTCCCGTTCATGTTTGTCCCAGAGCAATAAATTGAAATTGATGGCCGAATAGTCGGAATGGACCTTCACAAAGTAACTTCCAATTTCCAGTGGTTGCAATTCTATGGAGAAGATCAGGTTTTGATGCTTTACCGTCCGATTAGCAAAGGGATAACTGGAACCAAGGATCTTGACCAGTACAAAGCGATCTCCAACTTTTTTATACAAGGTCAGGGAATTAAGATTGGGATTGGTAAACTCTAAATATAGGTTTCTGGCAACAGAATCCTGATTAGCCAGATTGACCCGCACCCATAGGTTACCATCTACTTTTCCAAAATTATAGATGGGCTCCTGAAAGGGTTGAAATTGCTTCTCAGCAGGAAGGCTATCGCTTGCAGTGTTATCGTAATAGTAGGCTGTAGATGTGGAAATATTGAGGTGCTCGGTCGTATCAGGCAACAAAATGGTCTGCGCTTCCAATCGACTGGAAAACAAACTGAGGAGCAGTACAACTGCCAGTGTCCATATCAAACCATGCAGCTTCATTATCCTAATTTACAGTTTAATCCTGTAGAAAACCTAGCTAAAGCACTATAAAATAAGGCTATCCGACCGAATATCACCTTTCAGGTTAGTGAAATACACCAAAAAAGGGATTTGGTTAAAATCCTCTTTTTGGATGTTTTATGCGGTTAAAATTTGTCGTCACTTTGAGTTAACAAATCAGAAAGGAGAAATGATATGAAAACCTTAAAAATAAAATCACTCTTATTCGGCCTTGCTTTGATCGGCCTAAATTATCTTCAAAGTTCTTGTAGCCGTTATTACTATCAGCCCAATGCAGTGAATGCTCCCATGATGAAAGAAAAAGGAGATTTAAAAATTGGGATATCAGGAACCACAAGCTCTGAGGACCTGAACGGTACCAATACCAGTTCATCCATTATCAATCTGCAAACAGCCTATTCCCCTATCAAACATCTGGGTGTGATGGTCAATTACTCCAATTACAATTACAACTTTAATGAGGAAGATCCATCAATAGGAAATGTGGATGCCCATGCAGGGCTATTTGAAGGTGGCATCGGTGGTTATTACCCCATTATTGCCCGTGAAAACGGATTTGGCCTGATTGCCGATACTTATGTTGGATACGGCGGAGGTAAACTGAGCAGTGATGTGAACATGAATTTTAACAGGACCTTTATCCAACCCGGAATAAACCTTACTTTCCCATATTTTGATGTAGGTTTAGCGACTCGGATTTCCGGCATCAAATACAGTAATTTTGACGCCAATGGCATGACCCCTGAATATATCACCGAACATAAATTGGACAATATCACAGATAAAAGACATTATTTCTTTGAACCGGCATTTACCCTAAGGGCAGGATATAAATTTGTCAAGGCAGAATTGCAGGTCGTGGGAAGTACCCCAATGAGTGAGATTGATTGGGAAAGCAAAGGAACGGTTGTCACCTTCGGGATCCATTTCTCCTTGATGGATGCCATAAAATTTGTAAAAGATAGATAGTGGATTATTGCAAAAAGAACGGAGCAAAAATTTGCTCCGTTCTTTTTATTTAAGCACCCACTTTAAGGGTTTCTTTATCTTTTCATACTCCTGTTCCACAGCCTTATTCCATTCTTCAGCTGAAGTTATCTTTCCAGCTCGATTCCAAACCGCAGCATTGTAATACACAAAATCTTGATCGTTCCTAGCCTTGCTTAATAGCAAGAATTGCTCAGGCCTTCCGGAATCTAAAATGACCTTTTGCTTTGGGATGATGACAGCTATCCCAGTCTGTCCATTATTTGCAATTTCGGGCTCCCAATAGGCCATAGTTTGATTTTTTTGCCCAACTGTAACTTTCGGCTGACCTTCTTTCCGTTTAGCAACCCCGATTGCAATTGCAGTAATACTGGCTTTATTATTTTCAACCTGCAACACTATTTTATTAAAATTACTGCCCGCATCCAAGCTTATTATCTTATTCAATTTCACTTCCTGCCCTTCCAACTCCTCTGGATCATACTCCAATTTGAAGCTGGTCCTTAAGGGTCCGTTATCCAATATCTGGTATCGACGATAATGCTTTGTAAACTTCAACCCCTTATTTGATAGGAGCGCTACATCCCCTGCCCCAAGCGTTTGCCCAACGGTATAATAATCCATTCCTTCCCCGTTATCTTGATGGTAGTTCTCTACCTTATACCATTTATTTACGATCAATTTATCGGTTCGCTTCGCCCAATAGTCCATCCCTTGACCATCATCTTTTCTGCCTTCCAATGCCTTTCCATATAAGCGGAAAGCCACGACATCATTTTCCCAAGCAAAATCGTCGAAACGTTCCGGAATATAGCGAGCAAAGGTTTTTGGCTCTATCCTAGTTTCAGGATCTTTGTCTAGCTTATATTTTATGGTAGCCTGGGCTGGAAGTTCCACTTGGATCAATACATTTACAGGCATGTCAGTACCCAATTTTTCCAATTGATAGGGAATAAGTTGATTGTTTCCATCGCGAATACTAAAGACCGTATCGACCTTAAAATGCTCCTTAAATTTTTGAAAAGGAATGGAAATCAGTTCTTTTCTAGGATGCTTACTTGGATTTTTTACCACTATATATTGGGCATGACTAAATGCCAAACAGTTTACTATGATTAGGCAGGTCAATAGGATTCTCTTCATAGCTACTAATTTCAGAAAATGAATCTATCGAAAAAAGAGATATTTTAACACAACCCTCATCGGATCGCCTGAATACTTTTGATATTTACACCATTGAAGCAACCATCTTGACAATTACCATCAACATAACCCGCAGTAGATATCATACCGTTATTTTTAGTTTCAAAATATACCTTAGCATTTTCACGCTTGATTATCCAATCCGTTTCTGCTAATCTATAAATTTCATCTAGGGTCCTGATTTGGGATGCATACCCTACCTTAGCACTCAATTTCCCAAGATTATTTTCGTCTTCGGTCCACCGTAGGAATTCAAGAAGTGTAATTCCATCCTTTTTTAATTGTTCTTCAAATTCTTTCCCTTTTTTCTTTAAGATCTCATCAAGTTCTTTTGATGTCCAGCCATTTTTCGGCAATTGCACAGATTCAAACGCAGTAAAATAAAATTCACGTTTTACAACCTTTCCAGACTCGACCGTTAACTTAGTTTCCCAAGAATATCCAAAAAATGAAGTCCCCGTAACAATGTAAAAGTAGCTGTTGTTGCTGCTCGCCTTAAACTTCTGAAAAACATCATAACTGTCCTTAAATTGAGATTCATATTTAAGATCAGACTTCTCACAGGATAAAAATAAAAAAGGAATCAGCAAGGAAATAATAATTGATTTAATTCGCATGGCTTTAAACTTTTAGGTGAATAAATAATAGTTTTAAACTAGAACGAAAGACAGGCCGATTTTGCCACAGGGGATCATAAATACTGTTCAATGTTATGGTGATTTGATTTCTGGATTTTTATTAGGAGGAGAATTGTGGTGAATCACATTACATCGGCATGAAGGAAAATTACTGCATTTCATTTTGACCTTAATTAAGACACTTTCGGAATTTTCGCAAGATGTATAAAGGGTTGGTTGAGGAGTTTTCAGATGATCCTCGAAAAATGATTGGATTTTGGCGAGAGAAGTGCTGGAATAATATGGGAAAATATCGAAAGGATTTCGGGGCATTTCCCGAATATGTCTCGAATGAGACTCGAATGAAAGTAATGTGATCGGGTTAGATTTTTAGAAAGAGATTAGGGTATGATTGGATGGAAGATGTGAAAGATATTTTTACGTTTTTTTAAAGGCCAATGCTTTCTAATTTGCTTTAAATATCTGAATACTTTTTTTAAAGTTCCTAGTCATTGATGGATTCGGAAGGATTAGAAATTGACGATCTTATGAATAAAAATATTTGCGCTTAAGTAAATCTATTTCTATGGCGACCCCAGCCTAGACGGCAGAAAGAATCTAAATACTAAATACTTGATACTAAATACTACGAAACCACGGTTCGAATCTGCCACACCCCGACACAAAAAAAGCTCGACCTAAGTCGAGCGTAAACTCCATCATTATCCTTTGGTAATACAGCAGAAAGTGTCTAAATACTAAATACTTGATACTAAATACTATTCACCGGTGGCAGGATTGCTTCAGCCCACAAACCCCAAACACTCCCCTGAAGCTCCTTCGGATCGAACCACGGTTCGAATCTGCCACACCCGGACACAAAAAAAGCTCGACCTAAGTCGAGCTTTTTTTAGTCGGGGTGGCAGGATTCGAACCTACGACCTCCACATCCCAAATGTGGCGCGATACCGGGCTACGCTACACCCCGAAAAGGTATCACCTTTGATTTTGTGTGGCACAAATATAAGGGGATATTTTTTAAATCCAATACCTTAAATAATTTTTCTGTGTAACCCACTGACTATTTGATGGATATTTTTAAAATACAGCATAAAAACCTGTCAAAATGGCTATTTCAAGGTCACATCCAAGTACACCGAATGACGGCCATAAGTATCATAGAACGGTTTATAAACCACGCCGTCAATCTGGAACTCCAACTTCTCAGGATTGCCACTGATGGATTTACCTAAATCCTTTGCGTTTAAGGTTACCTTCCTCCAGTCCTTTAGAGGTTCGATTTCTTGTGCCGCCAAAAGAATTGGACCATAGAATAAACTTGCAATATTGGGTTGATCCATAACCGGATCTAGATGGAAGTCAAATGGCATAGTCAATTCTATGTTATCTCCATTTTTCCAGTCTCTTTCAATGGCTAAATAGCTTCCAGGTTTAGCATCAACTTTTTGATCTTGGCCGTTAATCTTCACAAAGAAACCTTTTGTTGCCCAGTTAGGTACACGCACATTTACTGCAAACTTGCCATTTCCCTTGATGTCCAAGCGGGTATTGTTTTGCTTTGGATAGCTGGTAGTCTGCGTCAAAGTGATGCCTTTTTCCTTCCAATCTAGTGTAGATGGGATAAACAGGTTCACATAAAGTGCATTATTATCCTTACTTCTAAAATAGATCGTATTCTGCAATTTGGTGCTGCTTTCTATTGCTGTCCCATTACAGCAAGTAAATCCTTTCATATCCGGATTGCCGAATTGCTTGTTTGCTCCCGGTCTTAAGGATACGTGATAGGTATTTGCAGGACTATTTTCAGCTACTGAAGCCAAGATGTGGTTATAGAGACCTCTTTCATAATAATCCATGAGTTCTGCGCGCTGATCAAAGCGGAAAAGGTCACTGGTTAATTTCAACATGTTGTAGGTTGCACAAGTTTCATTCTGCCCTCCGGCTGAAAAACCGTTCTCATAAAGGGTCGCTGGCTGGCTGATGAAGCACTCTGCATTTGCTGGATTACGTGCGCCTGCCACTCCACCTATGCTGTACATATAGTCGTTGACTGCCTTGTACCAAAAGTTATCCGCTATCTTGAAATAATTTGGATCATTTGAAGCCTTGTACATTTCGATACTCCCTACAATCTGCGGAATATGCTGGTTGGCATGCAATCCACGGAAGGTATCTACGTTCTTTGCTAGGCCATGTGAATGTTCAGGATCACCATAGAACATTTTGATATTATCAAACAATTGAGCTGTAGCAAGGAAATGCGGATTCTTCGTGATCTCATATAACCTCGCCATGGATTCATTCATCCCTCCGAACTCACCTGCGATATAGGTATTCCACATTTTGATCAGGTTGTCCTTCGGAATTTTATTCAAGCGTTTATATACCCACTCGCCCATTCCTTCCGCTACCTGAAGTGCTTTTTTATTTCCCGAAACCTGATAGATATCAATAAGTCCAGCCAATATCTTGTGCAGTGTATAATAGGGAGCCCAAACCTGGGTAACCTTGGTGCCATAAGTAGCACCATTCTCCAGCATGATGAATTGATCTGGTGGATAGGCACTGATAAATCCTTCGCCCCAGTTCCAATAATCGGTACGGATACCTGCTTCGGTCAGATCAGAATCAAAAGCGGATTTTCCAGGACCAACGGGAATAGCAATGGGATCTGACACATGTTCGCCTCCATTTTCTTTTGCTTTTCCAGACAACTGAGCTAAATCATACAGGGTATTCACCATGTAGTCCATTTTATTGGCAAAGTTATCCTGTAGATTCTTATCATAGCCGGTACTCGCATACGCCTGAGCAATAGCAGTCAAATAATGACCTGTGGCATGTCCGCGGAGTTTGGTATCCTGACTGTCCCACACCCCTAAAGGAATGGCTCCAGCAGGCTGTTTCTGACCAAAGGCATGGCGAAACATGTACAAGAAAGAGTTTGGATCTGTCTTGGCTAAAGTATTGACGAACTTATCACGGTTCTCTATAAATTTAGTTTTTTCATTATGGCTATCCGCATTCAAGGATACTTGGCTCAGTTCAAAAGGCAATAGTTTCTCGGATGGGGTCTTGCTGTCAGCAAATCCCTTCACCGTTACAAAAGCTTTCGGTTGTAAGTCTGTTCCCGGAATTCGTCCGGTTACCACATATTCCCCAGCTTTCAATACCGCATCGTTATCGATATCTGCTGGCCATAGAACACGAACCTTCGGCCCTTGAAAACCTTCTTTATACTCAGCTTCCACGAAAGAAGGCAATCGCGGAAGCTCACCCAAGGCAGTCTCCAGCTTGACGTCCGAAACTTTAAGCAAATATTGATTATAAAGTTGAGCTTTTGTCAATTCATAGGTAGGAAGATCATCTTCTGCCTTACCCATTGTTTTCTTATCCTCACGAACGGCATTCTGACCGTTGAAATAGATTCCCGAAACCTGTTTTTTAGTCAGTGCAACTCTATAAATTCGAAAATCATGAACTAGAGCGTTTAAAGTAGCCCCCTCATCTAACAAGGATTTTCCAATATTAAACTTCCCTGAGGGATCAAACAACTTAGCAATCTCTTGCGGGATTTTATTGCCTTCAGCGACCTGTTTTCCATCCACATAGGAAACAATATTTTTCGAAAACACATCGACAACTATAGCAACATGGATCCATTTATTCAATGGGAGCACTTGAGCAATTGCTCCGCCTTTATTATCTCCTTGATCGGTGATCAAAGCCTGAAAACCCTTTTGGGCGGAAGTCCCAAAAGGTGCAGCAAAGAAATGTTGGTTATTATCCTTACCAAAATCAAAGATATACTGTCCTGTTCCGTCCGATTTCAAGGAAAGCCATACCGAAATACTTAATGACTCCAAGCCGTTCAAGGTCCCTGCAGGCAAGGTAAGATAATCATCCTTTCCTCCAGAAAGTGAAAGCACATTGCCGAACTTTTCATCTTTAATGAATTTGGGTTCATTGTTTCTGGAATTGGCATGCAATCCATTCCTCGACCAGTCCTTGAGGTTACCGTCAAATACATAACGCGCAATCATACCCGTTTCACCGATCCCATCCAATATCTGATCCCCTGACTCTTGAGCCAGCAAGAGATTAACTCCGCTAATCCAAAATATCAACAACCCAATTACCTTTGCCATTTTATTAGTAAGACCCATAAAAATTATCGAATGCTTTATAAAATAATGTTTTTCCTATTCTAGATTCTCTGATCATAAAGGTCAAAAAAATCTTTTTACATCTTCAATCCCTTTTTAGCCAGTAATTACAGGATTTTAACTTCCATAAAAAAATAAAAGAGCCATCGTAATGATGGCTCTTTCCAGGTCAAGGTTTTTATTTAACAAATAATTAAAATTTCCCAGTTCTTTTATCCCACCACATCTGTTCACCCCAAACAAAATCTTTCAACTTGGCCGCTTCGATATTTACATTTTCAGCATTGTACAAGTATTCATTGTTTGGATATGGCAATCGAAATGGTTGATCATTATGTGCCTTACCATAAATAGAATTCAAGGAAGGGTAATTGGTAGAAGGAATGCCCGTACGGCGATAAAGTGTCCAAGCTTCGAAATTATTCTTGAACAAGGCTACCCACATATCCCAATAGATACGTTCTTTCGTATTGTTCCATTTTCCTTTACCTGCCAAGTATTTCACGACATCGGCTTCTGCAATCTGGTTGTCTTCCATAGAAATCCTGACTGCTTTTTCATAAGCCTGTTGAGCGGTCATTTTCACATTATAACCAAGCATCGCAGCTTCAGCAAGGATGTAAAAAGTCTCAGAAGATTTATAGAATGGCGTAAATCCAACAGGATCATTCATGTATTTATCGCCGATGAATGAAATGGAAGTTAAGGGAGTAGGTCCGCTTTTTGCTCCATTTTGATAGCCACGATAAACTCCATCGGAAGTTTTGTTTGCTACTTTGGCAATCCTTGGATCTTCTGTTTCCAATAAATGATCGATAAAAATATCAGCCATCCCAAAATTGTCTATACGCTTGCCTACGATACCGTTGTTGTACCAAGGTTCGTAATATGGAGCTGCTCCAGGATATTTCAGGTAACAATTCTCGGCATTGGTTTCCAAAACAGGATATTTGGTGGAATTGCCTGCAATCTCTTCAATGGTCGATTTGGCTAATGCTGGAGACACCCCCGAAATACGCATGGCAAGGCGAAGGCGAAGGGAATTACAGAACTTCTGCCATTTTTCCATATCACCCTCGTAGATAAAATCGCCGGCACCCAGCTCATCTGTCCCTAATCCTGCCGCCATTTCATCAGCAATGGTTTTTAAGTCCTGCAAAATCTTAGGATAAATATCCTCTTGCTTATCATAAGCTGCCTTTAGGATATTGCCTTTATCTTCCGCCCCCTTCAAGGCCTCTGAATAGGGAACATTTCGCCACCCGTCGGTCAAATAGGACCACATATAATTTTGCCAAATACGGGACACAAAACGGATGTTTTTAAAACCATCTGGACTTGCATCGGTTAATTTCATCAGTTCCTGCAACTGCGTGTTGTTATAATAACATGCAGCCCATCTATTCCCGAAGGTATTATTGGTAGGGACCAATCCCCCCATGTAATCCATGTATTGGATCTTCACGATATAGCCTGCAAAAGTACCATAGCCATCCACATCACCCCCAAAAGATTCACCGGTATTGCGCAAAACATTGGCTAAGATATTGGTTGGTGGCACTTCAGTCAGCGCATCAGGATCAGTGTTGACTTCTTCAAAAGATTTGGTACAACTTGATGTTGCCAGCCCTATCATCAAAAAGCAGGCAATTGAATATCTATTAAATTTAATTCTCATGATTTCTGTTTTCTTAAAATGTAACCCCCAACTTAAGACCGATACTGCGGGATGAAGGCACTGAAGCTTGTTCAAAACCTACCCCACGGCTATCACTCGATACACCTCCTGTTTCAGGATCTATCCGCATTGTATTGGATTTATGTGTCCAAAGCAATGCTAGATTGGATCCGATCAAAGAAAGGTTGACCCGTTTGATGCCTTTCATGTTCTGCAAGTATCTTGAAGGCACGTTGTAGGATAGATATGCTTCCCTCAATTTCAGGAATGAACCATCAAATACATAAGTCTGGGAAATACCGCCGCTTTCATACCAAGTCTGTGCATCCGTCTCGATGGTATTTTCAACCCAATTGCCATTGGCATCTTGCATAACGAATTTCTCATCGGTCATCACATCTCTACCTGCTACGATAGCCTTTTCACGAATTCCGTTTTCGGCAGTGATGGCTGCTACCCCCGCTGTATAGGCGTGGCTCATGGTTTGTGACCAGATATCTCCTCCAACGCGTAGGTCAAACATAAAGCCCATCGAGAAGTCCTTGTACCTGAAATCATTTCGCCAACTGGCTAAGAACTTAGGAGTAGTATTTCCAATGATCTGGGCATTCTTATTGACTACCAAACCTCGGTTATTGACTTTGATCGCTCCTTTCATCGGTCCGTCTTCAACACGGTCATATCCGCCACCAATCAACGAGCCCCAACGTTCGCCTTTGCGGGCAACATTGGCAATACCCCAAGTCCATCCAATCTGATAAACATTCAAGTCAAGCTCTGGATAGAGTTCGATAACCTTACTGTTATCTTTGGCATAATTGATATAGGTCGTCCAATTAAATCCATCTTCTTTTCTGATCACATCCCCTCTTAATTGCACCTCAATACCTTTATTCTCAATTTCTCCAGCGTTTAACAGCATGGAACTAAATCCAACAACATTGGAAGTGGTTACCGCCAAGATCTGATCTTTGGTTGATTTATAGTAGTATACGACATCGGCATGGATTCTATCATCCAAGAAACCGATCTCGGTACCGATCTCCCAAGTCCTGATTTGCTCTGGTCTAAGATTTTCATTCGGGAAAACCATCGAGCGGAACATCTGTGCTACCCCGCCAAATGCGTTGTTCTGCGGATAATAATATGCCCTATTCTGGTATGCTGTAGTACCCGCACCAATCTCTGCCCATCCTCCTCGGATTTTCCAAAAGTTCAATACACTACTTTTCAGACTCGGGAAACTACTCGTAGGCAACCAGCTCATACTGATGGAAGGATAAAAGAAATCATCCTTGATAGTCGAACTCCAATCATTTCTGGCACTCAAATCCATATAGATCTGGTCTTTCCAGCCTAGATTGGCAGTCGCAAAAACAGAATTCGAACGGACATGGCTATGGTCCATTGTGGTAACTGCATCACCGACCCTATTTGCAATGGTATATACTCCCAGAACCGTCAAAGCATCCGCTCCCATTACGTTGTTTTCCCACATCAGGTTCCTGTAATTCGCTCCAGCAGATGCCAAAACGTTGAAATCACCGAATTGCTTGTTGAAGGTTGCAATGAAATCGAGGTTTAATTCTGTATTGTCTGTCTTGCGGTCACGGAATCCACCATAAGGAAAGGCACTGTTATAATAATTTTGCTCAAAGGCCTTTAAATTGTAATAATCCAAACCTGCCCGTCCTTCGAATTTCAAGAATTCAAATGGCTGGTAATACAAGGAACTCTTTCCGAAAAAACGATCCCTTTTGTAAGAGTTCGTATTCTCATAGATGTTGAAGTAAGGGTTCACATGGTAATTGGTATTCCAGTTGTAATAGGTATAGTTTCCTTGTTCATCCCTTTGGTCCCAATTGTCTTTTAGGCTTTGCATATTGATCTGTCTACCAGACCAAATAAATCCGTTCATTGGGTTGTTTCCATCGTAACCTTGATTCAGGATGTTATCACTCTCTGTACGGGTATAGTTTGTACTTACATCAAAGGAAACCTTTTCTGAGATGCTGGTATTGTTGTTCAACTGTAGACTATATCTTTTTTGGTCCGTATTTGGAACTGTACCATTTTGGTCCCTAAATGATAAAGAAGCACGGGTGCTCGATTTGTCGCTTTGAGCTAAAATGGAAAGGTTATGGTTCATCGAGAATCCAGGTTGGAAGAAGTCTCGGATATTGTCTTTTTGGGAAACCCAAGGTGTAGGAGTCCGAACCCCATTGTTCACCGGACTATCAAATTGCGGTAGTTTCAGGCCAACATCTAAACGCGGTCCCCAGGACTCATCGAATCCATCCCATACCCCTGTTTGCCCTGTTCCATCCACATAGGCGAAACCTTTAGTCTGCGCATAATCTTGATAAGAGATTTTGCCATTTGCTGCTTGAAAGTCATTATAGTGTTTTTCATCACCATTATATCCTTGACCGTATAGGTTTTGAACCTTAGGCAAGTAGGCAGCTTGGTCCACAGAGAAGTTACCATCATAGGATAACTGTATCCCCTTGTCACCTCGCTTACCTGATTTGGTCGTAATCAAGATTACACCATTACCAGCACGCATACCATATAAGGCTGCTGAACCTCCTTTTAGGACGGTGATGGTTTCGATATCCTCAGGATTGATATCGTTGATTCCCGATCCGTAATCCACACCTGAATACGTATTATCTCCGGAACGCTGGGTATCATTGGAAATAGGCACCCCATCGACTACGATCAAGGGTTGCTGATCAGCCTTTACTGAAGAGTTACCCCTTAAACTGATCCGGGATGACGCTCCTACCGTTCCACCGAATTGATTGACCTGCACCCCTGCTACCTTTCCAGATAACGCACTGGTTACATTCAACTGACCAGCTTGGGTCAGCTCTTTCGCCCCTACTTCCTGCACCGTATAACCCAAGGATTTCTTTTCCCTGGAAATACCTAATGCTGTTACTACGACTTCGTCTAGCCCTTCGGTACTGGGATCCAGTATGATTTCTAGAGTGGTCTGATTTGATAAGTTGATAACTTTCCTGCTGTATCCCAAGGCGGAGACGTTCAATTGTCCGGCTTGATCATAAGAGAGAGTAAATTCACCATTGGCACCAGTTTGAGTCGCAGTACCATTTTTCAATGCTAGTGTAACTCCTGGGATTGGTGCTCCGCTTTCGTCGACTACTCGGCCTTTAAGTTGTGTTTGGGCAAACAAAACGGTCGAGAAGAATAGACTAGCTGCCAAAGAGGTAATAAATCTTTTGTTCATCTAGTTAGTGTTTATTGGTTATTCAATTTCTGACCTCCTAATTTCCAAAGATTTAAGACAGCATAGTGACCGTATTATACCCTATTCCAACCGTATTTTAACCTTAACATTTAGATTTTAACCCTTCGGTAAATATTGGTGTAATCAAGAAAAAGCCCACTTAAAAAGCTCATTTATTGTGCTTTAGTCAGAGTAAAAAATAATAATTAAAAAAAGCGGGGGATATTCCGGAATAAATATGGAATTGGTTTATATTTTTTTTACTTTTGCAGGCATTCTACGAAATGTGGAATATTTTTAAAAAAGAATTTTCAAATATCAAAATAAAGCTGTAATATTGCATTCCGATTTTTACAGGTTAAATATCGTTATTAATTACTCAGAATCATGGATTTAGTAAAATTTGTAGAAGAACAAGCGGTAGTAAAAAATGAAAATCCCGCTTTCAAAGCCGGAGATACCATCAGCGTTCATTATAAAATTCGCGAAGGAAATAAAGAGCGTGTACAGGTGTACCAAGGTGTGGTAATTCAATTAAACAGCGAAGGAGCTAATGCTACTTTTACCGTTCGTAAAATCTCTAACGGTATTGGTGTAGAGCGTATTTTTCCTGTAAACTCTCCTAACATTGAGAAAATAGAAGTTAACAGCATTGGTAAAGTACGTCGCGCTAAATTATTTTATTTACGTGGTCTTACCGGAAAAGCTGCTCGTATCAAATCAAAAAGATAATCGAGAGACTTTAAAAATTATATTTAAGGGCTTCGCATTTGCAAAGCCCTTATTTATTTGTCCTTAAACCAAGCGCGCTTAATTCTGTATGACTACAGGCTTGGTTCCCATAATCTCATCAATCTTTTCTTTCACTTCTGCTGTAATCAGAGGAAGTACATCCAATGCTTTTAGGTTTTCGGTCAACTGACTTTCTTTGGTCGCTCCCAAGATTGCTGTTGTTACATTCGGATTGCTGATGCACCATGCAATGCATAAAGTTGGCAATGAAACACCAAGCTCATTAGCAAATGCTCCGAGAGCCTTTACCCTATTCAACTTATCATTAACGACTGCCTTATCCCGCAACCATTCATAGCCTTCCAGGGACATTCTTGAGCCTTCTGGAATGCCATCATTATATTTACCCGTCAAAAGCCCAGAAGCCAAAGGACTCCAGATGGTAGTGCCCATGCCGACATTTCTAAAGATGGGATCATAATCCACTTCAATCTTTCTTCTGTTGAACAGGTTATATTCAGGCTGTTCTACCGATGGACCTTCCAATCCTAGGTCTTTGGCAATCATATGTGCCTCCATGATTTCCGCCGCAGACCATTCCGAGGTCCCCCAATAGAATATCTTTCCTTGTTGGATCAAGGTATTCATCGTTCTGACCACCTCCTCAATAGGGACATTTTGATCAGGTCGGTGACAATAATAAAGATCCAGATATTCAACCTGCATCCTTTCCAAGGCTTCATGACAGGCTTCCATCAAATGTTTCCTACTCAATCCATGTTGGTTCGGCTTTTTGTCTACGCCTTTCCAGCCAAAGTATGCTTTGCTAGACAGGACATAGGACGACCTATCCCAGTTCAGCTTTTTCAATACCCTGCCCATCATTTCCTCAGAAAGACCTGCAGAGTACACTTCTGCATTGTCAAAGAAATTAACGCCGGCCTCATAAGCCTGTGCCATTAGGCGTTCATTGGTGTTATCATCAGTTTGTCTGGCGAAAGTGACCCATGATCCAAATGACAGCGCACTCAGTTGAAGGCCACTCTTTCCCATTCTTCTGTATTCCATATTATTTGATTTTTACCCTAAAGTTAGCAGAATTCCAATTCCACAACCATCTGTGGAAAGTAAAAAAACGACTAAATCAAGGTCCAACTGATTGAGTTTCGTTTCGTTAACCTCACAATTGGTTTCGAACGATTTTTTTTAGACCTTATTTAATAAAAATTCGTACCTTTGTATCCCGTACATAGAGCAGATGAACGATGCTTTTTATCTAGGCATCTAAGTTAGAAATCCATTATTGTTATGACTAAATATATCTTTGTTACGGGCGGCGTAACTTCGTCGTTAGGGAAAGGAATTATTGCAGCTTCCCTTGCCAAGCTTCTCCAAGCACGTGGTTTAAAAGTAACCATCCAGAAATTTGACCCGTACATCAATATTGATCCAGGAACATTAAACCCTTATGAACATGGCGAATGTTATGTTACAGAGGACGGTGCAGAAACGGACCTTGACTTAGGTCACTACGAGCGTTTCCTGAATGTTCCTACCTCCCAAGCAAACAATGTCACTACCGGCCGAATATACAGCCATGTGATCGAACAAGAACGCGCTGGTGCCTACCTTGGCAAAACCGTTCAGGTGGTTCCTCACATTACAGATGAGATCAAACGTCGCATGTTGCTATTGGGGCAATCTGGAGAATATGATATCGTCATCACTGAATTGGGTGGTACCGTTGGTGATATCGAATCCCTACCTTTCATTGAGGCAGTTCGTCAATTACGTTGGGAGTTGGGCAATAACGACTCTTTGGTAATTCACTTGACCTTGGTCCCTTACCTAGCTGCTGCTGGTGAGCTAAAGACCAAACCTACTCAACACTCCGTAAAAACTTTATTGGAATATGGTGTTCAACCAGACATCTTGGTATGTAGAACTGAACATAAACTAAACAATGATATCCGTAAAAAGCTAGCCTTGTTCTGCAATGTAAACATCAATGCCGTAGTGGAATCTATCGATGCTCCTACGATCTATGATGTGCCATTGAATATGTTGAAAGAGCAATTGGACAAAACTGTTTTGGCGAAATTGAAACTTTCAACCAAGAATGAACCAGATCTAGAAAACTGGAAATCATTCCTAGGTAAATTGAAGAACCCTACCGACGAGGTGAACATCGGTCTTGTGGGTAAATATGTAGAGCTGCCAGACGCCTACAAATCTATCGCTGAAGCCTTTATTCATGCAGGTGCTACCAATGAGACCCGCGTGAAAGTAAAATATATCGCCGCAGAAAGTGTCAACCAGGAAAACGTTGCTGAAAAACTGAAAGGTTTGGACGGCGTATTGGTTGCTCCAGGATTTGGGGAACGTGGACTTGACGGAAAATTAGAAACGATCCGTTACGTTCGTGAAAACAAAATTCCTTTCTTCGGAATCTGTTTAGGCATGCAATGTTCGGTTATTGAATTTGGAAGAAACGTATTGGGCCTAAAAGGTGCAAACAGCTTCGAAATGGACGAAAAAACTCCACATCCAGTAATCAACTTGATGGAAGAACAAAAGAACATCAAAAACATGGGCGGAACCATGCGTTTGGGTGCTTATGATTGCGAAATCAAAAAAGGAACGAAGGCATATGGCGTTTATGGCAAGTCAAAAATTACAGAAAGACACCGCCATCGTTACGAATTTAACAATGCGTATCTAAAAGATTACGAAAAGGCCGGAATGATCGCCTCAGGTATCAATCCAAGCACTGGTTTAGTGGAAATCGTGGAACTAAGGGACCATCCTTTCTTTGTTGCTGGACAATTTCATCCAGAATTAAAGTCAACAGTGGTAAATCCTCACCCACTTTTTGTTAGCTTTGTAGCCGCTGCATTAACACATAAAAAATCAAAGTAGAGTTTAGACCTCTATATATTAATAGTAATTAATAAACAATGGATAGAAATAACATTCTAGGTTTCATCTTCATCTTTGCCATCCTGGCTGGATCCTTCTACTTCCTGAAGCCATCCGATGCCGAGATCAAAAAAGAACAACAACATCAAGATTCAATTAAAAGAGCAAAAGAAGGTTTGGCACCGATCAGCGACTCCTTAAAAGCTGCTAGCACTACCACTCCTGCCGTTGCAGATTCTGTGCTGTTGAGCCAACCTTTTGGTTCTGCTTCCGTAGGTTCGGAGCAAATCGTTACCTTGGAAAACGAACTCCTTAAAGTAAACGTAAGCAACAAAGGTGGTCGTGTAAAATCAGTTGAACTTAAGGGTGAGACCAATTTTGACGGATCTAAACTTATCTTATTCGAAGGCGATGACAACCGATTTGGCCTTGAATTCAATATCCCTGGAAAGGCTGTAAAAACGAATGACCTCTACTTCCAAGCCCAAGGAGCTAGCTTCTCGGTCACTGGACAGGACGCCAAGTCATTGACCATGCGCCTTTCATACGCTGCAGACAAATACATTGATTATATCTATACCCTAAAAGGCAATGATTACAACGTTCAGTTTGATATCAAAACCGTGGGAATCGGAAGCTTGGTTGATGTAAGCTCCAATAAAATGTTATTGAACTGGGAAACCACTTTAATGCAAAAAGAGCGTAACGTAAAGTCTGAACGTGAAAAGTCAGGAATCTTCTATAAAGAAGTAGACGGCTCTGTAGACCATCTTTCAGAAACTAGCGATGATGAAGAGAAATTAGAAAAGAAAGTATCTTGGATTGCTTTCAAACAACACTTCTTCTCTAGCATCCTGACCAGCAAAGAAGGTTTCGTGAATGCAGACCTTAAATCTACCTTGATCACTCAAGACAGTGTGGTTAAGCATTACCGTGCTTCCACTGAACTAGCATTAAACAAACAAAATGAAAGCCTTCATGGCTTCAGTTTCTTCTTCGGTCCTAACCAATACAAAACGTTAAAGGCTGAAGGCAATGGTTTCGACAAAATCATCAATATGGGTTGGGGACCAATGGGCTGGATCAATAAATTCATCACCGTTCCTATCTTCGATTTCTTAGATGGTTTCAACATGAACTATGGTATCGTGATCTTGATCCTTACCTTGTTCTTAAAACTCCTGATGTTCCCATTAACCTACAAATCTTACCAATCCATGGGTAAAATGCGTGTGTTAAAACCTCAGTTGGACGAAATCAAAGCAAAAGTTGGTGATGACAATCCGATGTTATTGCAACAGGAGCAAATGAAGCTTTACAAACAAGCAGGAGTAAATCCACTAGGTGGATGTCTTCCTCTGTTGCTTCAGATGCCTTTCACTTTAGCGTTCTTCTTCTTCTTCCCGAACTTGTTCGAATTACGTGGAGAGAGCTTCCTATGGATCAAAGACCTTTCAACATATGATGCGCCGATTACCTTTGCACCTCTTCCTTTATTAGGTGTAGACCACATCTCATTCATGTGTATCTTGATGACCTTGACAACCTTGTTGACCACTTGGTACAACAACTCCACTTCAGGAGCTGTAAACAACCAAATGAAATACATCGGTTACATCATGCCATTGGTATTCTTCTTTGTACTGAATAGCTTCCCAGCAGGTCTGAACTATTACTACTTCCTATCTGCGGTTCTTACCTTCTTAACCCAAGTGATCATCCGTCAATTCGTAAACGACGACAAGATCCTTGCAGGTATCGAAGCAAACAAAAAGAAACCAGCATCTGAAAAGAAACAATCCTCCTTCCAAAAGAAAATGGAAGAAATGATGAGAGCACAACAAGCCGCTCAACAGAATAAGGACAAAAAATAAAACAACAATCCCCGGTCAGAAAAACCGGGGATTGTTGTTTTATAAGTATTGAGATGTGAGTATTGAGATATGAGATATCAACCGTAATAACTATTTTATTAGTATTGAGATGTGATTACTGAAATTTGTGATTCAACACTTTCTATCTCAAATCTCCTATCTCATATCTCACATCCCCCTTTACACAAAAGCACTAAATCCTGTAATACTTCTTCCGACGATCAAGGAATTGATTTCTTTGGTTCCTTCGTAAGAGTAGATGGCTTCGGCGTCTGCAAGGAAGCGAGCTACGTTATATTCCAATAGGATACCGTTTCCGCCCATTACCTCGCGGGCCTTGGATACGATATCGCGCATGCGAAGGGTACAGAAGACCTTGGCCAAGGAAGCATGTTCATCCCTAAGCTTTTCGTCATCCTGTAATTCCGAAAGACGGAAGACCAGCGTCTGCATGGCGGTCAGATTGGACAACATTTCAACCAGGTGGTTTTGGATCAACTGGAAGGAAGCGATCGGTTTTCCGAATTGTTCTCGCTTGATGGTATAGTCCAATGCATTTTCATAGGCCCCACGAGCACATCCAACAGCCATCCATGCCACCCCTGCCCTCGTCATCTGTAGCACCTTGGCCGTATCTTTGAAGGAATTGGCATAAGGCATACGGTCTGATTCCGGAACAACACAATCTGTCAAGGTGATCAGGCCATTCTGCACAATGCGCAAGGCCATCTTATCCTTGATCTTCTCTACCGCAAAGCCAGGGTTCTCCTTGCGGACAATAAACCCTTTCACCTGCTGGTCATCCAGATCCCTTGCCCATATAATGGTGATATCCGAAAAGGTAGAGTTACCTATCCATTTCTTTTGACCGTTCAATATCCAATTGTCTCCATCACGTTTACATGTCGTGGTCAAGCCACCAGCTGTCGCAGAACCCACCAAAGGTTCCGTCAAGCCGAAAGCACCAATCTTGTGCAGCTGTTGCATGGCCGGCAACCATTCATTTTTCTGCTCATCCGATCCGCACATATAGATAGACCCCATGGCCAAACCGCTCTGTACACCCAGGAAGGTAGCGATGGAAGGATCGACGCGGCCAAATTCAGCAGCTATGATACCATCCATGAGGGAAGTACCGCCTGCACAGCCATAACCATCATAAACATAACCACAGACATTGAGCTCCCTTAACTTGGGAAGGATCTCGAAAGGAAATTCATCATGTAACCAATATTTATTGACGATGGGCTGTATTTCAGTTTCCAAGAAGGTCCTGACTTTCATCTGCAGGGCTCTATCCTCTTCGGAAAGTTTTGCCGATATATCGTAAAAGTCAGCGTTGATAGGAGGTGGATCTTTTTTCTTTTTACTTCCAGTCAACATTTTCATGGCCATTTTGAGCTGATTTTCGTCCATTTTCGAGACTGCGCCCAAAACTTCCGCCAAATCCACTTTCTTCGATATCTTCTCCAATTGCTCCAAATCCACTGATTTCATGAGTTTTAGGATATTCTGTAGTCTTTCTAGCATAGTATTCTTTTAAAAATTTAACAGAAATATAACAATTTTTGTTTTTTCTTGTTGCAAATCAGCAAAACAGTAGTATATTTGCGCTGCCTTAAGGAAAATATTTAAAATCAAACGACTGAAAATCAAAAGGTTCAATAAAAATTTTAAAAAAATATCTTTTCTTGGGTTACCTTTTTAGGTATTGGGTATTAAGAATTAAATAAACAAATTTGTTTCAACTAAATAGAAAATTAAAAATGAAAAATTTATTCAAATTCGGATTCTTAGGTTTAGCATTAACTATCGGTGTTGCTTCTTGTAACAACGCAGAAACTAAAACTGAAGCTACTGCTGACTCTTTGTCAAACGTTGTAGATTCAACTACTGAAAACGTAGCTGATTCATTAGAAAATGTTGCTGATTCAGTTCGTGCAACTGGTGATTCTATCGCTGACTCTTTGAAAAACGTTCAATAATCCGAACAGATTTTAAAAATACATCAAGAGCTCGTTTAAGAAACGAGCTTTTGTTGTTTATGGAAGAGATATGAGTATTGAGATATTAACCTACATCTCTACTGTATCAAATCTCACATCTCAAATCCATCCCCAATAACCTACACCCCCACTGTCTCATATCTCACATCTCAAATCCCATTTCCCATATTTCACATCTATTTCTTATTTTTGCATCCGTACTAAAGAAAATAAAATGACTTTATCCCCATTGACTGCAATCACACCCATTGATGGCAGATATTACAATACCACCAAAGATCTATCGAATTACTTCTCAGAGTTCGCATTAATAAAATACCGTGTCTTAGTTGAAGTAGAATACTTTATCGCGCTCAGTGAATCAGGTATTCCGCAATTGAGCCATTTTGATGGTAGCTTAAATGATAAGTTACGTGATATCTACAAAAACTTCAGTTTGGAAGATGCACAATGGATTAAGGATACGGAAAAGGTAACGAACCATGATGTGAAAGCCGTGGAGTACTTCCTGAAAAATGAATTTGAGAAATTAGGTCTGCATGACTCCCTTGAATTCATCCACTTTGGATTGACATCCCAGGACATCAATAATACCGCAATCCCGCATTCCTGGAAGGATGCCCTGAAAGAGGTTTACCAACCTGCCATCAGCGAATTGCTGGAGGAATTGAAAAAATTGAGTGCAGAATGGGAGAATGTTTCCATGTTGGCCCGTACACACGGACAACCTGCCTCTCCTACCCGTTTAGGAAAAGAAATCAAAGTATTTGTTGAACGTATCGAAAAACAGTTGAACCTGTTGAACCAAGTTCCATTCTCAGCTAAGTTCGGCGGAGCAACGGGGAACTTAAACGCACACCATGTTGCCTACCCGAATCATGATTGGGTTGCCTTCGGCAATAAATTCGTTAACGAAACATTGGGCCTTGACCGTTCGCAAACCACTACCCAAATTGAACACTATGATAACTTCGCTGCCAGCTGCGATGGCTTAAAGCGTATCAACAATATCATTATCGACCTTTGTCGTGATGTATGGACCTATATCTCCTTGGATTACTTCAAACAAAAGATTACTGCAGGACAGATTGGTTCTTCAGCGATGCCACATAAGGTAAACCCTATCGATTTTGAAAATGCTGAAGGAAACCTAGGCTTGGCAAATGCGGTATTGGAGCACCTGGCAGCAAAACTTCCAATCTCCAGATTACAGAGAGACCTGACCGACTCCACCGTTCTCAGAAACATCGGCGTTCCATTCTCCTATACCTTGATCGCAATCAAATCTACTTTGAGAGGATTGAGGAAATTGATCTTGAACGAAGCAGCCTTCCAAGCTGACCTTGAAAACAACTGGGCCGTGGTAGCAGAAGCGATCCAAACCATATTGAGACGCGAAGGCTATCCAAAACCTTACGAGGCATTAAAGGACCTGACACGTACCAATACCCACGTGACCAAGGACACGATTGCGGCATTTGTAGATCAATTGAATGTTACAGAAGAGGTGAAAGAAGAGATCAAAGCCATCTCTCCAAGCAACTACACAGGCGTAAAGCTGTAAGCTTTTACGAAGTAATGACGCTTAGCAATAGGTATTAACAGTATATTTGTGTTTTTATTTTACAATTAGAATTCATGGCAACGATTAACGTATATACAGAAAGCACCCCAAATCCAGCAACAATGAAGTTCTTGGTCAACAAACTGTTGATCAACGGAAGCTTGGATTATCCAGATAGAGAAAAAGCACAGGAATCTGCATTTGCAAAGGAACTGTTCAAGTTCAACTTTGTAAACGGCGTCTTCTTTGCCAGCAATTTCGTTACCATTACCAAGACTGAAGATGCAGAATGGGATGATATCGAAGCCTTATTGAAAGAATTCGTTAAGGGAGCTGTAGAATCTGAATTGGCAGTGAAACCTGTTGAACATTCAGAAGACGTGGTCTTTGAAGGAAATGATGTGGAAATAAAAATCCAACAGGTATTGCACGACTATGTTCGCCCAGCGGTAGAGCAGGACGGTGGTGCTATTGCCTACAAATCCTTTGACAATGGAACGGTTACCGTGGAACTACGCGGATCTTGTTCGGGTTGCCCTTCTTCAACCATTACCTTAAAAGCCGGAATCGAAGGTTTATTGAAGCGTATGGTCCCTGAAGTGGAGGAAGTGGTAGCAAATGCAATGTAATATAGAACAAAAAGTATTTAGTAGTTAGTATTTAGACCTTGTTTGAAGGGATTTAGATTTTAAGTATAAATAAACTGAATCAGAAAATATAAGGAAGAGTTGCCTGAAAGGGCGACTCTTTTTTTGTGTTTTTGGGGTTCAAAATGGACTAAAAATATGGCATGGACTTCGGGAATGCTTTTACCCATATTCGAGACATATTCGGAAAATTCAAAACATGTCTCGAATAAGATCAAATTGAGGCTCGGATCCTTTGGTAGATGACAATCGGAATTTTAGGTTTTAGTTATTCTAAACCATTACAAAAATATGTGTATATTCAGAGCAGGTCAACTGACAGCCTAGACTTTAAATTTTCAGATAAATGTGAATTGTGGACAAAATTCCTTTGGAACCGTTGGTTACGGTCTAAATAATTCAGCTTTTTCAAGGGCACTCCATTAAAAATCACTAACTTTATCGGCAAAATAATCGAAACTTTATACTTTAAAATGAGTGCAGATATAAACAAATTAGAACAGATCGCTTCGCAAGTAAGAAGAGACATTGTTCGTATGGTGCATGCATGCCAATCAGGACACCCAGGGGGATCATTGGGTTGTACTGACTACTTTGTGGCCTTGTACTTTCACGCGATGAAAAATGACCCATCTTTCAACATGGATGGCATTGGTGAAGATATATTCTTCTTGTCTAACGGTCACATCTCTCCAGTTTTCTACAGTACATTGGCTAGGGCTGGTTATTTTCCAGTGAGCGAATTAGCTACCTTCAGAAAAATCAACTCTCGTCTTCAGGGACACCCGACTACACATGAGCACCTTCCAGGAATCCGTATCGCTTCTGGTTCTTTGGGTCAAGGTCTTTCAGTGGCTATCGGTGCAGCACAAGCTAAAAAGTTGAACAAAGACAACAATTTGGTATATGTATTGATGGGCGACGGTGAATTGCAAGAAGGTCAGGTTTGGGAAGCTGCTATGTATGCACCTCACAATAAAGTAGACAATTTGATCGCAGCAGTGGATTACAACCGTGCGCAGATCGATGGTTCAACTGATGATGTATTGTCATTAGGAAACCTACGTGCTAAATGGGAAGCTTTTGGATGGGACGTATTGGAAGTGAACAAAGGTAATGACATGGCATCTGTAATTGCTGGATTGGACGAGGCTAAATCTCGTACTGGAAAAGGCAAACCGGTAATCATCTTATTGCACACTGAAATGGGTTCAGGTGTTGATTTCATGATGGGCTCACACAAATGGCATGGAGTTGCTCCAAACGATGAGCAATTAGAATCTGCTTTAAACCAAATCCCTAGAACCATAGGCGATTATTAATCACTGTTTACGATAGTATTTGTAATGAAAAAATATACATACACAGAATCAAAAGATACACGTTCAGGTTTCGGTGCTGGTTTATTGGAAGCTGGCCAGAAAAATGAAAACGTAGTAGCCTTATGTGCTGACTTGATCGGTTCATTGAAAATGAACGACTTTATAAAAGCTTATCCAGAGCGTTTCTTCCAAATTGGTATTGCGGAAGCGAACATGATGGGTATCGCTGCTGGTCTTACCATTGGTGGTAAGATTCCTTTCACTGGTACTTTTGCCAACTTCTCTACTGGTCGTGTTTATGACCAAATCCGTCAATCCATTGCGTACTCGGGCAAGAACGTAAAGATCTGTGCTTCACACGCGGGTTTGACTTTGGGAGAAGATGGCGCTACTCACCAGATCTTAGAAGATATCGGTCTGATGAAAATGTTACCTGGGATGACGGTGATCAATCCATGTGACTACAACCAAACAAAAGCGGCTACAGTTGCGTTAGTAGACCATGAAGGTCCTGTTTACCTTCGTTTCGGACGTCCAGTAGTTCCTAACTTCACTCCTGCTGACCAAAAATTTGAGATCGGCAAAGCGGTGATGCTGAATGAAGGTACCGATGTTACGATCGTGGCAACAGGTCATTTGGTATGGGAAGCGATCCAAGCGGGTGAAGAATTGGAGAAATTAGGCATCAATGCTGAGATCATCAACATCCACACCATTAAACCATTGGATGAAGAAGCGATCCTAAAATCAGTGACCAAAACAGGATGTGTTGTTACCGCTGAAGAGCATAACCGTCTTGGCGGTCTTGGCGACAGCGTGGCGCAATTATTGGCACAGAAATTACCTACTCCACAGGAGTATGTTGCAGTGAACGATAGCTTCGGCGAGTCGGGAACTCCAGCTCAATTGATGGAAAAATACGGTTTAAATGCTGCAAATATTGTTAATGCAGTACGTAAAGTCATTACAAGAAAATAACAATCTATGGAAGATTCCCTGATAATAGCAAAGTTTGCGGATGAAAAAACTCGTGAAGAGGCATTCCGCTTATTGCTTAAAAAATATCAGCAAAAGATTTATTGGCATGTCAGACGTATGGTCATTGATCACGACGATGCCGATGATGTTGTACAAGATATCTTTATCAAAGTATGGCGCAATCTTGAGAAATTCAGGGAAGATTCGCAATTGTATACTTGGTTATACCGCATTGCTACCAATGAGTGTATCACCTTCTTGAACAAGAAAAAGCAAAAGCAGAGTGTTTCATTGGATGATGATAGCTCTGCTTATCTTGCAGACTCCTTGGCAGACGGTGCATATTTCAATGGTGACAAGGCACAAATGAAATTACAGCAAGCTCTTTTGATCTTGCCGGACAAACAAAGACTGGTCTTTAACATGAAATATTTCGAGGACATGAAGTACGAAGAAATATCCGAGGTGTTAGGAACCAGTGTCGGAGCCTTAAAAGCTTCGTACCACTTAGCAGTTAAAAAAATAGAGAACTTTTTTGCCTCAAACGATTAAACCTTTTGCCGCAAAAACTATCTATTATGGTACTATGAAAGAAAATAACACATATTACGAAAACTTAGGAGGCAACCAACTACCTAACTCGTTGCGTGTCAACCCTTTCATTGTACCTGAAAATTACTTTGAAAAGCTAACCGAAAGAAGTCTGTTCTTCGCTAAACTTGATCAAATTTCAGACACAGGAAAAGTAGGATTGAGCACTCCAAATGGATTCTTTGAACAACAAGAGTCCCAACTGTTAGGTCAGATCAAGATCGACCAGTACAGAGATGCTGAAAACTTCAGTGTGCCTGAGCAGTATTTTGATCAATTGAGTGAGCAGATCCTTGGCCAAGTCCACATAGACGGGGTCAGAGAAATGGAAGAAACAGAAGTTCCTGCTGGTTACTTTGATAACTTGACTGCTCGTATTCTAGACAGAATTGAAGAAGAAGAGTTAACGCTAGAGATAGCAGAACCAGGATTTACCGTTCCTGAAGGTTATTTTGAAGAAGCCGATGATCAGATTATGGCTTCAATCTATACCGAAGAATTGAAATCTAAAGTTCAGGCAGATGGGTTTGAAGTACCTGCGGGTTATTTCGATCAGCTGTCTACCGCTATCCTTGACAAAGTTCAGGACAAGAAGGTCATTCAATTGCCTTCACGTAATGAGTCTGAAACTTCAGTTTCTGGGAAGAAAAGAAAAGTGTATGCTTGGTTGAGCTCAGCCGCTGCAGCTTGTGTAGCCGCAGTGATCGGGGTATCTGTTTACAATGCAGAATACAACCAACCCATGCAAGCGGAAAAGGTGTCGTTGAATGAAATTCCAGAAGATGAAATTATCAACTACCTTTCCAATTACAGTGATGCTTCTGACCTAGAGTACTATGCAGAGTACATCTATCAGCCAGAGGAAGCGCTAAATGTGGGGGAGGGAATCGATAAGGAAGTTTTAGAAGATTACTTAAATTATAATTTATAATGATTCGTTTAAAACATATTATTTCAACGCTCTGTTTGATTTGGATAGCTTGTTTTGTTGCGAATGGACAGTCACGCCAAGAAAGATTTGAAGCAATTGAGAAACAGAAGGCGGCTTATATTACCAAACAACTGAGATTAACTCCAACCGAAGCACAGCAATTCTTTCCACTGTACAATCAGTACTCGAAAGAAATCAGAGGTGTCAAGTCAAAGAAATCGCAAGGTCACAGCAACGGTGGCAATCGCGGCAATTCCTTCAGACCCGGCAATGATGTAATAGAATACGATGCACAGGAAGTGGATATCAAGAAAAAATATCGGACAAAGTTCGCCGATGTCCTCGGGCAATCCCGAGCATCTCAGTTCTTTGCCGTAGAACAGGAATTTATAGAGTTGCTGTACAAAGAACTGAACAGCAGAAGACATTAATAAAAAGAAGCCCTAGGGCTTCTTTTTTTATGCACTATATTATAATAAGGCTGTAAATTCACGACCCTTCCCGTCTTAAAGGTTCATGAAAGTTTTTGTTTATGCCTATCTTTGCCACATCATGATAAGTAATAGAGAACTCTTCCTAAAAAACACTGCCCAAACCTCAGATTCACCAAGATTGTTAGAAATCGACCGTGCTGAAGGTATATATCTATATGGGCCAAACGGAGAGAAATATATGGACCTGGTGTCTGGTTTCAATGTCAGCAACATTGGCCATCGACATCCCCAAGTATTAAAAGCAATCCAGGAACAGCTGGACCGTTTCATGCACGTCACGGTTTATGGCGAGTTTGTCCAAGCCCCACAGGTGCTGTTGGCTACGGAACTATTGGATGTCCTGCCAGATTCCTTCGAATCGGTTTACTTTACCAATTCAGGAGCGGAGGCTGTAGAAGGTTCGATGAAAGTGGCCAAGAAATTCACCGGTCGCAGGGAAATCATCGCTGCCAAACAGGCCTACCATGGCAGTACGCAAGGTGCATTGAGCCTTATCGGCAATGATGAATATCGCGAGGCCTATGCCCCACTTCTTCCTGAGATTTCCTTTATTGAATACAATAACCTGCCTGACCTGGATAAGATCAGCGTCAGGACCGCAGCGGTCATCGTGGAAGCCATTCAAGGGGAAGCCGGTGTTCGAGTGCCTAGCAAAGAATATATGCAGGCCCTGCGCAAGAAATGCACGGAAACAGGAGCACTTTTGATATTCGATGAAATACAGACTGGATTCGGTAGGACTGGAAAATTATTTGCCTTTGAACATTTTGGCATCGTCCCGGACATCCTGATGTTGGCTAAAGGTATTGCTGGCGGAATGCCCTTGGGTGCTTTTGTAGCCCCAAAGGAAATGATGGACGTAATCAAATCAAACCCAATGCTGGGACACATAACCACCTTCGGTGGCCATCCGGTGAGCTGTGCTGCAGCAAGGGCCTCCCTGAAGGTGATACAAGATGAAAAGCTTGTTGAATCGGTAGAGCGTAAGGCCAATCTGTTTAGGACGGAGCTCAATATTCCGCAAATCAAGGAAATCCGCGGCTTGGGACTGATGATGTGCCTGCAACTGGACAACTTTGACCAAGTGTACCAAGTGAGCAACTATTGTGCATCCAAAGGCTTGATCATTGACTGGTACCTGCATTGTGAAACGGCATTGCGCATTGCCCCTCCATTGACGATCAGTGAGGAAGAAATCATCCAATCCTGCAAAATAATTAAGGAAGGGATTGAAAAATTCTGTTAGAATAGCTAAATTGCTGTAACACTATCAACCTATTTAATCATAAAAATGGAGAACAGAAGAGACTTTTTAAAGAAAAGCTTGTTGACATTGGGAGCAGCCGGCTTAGGAACATCACTCGCTAACGCCATAGATTTTTCTACGGGTGCTAAGGCTACACTGAGCATCAACCAAGGGGATGTCATCCTCTTTCAAGGTGACTCGATTACCGATGCAGGCAGAAATAAGGAAAACCTGAACCCTAACGATGGCAATGCTTTTGGAAACGGCTATGCTTTTATGGCAGCAAGTACCCTTCTTAATAAATATGCAGACAAGGATATCAAGGTCTATAATCGCGGAATCAGCGGAAACCGTGTTCCTGATCTAATCAATCGCTGGCAAAAGGATGCATTGGACCTAAAACCCAATATCCTGAGCATTATGATCGGTGTAAACGACTTCTGGAGAACCATGGATAGTGGCGCGAAAAACTCGCCTGAGCAATATAAAGCGCAGTATAAAGAGTTGCTGGACAAAACCAAAGCAGCCCTTCCTGATGTAAAATTGATTATCATCGAACCTTTTGGTGTCAAGAACGTAAAGCATGTTACAGACGCCTGGTTCCCTGAGTTTCCAAAATACCTGAACGCAGCCAAAGAAATCGCTCAAGAATACGGCGCCATCTTTTTGCCTTACCAAAGCATCTTTGACCAAGGCCTAAAAAGAAACAGCAACGGCGGCTACTGGACCACCGACGGTGTACATACCACGATGGCCGGCGCCAACCTGATGGCCGAATCTTGGCTCAAATTGATAAAATAAAAAAAACCTCGCCTCAGATAAACTGAGGCGAGGTTTTTTTATTTTAGATATGAGTATTGAGATATTAAATTTGTCAGCCTTTCTATCTCATATCTCCCATCTCATATCTCCTCTCTACCTAAAGCACCCTAACCAACAATCCCTTCAGGTACTCACTTTCTGGAAAGGAAGCACGAACGGGATGGTCTTCGGGTTGGCAATATTGATAGATAAATTGGATTTCTTTACCGGCGTCTAGAGCGGCCCAAGCGATGACCTGTTTGAAGGTATCGATATCCATGGCTCCAGAGCAAGAAAATGTAGCCAAAAGGCCTCCGCTATTTAGGAGCATAAGTCCGCGTCTGTTCAGGTCTTTGTATGCTCGGGAAGCTTTTTCTAAAGCAGACCTTGTAGGTGCATACTTGGGCGGATCTAAAACGATGACATCAAACTTCTCTCCATGCTCCCCCAATTCCCTCAGGTATTTATTGACATCAGACTGAACAGCGGTATGCTTGCTGCTGTCGAATCCATTGAGCTTGATATTGTTCTTTAAAGTTTCGATAGCCAATCCTGAGCTGTCTACGGAGGTGATGGAGCTCGCACCTTCACGAAAGGCATTTAGGGTAAACCCGCCAGAGTAACTAAAGCAATCCAACACCTTCTTATCCTTGACATAACGTGCCGTTATGGCTCTATTCTCGCGTTGGTCGCAATAGAAACCAGACTTCTGCCCTTCTGCTATATTGACTTGATAATGTATACCATTTTCAACGACATCAACAAATTCAGGAGGTACGGCACCATACAGAAGACCATTGGTATCAGGGAGACCTTCATATTCTCTAGATTTCAGGTCACTACGCTCATAGATTCCTTTGGGTTGTAGTAACTGAACGAGCTGATCGACGATAATATCCTTTACCTTTTCAATTCCTGCGGAATGAATCTGTACGGAAATAAAGTCAGCATATTTATCGGCTATCAATCCTGGTAGGAAGTCGGCCTCGGCGAAGATCAATCGAACGGTATTGTTGCTATCGTGCAATAAGCTCAAACGGTTATTGACCGCTTTGCTTACCCGATTGCGCCACCATTCCTCAGTGATCTCCTGACTAGGGTCCCATTCCAATAAGCGGACTGCAACCCTTGAGTTACCATTGTATATACCGTAGGCAATAAATTCATCTTCTATGTTGTAGACAGAAACGATATCTCCATTTTGTGGTTTGCCCAGAGCAGCTGAGATTGCGCCGGAAAAGACCCATGGATGTAATTGCCAAGCGGCTTTATCCTTTCCTTTGTTCAGGATTATTTTATTCATGAATGCAAAAATAAATAGAATTGAAAGAAATTAATTCATCATGTACTAAAAAACTTTGAATTACAGCCTCCTTTTCTTGATTTTTATCCTTTGCTTTTCTTACGGTTGGAACCTTTATTCTCTTTCAACATTTATTTTCATTATATTCATGACAACCACTAATAAACAACTTATGAGAATTATCAGCACTATCTTTCTATTTATTTTCATTTTCTTTCAATCCTTATTTGCCCAAGAGGTAACCATCAAAGGGACCATCAACAACTTTGGCGACAGTATTAAGTATATTCACTTATCCAGTTTTAATGGTTTTCAAGTCCATAAATTGGACAACAATACTTTTGAATTTAAGATTCCTGGAGACTTGCCTAAGGAACAGGTAAACCATTCATTCATGGTATTGAGCAAAAATGAATATCCAACTTACGAAGAGTTACATGATGAATTGTTAAGTAGAAAGGAAATCACCTATGAAAGAGATGCATTGCCTATAATCGTGGATGATAAAAACATGGTAATAACCTTGGACGCAAAAGAGAAAAAAGCATATGTAGAGGATAGTGAATTGAATAAACAACTTGCTGAAATGAATGCCCTCCAAAAACAACAAAGGGAGAAATACAAGGAAAAGACGTCCTCACTAGAAGAGATTACAGAATGGGGATTTAGTGAAAAGATCAAGGCACTAAATAAATACCCGAATTCCTTATTGACAGTTGAATATTTGGGTAATTTTTTAACGAATCCGTTTATGTCTACAGGCTTCCAAGAATTATCGCCTGCGCACTTAGATCGGATTGAGCAAGTAATAGCCAAAGTTAAGGAACAGGACCTCTCTCAGAACAAAATCAATGAGTTGCAGAATCAATATGATATGGCAGATTATAAGAATAAATCGATGACTGACCTATCTTTCCCAGCGTTAAAGTTAAGTAACCTAAAGAATGAAAAACTCAATATCAAAGATTTATACAAGGAAGCAGACTATATCGTTATTGATGTTTGGGCAACATGGTGTGTTCCTTGCCTTCAACAACATCCGGAGTATGAAAGGATTGCAGGCACAAGTAAAAAGAACATCAAATTTATTGGGCTCTCCATTGATCAAAAAGAAGATGTTTGGAAAAACCACCTAGCCAAAGAACCAAAGAAATATGATAATTTTTGGTTGGAAAAGTCGGAAGTAAAGGTTCTGGAAGATTCTTTGTCTGTACAAAGCTACCCTACCTATATGATCATCAATACAAAGACTGGGAAATTGGCGAAAATCAGGTTCCCTTTGGATAAGCTAGAAGAACTATTGGCAACTCTGGAATAACTTGCTTTATTAGAATAAAAAAAGGATCAATCCGATATTCTTGGATTGATCCTTTTTTGCATGTATAGAAGTTATTAATTGTTCTCTATCAAGTAAGCCTTGAAGGCGTCGTAATCTACTTTCAACTCCTCTGCCAGCTTTGGTTTGCCTTGCAGCTTCTCTGCACCCTCTGGTAGTTTCACTTCTTTATAGACCTCTTCCGAAATAGCTTCTGGAAACTTACAAGGATGTGCCGTGGATAGGAACACCGAAGCATATTCGCCAGGATGATCCTTTCGGTAGGCTTTGGACGCTAGATATGCAATTGCTGTATGCGGACAGGCTACATATTTAAATTGCTCATACAGCTCATCCATTCCTTTTTTGGTTTCCTCATTATTGTAGGTGTATGAACTGATCATTCCCTGCAGTTCCGATAGGTTATTATGGAATAGGTCTTGGATACGGACCCAGTTACTTGGGTTTCCAACATCCATGGCATTTGCTAAGGTTTGTACAGATGCTTTCGGCTCGTACTGTCCAGATTGCAAGAAACGTGGCACCGTATCATTGACATTCGTCCCTGCCACAAAATGCGAAACCGGTAATCCCATCTTATAAGCCAATAAGCCGGCACCAATATTACCAAAGTTACCACTGGGAACAGTGAACACTACCTCTTGCATACCCTGAGCCTTCAATTGAGCATAGGCCCAGAAATAATAAAAGGTCTGCGGAATCAATCTGGCAATATTGATAGAATTCGCGGAAGTAAGCCTTAGATTTTGGTTCAGCTCAGGATCATTGAAAGCCTGCTTAACCAAGGCTTGGCAATCATCAAAGGTGCCTTCCACTTCCAATGCCCTGATGTTTTGGCCATTGGTCGTTAATTGTTCTTCCTGTACCTTAGAGACCTTGCCCTTAGGGTATAGTATGGTCACTCGGGTACCTTCGACGCCAAGGAAGCCTAAGGCCACTGCACCACCGGTATCACCTGAGGTTGCAACCAGGACGTCCAGTAACTGTTCTCCTTGATTCGAGAAGTAACCCATTACACGGCTCATAAATCGCGCACCAAAGTCCTTAAAGGCATAGGATGGTCCATGGAAAAGCTCCAATACCGCAGTATCAGCGCTAAGGAAACGCAATGGTGCATCAAAATTGATGGCATCATTGATGATGGCCTTCAAGTCCTTCTCAGGGATGTCATTCCCGATAATCGCATTGGCTATCTGAAAGGCAATCTCCTGAAAGGAGTATTGCTGTATATTTTTAATGAAATAAGGATCTAGGCTTGGGATATTCTCCGGCATATAAAGTCCCTTATCTTGAGGAAGCGAATTAAAAACTGCCTCTTGAAAGGATACGCGCAGATCTTTATTGTTAGTACTATAAAATTGCATTGTAGTAAGTTTAGGTTTAAGAAAGAATTTTTGGGCCTTCCGCATTTACTGCAGAAACAAACTGTAAGCTATCGATACCATTGGCGGTCAAATGCTCTTGAATACGGTCTACCGCCAATTGTGCAGCCTCAGCACCTTTGCTGATAGCAACCACGGAAGGTCCGGAACCCGAGATCCCAAAGCTTAGCACGCCAGCATCCATCGCTATGCGTTTCATTTCATAGAATTCAGGTATCAAGATCGCTCGTGTAGGTTCGATCAGTACATCGTGCATACTTCTGCCGATCAAGTCATAATCGCTTCGGTATAATCCCGCTACAAGGCCTGCTATATTGCCCCATTGATTAACCGCATCTTTTAAGGATACTTTTTCCTTGATCAATTGCCTTGCATCCCTTGTCGGAACATCCACTTGTGGAAACACAATACCAGCAACTAAATCTTCGGGTACAGGTAGATTGATGATATCCAGGGGTTCATAACCTCTGATCAAGGTAATACCACCCATCAATGCTGGTGCAACATTATCGGCATGGCCATGACCACAGGCCAATCTTTCGCCCTCTACACAGAAAGGCATCAGCTCATTTTTGGTCAAAGGGTTCCCCAAAAGGGCATTTATGGCAAACAAACCTGCCACTGTACTCGCCGAACTAGAACCTAGTCCACTACCAATAGGCATGTGCTTGATCAAGTCGATTTCTACACCGACTTCGTCTTCAAGCCCTAAATGGCTCAATAACATCTTGACACAGGCGCTCACGGTATTCTTATCAGGGTCTAATGGCAAACGGCCATCGTCTCCTTGGATGGAGCGAATCCTAACTCCAGACTCTTCCACCCGTTGCATATAAACCTCGTCTCCAGGTTTATCTACGGCAAAACCCAATATATCAAAGCCACAGATCATATTTGCTACTGTTGCAGGAGCAAACACCCGTACTTCTTTTAACCATTTATCTGTACTCAATGTATTTTCCTTTTTTACTATTTGTTCAGGATTTGACATGATTTCTATTGTTTTAAAATTAAGCTCCGACGTTTACTAAATCTGCGAACACTCCTCCAGCTGTAACTTCCGCCCCAGCACCTGGACCTTTCACCACCAATGGACGTTCTTTATATCGTTCCGTCGTAAATGAAATAATATTATCGCTTCCTGATAAGGCATAGAATGGATGGCTCTCATCGACCATCTGCAAACTGATTGCAACTTTACCATTCTCTAATGTACCGATATATCGAATTACCTTACCTTGCTTTTCTGCTTCTACTTTCAAATTATTGAAGTAATCATCAGCTTTTAACAGCTCTGCATAGAACTCATCCACCGAGTCGGCCTTCAAACAGCTTTCAGGAAGAATATTACCTAACTGAACATCTGAAGACTCAATCGGATATCCAGCATCCCTACCCAAGATCAACATCTTACGCATAAAATCAATCCCTCCTAGATCATCGCGGGGATCAGGCTCTGTAAATCCTAACTCCTGGGCTTTTTTAACTACATCGTAGAATGAGGCATCTCCCTTGAAATTATTGAAGATATAGGAGATGGTTCCAGATAGGATAGCCTCTATCTTCAACAAGCGGTCGCCGCTCATCATCAAGTCCTTAAGAACCCTAACAATCGGCAGGCCAGCACCAACATTGGTTTCATAGAAGAAATCTACCCCATGCTTTCTTGCCGTCTCATGCAATAGTTTATATTGAGCATAATCACCTGAGTTTGCGATTTTATTACAGGTCACAATCGAGATGTTCGCCTTAAAGATATTTTCATAATAGGTTGCAGGCAATTTGCTCGCCGTATTATCGATAAACACACAGTTAGGTAGATTCATCTCTTGCATCTTTGCGATAAAGGTTGCTAAATCCGCTACCTCACCGTTAGCATCCATTTCTTCCTTCCAATTACCCAGGTCTATTCCATCGGCATTGAAATACATCCTTCTGGAATTAGAAATACCTACTACTTTAACTTCTATATCATTTTGCTCTTCCAAGAAAGCGTGCTGTTTATGCAACTGGCTGAACAAAGTAGAACCAATATTTCCTGTACCTATATTGAACACATGAAGTGTTTTCTTCAACTCAGCGAAGAAGGCATCATGAACAGCGTTCAGCGCCTTAGAAAGGTCATCCTTATTAATGATGACTGAAATATTGAATTCTGAAGAGCCCTGAGCAATTGCACGCACATTGATACCATTACGTCCAAGCGCATGGAATAACTTACCCGACATGCCAGGCGTACGTTTCATGTTCTCGCCTACGATTGCCAAGATGGATAGATCACTCTCTACAACAGGTAGGGATAACTTATTGGCCAAAAGCTCCAGTTCGAATTCATTCTGGATAAGCTCAACGGCCTTTTGCGAATCACTTGGATTAACAGCAAAAGTGATACTGTGCTCTGAAGAAGATTGCGTAATCAAGATCACGTTGATCTGCTCCCTAGCTAACAGGGTAAACAGGCGACCACTGAATCCAGACTTCCCAACCATCCCACTACCCGTAAGGTTAATAACCGAGACATCGGAAATCGAAGAGATACCTTTGATCGGAAAACCTGACTTTCCAGTCTCAAACTGGATTACCGTTCCAGGGAATTTAGGTTGAAAGGTATTGCGGATGACAATCGGAATCTTCTTCATAAAAGCCGGAACCATCGTTGGAGGATAGATGACTTTCGCTCCAAAATAAGAAAGCTCCATAGCTTCAGTATAAGAAAGCACAGGCAAAGAAAAAGCTTTCTTAACAATTCTAGGGTCTGCGGTCAACATACCGTTCACATCTGTCCAGATCTCAATGGCTGAAGCATTGAGCACCGAACCGAAGATGGCAGCGGTATAATCCGAGCCACCACGCCCCAGGGTCGTAATCCTGCCTTTATCATTAGAACCGATGAATCCAGTTACAAATAGGAGTTTATCGGCATGTGTTTGAGAAAGAGCTTGGATTAATTGTGCGGTAAGCGGTTCGTTGAGGTGGGCATTTCCAAAATTGGAATCTGTTTTAATATAGTGGGAAGCGTTGATGTATTCTGCTTCGGGAACCTCCTGTTCCATGATCTTGGCGACCAAATAATTGCTGCAGCGTTCGCCATAAGAGATGATCAGGTCTTTGCTCTGGTTACTAAGTTCCTTTAAAGCGGTCACCCCTTGCAGCAGGTCTTCCAATTCATTGACCAAGAGTTTCAATCTTGTTAACACGGGATTTTGAAACTTCACGGCGATTAATTTCTTGACCACTTCAAAGTGTTTCTCTTCCAGAAGTTTCAGATCCTCGGCAAAAGGTTTGCCTTCAGCTGCATCTTCAGCCATTTTTGTCAACAGGTTGGTGATACCTGACATCGCTGACAACACGACCAACGGCTTTTCTCCAGCTTCGTAGGATTCCTTTACGATGGCTAATACTGCTTTGATACTTTCTACGGAACCTACGGATGTCCCGCCAAATTTTAGAATTTTCATGCTTTCTTGCTCTGTTTATTTACTGTTTGTTTTATCGGAAATAAAAAAGCCTTCCTCAAAAGAGGAAGGCTTCTAATATCTGTACTAATTACTATACAATAGAATCACTTCCTCCTGGTATTGCCCCCGGTGGTAATGATAATTGTAATAATAATAGATGCGTTTAACATTAATTTTGTTTTTGAATGTCCAAATATATTATTAAATTTTATATAACAATGTAGTTTTATTAAAAAAATTAAAAAAAATTATAAAAAGTAGCCCTATATCAGATTAAGCCAATATTTAAATGTAAATCGACAAATGAAAGGTTAAACAGGTAAAAAATCCAAATGTTAAAAGTGTTAAAACTTTGTTAAATTTCTTTAAGAATGTTTTGAATTCTATACAGTATGTATTAGATTTGCTTCAGCTCGTTTGAAAAATTACAAAAAAATGAAGGTTTTCAGGGAGCTTATGGTTGTATAAATTAGCGATTTAATGAAAACAAAGAAACTAGTGGCAGTGATGCTATTCATAGGCTTATGTCTATTCTCGCAGGCTCAAACCAGCCAAAAATCCTCAGACCCTGATAACCTAGCAAAAGAATACTTCTCTCAAATCATGGGCGTTGCATCAAACGCTACTACCAACACAAAACTTTATCAGTTTGTTTACGAATGGTTAGGAACTCCTTATCGCCTTGGAGGTGATTCTAAAAGAGGGATCGACTGTTCTAAATTCTCGTTGGCAGTCTATGAGAATGTGTTCAACACCACGATCGGTTATAATAGCCGCAATCAATATTCCAATGTAACCCCTATTCGTAAGAATGATTTACAACCTGGAGACTTGGTGTTCTTTAAGATCAGAAGCAGAAGCATTACCCACGTAGGTGTTTATTTAGGAGATGATAAATTTGCACATGCATCGTCTAGTAAAGGTGTCATGGTAAGCAACCTAAATGAAGCTTACTGGAAGAGATACTACTACAACGGTGGCCGTCCTAAATTGGAAGATGGCGAGCGTATCATGACTGCTGATGCCAACCCAAATCAGAAAAGCAATCTTCACTAGATCAAACTAGAATTATAAAATATTAAAATAAAGTCCGAAAGTCATGCTTTCGGACTTTATTTTTTAAATTTTTGCTAAATTTACCCCTATCAAAAAAGCAACAATGTCATCTAAGAAAACACTTATCCTCAATAAAGAGCAGATCCTTCAAAAGTCCAAACGTATTGCCTATCAAATCGTGGAAGATAACTTTGACGAGTCTACAATTGTTCTTGTTGGTCTTGCTGACCGCGGTTATGTATTTGCCGAACGCTTACAGAAGATACTTATGGAAATAGCACCTGACAAAACCTTTGAATTGATCAAGGTGACTGTGCAAAAGACCAAGCGTAAACTGGAAGCGACAACAGATGTTCCGATTGAAACAGCAAAGGATAAAGTAATCATCTTGATAGACGACGTTTTAAACAGCGGTAGGACCTTAGCTTATGGTCTGGGTGTGTTTCTTAACGTTCCATTAAAACGCATGCGCACAGCCGTTCTAATCGACCGTAGCCACCATCAGTTCCCGGTGTTCAGTGATTACTATGGATTAAAGCTTTCAACCATCCTCAAAGAACACGTTGAGGTGGTCCTGGAAGAATTCGATAAAAAAGAAGATGCGGCATATTTATCATAGCCGCATCTTCCTTTTAAAATTCTATTTGTTTAGGTAATCCCTCTATTAACTCTTACCCTTATAAATCTTCAGCTTCTGACCAATGCGAAGGTTAGACCCACGAAGGTTATTATCTGATTTTATCTTGTTTACGGTAGCTCCACGGTGCTTTCCAGCGATCTCTGACATGGTATCCCCTTTACGCACCACATAGGTTACATAAGTAGGGTTACTTTTCACGGCGGTCTTTGCACGGGTTGCTGCCAGCACATTCTTGGACAGTTCCTCATCAATGGCTCTTGAAACCACCAAGGTCCTTCCTGTTATCGAACTTCTTGAAGTCAGGTTGTTCCAAGCCATTAAGTTTTGGACGCTGACGCCATATTTTCTAGAAATAGTCTGCAGGGTCTCCCCTTTTGCCACTTTATGGTCCTTATCTTCCTTTACATCCACTGCTGCAATGGCTTTTTGAATAGCCTCATCTTGCGGATTATGCAGTGCAGCATAGATCAACGAATCGCTCATCGATTCATTAATTGGAATCACCAAACGTCTTTGTTTCTCAGGACTGGCAACCACCACTTCACGCTTATAACCTGGGTTCAATTGCTTCAACAATTCAGGAGAACAGGTCAAGGCAGATGCAAGTTGTTTGATATTGACCGATTTATCCAGCATAAGGACCTTATGGTCTGTCTGCAGATCATTCACTTCCGAATCCAAGCCATACAGCTCTGCATGATTCAGCACATAGGTCATCGCAATGAATTTCGGAATATAGTTTTGGGTTTCTTTAGGAAGGAAAGGTGACAGTTCCCAGTAGTTCGGGCTGTTCAATCCAGAACGGATAATAGCGCGACGCACGCAGCCTCTACCACAGTTATACGAAGCCAGGGCCAACAACCAATCATTGAATTCATCATAAGCCTCCTTTAGATAACTGGAAACCGCATAGGTTGTTGAATATACATCCTTGCGCTCATCAAAATTAGAATCCATGGTCAGGTTATAGACCTTCGCGGTTCCATAGATAAACTGCCATGGGCCAACGGCTCCAGAAGTGGAAACGGTATGCGGGTTTAGGGAAGATTCAATAACGGACAGATACTTTACCTCATCGGGCACACCTTGTTCGGCAAAGATCTGGTCATAGATCGGGAAATAATATTCGCTCAAGCCTAGCAGCTTTTCCATATAAGGCTTGTAATTCCTGGAAATATATTTATCCAGATAGGCCTTGACGCGGACATTATACTCCAAAGGAACCGTTTTCTGAATCCGTTGGATCCGTTGGGCGATATTGACGTCCTCTTCACTGAAGACTACTCCGCCACCTGCCAATTGCTTGACAGAATCCAACATCAGGAATGTCTTTTCCTTATCTTTCTCTAATTGGTCAATAATATTGGCCTGAAAGGTTTCCCCAAAGACTGTTGGGTCCGCCTGCTGTTCCTGTGCGTATCCAAACTTCAGGACACACAAGCCTATTGTAACTAGGAAACTAATTTTTTTGTTCATAAGTAATCGCTACTGTAAAAACTATCTGTGTTAGTTCTTCGCTTATCGTTGGCAATTTGTGCCAATTCTTTTTGGTTAGCTATAAAAAAAAGTTTCACCAGACACATGACGTATCCAGTGAAACTTTATAAAATCTTTTAATGAAAATAATTAACCTTGTTTGTTAACTGTATCATTATTAGCTGTTGTATTTGTGTTGCCTTCAGCATTTGGATCATCTTTTTGGCCTTCTTTGAATTCTTTCACGCCACGTCCTAACCCACGCATCAATTCAGGAATTTTCTTTCCCCCAAATAACAATAACGCCAATACCACGATAATGATAATCTCATTGGTACCGATAAATAATAATCCTGATGTATACATATTCTACTAATTTACTGATTCTTTTCTTTTAGTGTATCTAACAAATATATAGATAAATAATTTAAATCCCTGTAACTATCTTGCTATCCATATTGATGGATTCATCGAAGTTGTACCGCGATAAACGCTCAAGTCAATGTAGGAATATCCTACCTCTGGATCGGAGTCTGCAGCCCCGATTACGGTACCTGTAGAGATCTTCTGACCTTTGCTCACATTCACCGATTTCAGGTTAGAATAAGCCGTCAGATACTCACCATGTTGAACCACCACGGCATACGATCCGATATTGATAACCTGCAATACAGTACCTTCAAATACCGTTTTTACCGGTGCTCCATCCGATGTACGGATACGGATATAATCATAGAAGTCACGAACCCCACGCTCTACCGTAACACTACCGTAGTTACGTACAATATTACCCTGTCCTACAGGCCATGGCAGACGTCCTCTGTTGGATGAGAAACCAGCCGACAGTTTGGTTGCTTCCGGCGAGTTGTTCAATACAGCCGAACCTGTTTTCTTTTCAATTTTTTTCTCGGCTTCTGTAACAGTGGTACCCGTTTTCTTAGCCTCGGCTTCCGCCAATCTTCTTCTGCGTTCTTCCTCAGCTCTACGTGCTGCTTCTACCTCACGAGCAATGGCAGTCTTGATCGCTGCATCCAGACGTTTCTTCTCCTGTTGTTTTTTCGTCAACTGACCGCGGAACGTACGCTCCTCACGAGCCAACTGGTTCAACTCCTGTGAGTGGGCCGCCTTATCCTTAGCTATGGTATTGCGCTCAGCTTCCTGTTCTTTCAACAGGGACTGTTGCGTCTTTTTATCTCTTTCCAATTGCGCAATCTTCAGCTCGATCTGTTTCTTGGTCCCCTCGATCTCTGCAACCTTGACCTTTCGGGCATCAGTAAATTGCTGTAGGTATTTTACCCGTTTAAAGGCTTGGTTAAAGTCCTTCGAAGCGAAGATAAACATCATCTTATTGTAGGAGTTCTTGTTTCTAAATGCAAATAGGATCATCTTTTCATAATCCTGTCTCATTTTTTCCAATTCCGCCTTAAGTTTATCTACGATGGCATTATTTGATGAAATGTTTTTGTTGATAATGCGCAACTCCGAATTGATGGTACTGATTTTATTCTCCCTCAGGTCCAACTGCTTGCTCAGCGCAGCAACTTCCTGTTGGGATAGGATCTTCTCCTGGGTCTTGGCACTTAATATTTTTTGGAGCTCAGCAATTTCTCTATCTATTCTTTCCCTTTGTTTCTTTAATTCCAAACTACTTTGTCCATAGCTCAAGCCAACAAATAGCAATAAGGAAAATATACTGAGTACAATCTTTTTAAAATCCATGAAATGTTAAATTCTTTCGTCTCTATTTTACAGAACTTCCAAAAATAAGGATATACTTAATACGAAAATAATAAAAACACAATTTCTTTACATTCAATCAGCCTAGCAATTAATTGATTGCCTTATATCTGGACGGAATACTGAAGTTAAGTTCCACGCCTTTATTGAATTCCGACTTGTTGTAAAGCATGTCTGAAGACACTTTCGCACCACTACCTTCAATGTTTAACGTGAATCTCTGTGGAAAATTATGTCCGTCAATCACAGCAAACTCACTGTACTGAGCTTCCAATTTATTGGATTTGCCCAGCTCCATCAAATTGAACAGTGTCGGTCTGTTACTTTTGTTCACACCGTAATGAAAGGTCAATCCATCCTTTACCCCGATAACCTGCACATCATCTTCACTGGTCGCGATCTGCAATTGATCGGTACGCAACATCTCTGTTGAGATATTGCCCACCAGGATATCCTGCAACATCCTAAAGGAAATACCAGGATTGGTATACCTATATATATAGGAAAAAGGTTTTGCGATATACTCGCTCTGCAATCTATTGATGATCTTTACACTGTCTGGGGTAATCAAGACCCGGGCAGCTTCAATCCCCAAGAGGGCAGTTACCGAAATCCAAATGGCCTTATCCCGTTCCATACGCACATTCAAGGTTACATTCTGGGTCTCTTCACCGAACTGAACCCTTGCCTTTGCCCGACCTGAGAAGGTGATAAAGTTCAAATTGTTCAATTCATAGGTGCTCAAGAGGTCCTTGCCCTTTGCTGTAGCAGCGGCATCCTCCTTCTTAACGGAAGCCTTTTTACTGGCACAGGCTGATGCAAGCATCAATACCGCCAAGACCAGACTGATTTTACTCAATATATTTCTTCTCACTGATTTTCTGTTTTAACTTTTCCTTATCCAATGTACTTCCTTCCGAATAGGTCATCGCCTTCTCCCATTGCTTCAATGCTTCCTTGGTCTTTCCTAATTTGATCAGGATATCACCATAATGATCATACAACACGCCCGATGGTTCCGAATTTTTGATCGCTTTCTCGATCCATACCAAGGCTTCCTGATATTTCCCTTGTTGGAACAGCACCCATGCATAGGTATCTTGGAAGGTTCCAGAATTTGGTTCTAATTCATTTGCCTTCTTGGCGTATGCAGCAGCTTTATCCAGATCTTTCTTCTGTAGGGAAAGATAATAGGCCGCATTGTTCATCACCGTTACATTGTTGCTATCCAACTTGATTGCTTCCTCGTACGCCACTTCAGAGGCCGACTCCATCTTGATCTCATGGTAAAGGTCACCCAAACCGCCGTAAATCATGGATTTCACGAAGTCATTCTCATTGCCGCTCTGATCCAGGGCACGCTCTAGGAACAACCTGGCATTCTCGGTATCTTTTTTCATCATATAGGCTACCCCAACAAAATAAGTGATGATCACATTATTGGGATTATGGCTCAATGCCTCTTTTCCATCCACGATGGCTTCATCTAATTTGTTCTGCGCCAATTCCACATTGATCAACTTACGCCATGCATCCACATGCTGCGGATTCATGCTCACCGTTGTCAAGTAAAGTGACTTAGCCTGGTCAAGGTCACCACGCATCCAAAGGATATCTCCTTTAAACATATGGCTGTCTGGCATCCTTGGGTGCTTCAATACCAAGCTGTTCGCCAAGTCCTGCAATTGGTCTTTCGTAAAATCCTTATTGTTGTTCACCAGGTTCATCATGACCCGATGCTTGTCGATAAAGGTTACCGCGTCTGATTGAAAGGCCTTTTTGATATTCTCAAAAGCCTGCGAACCTTTTTTCAGCGCCATATTGGCATCCGCCATATCCAGGTACAGCAGATCATCTTTGGTCGTAGCCAGGCCCTCATCCAAAACGGTCAGGGCTTCCTTCGGTTTCTTTTCGTCCAGCAGGATATAGCTGAGGCTACTGTATACCTGGCGTATCGGAGATTTTTTCTTTCTCCACTGCTGAAGAACCTCATTGGCTTCACGTGGACGGTCCATATCCATCAGGATTTCAGCCTTCAGGACATCTAGGGTATCCGTTTCACCGAACTTAGCCTTGGTTTCTTCATAAGTCTTCAATGCATCTTCCGATTTTTTACCGGCATGCTGCATCATGATCTTTTCGCGATATACCTGCGGATTGTTGGGTTGCTTCTCGATGAACTCATCCAATAACTCGACAGCAGAGGCGAAATCACCTTTGCTCTTGTACAGTTCCAGAAGATGGTTGTTGTATATGATATTCTCAGGGGCGATCTTCACGGCTTCCTCAGCAGCAGGCAAGGCAACATCAAAGTTTCTAGCTTGAGCGTATAACAAGGATTTCGCATAGTAGACCTCTGCTCCATTCGGGTATTTCTCTAGGGTCTCTTCAATACTTTGCAGTGCATTTGCTAAATCCCCACTTTTCAGCTTGGACTCAATTGATGCCAATTGCTCCTTATAACCCTTATCATCCTTCAATTCTTGCGCAAACAACACTTGTCCCGCCATCAACATTACTCCCAGAACCAGGGGTTTGCACCATTGTAATCTTCTCATCTAAATCTCTTTAATTATTCACCTTTTATCTTGCTTAGCGCACGGTCTAAGGCAATTCAAGGTAATAAATTAATTTTAAAGAGTACAAAAATGCAGAAAAGTTTAAATGAATATCTTTAAGAAATGTTAAATCACGACAAAATCACCCTTCATAATGTTTAATCAAGCGTAATATTTCTGTGATAAGCTTATAATTCTAAAAGTTCAAGGCATAAATAATTTGCAGGTAGAATTTTGCTAAGCGGATCCTTGGTTTGTATGGATACTTTTATTTCATTAGGCTGAAATTAATTGGTCTTTTAATCTTAGATATATTTAGGTCATTGCCTTCCCATTTGACCCAAAGAAAATCGGCTATAACTATACAGCCAAAACGGGGGTTTTATTCGAGGCATATTCGAGACACATTCGGAAAAGCTTCGAAAGAAAAATCTGATTGCAAGGAGGCATTTTGCGAAAATCCCGAATGAGTCTCGAATAAGGTTAATATTAGCATTGCAAAACCTGTAAAAACAAACTTCAACTTGGCATCCAATAATGGTTAAAGAGCATTTGAATATCAAAAGATTTTCTATATTACTTTTTGAGCCCAAAAGTAACCAAGACGCTTCGACTCATTTAAGGATTATCGATCTCATTGTTACTTTTGAAGCGTAAAAGTAACCAAACCGACGAAGGAGCTCAAGGATACCAAAAACAACTCGAATCCGTAAACGCTTCGGCTCATTTAAGATGGCTTTTCGCACCGTCATCCACACATGAAAAGAATGCCTTGTTGTCGGGGATATCTTCCTTCAAAATTCTCCCTTTTGATGGAGAATTTTTTGAAAGCATCCCAAGGCCAATCCCATCGCACGGGGCATCGGCATTCTTTCCATTTTTCCGCCATTGGAAATGAGCCGGGGGCTAAAGGGCTTCCTTCGGAAGGATGGAGTCTGTTTTGAAAACCCCCAGAGGGGGTGGAATCTTTGTAGAAAAATGTACCGTTTACCGGATAACCCCTGGAAGGGGTGAAATATTTTTCTATAAAACCCCTTTACCGGCATAAAACAATAAAAAATAGGTTCCTCATCTTACGATTTCGGAAGGACCAAAATTCTTAAAAAAAATAAAAAAACAGATTCTTCGCTGTGCTCTGAATCCCTCTCAGGAATATCCAAGTCTGAACGATGTGTGAAGAATCTGTACGTAAATATTTCATAACCTGCTGTTTTCCTACACCTGCGGTGTAGGACCTGTTCACCAATACAATTATGATTGAATTGTTCCGAGACCCTTCGGAGAACCTTCAGTGTGACACCGAAAAAAAACTTATTTTGCGATACCCAGCCCCATGGGGGCTGCATAATTTTAGAGGAATGGTTTCAAATAAAATAGGGCATGGCCTGGCTTTTCGACGATGTTGCTAAAGCCATGAAAAACAGCAGCAAACAAAAAGTAAAATTGGCTTTGAGAATTAAATATAATTATTGTACCTTTGCAGACCTAATTGTAGTGATTACAATAGGATTTAAAACATTATTAATTAATTAAATAAAAGCAAGTGAATACGTTAAGTTACAAAACTGTCTCTGCTAACAAGAACACCGTTAACAAAGAATGGATCGTTGTTGACGCTGAAGGCGAGATTTTGGGGCGCTTGGCAAGCGAGATTGCGAAAGTGATCCGTGGAAAGCACAAGCCTTCATTCACCCCACACGTAGACTGTGGAGATAACGTGATTGTTATCAATGCAGACAAGATTAGATTGACTGGAAACAAGTTGGGCGACAAGGTATATGTTCGCTACACAGGCTACCCAGGTGGTCAGCGTTTCGTTTCTCCAAAAGAGTTAATGGCAAAGCACCCAGAGCGCATCATTGAGAAAGCAGTTCGCGGGATGTTGCCTAAGAACCGTTTAGGACGTCAGTTATTTAAGAACCTATATGTTTATGCTGGAACAGAGCACAAGCATGAGGCTCAGAATCCAAAACCAGTTAAATTTTAAGGAGAACGATTATGTCAACAACTAACACTTCAGGAAGAAGAAAAACTGCTGTTGCCCGCATCTACTTAACAGCTGGCAATGGAAACATTACCGTAAACGGTAAAGATTACAAGGAATATTTTCCTACATTACCTTTGCAATACATCGTTACTCAATCGTTATTGGTAGCAGATTCTCTTGCAAATTTTGACATCAATGTTAACGTTCAAGGTGGTGGGGTAAAAGGCCAAGCAGAAGCAGTTCGTTTAGCGATTGCAAAAGCTTTGGTAGAGCTTAACCCAGAAGTAAAACCTGCTTTACGTTCTAAAGGTTTGATGACACGTGATGACCGTATGGTTGAGCGTAAGAAACCAGGACGTCGTAAGGCACGTAGAAGATTCCAATTCAGTAAACGTTAATATAAGGAGGATCAAAAAATGGCAAGAACAACATATCAAGAATTATTGGATGCAGGTGTTCACTTTGGTCACCTTACTCGTAAGTGGGATCCGAAAATGGCTAAGTACATTTTCATGGAACGCAATGGTATCCACATCATCGACTTGAACAAGACTCTTACAAAATTAGAAGAGGCAGCATCAGCGATCAAACAGATCGTAAAATCAGGTCGTAAAGTTTTATTCGTAGCTACAAAGAAACAAGCGAAAGAAATCGTGGCAGAACAAGCGAAAGCAGTAAACATGCCTTTCGTGACAGAACGTTGGTTAGGTGGTATGCTTACTAACTTTGCAACAGTTCGCAAATCAATCAAGAAAATGTCAAACATCGATAAAATGCAGAAAGATGGCACTTACGATGTATTGTCTAAGAAAGAAAAATTGATGATCCAACGTGAGCGCATCAAGTTAGAGAACCTTTTAGGAGGTATCGCAGACTTGAACCGTTTACCTGCTGCATTATTCATTATCGACGTTAAGAAAGAGCATATTGCGGTTGCAGAAGCGATGAAATTAAACATCCCTACTTTTGCAATGGTTGATACAAACTCTGACCCTACAAACATCGACTTCCCTATTCCAGCGAACGATGACGCGACTAAATCAATCAGCTTAATTGCAAGCGTAATTGGTAAAGCTATCATCGAAGGATTGGAAGAGCGCAAGCGCGATAAAGAAGAGGACGCGGAAAAAGAAGCTGCTGCTGCTAAAGCTGCAGTTGACAATGGTGAAGCTACTGAAGCGACTCCAGGAAAACGCACTCGTAAAGCGAAAGACGTAGAATAATCTTATTCTATAATATAAGCCGGATAGACAAGTGTTGGTTTCTGGAAGATCTGCTTCCTTTTACCGCCCCTGTCTTTCCGGTTTTTTTGCTGAAAGGCAAGAACCTATTGAACATTAAAAGTTAACATTCTGTTGATTTTAATTCAAGGAATGCTTAACACATCAATTGTAATTTTAACAAAAAATATACTATGTCAGTACAAATTTCTGCATCAGATGTAAACAAATTGCGTCAACAAACTGGCGCTGGTATGATGGACTGTAAAAAAGCATTAGTGGAAGCTAATGGTGATTTCGAAGCTGCTGTTGACTACCTACGTAAAAAAGGTGCTAAAGTTGCTGCTAGCCGTCAAGACCGCGACTCAAACGAAGGAGTAATTATTGCTAAAGCTGCGGCTGATGGCAAATCAGGTATCGTAGTTGAGGTAAACTGTGAGACTGACTTCGTAGCGAAGAACGCTGATTTCGTTGCATTTGCTGAATCAGTAGCTGACGCTGCATTAGCGAACAGCCCTGCTACTCTAGAAGACCTAAAAGCATTGGAAATCGGTGGAACTAAAATCGCTGACTTATTGATCGAACAGACTGGTAAGATCGGTGAGAAAATCGACGTTTCTAAATTCGAAACTGTTGCTGCTGATAAAGTTGTTGCTTATATCCACGGTAACTACCGTCTAGGTGTATTGGTAGGTCTTTCTGCTGATGCTGCTGGTGTTGAAGAAGCTGGTAAAGACGTAGCTATGCAAATCGCTGCGATGAACCCAGTGGCTATCGATAAAGATGGTGTTGATACGAAAACTATCGAACGCGAACTTGAAATCGCTAAAGAACAAATCCGCGCTGAAGGTAAACCAGAAGAAATGGTAGAAAAAATCGCTCAAGGTAAATTGAACAAATTCTACAAAGAAAACACTTTATTGAACCAAGAGTTCGTTAAAGATTCTTCTAAATCTATCGCTCAGTTCTTGGATTCAGTTGCTAAAGGATTGACTGTTACTGCTTTCAAACGTGTACAATTAGGCGCGTAAGCATTATAAAATAAGGAAAGCCCATCCCCAAAAAGGATGGGCTTTCCTTATTTTATAGATTCGAGATGTGAGATATGAGTATGGAGAAATTAACCTTTCCAAAATAGATTTGAGATGTGAGATATGAGTATTGGGATAGTAAACTTTATAACTTTTTTGAAAATTTGGTTTTAATTTTTCTCCAATCTGAAAACCACATCAACCGAACTACAGTTTAGTAGATTATAGATATGAGGGAAGGAAATGAAGTCAGAGATACTTTGGGATGTTTTAGCGTTATGCTATCTCAAATCTCACATCTCCTATCCCATAATTCGCATCTATTCCTTAAATTGCTACTGAATATGAGAACGAAGCAGATTAACAATAATTCCATCAACCAGATCATGTTGATTATCATCATTATCTTGGTATGTATCCTAATTTTCAAGAACCTTTACTATTATTTGCCGGGCTTCCTAGGTGCCATTACTTTATATGTGCTGTTCCGCAACAGCTACTTTAAGTTGACGGAAAGAAGAAGATGGAACAAGATCCTGACCAGCCTCCTGTTTATTCTCATATCCATTGTCTTTATTGTCCTGCCTATCTGGGCATTGGTGGATTATCTGGTTCCCCAGATCACCAGTTTCTTGAACAATACAGACAAGATCGTCTCTCAGTTCAATCTCTTGAAGGAATATATGGCCGACAAGCCCTTCCTGAAGGATATTGATATGTCGGATGAGGCTTTGCTCAATATGCTGCAGCGATTTACCAAATATGTACCAAGCATATTGAATTCCGTGGCCGAGGTCATGATCAATATCATAGTGGCATTGTTTGTTCTCTATTTTATGTTGGTCTATGGTAGGCAAATGGAAAGTTATATTTCCAGTGGTGTGCCCTTCTCACCAAAAAGCAAACAAGAACTTTGGAAAGAGTTTGATTCCATGGTCCGTTCCAATGCCATCGGTATCCCAATCTTGGGATTCTTCCAAGGTTTGGTAGCCATGTTGGGCTATTGGATCTTCGGAGTGGATAATTTTATCCTGATGGGCATGCTGACCGGTATTGCTTCCATAGTTCCCGTATTAGGAACCATGACCATCTATGTTCCACTGGGCATCATTACCTTAGCCGGAGGCGAAACGGCCAATGGAATCGGTATTCTCCTTTATGGCTTCCTATTGATCGGTAGCATCGATAATATCTTACGCTTTACCATTTTGAAAACGTTGGGGAATGTCCCACCGCTGATCACGGTATTTGGGGTATTGTTGGGCCTAAAATTATTCGGCATGTTGGGATTGATCTTCGGTCCTTTGATCCTATCTTCTGTAGGAGTTTTGATCAAGGTATATTCCAATGAATATGGCAAGGGAGATTCAATTATCCTGAGTACAGATAACCCAGAGAAACCCGAATAAGGTAAAATAATATTCATATTAGGTAATACCTAAAATTGGGATTATCAAAAGATTGTAAGCTTTGACTTGCACTTTCCTATTAAAGTCATAATCAGCTTTTTGGATGACAAAAGTCACATAACTGCACTTGTATTCTTTGTATCTTATTGTCAAAATAATAAGCGAACAATATGAAACAACTAAATGACAAAGTGGCTATTGTAACCGGAGGAGTTTCCGGTATCGGTAAGGCAATCGTTGAACTTTTCGTAAAAGAAGGTGCTAAAGTTGTTATAGCGGATCTGAACGAAAAGTTAGGTGAAGAATTGATCAATAATCTTGGTGAGGGGAATGTCATCTTTATTAAAGCAGATGCCTCTTCGGCCGAAGACAATAAAAAAATTGTGGAGGCCGCCATTGAGAATTTCGGCGCCCTACATATCGCAGTGAACAATGCAGGAATAGGTGGAGAATCCAACAACGTTGGGGACCTATCTATTGAAAACTGGAAGAAAGTCATTGACATCAACCTCAATGGGGTATTCTATGGAATGCACTATCAGTTACCAGAGATTGAGAAAGTGGGCGGAAGCATCATCAATATGGCATCCATCCTTGGGGCAGTAGGATTTGCGAAATCATCGGCATATGTTGCAGCCAAACATGGCGTGGTGGGACTGACCCAGACTGCAGGATGGGAATATGCGACCAAAGGTGTTCGCATCAATGCAATCGGTCCTGGATTTATCGCAACCCCATTGGTTGAAGCCAACCTGGATGCAGACTCCCTGAAATATCTAGAAACACAACATGCTTTTCAAAGATTGGGTAAGCCGGAAGAAGTAGCAGAGCTGGCTTTATGGCTAGCATCCGATAAAGCTTCATTCGTAACGGCATCCTATTACCCAGTGGATGGCGGCTATTTGGCGAAATAAAAAAACGGAAGGCAATTGAAAAAATTGCCTTCCGTTTTTTTAATGAGTGGGGAATGTAGAAAGCGGGCGAATTCAATTCGCCCCTACGAAAATTGGACAGCTTTCCAGCGAAGTATTGATCTTGGACCATCCACCCATCCCGAACCCTGAGCTCAGCCGAATGGCATGCTGGTTTAACCCTCATATTGTTCTAGGTTCTTTGTAAATTAGCAAGATTCGGATTTTTATTGTCCCGATCAGTACGGAAATTTGAATATGGAAAAGACGCAACAAGAGTTAAACTATGACCGGATCGCCAAGGCGATTCAGTTTATCCAGGATCACTTTCAGGAGAAACCTAGCCTGGAGGAGATAGCAGAGCATGTTCATTTAAGCCCTTTTCATTTTCAACGTTTGTTTTCGGATTGGGTCGGAACCAGTCCAAAGAAATTCCTGCAATATACACAGGTCAACTACGCCAAGAAATTGTTGAAGGAAGAAAAACGTACCCTTTTTGACACGCATATCTTGACGGGTGTTGGCAGTACCAGTAGATTGCACGACATGTTTGTTCAGATCGAGGGGATGACTCCGGCAGAATTCAAACAAGGGGCAGAGGGTCTGTCCATTGCCTATAGTTTTCAGGGCAGTCCTTTTGGAAAATGCCTGATTGCTTCCACCGAGAAAGGAATCTGTTATCTTGCTTTCGTCGATGATTATTCTGCAGGATTGGAGGAGTTAAAACATTCCTTTGAGAACGCGACGTTTATCGCCGAGGAGCAAGCCATCCATCGGGAAGCCCTATCAATATTCAACCTGGAAGATTCTTCCTTAAAACGCATCAAACTGCATCTAAAAGGCACGGCTTTTCAACTGAAGGTTTGGCAGGCCTTACTGTCTATCCCTTTGGGGGAATTAAACTCCTATAAGGAGATTGCAGAAAAAGTTGGCCAACCTACCGCATCGAGAGCGGTTGGAACTGCAATCGGAAGCAATCCCATTGCATACTTGATACCATGTCACCGTGTTATACAGACTTCTGGACATACGGGAGGATATCGATGGAAACCACTTCGAAAAACACTGATGTTAGGTTGGGAATTTGCAAAGACCGATAAAGAAAATCAACATGAAACTATTTAATACGGCCAATCCAAGTAAAAACCTGTTGCCCTATGACGGGACCGTACATTATTACGGAAGAATCTGTGATCCCGATAAAGGCTATTATGAAAAATTATTGCATGGCATTGCCTGGAAAAATGATCAGGCGGTCATCTTTGGCAGGCATATAGAAACCAAGCGCAAGGTAGCATGGTACGGTGATAAAAGATTTGAATACAGCTATTCCAACATACAGAAAATTGCTGAACCATGGACAGCGGAGCTGCTTGAACTCAAGGAAATGGTAGAAAGAGAGTCTGGGGAGACATTCAATTCCTGTCTGCTCAATCTATACCACGATGGCTCAGAAGGGATGGCCTGGCACAGTGATGGCGAGAAGGACCTGAAAAAGCATGGTGCCATCGCTTCCCTGACTTTTGGTGCTGAACGTAAGTTTTCTTTCAAACATAAAACCTCCAAGGAGAAGATCGACCTTTACTTGGAAGATGGAAGTCTGTTGATCATGAAAGACCAAACCCAAGACCATTGGTTACATCGGCTGCCTCCAACCAAAACGGTACATGGGGCGCGAATAAACCTCACTTTTAGAACGATAGAGAATGCATAGGTCAGGAAAACTATGCATTAAAAATAAAAATCCTATATTTGCAGTACCAATAATCAAAACAGGATATATGTAATACCCAATTTCTTTCCGAAAACAATTAACAAAGCATGTGCATGCTTTTGTATGGTTTTATCTTCAAAGCGAAAGGAATTATGGTCATTATACAGAACGCAACATATATTCACCTCAATAAAGACATTTTATTTCAAGGCCTCCACCTGGCAATCAATAAGCATGAAAAAATTGCTTTGATCGGTAATAATGGTGTAGGCAAATCCACTTTACTCAAAGCCATCGCTGCTGAGCTAAAGCTTACTGCTGGATCGATCTATTGTGAAAGCACGCCCTATTACATTCCACAATTACTGGACAGGTACGATGGCATGAGCATAGGCCAAGCTTTGGCCATCGATGGGAAGTTAAAGGCATTACAGGCTATACTCGATGGTCAGCTGGACGAGAACAATTTCGAAGTCCTAAATGACGATTGGGCTTTGGAAGATCGGGTGCAGCAAGCATTAAGCCGATGGAATCTTGCAGGATTGCGATTGGATGAGCCGTTCAAAAACTTAAGTGGGGGTCAGAAGACCAAAGTCTTTCTTGCAGGCATCGACATCCATGAACCAGAATTGATCTTGATGGATGAACCCAGCAACCACCTTGACATGGAATCACGAGAGCAGCTATACCAGTTTATTGAAAACTGCAATAAAACGCTTTTCATCGTGAGTCATGATCGTGCTTTACTGCGGTTAATTCCAGAAATGGCCGAAATGAGCAAGACAGGAATTTCACGATATGGAGGAAATTACGATTTTTTCGCCGAGCAAAAGGAAATAGCCCTCAACGCTTTGGATCAGGATGTCAAATCGAAGGAAAAAGAATTGCGAAAGGCTAAAGAAAAAGAGCGAGAAGCCTCAGAAAGGCAGAATAAACTGAATGCCCGCGGGAAGAAAAAACAGGAAAAGGCCGGTATTCCCAAGATCCTGATGGGCGGGTTGAAAAATAAGGCTGAAGGAAGCAGTGCAAAACTAAAAGGAGTACACCAGGAAAAGATTTCCGGGATCCAGCAAAACCTGAGCAGCCTCCGGGCTAATTTACCGGACATCGACCAAATGAAATTTGGATTTGAGGAATCAGGCCTTCCTATTGGGAAAAACTTAGTTGAGCTGAAAAATGTCAACTTAATAATCAATGGGAAAGCACTCTGGAAACAGAACTTAAACTTTCAGCTCCAATATGGCGATAGAGTGGCCATAAAAGGCAATAATGGTTCCGGGAAAACCACTTTGATCCGGTTAATTCTTGGGGAGGTGCCCAACTATGAGGGCGAATTGAAAAAAGCGGACTTCAGCTTTGTGTATGTAGACCAGAGCTATTCTATGGTCAGGTCTTCCAATTCTATTTATGACATGGCCCAGTCCTTCAACCAATCCAGTTTATTGGAACATGAGGTCAAGATCAGATTGAACCGTTTCCTTTTTCCTAAAGAAAGTTGGGAAAAGAGCTGTTTGGTCCTCAGTGGAGGAGAGCGCATGCGTCTTTTATTATGTTGCCTAAATATCAGCAGCAAAGCGCCAGATATCATTATACTAGATGAGCCAACAAACAATATCGATATACAGAATATGGAGATATTAACCGCAGCAATACGCTCCTACCAAGGCACCTTAATCGTTGTCTCTCACGATCAATATTTTTTGGAAGAAGTAGGCATTCAGAAACACATTACACTACACTACTAGCAGAAAGGAAAAACATGAAAAAAATTATTTATTATGTGGCTTCGTCCATAGATGGATTTATTTCCGGAGAAAATGATGATGTGAGTGGATTTTCCTATGATGGAGAGGCCATAAAAAAGTATTTGGAAGAGCTACAAGCATTCAATCATGTCTTGATGGGTAGGAAGACCTACGAATTTGGCTATCAATTTGGTGTAAAACCCGGTGAGCCCTCTCCTACCTATGCTCATATGAGCCAGTATATCCTTTCCAATAACCTGGAGTTTGAAGATAAACATGAACAGGTCAAGGTTATCCCTTTGGATGTTGAACAGGTACAGCGTCTAAAACAAGAAGCAGAAACCGATATCTATTTATGTGGAGGAGGGCAATTGGCAGGCTGGTTGCTTAGCAATGAATTATTGGACGAGGTCAAGATCAAGCTCAATCCGGTCATTATTGGTTCAGGAACAAAATTATTCGAAGGAATTAAAAAGAATTATGGATTAACCTTATTAGGCGATGAAAAATATGAGGATGGAATGAAAATCCTACATTATTCCATTGTTTATTAAGATCGCGAAATTTAATTTCCAAAATATTTTATTTCTTAAAAGAAAATGTACATTTTTGTGCCGGGCATGGTCAATGTATTTTGGGAATTTAACACCTAATAAGTCAAACAAAAAATAAGACATAAGTGTTTGATTGTAAAACACTTTAGCTTAAATTTGATTTAATCAAATATTCATTAACCAGCTTACCAGTAACAATAACCAAATTTGGGATATTAACATGAAAGGAAGATTTCTACTCTTTATTATTATTGCCATCCTTGTAGGATGTAAAGAGGAAGATATGTCCCCTCTTGAAGGTGAGTTCGACAAGACCCTATTGGAAAAGTACATTTGGAAAAATGACATCCTGATCGATGAGGTTTTTACGGACAACAGTAAGCCAGAACATTATAACCGAGTAACCACATTAAGCTTTACCGCTACGCAATACAGCCATAGCGTTCAGGACTCGGTCAAGGAGTCAACCCTGTTCAGGGGTAAGATGGATCATGAAAGGACAGCTAGCAGGATCTCGGAATATTGGGGTGATTATACTTTCAATGGACAAGATTCAACCTTGGTCTTTTCATATCGCGTCAATGAAAAGCTGTTCAATAGATTAAATCTTTCCAGTGATTCGTTGATCATTTATAATACCTATAAAATCATCAATCTATCCGAGGATGAGCTGACATTAAAATTGATCAATGATTCGGTCATGCACGGATACAATCCTGTAATGACTTATAAACCGATAAAATAATCGGTATCTGAATAGCAAAAGGAGCTAGCGATCAGTCGCTAGCTCCTTTTTGTTGTTGTATAATGCTTTCAATTAGAATGCATATCGCAAACCTAATTGGATTTGATACGGGCTTCCGTTCAAGTTAGATACCCCTACATTGGAAGACATGTTGTAAACATACTCTTGTTTTGTAGCATCAAAACTTTTGATACTATACAGGTTTTGTTTTCCAAGGTTGTTCCCAACTCCCCATTCTTTGTTCAGAAGGTTAGCAACGTTGAATATATCGATGGATGCTTCAATTCCATGTGTTTTGTAGAATTTGAATTCTTTGGCCAAATGAAGATCGAATACACCGTAGAAACCATTGATACCGCCATTTCGCTCTGCTATTTTACCTACATTGTTTTGGATATAATCTTTGATACTTTGTTCAGCATCCGGGTTGTTTAAGATAGCATTGATTCCGGCACGGATATTATCAGGAGTGTTATTGCTATTCGGATCGAAAACATAGGCTAGATCATTCGAATTCACGAAATCCCCGTTGACATTTCCTTGCACCGCCATGGAATATCTCGTTCCTGCGATACCACTATAGCGCAATCCCATGGAAACACCCCACATGGACGGCAATGTTCCATAAAACACCACTTTATGACGGTATTGGTTATCGGAATAAGTCATGGTACTTAAATCACGTGGATCATCTTTTACCATTAAGGATAGGGTCGCTGAATTGGCCACATTACCATTGTAGGAGGTATTATCTTTTGAATCATTCCAAGTATATGACATGGTCACTTGGCCATCCTTAAAATAACGATAAGTACCATCTACAACTACGGTATAGGTATTGTTTTTACCTTCGCTGTTCATTTCCAGCACACGGCCCACTTCCGTTGTTTTTCTGCTGTTAACCCAGTTTGCTGCTCCGTTCTTAGGGTTAATGCTGCTAGCTGGAACATATACACCCCTGTCACCTTCATTTTTTAGGCGGAACATCGGCTCATCAACCATATTGCGGTCCACATACATGTAATTGTTTCTCCCCCAGGTACCAAAAGCAGACACACCCACCCTTAATGAAGGAGTGAAAAAGTGGTTCAGGGAGATATTGGCCTTATAGATCGTTGGTACTTTAACATCCTTACTGTTGGTGTTGATGGTTACCAATTTTTCTACGCCCGGTTGATTTAATAGATCTTTTCCAGGAGCCGAATTTGGATCTTTTCTGTAGTCTTCAAAATTAGGCCTTGGCATCAATCTCGGGTCTGTGATATCAACTCCGGCAATGCGTGTTCCATCAAACAACATATTGTTCAGCATGGAATAAGGATTTAAGGCCGAACCGAATACACCTCCACCAAAACGGATGATATTCTTTCTTTCTTCATTGACATCCCAAGTAAACTGCACCCTTGGTTGGATTTGGAAAGTATTGATTCCATTGTCCGTCGAAATTCCTAATTCATCATAAACCACCTGATTGAAGTTAGCTTTTCGTAGATATTGGGTATTATCCAAACGAAGGCCTGCAACCACATCTAAACCTCTTGCGATCTTGGCTTCCATCTGTCCATAGATACCTACAGCTAAATTATTGACCTTGGTGGTTTCCTCATCTGTAATATATACATCACGTGCATAACGGTAAGGAGTAAGGTTTTTAAAGTTATCCATTCCGGTGAAATAGAACCTACCATTCATTTCACTTCCGTAGCGGAAGTCCATATTGGTGTACATGATATCGGCACCAAAGGTGTATTTGATCTTTTCCGTATTGAAATAAAGATTATTTACAGCTTGGATCATGTTTCCATGGAACCATTCAGGAGAAAAACGTTGTCCTCCGATCTGAATGCTGTTGAAGTATTCTTTCTCGCCATCTTTAGATTGCACATTTTCAACAATAGCACGCGGGATACTTTGATCTTGACCTATGCCATTGACATTATGGAAGACATCAGAGCTTTCGTAGAAATGTTGAACCTTGAAATCATTGGTCAATCGAGGACTGATTGACGTTCTCAAGGAAGCCATTAAGCTATTGTTAATGTACTTACGATTCATGTACGATTCGTAAGCGTTGATACCTGAATTATCCCCTTCTTGGTTATTGTCTTGGTCATAAACAAAGTTATTACGGATCGTCAACAGGTTTTTATCATTGATCTGCCAGTCAATCCTTGCGAAGGCAGCATCCGTTTTCTTCTTTTTATCGAAGGCACCGAATAATCTGCTTGCATCGGCACCATATTGGTTTTGAGCGATCTGTCTGAAGGCATCCAAGGTTTCTTGGGTTACTTTATAACGGCCGATATCCGCTGCATTCTGGATATCTGCTATATATAGAGGTCTTGAATCCGTTTGATGATCCCAAGCCACAAAGAAATGTGCTTTATCTTTAATGATTGGTCCACCTAATGAAAATCCATATTGATAAGTTGAGAACTCTTGGGTTCTTGGTGTTCCGTTCAGGTTATACTTACTGGATAACCAACCCGTTCTTGCAAATGTAAATGCACTACCGGTCAAGGTATTGGTACCTGATTTGGTAACCGTAGTTACACTACCTCCCCCGCTTCTTCCATAAGTTACATCATAATCATTGGTTACCACCTTAAACTCACGGATGGCTTCCATGGAAATGGAGTATGCTCCACCACTGTTACCACCTGCAACGGTACTTCTGGAGTTCATCCCATCTACGGTAAAATTGGTTGAGGATGCACGTTGGCCGGCCAAGTTGGTTCCGGTACTCATTGGAGAAAGGTCAATCAATGAAGAGAAGTTACGGCCATTTACCGGCATCTTTTTAAGTTCATTTGCAGTGATTGCCGTAGAAGCTCCTAAAGCTCTGATCTTATTTTGTAGACTTTGGCCCTGAACCACAATCTCATCGATGGTATTGGATTCATTGGTCAGCTGAAAGTTTACATTTAATTCATCGCCATAATTCAATCGGAAATCAGTTTGTTTCTGTTCCTGAAAACCAAGATGGTTTGCTGTTACGGTGTAAGGAGCACCCAATGGCAATTGTTGAAAGGTATAGTTACCGTTTTGATTGGTTACCGTTTTTTGGGTAAAACCGGTGGATTCGTTCCGAATAGTGATTGTAGTGCCACTTAAAGGTTCAGTACCATCGGTGATCTTTCCTACGATGGTTGCTTCGGTACTTTGCGAGAAAGCATGGTAAGGAACTGAAAAGATGAGGAGTAAAAAGAGCCAAGGCCCAAAGATGTTTTTAAGCATAATAATTTTTTCGTTTAGTTTGATTGTTAACTTCATACACGTTAACTGGACAATTAAATTGGTCACGAAAATATTGGGAGGATGTTTTCAAATGATTAAGGCTTGATTAAGAAATATTTAATTCTCCTTATTTTTCATTCATTTAGTATCCTTAATTGGAAAAGATGGTTTCAAAATCCTTTAATTTATAGCGCTTTAGATAGTTAATAAATACTTAACCTGCTGATTTTAGAATGTTTTCTTGGGGGATGATTATTCATGTAGCGGGGTTGATTGATTGTAACGGTGAATGAACCATTGTGCACTTCGGTAGAGCTCTTGATGGGAGGTTGGACCAAGAACATCTTTTCAATTGCTCGCTGGAAAGTCCCCAATACTGTAGGATCGTATCGATTACCCCCGCTTGGACTTAAAAAGAAAAAGGAGTTGTCTGGGTAGACAACTCCTTCTGATTTACTCGTAATTATTATTAAGAAGTAGTACTTTTTGTTTCTTTCTTTTTTTGGAAAAAGCCTAAGATCTTATTCCAAATAGCTTGGACTTTCATCTTATACTGATCAGCGTCAAACAAGGCTGAGTCTGAGGTCGATTTATAGGTCAAAAAGATGGCTAATGGTGTCAATACTATTATGGCCATCCACATCCCCCACATTGGGGTCAGACTTGCATCTTTCGCAGCTTTCTCTGCTAAGGTCGCAATAACATGGTAGATCAGGAAAAATATAATGGCCATAACGACGGGAAGTCCCAGCCCCCCTTTTCGAATAATCGCACCTAAAGGTGCTCCAATTCCAAAGAGTAAGAGACAAGAAACGGCCAAGGTGAATTTCCTGTGCCATTCAATATCGTAGCGGATATCCTTTTCAGCATAAGGGGTAAATTCAGCGTCTCGATTGACAGCCATATCCTTGATCTGCCGGGCTTGGCTCAGACCATTGTTAATAGCCATCCTCAATTGCCCGTTCTTATCCAGATCCGGCAAAGAAACCTTCGCTGTAGTCCTTCCAGGACTGTTTTCCCTAAAATATGGGGAGTAATAATTGACATAGCGTTTGGCTTCGCCAGCATTGACCAACTCCAAGCTATCGATATAGACTCGATTGGAATCAGAATAGAGCCGCAATTGCTTAAGATTCAACATTTGATGGTGGGATTTGAACAGATCTTGGTCAGTCCTATTCATCTGAAAACTACCCATATCAAACTTAGTAGTGGTTTCTTTGAACCTGAAACGTGTAAATTGTTGCCTAGGGTCATAACGTTTGGCGTTTTCAACCCGTGCATCCTCATATCGCACACCGTCCTTTAATTCGAGGACCATGTAATTATTATCGGCTGAATTTTGGATAAAGCCTTCTTTGGCAAATGTAACATTGCTCGCTGTTCCTCCAGAAGGGTGCTCATAGATCATCAGATCTTTCAAGGTGGTTCCATCTTCACTTTTACCCTTTGCGCGGATACTATATCCGGGAATGGTATTGTTAAAAACCCCAGGTTTGATAAAGAAATCCGCTTTTTTCTTACGGACATCATATAACAGGGAACCCATTTTCAGGTTTACCACCGGAAGGATATAATCCGAGAAGAAAAAAGATCCTGCACTGAAAAGTCCTACCACAACGAATAAGGGGGTCATGGCTTTACGAAGGGAAACACCGGCAGCCTTAATGGCCACGAGTTCATAACTCTCCCCTAAGTTACCAAAGGTCATGATGGACGAAAGAAGCATGGAAAGTGGGAGTGCCATGGAAAGCTGTACGGCACATTGGTAAGCCAAAAGCTCTAAAATTACATACCATTGAAAACCCTTTCCGATAAGGTCATCGATGTACTTGAACAAAAACAGCATCAACAGTACAAACATGACAATAAAGAAAGTCACCAAAAAGGGCTTAATAAATGCTTGTAATATGAGTAAGTTTACTTTTTTCATGTAATTTCAATAGGACCATTTGACAAAACTCTTTGGAAAGAGATGGTCTTGCTGCAAAGATACACTTTTTGTGAACTCAAAAATGTTAGAAAAAAGTTAATGTGGTCGTAAAACAGTTGTGTGCTATCCTTTTCAAAAGACAAGTATGGTCAGGATAAAAAGAGGCCCCCAAAGAATATTTAGAGGCCTGCGTTTATTAAGTATTTTTTATGCTCCGATCACCCTTTGCAGGTAACCGATAGAGTTATTCCAAATTAGTTTTCTATCGTCCAAATTATCTTCTTTTACATAATCTGTAACACTCAATGCTACATCATTGGTCAATTCATCTTGGATGATTTCAATTTCGAAGAAATAAGGTTCATCATCCAACCATTTGAACTTTACGCTTTTGTTTTCTTTAGTTGCAATCAACTTAGCGCGGTGGGATTCATTGTCCCAAATAAATTCATAAATACCATCGTGATAATTCACATCATCTGCAAACCATTGAGCAAGCTCATTTGGCTCCTGAAGGTAAGGAAAGAGGATTCTAGGTGAAGAATTTAATACATATTCTAAGTTTAATTTAATCTTTTCTGCCATTTGATATGTATAAGTAGATCTTAATATTTTTGTTAGTACTCGATGTGCATGTTTTACATGCTACTTTTTGTAAGTATAATGAATAAATCCGTTATTCAAAAAAAACTGCAAAAATCTTTTATTCACAAAAACAGCATTATTAACAGTACAGAATTGCTCCAGATCAAGATGGCTGCGGAAATTTAGGTTAATTTCCCTTGAGGCTATCTTTTTGAATATAAATTGATTGTAGCGATTCTGCTGAAAATTGAGGATTTGAAGTCTAAAATTGTATAAAATTTTCTTTGATAATTATTCCTTATTGCTATCTTTGCATACCGAAAAACGGCGGGGTAGCTCAGATGGTTAGAGCGCAGGATTCATAACCCTGAGGTCGGCAGTTCGATCCTGCTCCCCGCTACTGGAAAAAAGCTCATCTTACGATGGGCTTTTTTAGTATTTAGTAGAAAGTATTTAGTATTTAGACTTTCTGCAGCCGTGCCGGGAGGGGGCAATTTCATTAAGTTAAGGTTTTTGTATTGAGATTCATCCGAAGCATCTCGGAGCAATGCGAGCCTTCGAACTCAAATTTTAACCTCAATATTCATCTTTTCATCAATCTTTAAGAATATCAAGGATATAAATTTTAAAAGGTTTTGCAAACTTGGAAAACAAGATCTTGTAAAAATAGAAAGCTCGATTTACATCGAGCTTTTTTCTATATGTAGAATATAGGCCAGAATGGCCTATATGTTGTTTTTCCCAGTCTCTAAAGCAATTCCACCAATCTTTCTGACTTTTCGTTTCCATATAGCTTCTGTAAGACCTCAGTAATCCTTTGCGTGGTCTGCGCACTATCACCTTGGTAGGCCCACTCATTGATCAGAGATGCTGTACAAAGTGCTTTTAGGGTATGTGGATTATAGAAGAACATCGGATCGAGGTTAAAGATCTGTTTGTTTTTAATTGCCGTGATGCCAGCAAACTCCTTTCGGTCATAAAAAAGATTTGGGCTATCATTCCACATGACGATCATATCGGGGTTCCACTCTATCAGGGTTTCAGGATTAATGGTTGGGAATCCGACTTCATAAGGACAGACATTTTCCACAGCTGCCATAGTCAGGCAGGAATGCATCATGCCATTGGTTCCTGTGGTTGAAAAAATCCTTCCATACGCACCTGTAAAATAAACCCTTCTTTTTTCATTGACCCCTACTGCTTCCTGCTGCATCCTTTTCACTTCCGATTTCGTAAAGGATACAATCTCTTTGGCCCTATCCTCTTTACCTGTCAACATACCAATATCTTCAACGGTTTTATAGACCTCTCCCTCAGAGATTGCATTCAAGGCATAGACTTGAATCCCCGCATTACGAAGGGTTTCGATCAAATCGTTTTGAGTAGATGCGGCAATGACCAAATCTGGTGAAAGCTCAATGATATTCTCGATATTTCCTTGGTTGTTCAGGCCCGGAGCTGGTATTTTTCTTTCTGCAATGTCCACACTCATCTTTGAGTAATATGGATAGAGTTCTTGGCTCATGTAGACATCATTAAAAATACCTACCAGGGATTTTTCAGCACCCAAAACAAATAATGCATCCAACCCTGGTTCATCCAGACACACGATTCGCTTCACAGGTTTGTCAAGATTGATTTTGGCTCCCAAGGCATCTTCTACCATGATAGCTGATTGACCCTCTTCCTTTTCCTTGTTTTGTGGAGAATTACAAGATACCGTCAGGAATATCAGCATTATACCTAATAGGCTTGTTATGATCTTAATTGAATTTTTCATGTTGTTGATTATAAGTTAACACGTAGGGAAAGTCTTGCATGGATTGGCGCCATCTGAACCCAATAGTACATATCATTTGCCCCATTTCTCCAAGCTGTAGAATACATCTTCCGGTTCAATACATTATTTACGATCAGGTTTATTTTATATTTTTCGTTATTCCAGCCTGCACCTACATCCAATCGGAAATTATCTTCCAGGGGTTGCGACGTGGCATTTGGAAATCTTTCTGTCCTTCCCATGAGTAACTGGTAGCCAGCAGATAGAGAAAATCCGCTAAGCTTTGGGATAGGTAAATAATAGTTCAGCCAAGTATTCTGGATATGCTTCACCAAATTAGGGGTTGACCTTCCAATAAGCTCTGGATTATATTCATCTTCCGTGATTTCTGAATCCGTATAGGCATAATTGACGATGGCATTCAAGCCTTTGGCAAGCTGCCCTTTCATATCAAATTCGAAACCTCTGGATTGGCTCACCCCTGTTTGATAGATCAAGTTGGAAGTAGGATCGACAGAAACAAGTTGATTACGTTCGATGTGGTATACGGCCAATGTTGTGTTCCATCTTCCTTCCGACCAATCGCGTTTGAAACCTAGTTCATAATTGATACCTCGGATTGGTTTCAATGCATTTCCATCTACCGAAATACCCGATTGTGGTAAGTAGGTGCGGTCATGCAAGAAATATAGGGAAGCATCTTTTGTCAGGGCATAGTTTATCCCTAGTCTTGGGGTCAACACCAGGTCGTCAGTTTCTGTTTTTGCTCCATAGTCTGTAGAATTACCTTTTGATGCTGTCAATCGCAATCCTAGGGTAATCCTCAATTTATCGTTTAGCATGCTCAACTCATCCATGGCATACACCGATGCATAGAACAGTCGTCTTTCCACAATATTTCCCTCAGAATAGAAATCATTCTCAGAGGCAAAGTCACCACCTATGCCATTATTCATGATGGTTGTTGAATAGACCGGATTGGAAATGGAAAGTGGATATACCGCTGTGGCAGTTCCCCAGGTATCCCGGCTGTTGGAAGATTTATTATTGATATCGACTCCTGTAATGAAATTGTGTTTTAGGCTTCCGGTATTGAAGTTCCCGTTCAAATAGAATTGGGTAGAGAAGACATTGTACTTATTGGAATCATAAACCAGATTACGGTCTAGGATATCTGGATTTTGCTTATTCGCGCCATTTACCCAAAAAATAGATCCATCATAGCCCATCTTGATATAACTGGCTTTTGCGGTGAATTCCCAATTGTTTTTAAAGGAATTCTGATAGGTCAGGAACATATTGTGGTCACTGCCTGAAAAGGGACGAACGCTTGGGTCTGTTATGGTAAAATCTACAGGCAATGTGCCATATCCGTAAGGAGACATCTGAGCCTCACTCAACAGCAAATAGTTCAACTGCTGAAAGATATATTCTGCCGTTATGGAGGATTTTTCGTTGATCTGGTACTTGAGGGATGGCGCAAAAAGAATCCTGTTGTTTCGATCATGTTCCATAAAGCCATTGGCTTTCATTCCCATTAAGTTCAAGCGGTATTGAAGCTTTTCTGCTCCATCAAACTTCCCATCTAAGTCAATTGCTGCCCGCATTTGGTTAAAACTACCCATCAGCACATCGATACTTCTCCGGGTCTCGCCTGTTGGTTTTTTAGTGACCACGTTGTAGGATCCAGCTGGATCGCTCATGGCATGCATAAAACCGGCTGGACCCTTCAGGAATTCCACCCGATCGATTACCGCAACATCATCTCCAATTGGGCCTTTTCCCAAAGGTCTAAGATCCACTCCATTTCTTTGTGCTGAAATATAGCCAGCTCTGGAATAGATATCAGGAGAAATACCATTATGCAGTTCTTCACGCATGGTACCACTGACATTTCTGGTCAGGCTTTCGTTCAAGTTGGTTACAGCTTGATCACGGAAAACCTCACCATCCAGGATCTGAATATTTTGGGATGTGTTCAACAAAGAAGTACGAAGCCTTAATCCCTCCGACATCTCTTTGATATTATAGCGTTTGTAATATTTTGAAGTGACTTCTACCTCCTCTACCTGATAAACCTTTAAGGTATCGGGAGCTGTCTGGTCTTGATTTTGAGCCTTTAAAACAAATGGCACAATAAAACATATTCCTAAAAAGAGATTTTTGTTAGTTAGCATAGAAAATGAGTTTGATTTTTTCTCATGCTCAAAGGAAATAAAATGCTATTAGAGGGGTATAAGCGTGATATTAGAATGAAATTAGAAATTAAAAAATCTCGATTTTTGGGTGAAATCTTAATATTTTATGACAAAATATTTTATTCTATCAAATTCTCATTAATTGTCCCTAACTTTTTCTAATAAACAGGAATTGATACCTTTGGGGAAATCCAGTTCGGCAATAATTATCATAAAAAGAAATGTCCAAAGAAAAAGAGCCATTCAGCCTTAAAAAAAGAATCAAGAGTTTCGAATATTCCCTTGCTGGATTAGCTCATCTTTTGAAGCTTGAACATAACGCTAGGATCCATGTCATTGCTGCAATCATGGTCGTGATTGCTGGTTGGTTACTGGAAATAAGCAGTATGGAGTGGGTTGCAATTGTGATTTGCATTGGTTTTGTTTTTACTACGGAGACCTTGAATACTTCAATAGAGAATATCTGTGACCATTTGACCACAGATATTCATCCTCATATAAAGATCATCAAAGATTTAGCGTCTGGTGCTGTCTTAATCAGCGCCGTTACAGCTGTTGTAGTTGCTTTGATTATATTTATACCTAAAATCCTCAGTCTTATCTAAGCACCTTCTGGTTATTTCTTGTTAAGCAGGTAGTTTGCTACGGCATCATAAGCGGGCAAAGAGTACGGGTCATTTGCGGTGTTGCTTGCCACCGGATGGGAAGCCAACCTAACCAAGACCATTTCGGCCGTTGGATCTATGTAAATCGTCTGTCCATGTACGCCCCTTGCACAAAATGCACCATGCTTATTGTTGGATATCCACCACATATTGCGGTAGCTCCAATCCTTTAAATTACTGTAGCCAGCTTTGGCAAAATCCGACTGCTTCCCGCCCTTACGGATATCATCAATGACATCCTTCTTTAATACCTGTTTACCATTGAACTGACCATTGTTTCGGATCATCTCCCCAAACATGGCCAAATCCCTGAGGTTGGCATTAAAGCCACCGCCTGCAAACGCAATTCCAGAACGGTCAATTTGATAATAACCATCGTGATGCGCTCCGATTGGTCTCCAAATCTTTTCTGAAAGCAATTCAGGGATGCTTTTACCAGTTGCTCTACTGATTACCCAGCCCATTGCATCGGTGTTAATGGTTTTATAACCAAAAGCTTCGCCATGCTTCCCTGCTTTTTTTACTGTCTCCAGAAACTCATAATAATTGGTCGGTCCCTGATAATCTTTGGGAACTGGAACTGGATTTCCTGCTGCCGAAAACACCCAAATGTCTGCATTCGGATCAGCATAATCTTCCGAATAATCTAAGGAGGTGGTCATATCCAAGACCTGTCTGACAGTAGCATCTCCGAAGGCCGAGTTCTTGAGTTCTGGGACATAATCCTGGACTAATTTATTTTCATCCAATATGCCCTCAGCAACCAAGCTGGCCCCTAAGGTTCCTGTAAAAGTTTTGCTAACAGACATTACGGCATGGGTGCCCTCCTGATCAAGCTCTGCAAAATATTTTTCATAAACAATTTTCCCTTTATGCAGAATGATAATGCCATCGGCATAGGTCTTATCCAATGACTCTTCAAAGGTAACGGGAGATTTTTCTCCCAAAGGAACAAAGGTCACCTTATCCAGTTCACTGTCTATATTGCTTTCAAAGCTGTATCTATCATTTTGATTTGCCTGAACCACTTTGGTCGGCATAAATTCACGCATATGGCAGACACTGTAGCGTAAGCCTGGAAATTGAAAAAAACTGCCATCAAACAGGGACAAGGTGCTGTCTTTAGCAGGTGGGAAACCTTTCATCCATCCCATTTCTTTGGGATTTGATTGTTCTGCCGTTAAATTGTTTTGTGCGCTCAAGGTAGTACAGATTGATAAATTGATTAAACAGATTAATAGTTTTTTCATAGTATTTCAAAGGTAGTGTATCTGAATTAATAGCTGGAGCCAAAAAATTGTTTGGAATGAATCAATAGTACGCGATAGAATATCGAATCTCGTCAACTACCTGTTAATATAGTGTAGATATTTGTTAATTAAGGCAAAGTTCTTTAAGGTTAATTATATTATTTTCGATTATTCAAAAACATGTAAGAATTTGTAAAAAGATTTGATATGTGGGGAATAATTAACCTAAACCTATTTAAAATGGCTTAATCTATTTCCTCACATTTAACAGATCATCCTTAATAAAGAGTTAGTTAGTCAATATAGTTTTTAATTTGGTTTAAATCCACCTTGGGGAAGGTGGATTTTTCATAATGGGTATTGTTAACTTCCTCCCCTTACCCGATTCTGTTCATCACTTTCCTTTTTCCTCTGGCTGCCATTGAGGTCCTTTCCAAGTTTTATGGTTGCTGAAAAGATGAAAGTCCTACTATCAAGATTAAAATTCTGGTTCATCCTTACTCCGCCGGCATAAGATTCGGTTTGATAGGTCATGGATTTAAAGATATCATTGACTGCCAATTTTAAGGCGACCTTATCGCTCCAAATATTTTTCATTATCCCTGCAGACATAAAACCAAATCCTTTTTGACGTAATACCCCATCTGTTTGTGGAGAATTGTATTGTCCATTTATCTCAAAGGACCATTTTTTTGGCAGTTTAAAGATATTATTGGATTGGATCGTATAGGACCATTCACGGTTATCAATTTCTTCCTTGTTAAACTCACCGAAATAGTGGTTTTCAAAAATATTGGCGTTATTAATGGTTGTCCAAAACTTCAGGGGACCATAGGAATGGTTAATATTCACACCCTTGTTCCGGAAACCTTCAATATTGGCAATGGACCGAATAGTCACGTTTTGAGCAGGGATTTGTGTCAAGACACTAGTCATCACATCCTTCACATCGGTATAATAGAAGGAAGCATGCAAGTTCTTTCCAAAGCTATAATTCAATTCAAATACATTGGCTAATTCAGGTTGCAAAAGAGGATTTCCTTCGTAGAAAACAAATGCATCAATATAATATCGAAAGGGATTCAAGTCTTCATAGTCAGGTCTATTGACTCTTTTACTATATGAAAACTGTACATTATGTTTTTCTCCTATTTTTTTACTGATGGAGGTACTTGGAAACCAGTTGGCATAATTTCGTTCATTTTGGAGTTTGCTGGTCAGTTGATTTCCTAAGGAATAGGTGTTTTCAACCCTTAGCCCAGCTGTGAAATTCCAGTCGTTTGATTCTAAATGGTAATTGGCATATCCAGCATGTATATGCTCCTCGTAAAGGAAATGATTGCTGGTGCTAACATCATTGACCCAGTTACCGGCCTTTAAGGTATCATTTATCGCATTATTATCGGCATTCATAAAACTGCTTTTCCAACCTAATTCCAATCGCTGATGCTCATTGATATGTTGTAAATAGTCAAGCTTGCCTACATATAATTTGGTTATCGAGGGGGTTTGGTTTTTTCTTTTTGAAAGAAAGGCGGGCTGATGGATGGTCTTTTGAAAATCAGAGGCCAATTGTTGATCCGCTTTATAATCGGCATGTAGGTATTCAAAGTCTGCCGAGAGTAGATTCTCATTCGAGCCTATTTTTTGCTGCAAATTGGCCATTAAGGTATGGGTATTCCATTTGCTGATATTGCTGTTATCGGTTAATGAATTGGAAATTAGTTCTTCATTACTGAAAAGGATATTATTGTACCCTTGATTAAAGTTCTTATAGGTTCCAAAGCTTCCTGACCAGCCTATTCCCAAACTGAGTTTTTCAGTTGCCTGAAAATCTATACCTGCCTTTGCATTATTGGTCTGCAGGGGTTCGTTGGTATGGGAATATTGTATCGACTTTCTGCTTAGGGATTCTGTCGGATTCTTTTCAAAGAAACGGCTAAAGGTTCGATATTCTTCTTCTCCTCTAAAGCCTTTGTCAAAACCTAAGATAAAGTTCCATTTGTTCTTTTGACTATTCAGATTGAAACCGGCCCCATATCTTTCTTTCCTTCCAGCACCCCCGTAACTATTGACCGATAGATTGAACCCTGCCTTTTTATCATTCTTCATAACTATATTGATCATACCCCCCATCCCCTGGGCATCGTATTTAGCGGATGGATTCGTTATCAATTCGACACTTTTAATGGATGATGAGGAAGTCCCTTTTAGCAGGGTTGCAAGATCCCGAGGCGATAAATAGGACAATTTACCATTGATCAATACGGCGACATCAGACTTTCCCCGCATACTGATATTACCATCGTCATCCACCTTAACAGCCGGAGCTCGTTGAAGGATTTCTAGAGCTGTCATCCCGTCGGCAAGGATACTGTTTTCAATATTGATTACCATTCGGTCAGAGAGTCTTTCAATTAACTTTCTTTCACCCTTAATTTCTATTTCTTCCAAGGATTGAGAGGAAGGAAAGAGGTTTATGCTTCCCAAATCAACTTGCTTGGAAGCTATGTGCAGATCTTTTTTAATATAATTAGAATAACCCAGATATGATATCTGTAGATCATAGTTTCCATATTGCAGTTCGAAAGTAAAATAACCTTTCTGGTCTGTTGAAACCGCTCGTTGAGTGTTGTTGGAAGTCGATTTAAGCAATACGGTCACTTGACCTAGAGGTTCATTATTTTCATTGTGCACCAATCCTTTAATAACGGACTGAGCTTGAACTGTTAGGGAAAACAACAATAGGATGGTGCATAGTTTGATTTGTAATAGCATAATAAATAATTAAAATTCACTGTTTTATTTGTTGTTTTCATAAGTAGTCTGCGTCTTGTCCGAAGGTATCCTTCATATTCTCCTTCTTATCATCCTGGCATGGAAGCAGACAACTGGAATCCGTATTGATTCCCACGATGAAGACGACAGTTCCCCAAACTGTCCAAGAAATTTATTTAGAATAATTATAAATAATGCTGCAAAAGTATTACTTTTGAATACCTTTTGATAACAAAAAAGGGATATTCAACAACAAATAATGGATAAAATACCGTCAATTACATTAAAGGAATTCTATACGAGGGAGAAACTGAATGATCAATTGACAAATGCTGAAAACTTACAGATAGGCAATGGTTTTTCGAGCAGGTACCTGTCCAATGAATACATGGAAGGAAGGTTGTTAGAGTTTAATGATGAGTCCATTTCCATCAAATATCAAGAATGGAATCTTTTTAAGCCATTTAAATTAAAGGTCCAGCATGATTCACATCTGATAAAAGTCCAATTCGAAATTGAAGGGAACTGCCATTTCGAAAGTAAAAACCATTATTGCATCATAATTCCAAGCAACCACTATCAATTCATAAATATTCCCAATCCACAAGGAAATATTACCTACAATAGCTCTCGAAAAGTATTGGACATCTATATGGATCAGGAATTTCTATTCCAATTGTTAGGGACCCAAGGCTATTCAGAGCAACAGTTAAAAGCGCATTTCCTTTTGAAAAACTACACTTTTTGTAGAGAAGCGACCTTAATAACTGCCCAACAGCATCAGCTGATCCAGGAACTGCTCCATCACCAATACCAATCCGACTTCGCAAAACAATTCATTCGAATCAAGGCCATAGAATTGATGATAACGGTCTTTGCTGGAGCAAACAACCAGATCAACCAAGTCAAATGGAATCAATCTGATATTGATAACATGATGTCATTGAAAGAGTTTTTGGACCAAAACTATCATCAGGACCTTCGTATCAAGACGTTATGTAGGCAATTTGGAATAAATGAATTTAAACTTAAAAACTGCTTTAAAGAACTCTTCGGCGACACTGTTTTTGTTTACATCCGGAGGCAAAAGATGAAAAAAGCACAGGAGCTCCTGAGAAACCCTGAATTAGAGATCAAGGAAATCGCGTATCTAACTGGTTTTAAATATGCACATCACTTCTCTAAAGTGTACTTTGACCATTATCAGATTCGGCCAAGCGACTACAGAAACAAACATATGGCCATTGAGGTCGATTAGATTCAGTTGGTTTGCTTACCCAATAGCGTTTTTATGACAACTTACTTATAAAATAATGGCTAAATACCCCTACCTTTGCATTAATATTTAAAACAAATGAAAATTCAATTAAATACGATTGAAGAAGCAATCGAAGACATTAAAGCTGGAAAGGTTATCATTGTTGTAGACGATGAAGACCGTGAGAATGAAGGAGACTTTGTAACCGCAGCTAGAAATGCCACTCCAGAGGTCATTAATTTTATGGCTACCCATGGTAGGGGCTTGGTATGTGCTCCATTGACCGAAGAACGTTGTAAGGAATTAAACTTAGGTTTAATGGTCAACAACAATACAGCTGTATATGAAACCAACTTCACTGTATCTGTAGACCTTCAGGGTTATGGCTGTACCACTGGTATTTCAGCTTCTGACCGTTCAAAAACAATCAAAGCATTAATTGATCCCAATATAAAGCCGGAGGAATTAGGCCGTCCTGGTCACATTTTCCCATTGATCGCTAAAGATGGAGGTGTCTTGCGCAGGACCGGTCATACGGAAGCTTCAGTAGATTTAGCTCGCCTTGCAGGTTTTGAACCAGCAGGTGTGCTTGTCGAGATATTGAAGGATGATGGTGAAATGGCTCGCCTTCCAGATTTAATTAAGGTTGCGGAGAAATTCGATCTTAAGATTATCTCTATTGAAGACCTGATTGAATATCGCTTGAAGCATGATACGTTGATCCAAGAGGAAGTAAGTGTAGAAATGCCAACAGAATGGGGTGATTTCAAAATGAAAGCATTTACCCAAAAGAATACTGGTGAGCAGCATTTGGCCCTATATAAAGGAGAATGGAAAGAAGATGAACCTATCTTGGTACGTGTGCACAGCTCATGCGTGACCGGTGATATCTTCGGCTCATGCCGTTGTGATTGTGGCCCGCAGCTTCATAAAGCTATGGAGATGATCCAGAAAGAAGGAAAAGGCATTATCGTTTATATGAACCAAGAAGGTAGAGGAATCGGCCTTGTCAATAAATTACATGCCTATAAACTTCAGGAAACTGGTGTTGACACTGTTGATGCGAACCTAGAATTAGGCTTCAAACCAGATTTACGTGATTATGGTGTTGGTGCTCAGATCTTGAGATACATGGGTGTTACTAAAATGCGCCTAATGTCCAACAATCCAACTAAACGTGCCGGATTGATCGGTTATGGTCTTGAAGTGGTTGATAATGTGCCAATCGAAATCATTCCCAACAAATACAACGAAGCATATTTGAAAACAAAAAGAGACAAAATGGGTCACACCCTAAGTAATCTTTAAAAAATAACAATGGAGGCCTAAAAACCTCCATTTTGTTTTTATCCAAGGTCTTTATTCTTGGCTTAAACATTTACCATTCCCATTTGTTCGAATAAAAAATTGACTATGAAGAATTCCCTATTAATAGAAAAAGCATATTTGAATGGATCTTTCATCAGTTCCAAAGACACATTTGAAGTCATCAATCCCTCTACTTTAAAGCCCGTAGGATCATTACCAAACTTAACGGTAAAAGATTGTCAGAAATTTATTGACACAGCCTACAAAGCTTGGGACCCTTGGAAGAATACACCTGTCGGCGAAAGATCTAAAATCTTAAGGAACCTATACAACCTGATCAATGAACATAAACAGGAACTCGCAGAGATCATGACCCTAGAGAGTGGCAAACCAATTAAAGAATCCCTAACCGAGGTCGATTATGCCAATTCATTTATTGATTGGTTTGCGGAAGAAGGAAAACGTGCTTATGGAGAAACCATCCCCTCACTTGCTGGCAATGCTAGGATGCAGACCATCAAACAGGGTGTTGGTGTCGTTGCAGCGATCACCCCTTGGAATTTCCCTTTGGCAATGATCACACGTAAGGTTGGCCCTGCCTTGGCAGCCGGTTGTACCGTCGTATTGAAACCCGCCTCCCAAACTCCATTCTCCGCTATCGCATTGGCAAAATTAGCCGATGAAGCCGGAGTTCCGAAAGGGGTATTGAATGTCATTACCTCCAAAGACAGCAAAGGAATAGGAAAAGAATTAGCCACTAATGAGAAAATCAGGAAGATTTCATTTACAGGATCTACCTCGGTTGGTCGAACCCTTATGGAACAGGCAGCTTCAACGATCAAAAGGATCTCCCTTGAGCTTGGTGGAAATGCCCCATTTCTGGTATTCAACAATGCAGATATCGACAAAGCTGTTGAAGGCGCTGTGGCAGGTAAGTTTAGGAATACAGGACAAACCTGTGTATCCATCAATAGATTTTATGTTCAGGAGGATGTATACGATGAGTTCAGCAAAAAACTGAGCAAAGCCGTAAAAGCATTGGAAGTTGGGGATGGATTAAAGAAAACATCTCAGGTCGGTCCATTAATCAATGAAGAAGGCCTTAAAAAAGTCGAAGAACATGTGCAAGATGCCATTGACAAAGGAGCAAAAATTGAGACTGGTGGAAAAGCAATGAAAGGCTTATTCTTTGAACCAACGGTCCTTTCCAATATGCCCGCCCATAGCATCATCGCAACGGAAGAAACCTTCGGCCCTATATGTGCTTTATTCAAATTCAAGACTGAAGAAGAGGCCATCAAATTGGCCAACGACACCCCTTTTGGCCTAGCATCCTATTTCTTTAGCCAAGATGTACATCAATGTTTCCGCGTTGCCGAGCAATTGGAAGCAGGCATGGTAGGCGTAAATACAGGATTGATTTCGAATGCTTCAGCACCTTTTGGAGGCGTTAAGCAATCCGGTTTAGGTAGAGAGGGCTCAAAATATGGTCTCGATGAATACATCGAGGTAAAATATATCTGTTTTGGAGGCAATTAACCTCCAAAACAATTACCAAATATGATATCTCAGTCCCAACATCACATAATTGGGCTCAGTAACTTCATCTTTAAATTGATATTTCACTTTATACCCTGTGTAAAGTGATAAATCTACACTAGGGAAATAATAACTGATCCCTACTTGTCCATTAGCTTTGGTAAAGTTTTCCTTTCTAGGCATGGGCTCATCTCCTTCAGCGCCAACTGCATTCTCATAGGTAAAGAACTCTTGTCCCAGACCAGCACCTAAGAAGATATTGAAATTGGATTTCTCTTTATTAAAAATACTCACAAGATAATCGGCACCAACAGCCAGTAGGTCTCCCCTTCCATGAATCTGGGCTTGGACCGCAGAGCGATTCGTAAAATCATACTTACCTTGAACACCGAAACTAGCATCATAAGCAGCATCGTCTAATTTTAGATCACTGTAAATCCCAAAGGCCCAATCATGCTCCTGAGCATGTAGTGCAATAGGAAAAATAAAAGCACACAATATCCAAAGTAATTTCTTCATAGCATATAAATTAGTCAACCTGCTCCCCTTTACTCTTCCGGTATTTCTTATAAAGTTTAACAAGTATCATCAGTAAAATTCCCAACCCAAAGATTCCCAGAACACCAAATACCCATCCTATTGCGGATTTAAGGATTACCAAGAAGACAATAGCAAACAAGATAATCGTAGAGACCTCATTCCACATCCGTAGATGCGTTGAGGTCCAATTGGACTTTTCATCCCTTAACCTGTACATGATCTTTTGGGAGATAAAGTGATAGGCTATCAAGGCCGCAACAAAACCCAACTTCACCTGCATCCATCCTGTGGACAAAAGAGCTGGATTAATATAGAGCATGACCAAAGCAGAAATAACGACCAAATACATTGAAGGTGTTGTGATCACCCACCACAGCCTATTCTCCATAATAACAAACTGCTTATGCAGAACTTGATATTCTATTTCAGATTTCTGCTTGGCTTCCGTATGATAGACAAACAACCTCGGCATATAAAAAAGCCCAGCCATCCAGCAGATAACAAAAATAATATGGATTGCTTTCGCGTATAGATAGACCATAATTTGTATTAATCCTCAAAAATATAAATTAAATCAGCAAATATTGACATGATAGGGTAATGAATTAATACCTAAAACGAAAGGAGCTGCCACATCGTGACAGCTCCCCATATCTGAGTTTGATATATTCTTAGTATCTGAATTCCTTAATGGTTTCTACAGCGTATTTCACGTTGTCAAATGGAATATCCGGCATGATACCGTGTCCAAGGTTAAAGATAAATCCATCCTCTCCACGCATACGTTCAAATAGATCTAGGATCTTTTTCTTGATCACTGGCTTATCCGCGTAAAGCACAAATGGATCCAGGTTACCCTGAACAGCCATATTGCTAGGCAATGATTTCTTGATGTTCAATAAATCAGCATTCCAATCCACAGAAACCACATCAGGTTGTGCTTCTGCCATAATCGGTGCAAACACAGAACTTCCCTTACAGAAAGAAATAACCGGTACATCTTTTCTGTTCAATTTAGAGATAATGTATTTATTGTATTTATGTGAAAACTCTTGGTAATCATTCCATGATAATGCCAATGCCCAGCTATCAAATAACTGCAATGCATTAACACCTGCATCGATTTGCATATTCATGTAATTGATCGTTACATCGGCTATCTTCTGCAAAATGGAATGTGCCAATTTCGGTTGGTTGTTCAACAAGGTTTTGGTCAATTTGAAATCCTTGGAAGAACCACCTTCAACCAGATAACTCAAAATGGTAAATGGCGCACCTGCAAAACCGATCAAAGGCACTTTACCGTCTAAACGGCCTTGGATTACTTTGATGGCATCAGCCACATACTGTAGTTTATCCAAACAATCTACCGATAGATTCTCGGCATCTTGCACTGTCCTAATCGGATTGGAGAATCTCGGGCCAACACCTTGTTCAAAGGATAGGTCTCCCCCCATTGCCTCGGCCGTAACCAAGATATCCGAAAATAAAATAGCTGCATCAACACCTAATAGGTCTATTGGCAGCATGGTAACATCTGCGGCAATCTCAGGGGTTTTGCACATTTCCAAGAAAGAATACTTGTTCTTGATTTCCCAATATTCTTTCATAAACCTTCCTGCTTGACGCATCATCCATACTGGAGGTCGTTCCGTAGGCTGCGACAACGCAGCGCGAATCAATAGATCGTTTTTCAAATTTTTGTCCACTACTTATTCTTATTTACTTCGTTTTGTATTTTCTCTATAATTGACTGTTGTCTGGCAGTCAGCCTCAATTTACTCGCCACATCCAAATAGGCCTGCACTCTTTCATAATCATGCTTCCTCAAGTTGATGTTCGCTAGATTGACCAGCACCATCCCCTTCTCATTATCCTTTCGCCAAGGCAACCTCGAGGCTAGCTGAAAATGATATTCAGCCTCCTCGATCCGATCCTCCTTCAAGGCTATATTGCCCATCATAAACTCATAAAAGTTTCTTCTTCCCTTTCGAAGTTTATCCGGATTCTTGATCTCTGCCAGCAATCTCTTGGTTTTCTCGTAATCCTGCTTATGAAAAGCTTGGGTCGCCAGGTAAACGGTTCCCTCTTTCAGGTAGCTCCATACCAAATAGGTAATACCTCCAAAGATGTAGACCGCTATATTATAATGCTTGGCATAAATGGCATACAATAGAAAAGCAATCGCAATTGCGATTACTATTTTTCGAGCTTGATTAGTCATCTATTCGTTTAGTTCGAGTTGTCTGTAAACTTATAACCGACCCCACGGATGGAGTGGAAATAAATCGGATGTTTTTGATCAGGTTCAAAATACTTCCTAAAGGTCAAGATAAAATTATCGATCGTACGGGTTGATGGGTACACATCATAATTCCAAACCGTTTCCAAGATCTGCTCACGGGAAACAGCCTCATTTCTGCGCTCAATCAACAGTTTAAGCAGCATTGTTTCTTTCTTTGTCAAAGAAGTAATGCTACCATCTGCATGATGTAGCTCAAAGGAATTGAAATAGATGGTCTTGTCACCAATACTGTAGGAATTCAATTCTTTAAGGTCATCTCCTTTCATACCACGGCGGATCAGGTTGCTCACGCGCAATATCAGTTCTTCCAAGTTGAATGGCTTCACTAAATAATCGTCTGCTCCTTTTTTAAGGCCTGTGATACGGTCTTCTGAACTGTTTTTGGCCGTCAAGAACATAATAGGAACTTCCGAATTCTGAAGTCTTATGGTTTCTGCCACTTGGAAACCGTCTATTTCCGGGATCATTACATCCAGGATAATCAGGTTAAAACGTTCTTCCTTAAATATTTTTAATGCTTTTTTACCATCTGTTGCCGTAGTCACACGGTAGCCTTCAAGCTCTAGATTCAACTTGATCGCTTCTAACAGATGTTCCTCATCTTCAACTAATAGTATACGTTGTTTAGTTTGCATAATTTTCAAAAATTACTTCAAAGATACTTCCAGTAGGGGTATTATCCTTTACCCTAATGGTTGCATTGTGTTTTTGTAATACTGTCTTAACAATATATAACCCTAAACCAGTGCCTTTGGTTTTTCGGGTCTCTTCACTACCCACTCTATAAAACTTATTAAATATAAGTTTTTTTTCATCATCAGGTATTCCTTCGCCATGATCTGTAACCGAAAATAATAGGTTATTGCCCTGTTTTTTCAACTTGACATAAACAGTAGCACATGGAGGTGAATACTTCACGGCGTTCTCAATCAGATTCGTGATCACATTGCTGATCGCAAATTTGTCCGCTTTCAACTCAATATCACTTTCCAATTCAGGCTTGATGACTTGGGATTTACATGCATTCTTCTGCAATCGATCAACGACCTGCTCAACCAGTTCAGTGACATTAAATGCCTCTTTAGGCAGCTGATAAGCTCTATTCTCTAATTTAGTCGTCAATAAGATATTTTCAACTAGATCATCCAAACGCTCAATATCCTTTAGGGAATTGCCTAAAAAGACCTTCTGCTGCTCTCTATCAAGATCACGCTTCAATATCGTTTGAATATAGAGTTTTACGGATGCTAAGGGCGATTTAAGCTCATGAGTGATGGCCAATAGGAAGTTCTGCTGTTGCTGGCTGATCTCATGTTCTCTTTTTACATGTTTCTTGAGCTTCAAAGCTCCCCATATAAAGATCAACAAGAAAATCAGACCTTCTCCTATGATCATCCCCTTGCGGTCGGGTTCAAATTTTACTAAGATAAATCCCCACCACAATAATTGGGTAATCGCATAGAAGACAAGAAAATAAAATAGAAATAAAGCTTTTCTCATACTTGATGTTTCCTGCGCAAATGTACTCAAATACGGCTTCATTAGGAAGCAAGCCCTACTTTATGACAGTAAACTTAGATTCATGGTTGATTCAGCCAGCTATTGACCTTATATTTGCACATGTTCAACGATAAAAAACACTTATTTTTCGATTTAGACCATACCATTTGGGATTTCGATAGAAATGCCGAAGAAACCCTGCATGAACTTTATTTCAGATATTCCTTTCACGATATCTTCAATTTACCCACTTCAGAAAGGTTTATTGCCACATATACTGAAAACAATCATCGGCTATGGAACCTGTACCACCATGGCAAGATAGATAAACCAACCTTGAGAAAATTGAGGTTTGCCGATACATTCACCCAATTAGGGGTCAATCCAGAATTGTTCCCATTGGCTTTTGAAGAAGAATACCTAGAAATCTGTCCAACAAAGACCAATCTCTTTCCTAATGCACATGAGACCTTGGCCTACTTAAAGGACAGATATACCTTGCACTTGATCTCAAATGGCTTTAAAGAGGCCTGTGAGAAAAAATTACAGCATAGCAACCTAGCTCCCTACTTCGAAACCATTGTCATTTCAGAGATCATCGGCATCAATAAACCCGATATCCGAATCTTTGAACATGCCTTAAATAATGGCGGCGCGAATAAAACTGAAGCGGTAATGATTGGGGATAACTTAGATGCTGATGTGCGTGGAGCACAGAATGCAGGCTTGGAAGCCATTTTCTTCAATCCTCTTGATGTGGAGAAACCTGAAGATGTCAATCACATGATCAAGGATTTAAAAGAATTACAACAGCTATTTTAATCCTGATAGCTGTTGTAACCAATATATTATTTCAAGATTTTCTTCAACAATTTGGTATAGGCAGCAGCGATTTTCTCCATACCATAGTCATTCGGATGGGCATAGTCCACCGTTGAATTCCTATCCAATCCGATTTCCTTTTCTGATAGCCAATAAAGATATTTATCTCCCTGCCCTTGCAAAGCTTTCACGGCCTTCTCCGCAACTCTTGAACGACTTTGGTAGTCAGCATTGGTCTTCATGTAAAAAACCCCTGGAACCTCACTAGAACTATGTGCAGCAATGACGATTGGCGTCTTAGGATGCTGCTCCCTGATGGTCTTAACCGCATTGTTGATCAAGCCTGTCAATTTATCTTTCCCATCTTCTCCAGCTACCGATAGATTAGGGATACAATCCAGAATAAATACAGCAGCATTTTCCTGCTTGATCAAGTCTAAAATGGGTTGCTCCAACCTACCATTTCCACTGAATGCCAGATTAATAACCTCATGGTCAAAGTTCCTACCCATCCAATTGGTCCAGCCTAATCCTGGCCTAGATGCACAGGCGCCTTGAGCAATGGAAGTACCATATACAATGATAGGTTTGCTCTCCTGCTGGATAAAGTTCAAATCGTCGGCTACTCCAATTTCCATCCATTTTACGGAATTATATAGCGGGAGGTATAGTCTAAATATATTTCCCGAAAGGGATCCAAAATCTTCATAGGTATAGCTTATTGTATCTTTGAAACTATATTTCCCGTGTATCCAATTCCATTCCTTCTCGTTAGATGCCTTGGTATAAAGGTCCAATCCACTCACACCCGTAGTTGGCATATGTGGCATATTCAATCCTCCATTAACTTGATAGCGAATGGAAAAGGAAGTTGCTGAAGTCTTGAACTCAACATAAACCCCTGCTGCATCCTGACCCAAATTCCAGACTGCATCCCGAACCTTCCCTTTCAATGACAAAGGCAATCGGGCATAACCGTCATGAGCTCCAATAGCTTTAACCCGGCCCTCCAATGCACTTTCTTTCAGTACATCATGCCATTTGACCTCTTGCGCGGAAGCTATCAATAGCAGCATACAAAAAAGAGAGCTCAAAAAGCTCTCTTTCCAATGTCTTAATAATTTAAACATTATAATTCTTTTACAGTGATATTTCTCAACCATACATCATCACCGTGATCTTGGAATCCGATCACACCTGATTTCGATTTACCACCTACGTTATTCAATAATTCAAATGCCAAAGGCCATTTTTCTTTGCTGAATTTACTAGCTTCCAATAATTGAGTCCACTCAGGAGTCCACAGTTCATATTCAACAACCTTCTCGTCGTTTTGGTAATGCGTTACTTTTCCTTTGTTAACAACAATCTTAGCTCTGTTCCACTCGCCTGCGGGGAATGCATTTTGAGGTTTCGCAGGGATCATATCATACAAGGAAGATGATTTACGGTTTCCATCAACACCTTGTTTTGCATCAGGGTGGTTCTCATTGTCCAATAATTGGAACTCAGGAGATGAAATGTAAATTGGCTGTCCTTTGATTTCTTTAGCCAAGAAGAAGGTACCAGAGTTTCCCCCTTTTGAAATTTTCCATTCAAATTCCAGTTCAAAGTTTTTGAAATCATGAGCGAAGATCAAATCTCCACCTTCAGGATTTTGTACACCTGCAGGTGCTTTTGAAAACTTCAAGGTTCCGTTATCAATGCCCCATTTACTTGGCACATGGTCTTTGCCGTAGCCTCTCCATCCATTCAATGATGTTCCATCAAATAGAACGTATGCTCCAGCGGAGTTCTTTTTAAAATCTTTAAGGGATACTTTAGGCAGGTCCAGTACTTCATAGGCAGGAACATTTGCTCCTTTTTGCGTGGAAGCGTTCTTGGTTGCACATGAGGCAACTGTCAATCCGATTGCGCCTACTAATACATACATAAAGTTTCTTTTCATAGTGTAAAGTTGATTAAGTGAAAATCTAATTTAAATAATCTTATCGTAAAATCAAGTATTAAAATTGTTGACCGCCCATATCGTCCATGTCTGGACCTTGTTGTTCACGGTCTTTTCTTCCAAAATTTTGGAGACCAAATCGGTAGGTAAATGACAAGGTAATCATCCTCTTCATCCATCGATGTGAAAACTGCATTTCACGGTTCGGCAGGTAATTGTGCATTTGGAATTTACGCGTATTGAATGCATCCCTTACATTCAGCATTAAACTACCCTTGTTCTTCAATACTTCCTTTTTCAAGGCTACATCAACTCCATGCATCGGCTTCATTTCTCCTTGCATGGTCTTCATTCCACTTCTATAATCTCCTCTGACCTGAGCCGAAAAGGTAGGTGTGATTTTTAGGTTTGTCGTCAGGTTTCCGTTCCAGTTGAACGACTCTCTGCCTTCAAGTCCCAGACCCGCTTTTGGATGGAAAGTAATTTGTGAAAGATTGGCATTTGCTGTAACATCCCACCACTTGGTTAAATTAACCTTAGAAATCAACTCAAATCCAAAAGCATCCAGATCCGACGCATTTTCCCATTTCATATAGGTTACATTCGTTCTATCCCCTACAATATCAGCAATCAAACTTTCATCATAGATAACAGGTTGGGTTTGGTCGTTCACACGACGATAAAATACCGATGAAATAAAGTTCCATTTCTCATAAAACTTTGAAAAACTCAATTCGGTGGAATGAATATCTTCTGGAAGCAAGTTTGGATTACCTTGACGGTAATTCTGAACATCCGAAACATCGATAAATGGGTTCACTTGCCATCCCCTTGGGCGCTGCACACGGCGTGAATAACTCAACTGCACTTTGTCCCCCTGTCCTTTTCCTATAGCATAACTTAAGAAAACACTTGGGTATAGGCGGAAATAATCCAATTTACCTTGGTCACTCTTAATAATGCTTGGGTTATCTAAATCATGCGAATAGATATTGGTATTCAGGTTTGCTTGCTCGGCTCTTAAGCCAACCTGTGCACCTAATTTCTCTGTAATCTGTTTTTGATAATTGGCATATAGCGCATGAACGGTGCTCGTCATGTCAAAATCGTTCGTAATCCGATAATCAGGTAGAAATTGCTGCGTTAAAGAATCAAGCTCTTCTGAATATTGACTTTCATCGGAATACCTTAAGATACTGCGATATCCCGCCTCGAATTTATGGTTTTCACCAAGTGGCAGAACATAATCCAATTGCATGTTCCAGTTCTTACCGGACTCAGAGGTATTGTTCACACGCTTCAGATCAGCATTTCCGTTTGCAAAGGTCTGATGGAAATCATTTACTCCATCCTCTGTATCATAACCAAAGGAAACATTGGCCGTCAATTCCTCCCCTTCACGCTTTAATGTACGCTTGAAATCTACTTGGGCATCAATTCCCAAATCATCCTCATTCTGCAAGGAATTACGGAAACTGGTCGTGCCTAACCCTGGAACATTCCAATAATTATAGTTGATATCATTCCCACGCTCATTATCCCTTAAGCTCAAATTGGTGGTTAAGCTCAATGTTGTCTTATCGTTCATGTAATAATCCGTACCAAAACGTATCGTATGGTTATACCCTAGTCGATTGCTTTCTTCGATACTTTGGGTTCTAGGGCTTTCATTGGTTATCCCACCATTGATATAATCGATATTATCTGAAAAGCCACTCCCTAAGTTATTACGGCGACTGAAATTATAGTTTCCAAAATAATTCACCTTGCCATCTCTATAATTCAGGGTCACTCCAGCATTTGCATTTTCATAGGAACCACCTGAAGCCGTAACCGATCCATTCAGACCTAAACGTGCGTTTTTCTTAAGGATAATATTGATGATACCCGATTGTCCTTCTGCATCATATTTTGCAGATGGGTTGGTAATGATCTCAACCTTGGCAATCGCATCTGCTGGCAAGGATTGTAGAAATGCATTGATGTCCGAACCTGCCATGGCCGACTCTTTTCCATCGACCAAGAACCGTACACTACTCGACCCACGTAGACTGATGCTCCCATCAGACTCCACTTGCAGCGTAGGTACATTGCCCAACAGGTCCTGGGCAGATCCGCCCACACTGACCATACTTTGGGAAACATCAAAAACTTTTTTGTCAATGCCAATCTGAAGGTCAGGAACCCGACCTTGAACGACTACTTCAGAGATCTTCTCGCCCTCTTCAGCCAAAACTATTGCACCCAAGTCTATATCTTTACCCGCTGTAACAACAAAATTATTACGGGTATAGGTAGCAAAACCAATATAGGTCACTTGAAGGTTATAGGTTCCAGGGTCAACATCTGGGATAGAAAAAGAACCATTGGCGCTAGTTTGTTGGCCACGGATATAGGCATTGTTCACATTCGAGAGCAAGCTTACGCTGGCTCCGATTGCCGGCCTGATACTATCTTGTTCTAAAATTCGACCTTGAATATCGACTTTCTGGGCAAATAAAATAATAGGGAATAATAAAAATAAACTGCTTAGGCATCTTTTCAATAGCATTTTGGATCTTTCTTAGTGTTTTCAGCCACAAAGTTGCGCAATAATTAAGAAAGTTAAATGCTCGTAACTGTATTATTACGAGGGTATTTATTCCACCGAAACGGTTAATCCTTCAGTTTTTAGGATCTTTCGGTAGACCTCGACTTCCGTATAGGTCCCTTCCAATATAGTACACTTACCTTTGGTATGTACGGTCCAGGCGATACGGGATGCTTCAGCTTCGGAATATTGGAGGTAATGCATGAGACAGTGAATGACATGGTCAAAAGTATTGAAATCATCATTCCACAAAATCAACTTGTTGGAATCTTTGGTAACTGCAAGGATTTCTTCAAGGGTAAATGTTTCTTGTTCAACTTCAGTGCTCATACTGCAAAAATAGCTTATTTTTCAAATAAATCAGTAATTTAGCTGAATTGTTTATTAAAGTTAGACCTATGTTTCAATCAAGAATAGCCGGCTTGGGATACTATGTCCCAAAGAACGTATATACCAATAATGACCTGACCCGTTTTATGGACACGAGTGATGAATGGATTCAAGAACGTACGGGGATTAAGGAACGTCGTTTCGCCAATCGAGTGGGTGAAACAACAACCAGTATGGCAGTAGAAGCTTCCAAAATTGCTATTGAAAGAGCAAATACCACCGCAGAAGAAATCGACTTTGTTATTTTTGCTACCCTTTCCCCTGATTACTATTTCCCGGGCTGTGGCGTTTTATTACAGCGCGAAATGGGCATGAAAGAAGTAGGTGCATTAGATGTCAGAAACCAATGTTCGGGGTTTATATATGCCTTGTCCATCGCAGACCAGTTCATCAAAACAGGCATGTACAAAAACATCCTGGTAGTCGGTTCTGAAAAACACTCCTTCGCATTGGATTTCTCAACCCGTGGTCGCGCAGTTTCCGTAATTTTTGGCGATGGTGCTGGAGCTGTGGTATTGCAACCAACCAAAGAAGAAGGAAAAGGCATTTTGAGCACACACCTTCATTCTGATGGTGCCGAAGCAGAGAAACTGGCGATGTACTACCCTGGTGCTTCTGCAGGTTATTATTTGGGCGAACAGATGCCACAATGGCCAGATGTAGAATTGGGCGGTATGTTGATGACCAAAGAAATGCTGGAAGACGGTTCGGCATTCCCATATATGGATGGCCAAGCCGTATTCAAAAAAGCTGTCGTAAAATTCCCTGAAGTAATTGGGGAAGCTTTGGCAAAAAACAACCTGAAAACAGCTGATATTAATATGTTGATTCCACACCAGGCAAACCTTCGTATTTCTCAGTTCGTTCAAAAGACTTTGGGCTTGTCCGATGATCAGGTTTTCAATAACATCCAGAAATATGGCAATACTACTGCCGCTTCGGTGCCAATTGCACTTTGCGAAGCTTGGGAGGAAGGTAAGATAAAAGATGGTGATTTAGTTTGTCTGGCTGCCTTTGGCGCCGGTTTCACTTGGGGATCAGCTTTGATTCGCTGGTAATTCAAAATTAACCATAAAAGAGAAGGGGTTCAGACAATCTGAACCCCTTCTTTATATATTTAATTTAATTGTTGTTGCTTGACTTCCTTGAGTTCATTTGCTTTCTTCTTTTCTGTTTGGACAGCTTTCTTTTTGCTAAACCCTGAACCAAAGATCACATCCCAAATCGCTGAACTCACCCCAAAACCTTTCTCAGGCTCTGAGTAATGGTGCAACATGTGGTGATCCTTTATCCTTTTAAACAAGCCTGATTTAAAATTAGCATGATGCATCGCATAATGGCATTCATCATAGATCAGGTAACCCAATAAGAACCCCGAGAAGAATGCTGCTAAGGTATAAGGCGAAAAGAAAAAGCTAAAGATAAAATAGATGATCGCTGCCATTGGGATACTTGCAGAAAGTGGCATAACCAATCGCAAGCGATCCTTAGGATAGTCATGGTGTACTCCATGGAAAATAAAATGCACCCTTTTCCCGAATTTTGAACTCGGCTCATAATGGAAAACCCATCTATGCAAAACATATTCCGCCAAGGTCCAAAATAACAGACCAAAGATATAGTACATCACAACAGTACCAACAGACAATCCCCCAGGGACCAATGCCCTCCAAATAAAAAAGATCTTAACAGGAATCCAAAATATCAAAGGAACAGAATAATGCACCTTGGTCAAAGATTCAAGAAAATCATTCTTGAACATTCTCGAAGACTCTGTCGAATTGGAAACATATAATTTCTTTGCCATACCCTAAATAATTTCATTTACACCCTAGGTTAATCAAATTAACCCTTTCAAAGCTCACTGAGTTATAAAAACCCTACACAAATTTATAAAATTGCTTCTCAGAGCAAATTGAAAACTAAAATTTTGACAAAATTACGATAATAGTCAGAAATACAGAAGTCAAATGCGTAATATTAAGGTAATGTTGTCATAATATTAATCTTCCTGCTGTTAATAAATAGAACATCACAGAATTGGAATGGTTTGATAGAGATAGATATGAGAAGGGAGATAGGAGAATTGAGAGGGTTTTGAAAATATTCGTAAGGTTGAATTGAATTCAATTGTTTTTGAACCAGGATTAATGGGATTCGAGGATGAACCAAGATCTGGGCATGAACCAGGATGAAAAGGATTCGAGGATAGACCAAGATAATATGCTAATTGATAAATATTCCACCCCTGCTGGATGTTTGGAAAATTAACAAACATTTATCCTTCCGCAGGAAGTCCTTTAGCCTCCGGCTCATTTCCAGTGGCGGAGAGATGGAAAGAATGCCGTTGACCTGTGCGATGGGATTGGCCTTGGAATGCTTTCAATAGATCATCCCCTTAAAAGGGATGATCTATTGAAAGATATTCCCGACAACAAGGCATTCTATCCATGTGCGGGAGCCCGTGCGAAAAGCCACCTTAAATGGGCCGAAGCGTTTACGGATTCGAGTTGTTTTTGGTATCCGTGAGCTCCTTCGTCGGTTTGGTTACTTTTGCGCTTCAAAAGTAACGAAGGATCTAAATTTTGTTTTTCCTTAACTTAATGACATTACCCAGCAGGACTGAAATATTTTTCAAATAATCCAACCATAGCCAACAAAAAAGCCGTTATCGAATGATAACGGCTTTCCTTATACAAATTAATATTTTTATCTATTAGCCATTTGAAAGGGCTGCAGCACCAGAAACGATCTCTGTCAACTCTGTTGTAATTGCTGCTTGACGCGCTTGGTTGTACGACAGTTTCAATTGGCGTAACAAGTCTCCTGCGTTTTCGGTTGCTTTATCCATCGCAGTCATACGGGCACCATGCTCAGACGCATGTGAATCCAATACTGCTTTGTATAACTGAATCTTGATTGCTTTAGGAATAAGCTCTTCAATGATTTTTTCTTTTGAAGGCTCGATGATATAATCCAATTCGGCAACATTGTCCTCTTCTTTATTCTCAGGCAAAAGAGGTAAAATCTGCTCTGATGTCAAGATTTGAACGGCTGCATTACGGAACTGGTTATATACCACCTCTACGCGGTCGATGTTTCCTTCTTTAAACTGTTCCATCACGTACTCCGTAATTTTCGAAACATTTTCGAAATCCAAATTGTTGAACAATTCGTTGTTATTACCGATTACCTTGAAATCACGTTTGCTGAAGAAATCCTGACCTCTTTTTCCGATTGCGATAATACTTACATCTCCTCTTGCGAATTGATCTGCATATTTCGTTGCAATCAAATTATTGGCAGTTTTAATGGCATTAGCATTGAATGCTCCCGCTAAACCTCTGTTTGAGGTCACCACGATGATCAATACCTTCGTAGGGATACGATCTTGCGTGAATGGCGAATTATTACCCTCTACGGAGGCTGAAACCTGAGCCAAGATCTCTCTCAATTTGGTCGCATACGGACGCAATTGGATGATAGCATTGGTTGCACGTTTCAACTTCGCTGCAGATACCATTTTCATCGCTTTGGTAATCTGTTGCGTAGAAGATACGGAGGTAATACGATTTCTAACTTCTTTTAAGTTTGCCATAAGTCAAATTTAGACGTGAGATGTGAGATATGAGTATTAAGATATTAACCTCGATACTGTCCTCAAACCCTTCTGATTTTGAGATCTGAGATTTGAAATACAAAAAGAACCTTTCTGCTCTCTCAAATCTCATATCTCCAATCTCAAATCCTTTTAATATTTCGAAGCTAATTCCTTAGCTACTTTTTCTAATACATCAGTTAATTCATCAGAGAACTTACCAGCTTTAAGTGCTGACAATACTTCTGGATGACGTTGCTCTAGTTGTGTCAAGAACTCTTCTTCGAATTCTCTCACTTTGTTTACAGGAACGTTACGTAATAAACCTTTTGTACCTGCGTAGATAATAGCAACTTGTTTCTCTACTGAAACTGGTGAATACTGACCTTGTTTCAAGATTTCCACGTTACGGATACCTTTGTCCAATACCGCTTTTGTAGCTGCATCTAAGTCAGAACCGAATTTCGCGAAAGCTTCCAATTCACGGTACTGAGCCTGGTCTAATTTCAAGGTACCAGCAACTTTCTTCATTGATTTGATCTGCGCATTACCACCTACACGTGATACCGAGATACCTACGTTGATCGCTGGACGGATACCTGCGTTGAACAAGTTCGACTCCAAGAAGATCTGACCATCAGTGATGGAAATTACGTTGGTAGGGATGTATGCAGATACGTCACCCGCTTGAGTTTCAATGATCGGAAGGGCTGTTAATGAACCACCACCTTTTACTTTGTCTTTCAATGACGCAGGAAGGTCGTTCATGTTACGCGCGATCTCATCAGAACTATTGATCTTCGCAGCACGCTCTAATAAACGAGAGTGAAGGTAGAATACGTCTCCTGGATATGCCTCACGGCCTGGAGGACGTTTCAATAATAATGACACCTCACGGTAAGCAACCGCTTGTTTAGACAAGTCATCATAAACGATCAATGCCGGACGACCTGTATCACGGAAGTACTCACCGATAGCAGCACCCGCCATTGGCGCGTAAAACTGCATTGGAGCAGGATCCGCAGCTGATGCAGATACGATCACTGTGTACGGCATAGCACCTTTTTCCTCTAATGTACGAACGATGTTCGCTACTGTAGAGTTCTTTTGTCCTACCGCTACATATATACAGAATACTGGTTGACCAGCTTCGTAAAATTCTTTTTGATTCAAAATGGTGTCGATACAAACGGCAGTCTTACCAGTTTGACGGTCACCAATTACAAGCTCACGCTGTCCACGTCCGATAGGGATCATGGCGTCGATCGCTTTAAGACCAGTCTGTAATGGTTCAGTTACTGGTTGACGGTAGATAACCCCAGGAGCTTTACGCTCGATTGGCATTTCGAAAGTCTCTCCAGTAATTGGGCCTTTACCATCGATAGGCTGACCTAATGTATTTACCACACGGCCTAACATACCTTCACCTACTTTAATAGATGCGATACGGTTAGTACGTTTGATAGTATCACCTTCTTTAATTTCATCCGATGGACCTAAAAGTACAACACCTACGTTGTCTTCTTCTAAGTTCATCACAATACCTTGTAGTCCATTCGCAAACTCAACCAACTCTCCTGATTGAACTTTTGTTAAGCCGTAAATACGCGCAATACCGTCACCTACTTGCAATACGGTACCCACTTCTTCTAAATCGGCTGCTGACTTAAAGCCTGACAATTGCTCTCTTAGAATTGCCGAAACTTCATCTGGTCTTACCTCTATCATTGTTGTAATTCGTATAAGGGGTTTTTGATTCTATTATATCTTGTTCTCGAACACCGGACTAAACGCCTTGGTTCTCGAAATGTCTCTCTAATTTATTTAGCTTGCCTTGAATACTTGCATCAATCTGCTTGTCTCCAACCTTCACCACAAAGCCACCGATCAATGATTTGTCTACTTTGTTAGCTAAGATCACCTCGGCATTGATCTGGGCAGCAATCTGCTCCTTTAATGCCTGTAGGTTGGCCTCCGATAAAGGACTTGCCGAAACAACTTCTGCATGAACGATACCTTTAACCTCGTTGTATTCACGTACAAACTCTAAGGCTGTCGCATAAACTAATTCTGCACGGCCTTTTCTAACCATGATATTGAAGAACTCCAATATCTCCGGTCTGATTTTACCTTGAAATAAAGCCTTCAAGATCGCCAGTTTCTTATCCGTCTTAATGATCGGATTATTTAAAACTGCTTGCAATTCCGTGTTAGATTTGATTATGGCAATAACTCCTTCGATATCCGCCTTAACCGCGTCCAGACTCTCCTGCTCTACCGACAAGTCGATTAATGACTTGGCATATCTTGAAGCTACTTTGAAAACTGACATACGCTAATTTTTAAATTCGTTAACCAATTAGTTTAATTTAACATCTTTCATCAAGTCAGCTACTAAAGCTTCTTGCTTTCCTTGGTCCTCGAATTCTTTCGTTAATACTTTGCGTGCAATCTCTAAAGATAAGGTAGAAACTTGGTTCTTAACCTCAGCTAAAGCTTTTAATTTTTGGTCTTCAATCTCGCGTTTAGCTTGTTCGATCAATTTACCACCTTCAACTTGAGCTGCATCCTTTGCCTCTGCAACGATCTTATCTTTCAATACTTTTGCTTCTTTCAAGATAACATCACGCTCTTCACGAGCCTTTTTTAACAAATTCTCGTTCTCATTGGTCAAACGTGCCATTTCCAATTTAGCCTTCTCTGCGGAAGCCAAAGCATCGGTAATGCCTTTTTCGCGTTCCTCTAGAGCATTTACAATCGGTTTCCAAGCATATTTCCCTAACAAAAAGATGACGATCAAAAGGATGATCAATTGCCAGAAAAATAACCCGAATGAAAAATCATGAATTAAAGCGTCCATTTATTTACGTTATTATATTTTTGAATTTAAATTTTTTGTCTTTTTGATAAACACAACTTGCAACCAACCGTTGCAAGATGTGTTCATTGTCTTTTGTAATAAGCTTAGCTTATTTACCTAATAGAAGAGCACCGAATGCTAAACCTTCCAATAAGGCACCGATGATGATCATCGCTGTTTGAATTTTAGATGCTGCTTCTGGTTGACGAGCGATAGCTTCCATTGCTGAACCACCGATTTTACCTAAACCTAAACCAGCTCCGATAACGATCAAACCTGCTCCTACTAAATTTGGAATCATAACAATTTTATATTTAAAAATTTAACAAAAAATTCGAATTAATGATGCGAATGCTCTTCCACTGCCATACCGATAAATAGGGATGACAACATCGTAAAGATAAACGCTTGTAAGAATGCTACCAATAATTCCAAGAAGAATAATAACAACGTTAGAATTAAGGATACACTCACTGAACCTACAACGGTCAACTGATGTTGCAACAAATACACAACAGCAATCAGACCCATTACAACGGTGTGACCAGCCGTAATGTTTGCAAACAAACGAACCATCAAGGAGAAAGGCTTAGTAAACAAACCTAACACTTCGATTGGCGCTAGAACAAATTTGAATGGAACCGGTACTCCTGGCATCCAGAAAATATGCTTCCAGTAATCTTTGTTTGCTTTGAAATTCGTAATGAAAAATGTAAACAAGGCTAAACACAATGTAACAGAGATATTTCCAGTTACGTTTACCCCAAGTGGAGTAAGCCCTAATAAGTTCAATAAAAAGATCAAGAAGAATACAGACAACAAATATGGCATGAATTCTTTGTAACGATGTCCAATGTTAGGGATCGCCATCTCATCTCTCACGTATAGAACCAATGGCTCCAATGCACGTCCAATTCCTTTAGGAACCACGTTTGAACCGTTTTTATATGTTTTAGCTAAACTTGTAAATCCAATGAACAACAATAAAGCAGCCAACATCAAACCTAAAACATTCTTGGTAATCGAGAAGTCCCAAGGCTTTGCATTTGTTGGGTGATGTTTGTCATCGTAAGTAATCGTACCTGCAGCATCTGTCTTGTAGATTTTGCCATGGTACAATTTGTAAAATTGACCGTCTTTTTCTACTACTTTATCGCCATGCTCGAACTCACCGGAAGAAAAAACCTTCAGACCACCATCAATCAAGATAACTGGTAAAGGGAAGCCATAATTCTTTCCTGTTTTAGAATCAGTAAAGAAATTGAAATAGTAATCATCCTTTAAGTGGTGTTGAATATGAGCGTTAATTTCCTCAGAACTAGAAGTTTCACCATGTGTATGCCCTTCTTCAGCAACTGAGCGGAATGGATTAACAGTAAACAAAATTACTGCAAATAATAAAAGTACTTTTTTAAGACTCACCATTTTAAAATAATGTTGAATTATGACAAATTTTGCGCAAAATTACAATTTTATTTGGCATAAATTCAGAATTGTTTAAACTTTTTAAAAAATTAGTTTTTATTAACCGTTTCTTGTTGATTTACAATATAATAGGCCGCGAAGGCATCATACATCAAATAAACAAAAAATACGACCAGAAAATTAAGCTCAATAAAATCATTCTCGAGTAGATTTATCCCCTCATGAATGAACACATAACTGCCCACCGCTTTCAGGGTCATGCCGACCAAAAATGCAAAGCCGACCTGTACCGGCATCGTATAATCGATGAGCAATAAAATGATGACCATGACAATGGAAGCAATTGCCCCAAAAGCATACATGCCTTCCAAACTATAGCCCGATCCTATCCACCAATGGTCCTGATGGTTCATCTTCAAAACGGCGTAATGTATTCCGAAACATACACCCGTGACGCCAAGCAGAACTAATAATAAGAGCAGGTATCTATTCATTTCTATTGATATAATTTACTTGTTTAATAAATTGATATAAGGAAAGTCCGACGCCAAACATCGTCAATCCTTTCATCCACCACTCCCCTTCTACTGCGTATTTTTCGTCCAGCCAAGTCCCTAACCAGTAAAACACATAGATGGTCACCCCCATTTGAAATGGCATGGAGGTAAATACCAACCATTTGTTGACCTTCTTATTTGACTTGCTATCCTTCAAACTCTTGTAGTAGGGTTAGCTAACAAAGATAATTAAATCTCATTAGGCTAAACCTTTTGTGTCGATTTTTTGTAAAAAAGCTGTTATTTGACTTCAAAATGATCAATTAACGGGTATTCCAGGCTGTTTGCTGGAAATTGTCAAGGATGTTATGGTTTGAACCAGGATTAAGGGGATGGGAGGATGGACCAAGACCGAGGGAAAGAACCAGGATTTGGCTCGACGGTTATCGAGCGAAGTCGAGATGCCGCTCGCCAACCAGGGATGCGAGGATGGACCAAGATTATGATCAGATGTCGCTGGAAAGTCTACAATACGGTTGGGGCGTATCGAATACGCCCGCCCCATACAAACCTAAATTATTATCAACTTCGGATTAAATAAATACCTCGATTTTCAAATTCTATTGTGTTTTAATCACCACTCAAACTCCATCGGAAGCGAAATGTTTTCTATCATTCTCTTCGTTACTTTTTCGCGGAAAAGTAACCAAACCGCTTCGGCCCATTTAAGGTGGCTTTTCGCATGACCCTCCACACATGAAAAGAATGCCTTGATGTCGGGGATATCTTCCTTCAAAATTCTCCCTTTTGATGGAGAATTTTTTGAAAGCATCCCAAGGCCAATCCCATCGCACAGGGCATCGGCATTCTTTCCATCTCTCCGCCACTGGAAATGAGCCGGGGGGGCTAATGGGCTTCCTTCGGAAGGATTTATGTTTGCATCGTGAACCCCTAGAAGGGTTGAAATATTTGTAGAATTTGGATGTTTGTACCGGCCAACCCACAGCGTGGGTGAAATATTTTTCAAAAATCCCTCTTTATAGGTTAAAAAAAGATGAAAAATAGTTTGTTCATCTTACGATTCACAATGCCAACCACCTCAAAAAATAAAAAAAAGATTCTTCGCATCGATTCTGAATCACTCTTTAGTGCAATTTGATTCTGAACGATCAGTGAGGAATCTGTACGGTTCTTGTATTGAAGATATTGTCATCCCTAACCTTCGGTTAAGGAACTGTACAGCCCTGCAAAAAATGATTTTTTTAATTTAGGATGTTTGCATTTTTCCGAGATTCTTCCTCCGGCAGAATGACACAAAAACTATTAACAAAATGATATTGTCAACATCCTGCTATCAGTTTCCGAAAAATTTTATCCAATTTTTTAATCCTCAGCGTGACACCGGAATTCAAATCATAAACACTAGTTCTGGGAAATAAAAAACTGGTCGGTATTCAGATAAATTATAGGAGGAAATTCCCCTTTATTATGGGCCAAAAGGTTTTCAATGACCACTTCATTGAGATCGGTTACCCGCTTATCCAACAACCTAGACCATAAAACTACAATGACCTCTGGCTCATTAACCAACTTTTCATCGAGGTTGAAATTCTTCAGTAAAGCGGCTAATGTAATATGCTCGCTTGATATATCCACAGCCGTCTTCGGGATATATTTATCAAACCGCCCATCAAAACGCCAATTCAGCGTCCTTAAATTTTTACCAGGAGCGTAACAATTGGCATGAAATGAAACTAGTTTTTGATCCTTAAAATAGAGTAATTGAATCGGCTGGGAAGCATTGTTCTTAAAAGTATCCGTGTACAGCAGCACATAGTTCTGCATTCCCGAATCAGGCACTGCAAAGGAATATTTCGTTCCTTGGTATGGCCCTGTCAGTTCAGCAGCAAACTTTTCATATTTCTCTTGATCAAACTCCTTAATTTCCTTTATTCCAGCCGCTTTGTAAACAATGGCTCTACAGGAAGTCAGGAATAGCAAAAGAAAAAACAAACCCGTAAAAACTCTCATATTCATTTCATTAAGATTAATAACCGTTTCTAGTTACGCTAATTTTTATTGAATTTAATCAATTAGCAATAAACAGAACGAAATCAACTTAAACTTTAAGAATTATTAACAAATCGAGTTTAACCAACTGCTTCAACCTTACTTCCCCGCTACTTCCATATATTTCTGGGCAATCCTGATCTGCGGGTAATCAACTTTCATGTCCATCAAGGTCCTTAGCTCGGTTGCTGAAGCATCAGGATGCGACTTGATGACTTGGACAATGTTTTGCAGCTCGGCATCCGGAATCAGATCCGATGCTTCAATATCGGAACCAATAAAATTGATCAGATGACCATAGATGGTTCCTACCACCATATCGCGTTTCGTAGCAATCTCTTCAATATCCATCCCATCCATAAACATATCCAGTGAAATCTGTTTGGTATCCTTCTCCTTTTCCTCCACTTCCTTCGCCAGATCTTCCTTAGGCTTGTTCCATTGCAACAGCTCCTCTGTCAGTTCATCCGAGGACTTATTTAGGGCTTCGGCAATGGTCAGGCTATGTTTGAGCTGCTCATGTTTTCTCTTGAAATCCAACAAAATACTCTTTAGGGTAGAAATATATTTCTTGGTCCTTTTCTTAACCTGCCATTGCTCAATATGCTTCTCCATCGGCTCTAGGCATTCCTTATCGAACGTGGGAATAAACCAGCTGACCGCAGCTTTAGATCGCTCGCAAATCTTTTCATAGTCAAGGTCTACCTGGCCCAGCATTTTGTACAGTTGGGTGATAAACTTGTTCGCCACCACTTCCTGCGCTTTTAATTTTGCCAGCATATCCTTCAGGAATTCAACGGCCTCTTCTTTACCTTCAATTTTCTTCCCTTCTTGCTCCAAGATCAGGGATTCCATTTCTTCACACATACTGTTCCAGCGGAAACTCTGCAATAAGATCTGACCGAGATATCGTTTTTGGGACTCCTGTAGGATCGGTTCTAAATCGGTGATGGCCTCCATCTGTTTCATAAAGCTGACTACCTGATAATCCGTACGGATGGCATAGGATGGAACCCTGGAACGCAACACCAAACCTTCCAGTCCAGTCAACCTACTCAAGGCTACATAGACCTGTCCAGCAGCAAAGGAAGTCCCTGCATCAATGATGGCCTTTTCAAAAGTCAGACCCTGGCTCTTATGGATGGTAATTGCCCATGCTAAGCGCAAAGGAAATTGCGAAAAGGTACCTAATACCTCCTCCTCGATCTTATCGTCCCCTTTATTATAGGAATAGCGGATATTCTCCCAAGTTTCTCGCTTGACTTCCACATCCTCCTCTCCATTCGGGAAGGAAACAATGATCTTATGCTTTTCAACCTGGATATCCTTGACCGTACCGATCTTTCCATTAAAATAACGGCGTTCTTCTCCCACATCATTCTTGATAAACATTACCTGGGCACCGACCCTCAGGCTCAAAGTCTCCTCTGCTGGAAACAGCCCATTCTGAAATTCATCCTTGATAATGGATTTGATCTGATGCAGCTTGCTGTCCAAGCTTTCCAGCTTCTCTTGGTTGATCTGGTCCGCGAGCCTATTATGCGAAGTCAAGGTAATATATTGTTCTCCTTCTGGGGCGATAAAATCCGGTTTGTAATGGGTATTCAATTCATCGAGATCAGCATTTGTGGTCTCATTATTCCTGATTTTATTCAAGATATTGATGAAAGCATCATCCTGCTGTCTATAGATTTTCTGAAGTTCAATCAGTACCGGTGGCTGCTGCTTGAAAACCTTGGCATCAAAGAAAAACACACTGGAATAATAATCCCGAAGGACCTGCCATTCGCGATCTTGGACCACAGGCGGCAATTGGTATAGGTCACCAATAAATAGGACCTGAACGCCTCCAAATGGGCGCATATCTCGACGTACACTTTTCAAGATGACATCAATGGCATCCAAGGTATCCGCGCGGACCATGGAAACTTCATCAATTACCAACAGTTCCAATTCTTGCAGGATGGCACGACGGTTCTTGGTTAATTTAATCGTGCTAAACAACCTGTGCTTGTTGTAAATAAATTGGTCTGAATCTCCCCATTGCAAGGGGTAATCTTCGATAAACACACCGAATGGCAGCCAGAACAGGGCATGAAGCGTTGTCCCGCCGGCATTCATCGCAGCCACACCTGTCGGCGCAGTGATGGCCATTTTCTTGTAGCTATTCTCTCGGATGAACTTCAAAAAAGTGGTCTTTCCAGTCCCTGCTTTCCCTGTTAGAAATATGGGTTGCTGGGTCTGGTTAACGAACGCGACGGCCTTGGAAAAAATATCATTTTGTGTATCGAATGCTTGTGACATGAGGAAATTTCTTATTTTGCAAATATAAGGTAAATCAATCGATAGACTGATTTATGGCTTGTATTAATACAAAAGTTATATTATCTTCACATAAGTAAACATCGTAACCATGACATATATAGATAAAAGCGAATTATTTCAAGAGATTTCAAATAAATTGACCAATAAGGGATTCAAGATTGAAAGCGAAGATCAGAATAGACCTTGGGGTGGATTTTTTGTGATCAACGAAGATCAGGCACAGGAATTTGCCGACGCTTATTTTGAAGGCCTAAATGTTCAAGACCTGAGAATATCTGGTAAATTAAGCCCAAAAGTTTTGATTGTAGGCCCTAACAAACGTTTATCATGGCAATATCACCACCGTAGAGCTGAAATTTGGCGTGTCATCCGTGGAGAAGTTGGTGTAGTAACCAGCCCTACTGATGAGGAGCATGAACTAAAGATCTTAAAAGAAGGGGATTCCATCCGCCTTTCCCAAGGTGAAAGACATCGTCTCGTGGGATTGGGTTCCTATGGAGTTGTTGCTGAAATCTGGCAACATACCGACTCTGCCAATCCATCCGATGAAGATGATATCGTAAGAGTTCAAGATGACTTCGGAAGAGGGGTCTAAGGAAACCTTAACATATACAAAAGGGAGATTTTCATGAAAATCTCCCTTTTCGTTTGAAAGCCTTCTTGAAGAAATTAATCTATCCTCTTTACCTCCATAAGTTTCTTTCCGACCTTGTTCGAGACACATTCCGAATTTTTGCAACCTGCGTGGAACAACATTAAGTCTAAGTCCGAACCATTCTCGAATATGTCTCGAATAAGACCTCCTTTCATTTCTAAAAAAAACCAGGGCAAACCTAGGCAATAGAAGCTCCAGAAAGCAACAAGATGATGTTGAAAAAAATCCAAATAGGATAGTTTTATCAACACAATAACCTACGAATCAAGAACTTAAAACAACTTTTTCACGTGAAATAACAATTATTCAGCCATTAGATGTGGAAAACTCTAATTGACAAAGCAGTCAAAATTCCATTTTAGACCTATCAATTGACAAGAATATTCCTGGTTTTGTGATGTGCAATTCTATTGCTGAATTAAATGTGCAAAAGTGTTGTGCAAAAGTCGATTAACTTTTTTATATTTTTGCGATGGTTCAAGCATATCGAAAAACATTATGAGTACATATAACGAAGATAGCATACGGTCCCTAGATTGGAAGGAGCATATCCGACTAAGACCGGGGATGTATATTGGTAAGTTGGGAGATGGATCGGCCTATGATGATGGTATCTATGTGCTATTGAAAGAGGTAGTGGACAACTCGATTGACGAGTTTGTGATGGGAGCCGGAAAGATCATCGATATCACCGTGAATGAAAACAGGGTAACGGTACGTGACTATGGTCGTGGTATTCCAATTGGATCGGTGGTAGACGTTGTTTCCAAAATCAATACGGGCGGTAAGTACGACAGTAAAGCCTTCCAAAAATCGGTAGGTCTGAACGGTGTGGGTACCAAAGCGGTGAATGCCCTGTCCAATCAGTTTTCCGTACAATCATATAGACAGAACGTAACGCGTATTGCGCAATTCAGCAAAGGGGAACTGATTTCTGACGAACAAAAGGATACTACCCAGCGCAACGGTACATCAGTGACCTTCTATCCTGATGACAGCATTTTCCGTAACTATAAATATAGATTGGAATTTGTGGAGAACATGATCTGGAATTATGTTTTCCTAAATTCTGGACTGACCATTAACTTCAACGGGCAGCGTTTCATCTCTGAGAATGGCCTAAAAGACTTATTGGAGCGCAATGTAGATACCGAAGGCATGCGATATCCGATCATTCACCTGAAAGGGGATGATATCGAGATCGCCATGACCCACGGTCAGCAATATGGTGAAGAATACTATTCTTTTGTCAACGGGCAACATACCACTCAGGGTGGTACGCATCAAGCAGCCTATCGTGAGGCGGTCGTAAAAACGATCCGCGAGTTCTACAAAAAGGAATTCGATGCTTCTGATGTGCGTGCATCCATCATTGGAGCGATTGCCATCAAGGTACAGGAACCTGTATTCGAATCGCAGACCAAAACCAAGCTAGGTTCCCAAAGCGTCGGTCCTGAAGGTCCGACCGTGCGTACCTTCATCAATGACTTTGTCAAGAAGGCATTAGATGATTATCTGCACAAGAATCCGGCAACTGCAGATGCTCTGCAAAAGCGAATCATGCAATCGGAGCGCGAGCGTAAGGATATTGCTGGAATCAAGAAACTGGCCAATGAACGCGCTAAAAAAGCTTCCCTGCACAATAGAAAATTAAGGGACTGCAAGGTTCACTTTAGTGACAAGCATGAGCGTAACTTGGAAACTACCTTATTTATTACAGAGGGAGATTCTGCATCGGGATCGATCACCAAATCCAGGGATGTATATACACAAGCGGTATTCAGTCTTAAAGGTAAGCCATTAAATTCTTATGGCCTGACCAAAAAGATCGTTTACGAAAATGAAGAATTCAACTTATTGCAGCATGCCCTGAACATTGAGGATGGGATCGAAGGCCTTCGCTATAACAACATCGTGATCGCAACGGATGCCGATGTGGATGGTATGCACATCCGCCTTCTGTTAATGACCTTCTTCCTGCAGTTCTTCCCTGAATTGGTAAAAGCAGGACATGTGTCCATCCTTCAAACCCCATTATTTAGGGTTCGTAATAAAAAGGAAACGATCTACTGCTACTCCGACGAAGAGCGCGTGAATGCCATCAAAAAATTGGGTTCCAAACCGGAGATTACCCGATTCAAAGGATTGGGAGAGATCTCGCCTTCGGAATTTGGTATGTTCATCGGAGAAAATATCCGTTTAGAGCCAGTAATCTTATCAAAAGACAATAAGCTTCCACAGTTGCTGGAATATTATATGGGTAAAAACACCCCGGACCGTCAAGTTCATATCGTCAACAACTTACGCGTTGAGTTGGATACCGAGGACGACTTGGTGACCACAAAAGATGGCGTTGAAGAGGCTGCAATAGAGTCTGTTCAGGAAGCCGTTTAATAAAATATTTTTGGGGGAGAGGTCTTACTTCTCCCCTTTTTCAACCTAACCAACATGAATACGCAAACCTTAATTCTCATCCAGTGTACGGATGCAGTTGGCCTTGTCGCCATCATTTCCAATGTTTTGGCTGAACAGGAGCTGAACATCGTGAGCATGCGCGAGTTTGTTGATGAAGCCAACAAGAAGTTCTTTGTTCGGGTAGTATGCGCTGGCGAACTATACCACAAGGAAGTCCTACAGCAGGCTTTAACAAACAGACTGCCGGCCAACAGCCAAGTCATGATCAACCCTGACCAAAGGAAGCGCTTGGTGATCCTGGTTACCAAAGAGCATCACTGTTTGGCAGATATCTTGGTCCGCAATTATTTTGGAACCTTCCAAGCTGAAGTCCTTGCCGTGGTTGGGAATTATGACAACCTGCAAGAATTCACGGAAAAGTTTAACCTCCCTTTCCATTATATCAGCCATGAGCATAAGAGCAAGGAGCAGTTTGAAGATGAACTGGCCGAAGTAGTTTCAAGTTATCAAGCGGACTATATTGTCTTGGCGAAATTCATGCGTATCCTCTCCCCTAGTTTTGTTTCCCAGTTTAAAGGAAAACTCATCAACATTCACCATTCCTTCTTGCCAGCCTTTATCGGAGCGAATCCCTATAAGCAGGCGCATGATCGCGGCGTGAAGATCATTGGCGCTACGGCCCACTTCGTGACCGACGACCTTGATGAAGGACCGATCATCGTCCAGAACACCAAGTCCGTCGACCACAGCTACGACGTCAGCGGTATGCGCACCGCAGGATCTGAAATCGAAAAAGCCGTCCTGAGCCGCGCCATCCAGCTCCTCTCCGAAGACCGAGTAATGCTGCACGGAAATAGGACGATTGTTTTTAAATAAGATCTGAGATATGAGATGGGAGATATGAGACCTATACATTATCCAGCCAATTTTGGATATAAAATTGTAAAGCTGCTTCTGTTTTCCAATTAATTTGACATTTTCCTATCTCAAATCACAAAGCTCACATCTCATATCTATTCAAAGTGACCAACATCACATTTTCCTTTTATCACCTGTTACTTTTTGTATGGGGATTGTTTTGTTATTTGCGGACAGTAAAAGATATACATGACGCATTCATTTCATATTCCTGTTTTAGGCCTTGCATTTTCGATTGATACGCCGATTAAAGTTGCTCAATTTGGTATTTCTTCGGTTATTTCGATCGTGGATGATGAGTTGATTGAGCGGATGCGTGAGTATTATTCGAAGAAGTATGAGCTGGCCTACGAGGCAATCAGCAAGAAGCATGCTGATTACCGTGCAACACGTATTAGTAAATATTTGGATTTAGTTCAGGATTTGGTTTCTGAACAGGTGGAGCGTTTGAAACGTGTGGACTGGAAGGAAGATAAGGATGCCCAGCGTTATTTTGAGTTGCTTCCGGAGGCACATCCGAGCAAGGCAAAATATGCGCTCTGGAAATCATTGAAGCATGGCTACGAAAAGCATTTGGTTGCCAATGATATCCGCGAGGCCATGCTTCCAGGGGAAATCGACGTGAACATCATGTCTAAAGTGGACAAGATCAATAGAGATGCCGATGGCAATGAGTTGCCGGAAGTATTTTCGGATGCATCAGCGGCGGTACGAGGTTTTGCGATGAGTAAATTGCAGTCCTCATTGGTCCTTTCCGCAGGGATGAATCCAAGGTTATATGCGTACCTATCAGAGTTGGGTACCTTCTTTCCAGATGCCGATGGAAATTTCAAGAAGAAGATCACTCTGAAGGTGTCAGACTATAGGTCGGCACTTATCCAAGCCAAGTATTTGGCAAAAAGAGGTATTTGGATTTCCGAATACCGGATTGAATCGGGCTTAAACTGTGGCGGTCATGCGTTTGCCACCGACGGATTTCTTTTAGGCCCGATTCTCGAAGAATTTAAGAACAATAAGGAAGCACTGATTGCGGAAATATTCCCGCTCTACCAAAGTGCCCTTCAAGAATTAGGTCTAAATAGTGAAAACGCTCCTGCAATCAAGTTTTCCGTCCAAGGAGGTGTGGGAACTTCGCAGGAGCATTCTTTCTTATTGGATTATTATAACATGGATGCTGTAGGTTGGGGTTCGCCCTTCCTGCTGGTTCCGGAAGCTACAACGGTAGATGAGGAAACCCTCAATAACCTAGCAACAGCTACAGCGGATGATTTCTACATTTCCCAAGCTTCTCCATTAGGGGTTCCATTCAATAACTTCAGGAAGAGCACTGCAGAGCAGAGCCGTCTGAAAAGGATTGAACAGGGCAAACCCGGATTCCCTTGCACCAAGAAATACTTGGTTTCAGATACGAGCAATAGTACTGAACCAGTTTGTACTGCTTCCAGGGTCTATCAATTGAACAAGATCAATGAACTAAAGCAACAGGAACTCGATGAAGCCAGTTATCAATTGGCTTACAACAAGATCGTTGAAAAACAATGCCTATGTGAAGGCTTGGCAACACCAGCATATTTGAAATATGGTATCCTCAAACCTAGGGAAAGGGATGCTGTTGCCATCTGCCCTGGGCCGAACACCGCATATTTCAATAAAGTTTATAGCCTAAAGGAAATGGTTGACCATATTTATGGACGTGTCAATGTCTTAAATGGTGTGAATAGACCATCTTTCTTTATCAACGAACTCGACCTATATGTTAAACACTTGGCAGGATATATCAATGAAAACCTGTCAAACCTGGATGTGAAGAAGAAAAAGTACATCCAGAAATTCCATACTCAACTCTTGGATGGTATCAGCTATTACCGTTCCCTTCAATCGAAAGTAAACTCAGCCTTTGGAGAATCCAAAACTGCATTTTATGAACAGTTGAACAGACTTGAGTCCCAACTTAGCCCCTTAAATGTGTAATAATAAGAAACCTACCTATGAAGAACGAAAGAGGTTGCCGAGCATGGCAACCTCTTTTTTTTGTTTGAACCAGGATTAAGGGATGGGAGGATGGACCAAGATTTGGGAAGAACCAGGATTTGGCTCGGCTCCGCTCGCCAACCAGGGATTCGAGGATGGACCAAGATTGATATTTCGTCTGAACGACATCAAACGGGGTAGGCGTATTGAATACCGTTGCCTACTTGGATTCAATGGAACACATGGTAAGGTTGCTTGGAATTAGCGAAAAAACAAAATTTAGATTCTTCGTTACTTTTGAAGCCCAAAAGTTCCAAACCGACGAAGGTGCCCACCGATACCAAAAAACAACTCGAATCCGTAAAGGCTTCGGCCCAATTAAAGTGGCTTTTCGCACGGACTACCACACATGGATAGAATGCCTTGCTGTCGGTAATATCTTTCAAAGCCAATCCCATCGCGCAAGTCAACGGCATTCCATCCATTTTTCCGCCAAGGAAATGAGCCGGTTGCTAAAGGACTTCCTGCGGAAGGATTGTTGTATGTATAGATTGGGAACCCTTGGAAGGGGTTGGGATGAGGAAAGTTATGATTATGTGAATTTGAAATTGGAGGGATTCCTTTTATCAGATGGTATTATTAAATGTTTGTATGGGCGGGCGTATGCGATACGCCCCGGCGAATTTTAAATATTTACAGGAGTCAAAATCTTGGTCTATCCTCGAATCCCTGGTTGGCGAGCGGAGCCGAGCCAAATCCAGGTTCTTCCCACGATATTGGCCCATCCTCCCATCCATTCCATCCTGGTTCAAATACCCCTCTTATGTCTTATGTCTAATCAGCTATTTTCCTGAACTTCCCAAAAACACCTAAAGGTAATTTTGGACCTGCAGTTGCTTGTAGGTATAGCTCTCCAATCTCTAGGTTTTCGACCTTCGGGAAGGAGGTTTTGATAAGGTTTTCGACGATAACGGAAGAGAAACCTAGGGAGTATGTATTGAGGATCAGGAAGTGCTCTTTAGGGTCCAATAGTTGAACGACATCGCGCATCATTTCCATGATATGGTCTTCCAATTTCCATTTCTCACCTTTAGGACCGTGTCCATAGGCTGGTGGATCAAGGATAATTCCATTATAGGTATTCCCGCGTTTCAGTTCGCGTTTCACGAATTTCAAAGCGTCTTCAACAACCCAACGGATATCGCTGATTCCAGAAAGCTCCTGGTTCTCATTGGCCCAGGTCACGACTTGCTTAATGGAATCCACGTGAGTGGTATCAGCACCGGCAGCTTTGGCGATTAACGATGCTCCACCTGTATAAGCAAAAAGGTTTAATACCTTGGGATTAGGAGTCTTGAAGGATTTCACGGAATCGGAGATATAATCCCAATTGACAGCTTGCTCAGGGAATATCCCGACGTGCTTAAATGAGGTAAGACCAAGTCTGAACTTAATGGCTACATCTTCATTTTTATATTGTATATGCCAACGGTCTGGAGTCTTCGGGTTCTTTTTCATCCAGTCTCCAGAGGTTGCCGAACGGCCTTTGAATTTGATATGATAACGTTTGTTCCATTCTGCATCGCCTAGTGCTTTAGGCCATACTGCCTGCGGCTCAGGACGGATAAGGATCAGTTCGCCAAAACGTTCAAGTTTTTCAAAATCACCACAGTCGATCAGTTCATAATCTTTCCAGTGTTGCGGCGTAAGGAGTTGAATTTGGGTATCGTTGTTCAAGATGCAATATTTAAAGGACCATAAAAGCCATCATAAAACATGCCGTTGGCATTGTTTTATGCAGTTTTTTTCTGCAAAGATAGAAAAATCGAAGGAAAAGAATTACTGTTCCTTTTTCAAAGTATTTCGAGCTGCTTTCATCAAAGGGCTGGCGAACACAAAGTCATTCAATTCCTTGTTGTCAGATTTCAACATATCCTGGTTGGAACCTTCCCAATATTTCTTCCCTTTATAGAGGAACAGGATGTAATCTCCAATCCCCATTACCGAGTTCATATCATGTGTCACCACGACGGTAGTACATTGATATTCTTCGGTCAGGTCCTGTACCAATTCATCGATTAGGATGGATGTGGCAGGATCGAGTCCGGAATTGGGTTCATCACAGAAAAGATATTTGGGGTTCATACTGATTGCACGGGCAATACCGACCCTTTTTTTCATACCGCCGGAAAGTTCTGATGGATATAGGCCATTTTTTCCGGCAAGGTTTACACGTTCCAGGCAGAAGTTGGCCTTGTCAATCTTTTCAGATTTGCTCATTTCGGTAAACATATCCAAAGTGAAGACGATATTCTGTTCCACGGTCATGGAGTCAAATAGGGCGGAATTCTGAAAAAGCATTCCAATTTCCTTACGGATTGGAACTTTTTCTTCGAAATCCATTTTGGTAAATTCCTGTTTGTCAAAGAATACCTTCCCTTGATTAGGTTGGTGCAATCCGACAATACATTTTAACAGGGTACTCTTTCCTGATCCAGAGCCACCGATAATCTGGCTGACTTTTCCAGGTTCGAAGATGGCATCGATTCCATCCAATACCACATTATCCCCAAAAGACTTATGAATATTTGTTATTTCAATCATAGAGAATTACAACATTAATGCAGTGATCAAATAGTCACATGCCAAGATGGAAATACAACCAATCACTACTGCCCTTGTTCCAGCCTGTCCAACTTCCAGAGCACCACCACGCACATAAAAACCTTTATAAGCAGGCACAGAGGTGATAATAAACCCAAACACCGTAGCCTTCACCATCGCGACAACCATGGTAAACCCATTGAATCCCCCGCGGATACCTTCGATATAATCATCGGGCGTTACAGCACCAGAAAGGGCACCACCTAGAAGACCGCCAACCAAGGCACAAGCGATAGCGACAATGACCAGAACCGGTACCATGATCACTCCGGCAATAATCTTAGGGAGGATCAGATAGCCCGCGGCATTGATACCCATGATCTCCAGGGCATCAATCTGTTCGGTCACACGCATAGAACCAATTTGGGAAGAGATGGAAGATCCTACTTTACCCATCAACACGAGGGCAGAAATGGTAGGTCCAAGTTCCAGGATATTGGAGTCACGGTTGATCTGTCCGATTACAGAGGTTGGAATCAGGTCAGAAACCAACTGGAATGCAATCTGCATGGTCATAACCGCACCAATAAAGGTAGAAATGATCACAATTAAGCCCAACGACCCCACTCCTATCTCTGTCATTTCATGGAAGACCTCCTTTAGGTAAATCTTCATTTTCTCAGGTTTTCGAAAAACCTTCTTCAGTAACAAGAGATATTCACCAAAATAATAAAATATCATACGTTGGTTTTATTATATATTTTGTTTTAAATCACTAATTCTAACGAATCCTCGGCAAAAATGTTTTGGATAAGTTCAAGATACAAATTCTCGATGAATCTTTTCACCGACAAAACTAATTGATTTACCGAAAAAATGAAGCGTCAAGCCTATTTTCCGTTATTATATTTGTAATATCGTAGTAGTTTTGGTCAACAAAGCTAAGAAACAATGAACAATAAAATTGCAACAGGTATATGGTTGGTATTCGCAGGATTGGTATTCTTGCTACACAACTTGAAAGTAATAGATTTTAATTTCTTCTCCATAATCAGTTTATGGCCATTGATCCTTGTGTCTATTGGGGTCAGTTTGCTATTGCAGGGAAGGACTTATGGAAAATACATCGTTATTGCAACCAACATCCTATTATGTGGTTTTATTTTCTTCAAGGGGGTAACCAGTAAGGAAAGCATGTATGACCATATCGGCAATATAGATGTATCCACAGGCGATGATGTGAAGGGACCATTTACCCAAGTTGTCTCCCATCCTATCGGTTCAGAAACAGAATCCGCTAAACTGACCATCAATGGCGGTGCAGCAAAGTATAATTTCGCTCCGGGAACAGACTCGAGTTTAGTCCTCAGTGCGAAGACGGCACAACCAACTGCCTCATTGAACTTGCAGACCAAGGGCGATAAAGAGATGAAAATGGAGTTGACCAGCAAAATGAAGAACAACAAGTACAACAATAGCTTGATTGAGGTCGGCCTTAGCAGTAAACCTGTATGGGATTTGGAATTCAATGTAGGTGCAGCTGCAATCACAGGAAATTTCAAACAAATGAAACTTGGCAAATTGGAAGTAAATTCTGGTGCGAGTTCACTGAACTTATACTTACCAAAACCAGCATCTGGTACTTCTGATATTGAGATCAATACCGCTGCATCCAAAGTGATCTTGTACCTTCCGAAAGGAGCTGCCTGTCGTGTTGAAACGGATGCTTTATTCTCAAACAACAAATATGAGGATGTGGATGTGGTTATGGATGATGTTCGCAAGAGCAAAAACTATGATCAAGAATCCAACAAGTACGACATCAAGATTGCGGGTGCTGCAAATTCATTATCTATCTTACGCTATTAAACCCGAAATTAGCTAACTTTGCCTTGATATGGAAAGTAAGCCTTTGACAACGCTAGCCGGCGGTTATTGCAACAGCAAAACAGCCTATTCAAGATTCTATACCCGAGAGGTGCAGATTGGCGATATCCCAATGGGGGGCAATAACCCAATTCGGATACAAAGTATGACTACGGTCGATACGATGGACACGATGGGTTCAGTAGAACAGACCATTAAGATGGTAGATGCGGGTTGTGAGTATGTTCGTATTACTGCACCGAGTATCAAAGAGGCAGAAAACCTAGCAAACATCAAGAAGGAATTACGGGCCAGAGGGTATAATGTTCCCTTGGTTGCTGATATCCATTTTACGCCCAATGCTGCTGAAGTAGCGGCAAGGATCGTAGAAAAAGTAAGGGTTAACCCAGGAAATTACGCTGACAAAAAGAAGTTTGACCAAATCGATTATACCGACGCTGCCTATCAGGCAGAATTAGATCGAATCCATAAAAAATTCTCCCCTTTAGTAAAGATCTGTAAGGAATATGGTACTGCCATGCGAATCGGCACCAACCATGGCTCACTTTCTGACCGCATCATGAGCCGATATGGCGATACTCCGGAAGGAATGGTAGAGTCAGCGCTGGAATTCATCCGAATCTGTGAGGATTTAAACTACTATAACCTTTGTGTTTCGATGAAATCTTCCAACCCTATGGTGATGGTTCAGGCCTACCGTTTATTGGTTGAAAAGATGGTTGCCGAAAACATGAACTATCCCTTGCATTTAGGTGTGACTGAAGCAGGTGACGGAGAAGATGGTCGGATCAAATCGGCAGTAGGCATCGGGACTTTATTGGAAGATGGCTTGGGAGATACCGTCCGTGTATCCTTGACAGAGGAACCTGAAAAGGAAGCTCCAGTAGCCATTGCCCTAGTAAATCGGTACAGTAAACGCGTAAAGGACCTTGCTGAAACTCAAGAGCGAGAGATCATTCAAATCGCTCCTGTGCAAGAAACCAAGCCCTATATTTCTCAGGAAATCAATGCTTTTATTGGCGGATCATTAGTTCCTAGGATTGTCGTGGATCTTTCTCAAAAGAACCTAAAAGATCCATTTATCCTATCTGATGTTGGCTATAAGTATGATGCTTTGTTGGATAAATACCACATGGGCGATCAGTCAGTCGATTTTGTATTTTTTGGTGATTCCTTACCATCCTTTACGATGCCTGGAAACCTAAAGCAATTATACAATTACCAAACTTGGAAAGAGCTTAAGAATAAAACGAATATTCATCCCATTTATACTTTAGAGGAATTCAACCAAGCGGAATTGAAAGATCCTGCCATGAATTTAATCTATGTCAGCAACGATCTTTTGGAAACAGATGCGTTTGCCAATCTACAGATGGACAAGACAATTGTCTTTATCCTGGAAACGGATCACCTGCATGGGATGGCAGACCAAAGGCAATTCTTTGCAAATCTGCAGGAAATCGGTATTGACTGTCCAGTTATCATCAAAAGAAGCTATGCTGCTGCTGAATTTTCGGGTCCCATTGGAGACATCATGAATCCGGAAGAGCCAATTTCAAAAATCCAACTCTATTCGGCAACTGATTTTGGCGCTTTATTGATAGATGGTTTAGGTTCTGGGATTTGGTTAGACTCAGAAGCTACCGCAACAGATAAAATAGCCTCCATCTCATTTGGTATCCTTCAGGCTACACGCTCAAGAATATCCAAAACGGAATATATCTCCTGCCCTAGCTGCGGAAGAACCCTATTTGACCTTCAAGAAACTACCCAAATGATCCGCAGTAGAACAAACCATTTAAAAGGTTTGAAAATCGGTATCATGGGTTGTATTGTAAATGGTCCGGGTGAAATGGCCGATGCTGATTATGGTTATGTAGGTGCAGGACCAGATAAGATTACCCTGTATCGTGGGAAAGAAGTTGTAAAACGTAATGTGTCTTCTGCAAAAGCCCTGGATGAATTGATAGACATTATCAAGTCAGATGGCCTATGGGTGGAAGAGGGATAATCCTGAACGAATAAGAATTTGAATAAAAATATAAAAGGGAGATGTTTGCTATAAACATCTCCCTTTTTATCTAGATAATTGTATGATCTTATTTGATTTTCTTGAACCTCATGGTTGCAATATCACCAACGATTAAAGTAAGTTGGTCTCCATTGACACTTTGAACATTTACCTTTTCAATAGATTGAAGGAACAGAGGTTCCCCTTCGCCTGGACAAGCCATTCTAGTGGTCGCCATCGGACCGAACTTAATGTTCTTTCCATTAATTGTTACAGAACTGTTGAATGTGTTACAGCCAGCATTTCCAGACACTTTGTTTGATGAAGAATCAAAAACAAGGGTCGGTTTTTTATCCGGATACAATTCATTGAATGGTTTTGAAGAATTAGCGATATAATCCAATTCCCAAGTACCTACCAAGCTATTCTCTGCATCTACCTTAGCAAATTTTGCTAATGGCATTCTGCGGCCTACATTTAAGGATAAGATACCATCTGCTAATGTATAGTTATTGGTGGTTTTGAAAACTTCAGCCAACAATTTATCTGTTTCCATATCTTCACATGCCATCATGGTAGAAATACCAGGTTTGAAAGATATCCTATTGGTTCCAGCAAAAACATATTCGCCAGACATAGTATTACAGCCACCTGAAGCAGAATAACGAGACTCTTCGGCCATAAAAACTAAGAAAGGCTCTTTGCCATTCAGTTTTTCAGGCACTTCTTTTCCATTTAATTCGATCAAACGCCATTTGTTGCCAGTGATTTCAGCAAAGTCTGGGGATTGGTTTTCAGTCGTTTTCTTAGCACCAGCACAACTTGAAAATAAAATTGTTACTACCGCTAACACACTAAAAATTGATTTTTTCATAGATATCATTGTTTAAACTCTAATATTAATACGTAAAATTTGCCAAAAGGTTTAAAATATTTTTTAAAATTACCTGTTTTCCATATCATATTCTGTTTTTTGGCCATTTTATAAAATGGATAGATTGGAGAATCAGATTTAGTACCACAACAAATTCTAAAAGCATAAGGCAAATACCATGCAAGATTTTTAATATTGTCAAAACTTTAAAAAATAGCTTAGAAAATAAGGCAAATCGCTGTTCTAAATGATTTTAGTTATGGCTTATTTGCTCCTATTTCCTTATGTTTGTAGCTAATTAAGAATTAATCTAAAAAGAAGATTGGACAGCTTAATCTTGAATATCCTAACACCTGTTGCAATATTTTTGTTTATTGCTTTATTTACGCTTTTTGCAGTTTATGCGGAGCGTAAGATTGCAGGATTTGTTCAGGATCGATTAGGTCCGATGGAAACGGGTAAATTTGGTTTATTACAGACCATTGCAGATATCTTAAAATTACTTCAAAAGGAATTTATCTCCCCGAGTGCCTCTGACAAGATTTTGTTTGCTGTAGCACCGATCATTATTTTTGTTGCGGTTTTCATTGGTTATAGTGTAATTCCCTGGGGACCTGACCTATTACCTTCCAATACCCATACAGGTTTATTCTTTATTATGGCTGTCGTATCCATTGATGCCATTGGTATCTTGATGGCTGGTTGGGGATCTAATAACAAATACTCCTTATTAGGTTCTATCCGAGCGATTGCGCAGATGATTTCTTACGAATTACCGGTTGGTCTTTCCTTAATCTCTGCGGTGATGATTACGCAGACCTTAAATTTAAATGAAATCGCACTTAATCAAGGAGTCTGGGCAGATCAAGACCTTTATTTTCTTGGATTTTGGAAGGTGAATGATATAGGTGGGATCCTGTCCTGGAATATTTTTCAGGCTCCCCATCTCTTAGTCAGTTATGCCATATTCTTTATCGCATCGTTGGCAGAATGTAACCGGGCGCCATTTGATATTCCAGAAGCGGAGAGTGAGTTGATTGGTGGATTCCATACCGAATACGGTGGGATCAGGTTTGCTTTTTTATTTTTGGCGGAATACGCCATGATGTTTTTGGTAGCCATGTTAGGTGTTGTGATATTCTTGGGAGGCTGGAACAGTCCACTACCGAATATTGGAGCAGCCAGGTTGGCTGATTGGACTACAGGCCCAATTTGGGGTGTGTTTTGGACATTAGCCAAATCGCTATTTATTGTGGCTGTTCAGATTTGGATCCGTTGGACCTTACCTCGTTTCCGTGCTGACCAGTTGATGACTTTATGTTGGAAAATCCTTATTCCCCTAGCTTTTGTATGCATGGCCATATCAGGGCTTTGGAGAATATTAATCATGCTATAATTGATCTTAAAAACGACCATACAAGGGCTGACAACAGCAATCAAAGGACTTACCCTAACGGTGAGACACCTGTTCAGTGCCCGCAAATCACGTCGTTCCCTAGATATCAAACAAGATAATTACTTTGAAGAGCAGTCCGGAGTAACGACTGTTCAATATCCAAAGGTAAAAATGCCTATTCCAGAAGTGGCCAGGTACCAGTTGGACGTAGTAATTGATGATTGTATCGTCTGCGATCTTTGCGCAAAAGCATGCCCAGTAGATTGCATTACGATTGAAGCCATTAAATCGCCAGAAGCCATAGGGAAAACCTCAGATGGATCTGTAAAGAGACTTTATGCTGCCGAGTTTGATATTGACATGGCAAAGTGCATGTACTGTGGACTCTGTACGGTAGTCTGCCCGACGGAATGTATTACCATGACCGATAATTACGATCGAGTAACGACCAATCTTGCAGATTTGACTTATTCCTTTGCGGACATGACGGATGATGAAATCAAGAAGCGTAAAGAGGAATGGACGAAGTTTCAAGCTGAGAAGGAGGCAGCAAAGAATAAATAATGGAGTTAGCCATATTTTATGCTTTTGCCGCATTGACCATTGGTTCAGCCTTGTTGGTAGTCAGTTTAAAAAATACTGCAAGGGCATTGTTCCTGTTCTTTGTCGTGCTATTCGGGATGGCGGGATTATTCATTTTCGCATTGGCGGACTTTGTAGCCATTACCCAAATCATGGTCTATGTAGGTGGGGTACTGATCCTGATGATCTTTGCCTTTATGCTTTCCAATAAAGAGCTATTGGCTGATTTACAGAATACCTCCAGTAAATTCCTTTCCCTTCCGAACTGGCAAACCTTGCTCTTAAGCCTTGGATTTCTTGCTGTAATGATCTATGGGATCATAGAATGGCAAGAAAATACACCAAAATGGATAACCGAAAACATTAGAAGTGGGAATGTTATCAAATCCACCGACAATAATATCAATCAATTGGGATTAAGATTTATGACCCAATATCTTTTACCTTTTGAGGTCATTTCCATATTCTTATTGGCCGCCTTGATCGGTGCAGCACACCTTTCCAGAAAGGAGGATACGAAATGATTACATTAACCCATTTTTTGGTCGTATCTGCCTGCCTTTTCTGCATAGGCCTATATGCTATTGTCGCAAAGAGAAATGCCATCATGATCCTCGTGGGGATTGAATTTATCATAAACGCCGCCATCCTAAATCTGGTGGCATTTGGCCGATACGACAAGGTGAACTATGGCGGACAGATCTTTGCGCTCTTTGCCATTGTATTGGCTGCAGCAGCGGTGGCTGTTGGACTAGCCATTATCTTAAACCTGTATAGGAATTATAAAAGTATTAACCCTGATAACATAACTGATTTAAGGGACTGATGGGCGATTTACTGAACATATCACCTGTCTTAGGAAGTATACTGGTTGTACTTCTGCCCTTTGTTGCATTCTTGATCCAAGCAATGCTTGGCAAAAGAGACCAATCAGGCAACATCTCTTTGGTCGCCATCATATTAAGTACCCTTTTGAGCTTATTGTTCGTGTTTTCTGAAGTCTGGAAAAGCGACCCTATATCCGCTAATTACGCTTGGTTTACCATCGGAAGGAACACATTCCAAATTGGGGTATTGCTAAATAACCTCAGTGTTTTGATGCAATTGATCGTTTGTGTGATTGCATTACCTGTTCATATCTATTCGAGAGCCTATATGAAAGGTGATCCGGGAATCCATCGTTATTGGATGTACCTAAGTCTTTTCTGCTTTGCAATGTTAGGACTTAGCATTTCCAACAACCTGTTTATGATGTATATCTTCTGGGAGCTGGTTGGATTTGCGTCCTATCTGTTGATCGGATTTTGGTTTACCAAGGAGTCCGCAGTTCAAGCCAACAAAAAGGCATTTATCATCAACCGGATTGGGGATTTGGGCTTTTTATTAGGGATAGCATCCGTTTACAGTATGTATGGAAGCCTGAACTTGGTAGAGCTTTTTGGAAAAGAAGGGCTATTCTACGAAACGGCACAGGCTTCGGAAGGCTGGATGACCTTTACAGGAATCTGTTTCTTTGTAGGAGCAATGGCAAAATCTGCACAATTCCCTTTGCATGTATGGCTACCAGATGCCATGGAAGGACCAACTGCGGTATCATCCTTGATCCATGCTGCGACCATGGTGGCTGCTGGGGTATTCCTGATCTGTACCGTTTTCCCTTTATTCAATGAAACGGCCTTACTGTTTATAGCGATTATTGGCTCTATTACGGCATTTATTGCCGCTATCTTTGCCCTAGGCCAGCGAGATATCAAGAGGATTTTGGCATTCTCCACGATTTCACAATTAGGTTTTATGGTGGTTGCTGTAGGGGTTGGGGCTTGGGATGCGGCCATGTTCCATTTGGCAACGCATGCATTTTTCAAATGTTTACTATTCCTTGCCGCCGGAGCGGTAATCCATGAAATGGCGCATCTAAAAGAAAAGAATAATCTTGATATAGACCCTCAGGACATAAATAATATGGGGGGATTGAGGAAATGGATGCCGAAAACATTTATCCTGATGAGCATAGCCTCTTTGGCATTGGCAGGCTTCCCATTGACATCTGGATTTTTATCTAAGGATGCCATATTGATCTCCAGCTATGAATGGGCAATCCATCATGGTGCTTTATATTTATTGATACCCATAACCTTGACCTTGGTCAGTATCTTAACGGCTTTTTATATTGGAAGATTGATCTTTAAGGTCTTCTTTGGCGAATTCAGGATCAAACTTGAGCATACCCACATTCATGAAGCCAGCAATAGCATGCTCGGACCGATGATCTTTTTAGGGATCTGCTCCTTGTTTGTGGTTTTTTCATGGAATCCGCTCGCCTATCACCATTCCTTTATTTTAGGCGGGTTTAATGTGCAATATCCATTTACTGAAATACATTCTTTGCATCTGATATTACCCATTGTCCTGACCCTTGGGTCTGCAATTTCTTGGGCAATAGGTTGGAATTGGTATGTAAAGAATAAATATCCATTGCAAGCAGGCAATCCTTGGATTGCGTTTTCCTTAAACCAAGGCTATCTCAATGAGGTTTACCAAAAGCTTTTTGTAAACAGCACCTTGCGTCTTGGCAATGGGTTATATTTATTTGACAAGCATATTGTGGATGGTTTGGTCAATAGCTTAGGCACAGTCACAAGAGGATTGGCAAATTTCAGTGCCTGGATAGACAAATATCTGGTCGATGGTCTGGTGAATAGCATTGGAGGAACGACCTATTATATTGGCCATTTATTGAGATGGGTGCAAAACGGGAGGCTTCAAAACTATTTGGGTTTTGCCTTTACGGTATTATTAATTGGAATAATTTATTTGATAATAAAATAAGATGGGTGCATTATCCTTACTTATATTTCTGCCTTTGATTGCTGTTGTAGGCATTCTGTTACTACCAAACCGGATGGGACAGAGCTACAAATATCTATCCCTAGTGGTTACATTGATCCAATTTGGATTGGCAGGATACTTATATGCTAACTTTCAAGGTTCGACAGGCGCATTTAATGATGTTGCTTCCTATCAGTATGTGGAGCAGCTTCCTTGGATCAGGTTAGACCTAGGCTCCATAGGTAAATTAGAGATCGATTATTTTCTTGGAGTCGATGGCTTCTCCTTGCCATTATTGCTATTGAGTGCATTTGTCATGTTAATGGCGGTAGGTGCCTCTTGGAATATGGAAAAGAGTAAAAAGGGTTATTTTGCGCTGTTAATGTTATTGAATACAGCAGTAATGGGCATATTCTGTGCTTTGGATTTCTTCCTGTTCTATGTATTTTATGAAGTCATGTTGCTACCCTTATACTTTTTAATCGGTATTTGGGGAGGAGCGCGAAGGGAATATGCAGCGATTAAATTCTTTATATACACCCTATTTGGGTCGGTGTTTATGCTTTTGGTGATTGTTGGACTTTATTTTTCCGTTCAAAATCCGCAAACCGGAGCCCATACTTTCAATATGTTGTATATGATGAATCCGGAGAATTATATTCCAGGCTCATTCTTTGACTTTTTAGGAAATGCCAACGAGATATTAGGTATTCCGGCCAGAATGATCGGGTTTATCGTTCTTTTCATTGCTTTTGCGATCAAGATTCCAATTGTTCCATTACATACCTGGTTGCCTGATGCGCACGTAGAAGCCCCCACCCCTGTCTCCATTATTCTAGCGGGTATCTTATTAAAGATTGGTGGCTATGGGATCATCCGTATCTGTATGGGAATCTTCCCTGATGCGATGGCCGATGCGAATTGGTGGTTAGGATTGATAGCTGTGGTATCCATTATTTATGGTGCACTGAACGCTTTGGCACAGACCGATCTAAAGCGATTGATTGCATATTCTTCAGTTTCGCACATGGGTTTTGTCCTGTTGGGTATTTCCTCCTTGACAGCAGAAGGTATTTCAGGGGCGATTTTCCAGATGTTGAGCCACGGTTTCTTGTCAGCAGCCTTATTCTTTTTGGTCGGCGTTCTATATGACCGGGTTCACGATCGATATATCTATAATTTTAGGGGATTGGCGAGCATCATGCCAAAATATACGGCTTATGTTGCCATTGCTTTCTTTGCCTCATTAGGTCTTCCAGGGTTTTCCGCCTTTATAGGAGAAGCTTTTGTGATCATTGGAACATTCAACGCGGAAAGCATGCAAACAGGTATTCCACGTTGGATGGCGATATTTGGGTCCTTAGGTATCCTCATGAGTGCAGCCTATTTCTTATGGACCTTGCAGCGCATGTTTTTCGGACAGACCCGTTTGAAGGGCGGTGAAGAATGGGCAGCGGAATTGAAAGATCTAAACAGCAGGGAGCAGATCATTCTATTCCCAACCTTGGCATTGGCTTTAATCTTGGGAGTCATGCCTTCCCTAGTATTTGGAGTATTGAACAACTCTGTATTGAGTTTATTGGATTTGGTAACAGCTTATTTGTAGGGGTAAGATAGATGAACGAGTTTGCATTGCAGGTTTCAGACCATATAGATCAGATTATTCGATCGATACCTTTGTTCAAAGTAGAACTGAGCATGTCCATTGGATTTCTGCTCAGTATAGCCTGTACGCTAATATTTGATAAATACTGGAAGCATTCTTCCTTTTTTATCAGCATCCTAACGATCGTTTCCTCTTTTGCCATTCTTTTAACCCAATATGATTATGCGAATTTTGGGTTCTATGGGATGTTGACCCTTGATAAGACGTCGTTTTATGCCCGGGCATTTATTGCTTTAGGTTTATTGGTCTCTGCCATATTCCTGCAACAGCATTTTGCACAAAAGGAATTCAAGAAAAGAAAGGGCGACATCTACAACATCCTTTTGGCAGCAGGGATAGGTATGAACCTGTTTTCCATGACGACCCATTGGTTGATGGCTTTTATTGCCATTGAGATGGTATCCATCAGTTCCTATATCATGGTGGGATATTTCTCGGAAAACAAGAAACAATCTGAGGCTGCAATGAAATATGCTCTATTTGGTTCGGCATGTTCTGCAGTGATGTTATATGGACTTTCTTTGATTTATGGCTTTACAGGGGATCTGAATTTTGCTAGCCCTCGACATATACAAGGTTTGATTGCTGCGCCTGAGGTGATGAGCAGCATTGCCATCCTCTTTGTATTTACAGGGATTGGTTTCAAATTGAGTTTTGTTCCTTTCCATTTATGGGCACCGGATGTTTATGAGGGCGCTCCTACCCCCGTAACAGCATTTCTGTCTACAGTACCAAAGATTGCAGCCATTGTCTTGATGAGCAGATTGGCAGCGGCGTGGATCAGTACCCCATTCTATTTTAGCGAACTGACCTTTATGTTTGTTTCCATTGTGGCAATCATCACGATGCTCTTTGGTAACTTGATAGCCTTAAGGCAGACCGATATGAAACGATTGATGGCTTATTCCTCCATCGGGCATACCGGATTCCTTTTGATGGCCATTATCGGCTATGTAAATGGCCAACAGGATATTCTATTCTTCTATATTTTCATCTATGTGCTGATGAATTTGGCAAGTTTTGCATTCATCGATGTCCTGGAACAGAAGCTGGGCAGCAGCAATTTACAGGCTTATATTGGTCAAGGAAAGAAACTGCCATTAATATTTACCTGTTTCTCTATAGTAGGTATATCGTTGATCGGTATCCCGCCAACGGCCGGCTTTGTTGGAAAACTATTGGTCTTCACCAGTATTTTTGAAATCTACCAATCTGGGGGCGACCTCATCTTCTTGTGGCTCTTGATTATCGGTGCCCTAACTTCCGTAATTTCCCTGTTTTATTACTTCAAAATCCCATTGTATTCCTTCCTAAAAACCAATAAAGAGGAAGAAATCACCGCTAAAGACAACAACATTTCCGTTATGCTGGTTATTGGGGTTGTTTTGACCATCCTTGTGTTGGTATTTGGGTTGTTCCCGGGGCTAATCTTGAGGTAGAGTATTTAGTATAAAGTATTTAGTATTTAGACCTTTATGGTCTTGAAGTGCTGAAGCTGTTTTTTTCAAAAGGGAAATTTCCTTTCCTATAATATTAGCTTTTCGGCTCAAATAATTGATATTTGATGATAGTCTATTTAATGGACGTTATATTGTTCTAAATACTAATTACTAAATACTAACTACTATATTTGTACATGATATCTTCAGCAGCAAACAAAATTTTTCAAAAGGTAATTGAAGATTACCATGTTTATGATAAGATTGATCAGCCGATCGAGAATCCATATGGTCGCGAGACTTTAGAGCATTTATTGTATTTGAAATGTTGGATTGATACGGCGCAATGGCATATGGAGGATGTAATCCGTAATCCTAATATTGATCCGCGTGAAGGTCTATATTGGAAGAGAAGAATCGACAGGCAAAATCAGGAGCGCACGGATACCGTTGAGTTTATCGATAGTTATTATCTTCAGAAATTTGCGGATGTGGTTGCGCTAGCTGATGCGAAGATCAATTCGGAAAGTCCGGCATGGGCAATTGACCGATTATCGATCTTAGCCCTGAAGATCTACCATATGGAACAGGAAACCCTACGTAGTGATGTTTCTAAGGCACACCAAGATGCTTGTCAGCAAAAGTTAAATGTGCTGTTGGAGCAACGCAAGGACCTTTCCCAGAGTATAGATGAATTGCTTGCAGACATTGAAGCTGGCAAAAAATTCATGAAGGTGTACAAGCAAATGAAAATGTACAACGACCCGAACTTAAATCCTGTACTTTACGGGGCTCAAAAATAATTTCCTGAGATGAAGCGAATCTTGGTCACTAGATTTTCTGCAATGGGTGATGTCGCCATGGTTGCTTCGGTTTTAAGGGAATTCCAAGAACAACATACGGACACTGAAATCATTATGGTTTCACGTCCGTTTTTTTCTGCTTTTTTCGATGGAATACCGCGCTTGATCTTCCACCCTATCGACCCCAAGGGAAAACATAAAGGTTTACCTGGTTTAATAAAGCTATTCAAGGAACTGAAAAAGTACAAGACGAAGCAGGTTGCTGACCTACACAATAATATTAGGTCAAGGTTTTTGGACGTCCTTTTTCGGACTGCGGGATATCAGGTTCAAATCCTAGATAAAGGGAGGCCGGAAAAGAAAGCTTTAACACGAACCAAAGACAAGGTTTTTAAGCTCTTGAAGCTGACTACAGAACGATACGCTGATGTTTTCAGGAAATTGGGATATAACCTTCACTTAAGCCATCAATTGGCAAAGCAACATCGACTGATTCCTCCGGGTATGATGCCTATTCTGGCCTCAAATGCGAAAAAAGTTGGTATATCTGCTTTTGCTCAGCACCCCTATAAAGTTCTTCCCACAGAAAAAATGACCGAAGTAATCCATTCCTTATCGGATTTAGGGGTTCAGGTTGTGCTTTTTGGAGGTGGAGCAAAAGAGAAAGAGATTACGGAGAACTGGGAAAAGCAATTCCCCAATGTGCATTCTGTAGTAGGAAAATATAATTTAAGTCAGGAGTTGGATATCATTGCCCATCTCGATCTGATGGTAAGCATGGACAGCTCAGGCATGCACATGGCCTCCCTTATGGGTATTCCTTGTGTATCAGTATGGGGAGCAACCCACCCTTATGCCGGATTTTTGGGATATGGTCAGTCATTGGAAGATTGTGTTCAGGTGGGACATCCCAATAGACCGAATTCTGTTTATGGCAATAAGTCCTGTCTTTGTGATGGCGTAGAGGCAATTGATTTAGTAAGTAGCGAAATGGTTGTCGAGAGGATAAAAAAACACTTATTTTAATTAAATTCACGAAATTAATTACCTGAAAAAGAAATTCTGAATGTTGACAATAGGATTTGACGCCAAAAGATATTTCCTAAACTATACTGGCCTTGGTAATTACAGCAGGGATTTAATCAGGATACTTGAAAAACACTATCCTGAGAATAATTATATTAAATACACGCCAAAACTTGGGGATAACCTGACGTCCAACCAATTGACTGATAGAAAAATTCAATTACCGACTTCCAAGATTTCGAAAATGCTTCCCATGGTATGGAGAAATTGGAACATCATTTCTGATCTAAAGCGGGATAAGGTTCAAATCTACCATGGACTATCCGGTGAAATACCCATTGGACTGCAAAAGGCAGGAATTAAATCAGTCGTTACCATTCATGATCTAATCTTTTTACGATATCCGGAATTATACCGAGCTGTGGACAGATGGATTTATGATAAAAAGGCGAAATATGCCGTGGAAAATGCCGATCGAATCATAGCCATCAGTGAACAGACCAAACAGGACCTGATTTCATACTACCAGGTTCCCGAAGATAAAATATCGGTGATCTATCAGGTGAGCCATCCTGCATTTAAAACGGAAAAGACTGAGGAGGAAAAAGAAAGAATTCGATCAAAATATAACCTCCCAAGAGATTTCGTATTGAATGTTGGTTCCATCGAACCGAGAAAAAATGCATTTCAAATAGTAAAGGCCATTGAAGGATTGGATATTCCCTTGGTAATAATTGGGAAAGAAACCCCTTACACCCAGAGTATAAAGGAGTATATCGCTTCAAAAGGGATGGAGAAGCAAGTTGTATTTATGAAAGGATTAAGTATGGAGGAATTGGCCACGATATACGCCATGGCTAATATTTTCATTTATCCTTCCAAATTTGAAGGATTCGGCATTCCAATCATTGAGGCGCTCTACTCAGGCACACCCGTTATTACGACCAATTCTGGCGTGTTCCCAGAAGCAGCAGGACCTTTCTCGAATTATATTGATCCGGAAAATGTTGCAGAAATAAGAAAAAGCATACAACTGATCCTTTCTGATCCCGAATTAGCAAACAACATGGCCGTAAAGGGTAGAGAATATGTACAGCGGTTTAATGATGAATTCATTGCCCAGCAGATCATGGGGCTGTATCAGCAATTGGTTTAGCTTTTTGGAAGATCGATTTTTTGGTAAGGCTCAATATCCAGGACATATCTGATCCAGTTTTCAAAGGAGTATTTGTGTTTGATGTCTTCTGGTAATGGCTCGTATGGAGAATTGATAAATTCTTTCAAGCCTTCATAATTGTCCCCCTGCAGGAGGAAAAAGTTTGAAGGATTATAGAATTCATATTTTTTTATTTCTGGATTGTCTAATATTAGTTTTTTATCATTCCCGATTGCTTCGAAAACCCTAAAGGACAAGCCTTTGTGTACATCGTGCAAGAAATCAACCATAATCCTAGACCTATTCACCAAATCTAGGTTTTCCTCATAAGAGACATAATTCTTTGTCAATTCAAAGGATCTATCGCCATATTTCTTTTGAATCTTCTCTTTATCAGAATGGACCTTGATCACGGAATTAGAATGGATGTTTTTTAGATAGTCACTTAATTTTTCCAGTTTATTTATCCTAGACCGCACATAGTTCCCTAAATAATAAACATCGATATCCTTTTCAACATGGGGATCATGGCTATTGAGGTAAAAATTGCTGGCAGATTGAACCGAAGGGAAATTCAGGTCCGAAGGGTCAAAGACGAAAAATCGGTCGAACTCGGGAATTAAATCTTTTATCCCTGGAAAGCGATCTAATCCATCCCACTGGTAACCAACCAAGACCTTACTTTTTTCCTTGATCTTCTTAACGATATCCAAAGGGTAATAATCTGCTCGAAACATCAGGCAGTAATCAACGATCTCGTTCAATTCTTCTACGGCCTTGGTAATCCCTTGGCCAGTATCACGATATTTTAAATAGGGTTTGTATTTCCTGTCATTGAAAAAGACTTTCCTCAAGAAGTTAATGGTTCTATCAGCAAGGTTTTTATACTTAAATTTCCCAGTAAAAGGAATACCAATGACGCGAAACCCAAATAATTCCAATTGCTGTTTCACGGAATGGTATAGGAACCAATCTGGCATTGCCAATAAAATAGTTTTTCCTTCTCCAAACTTTACTTGACTCATTTAAGCTAATTCTTTATAAATTTTCCAATAAGCTCCAGCTGCTTTTTCCCAGCTAAACATTTTACTTCTTTCCACTACTGCAAGTTCCATTTCCATTGAAAACTGGAAAGAACATAATTCTTTTCCGTATTCAATTAAATAATCTTTATCAAAGGATTCAAGATATCGCACTACATTTCCTCCAATCTCCGGAAGACTGGTGGAATTTGATAATATGATATCCTTGCCAAAACTCATCGCCTCCACGACAGGCAATCCAAAGCCTTCAGTTTTTGAAGGGAAGCAAAAATATCTACAATTCTTTAAAAGGTAAACTTTTTCTCCCTCACTTATTGCTCCAATAAAATAAATCCTATCCATCACGCCCAATTCCTTACCTAATTCAAGGACTTTCTTTTGATAGTTTTTGTCAAAGATCTCTCCTGCTATGACTAAGTTAAATTCATTTTTCACCAACAGATAGACTAAGCTTTCGATGTTTTTTTTCGGCAAGATTGCTCCTACGAAAAACAAATAGGGAACCGACAAGTCCAAAAGTGGGAAATTGATTGCTGTTGGGCTAACTGCTGGATTAATATTATTGCCATTGTAGATCACGGAACATGGTTTATTCCGCACATCTATATACTCCATAACTTCTTGCTTCACATATTCTGAAATGCAGACAATTTCATCCGATTGATCGACATTGGATTGAACCTTGGACAGGTATTTCTTTTGCTTATCCTTAGGTTTTTCCCGTAAAAAATTCAGATCATGGATCGTCAGGACCTTGGCTATCTTATTGTTCCTTGGTAGATAGTCTGTCATTTGGTTGCTGGCATGCCAAACATTTAGATCAACCTTGAAAGACTGGATATATTTATGGATCGGCTTGCTGTTTATGTAGTTAGGGGTTCCCTTCAAGATTTGGCTGTTTTGGGGAGCATAAAAATACAGTTTTAGGGTAGAGTCGGAATCAGCGATATCAATTAAGGCATTTCCCAATTGAAGGCAAAAATGAAAAAGTCCAACGTTTCTATATTTTAAACGTTCGACGTCGAAACAAACATTTGCAGGTTGTTCTGGGATCATCATCAAACATAAAAAATATTCACAGGAATTTGATGGTTTAGCATTTAAAATCGACTAGTTCTGTAGCATTTTTATTATAAATTTCGTCTAAAATTTACTTACGGTTAGATTTTTGATAGTTATTATAAAATACTTTACAATATATAAATGGGTTTATCTAAGCAGATCAGATTATATTTCGAGAAAAAGAAACGACTAAAGAATACGATCAATGAATTTACAATAAATGTTCAAGAGCCTGATTTAGTTAAAGAAACCCTTGTTTTTCCTGAAACGAAACAACCCTTAGTCTCTATTATCATTCCATATTATAACATGGAAGCGACAACTAGAGCCTGTATAAAATCCATCCATCAAAATTTACCCGAGAATAGCTTCGAACTCCTATTAATCAATGATTGCAGCCAAGATGCCATCGATTTTTCGGATATTGAGAACACCGTTCAAATAACCAATGATACCAATTTAGGCTTTTTAGAGAGTGTAAATAAAGGTATTAGGACAGCAAAAGGCGATTTCATCTATTTATTAAACAATGACACCCTCGTGAATAAAGGTTTTTTAGATGAATTGGTCAATGTATTCAACACGAAAGAGGATGTTGGAGCAGTGGGATCTATGATCTTGAATACCGATGGTTCCCTTCAGGAAGCTGGTTCGCTTTTATTAAGTGCGGAAAGAATCCATCAGGTCAATAATGTTCCTGCATATTTTCCAGAAGTTAATTATGTGTATGAGGTGGATTATGCATCTGGATGCAGCCTACTCTTCAGGAAAACGGATGATCTAGGAAATCTCAATCTATTAGACCCTATTTATAAACCTGCATATTTTGAAGAAACAGACCTTTGTTTTAGAATAAGATATGACCAAGGGAAGAAAATTTACTTCAGTCCATTTTCAAAAGTGATTCATTTTGACGGTCTGACCTATAAGAATAAAAGTCAAGAGAAAGCGCTTCAAAAAGAAATGATCTTTAAGAAAAACAAGGAAATATTTTATTCTCGCTGGGGCAAATACCTTGATAAAATAAAGTCTAATACCGTCGAAGAAAGGAAGTTGGAAATCAATAACAACAAACAGATAATTTTCTTTCACGACCAAATGCCTAAAGTTGACAATAATTCAGGAGAGATACGGTTTACAGAGATCATGAAGGAATTTTGTGAATTGGGCTATCAAGTCACCTTGATTACAACGCAGAACAAATTTGAGAATGATTCGAACGAGTTTTACCAGAAGTTAGGGATTTGCGTGGTTTATGAGCATCATGCTAAAAATGATGTGGTTCAATTTTTAAAAAGAAGTGTATTCCATCAGCCGATCGTATGGTTCCATACGGCCATTAGTTTTAATAAATATTACAAAACTGCCCAAAAGTACATTCCAAATGCCAAAGTAATCTTTGATATGGTAGACATCCATCATTTAAGATTTAAAAGGGCATTAGAGTTTGAGGAAAACAATAAAGAACTCAAAAAGCTCTATAAAAAGTTTTACCAGTATGAATTGGAAGCAGCCGAAAAAGCTGATATCGTAATTCCAATTTCTGAACAGGAAAAGATTTATATGGGTAAATTCTGTGACGACAGGAAACTTCATGTGATTTCAAACATCCACTATCCAAGGATCAAGATAGAAGAAACACCGCGCTTCCAAGATCGTTCAGGAATCCTATTTGTCGGATCTAAACATACTCCAAATATTGACGCTGTAAATTACTTGATTGATGAAATCATGCCCGCGGTTTGGAAAGTCAATCCAGTAATAAAACTACATGTTGTAGGAGACTTGGATGAACATATTGATGAAGAAAAGAAAACCTTAAAAAACGTTGTTTTCCATGGTTTCGTTGAAGATATAGAACCTTTTTACCTCAACACGAAGTACATGATCGCTCCACTTCGTTACGGCGCAGGCGTTAAAGGAAAAATCGGCCAAGCCTTTGAATATTATTTACCAGTAATCACCAACAAGATTGGGGCAGAAGGAATGAATCTTCAAGATGGAATCAATATTCTTGACGCCAATACGACAGAGAAATTCGCTGAGCAAATCTTACGCTTGTACAATGATGAAGTGCTTTGGAAAAAACTGCAAGATAATTCTGAGAAAAGTTTGAGGCCATTTTCGGTTGAAAAGCTTAAGGACAGCATACAATTCATTGAGAATTACAGGGTTTAGTTATAATACTTAACAATTTCAGAACGATTTGTTAATTAATATTTCTTTATCTTGGTGTTTTAACTAGGTATTCAAAACATGAAAACATTATATCTTATCAGGCACGCCAAAGCTGAAGAACACTCTTTTTCAAAAGATGATTTTTATAGAGACCTACAAAAAAAGGGCAGAGAAAGAGCGGAAAGGATTGCTCAAAAGCTAAAAGACTCTTTTAAAATAGATGAAAAGACCCTTGCCATCTCATCCTCTGCAAACCGTGCCATCCAAACAGCAGAATTATTTTGTGAAGTGCTTGGCTACCCTAAAGAATCCATCCACCAGACGAGAGATATTTATGAGGCCCATTTTATGGATATCCTAAAAGTGATCAATAGCGTTCCGGATGAATATGATACCCTGTTGATATTTGGTCATAATCCAGGGCTTTCTAACCTGACCAACTATCTGAGCCATTCTGAAATTGAGCTGGCTACTTCCAATGTATCAATTTTACAGCTTGAAGGTGATCTGACCTTTGAAATGTTAGGAGGAGGAACTGCCAACCTAGTAGGATTATTAAAATAATAGTTTTTACCTTCGTATGTTATGGCAAACAAACTACAAGGTGAAAGTTCCCCATATTTAAAGCAACATGAACACAATCCTGTTCATTGGTTTCCATGGGGTGAAGAAGCATTAAATAAGGCAAAAGAAGAGAACAAGTTAATCATCGTTAGCATTGGCTATTCGGCTTGTCACTGGTGCCATGTAATGGAGCGCGAGAGTTTCGAAAATGAGGCCGTCGCGCAAACCATGAATAAGTTTTTTGTTTGCATTAAGGTAGATCGAGAAGAACGTCCGGATATTGATCAGATCTATATGATTGCGGTTCAATTAATGACCAATTCCGGTGGCTGGCCCCTAAACTGTATCTGTCTCCCAGATGGCAGACCAATCTATGGCGGAACTTATTTTAAGCCAAATGATTGGCAACAGATTCTGCTACAGATTGCGCAAATGTGGGAAGAAAAACCTGAGGTTGCCATAGATTATGCTGAAAAACTTACCCAAGGCATCCAGCAAGCTGAAAAACTCCCCATACAGAACATTCCTGAACAATATACCCTAAGTGATATCGTCCAGGTCGTAGAACCGTGGAAGGAGCAATTTGATGGTAAAAACGGTGGTTATACTCGTGCTCCTAAATTTCCTCTTCCCAATAACTGGATCTTTTTCTTACGTTATGGTTTCTTAAACCATGATAAAGGGGTGGTAGACCATGTTCATTTTACATTAGAAAAAATGGCAAATGGTGGCATCTATGATCAGGTTGGGGGTGGATTTGCCCGCTATTCTGTGGATGGGAAGTGGCATGTCCCCCATTTTGAAAAAATGCTCTATGATAATGGTCAGTTATTGAGTCTCTATAGTGAAGCTTATCAAAACAGACCCCAAATATTATATAAAAACATTGTTGAAGAAACCATAGCTTGGGCTGAACGCGAAATGCGGGATCCAAATGGAGGCTTCTATTCAGCACTTGATGCTGATTCGGAAGGTGTAGAAGGTAAATTCTATACCTTCGACTATGCAGAGTTTGATGTTTTGGGTGAAGATGCTGAACTCGCGAGAAACTTATTCAACATCAAAAAAAGTGGAAATTGGACTGAAGAACAAATCAACATCCCATTTGTAAACCCCGAGGATAATCAACTCATCAAGGAAGCGGGTTACAGTGAGGATGAATGGCAGGAGCACCTAAAAGAAATAAAAGCAAAACTCCTTCAATATAGAAGCAAAAGGATTAGACCAGGATTGGACCATAAACAGTTGACTACCTGGAATGCCTTGTTCATGAAAGGGTTAATTGACTCCTATAGGACCTTTGCTAATTCCCATTTTTTAGAATTAGCGGAAGGCATTGCAACCTTTATCGAAGAGCATTGTTGCCAAAATGGCAGACTTCTTCATCAGCCGTCAGACCACAACAGAACAATTTTTGGTTTTCTAGATGATTATGCATTTACCATTGAAGCCTATATAGCTTTATACGAGGCAACCTTTGAGGAAAAGTGGCTTGAGCGTGCAAAATCTTACCTAGAAATAGCGATATCCCAGTTTTTTGATGAGAATGAAGCTGTATTTTATTACAGCAGTAAGGACGCTGAAGTTCTGATTGCGAGAAAAAGTGAGATTATGGACAATGTAATTCCGGCTTCCTCTTCCACAATAGTGCGTTCATTGTTCAAACTCGGCGTATTATTTGATAATAGTAGGTACACGGAAATTGCAGATCGAGTTTTTGCCAATGTTTTTCCTCATATTAAATCCTATGGTTCGGCCTATTCAAATTGGGCAATCCAACTCTTAGAACTCCACTTTGGCGTTTGGGAGATCGCAATCACGGGAGATCAAGGTGAGGCTTGGCGAAAGGAATTAGATCAATATTACATCCCCAACAAAATCACTTTAGGGGGAACAAAAAGCAGTCTTCCTTTGTTAGAGCATAAAAACACAGTGGAAGACAAAGCATACCTTTGTCAGAAGAAAACCTGCAGCCTTCCACAATCGTCAATTACGGATATTATAGAATTAATAAATAATAAACAGGGATAGATTCCCACAATCTAATCAGAATGGCAGTAGAAAACAACAATGTAGTAACATTGAATTACGTTCTTCACACAATTGAAGATAACGGTGAAAAAACATTTGTAGAGCAAACAACGACTGAAAATCCTTTAACATTTTTATATGGTGTAGGCATGATGCTTCCTAAATTCGAAGAAAACATCGCTGGTTTAGCTGCTGGTGACAAAAAATCATTCGAGTTAGAAGCGGTTGATGCTTATGGCGAACGCGATGATCGTGCTATTGCACAATTACCTGCTGATATGTTCAAAGAAACTGGACTTCCTCCAGTTGGTGAAGTTCTTCCTTTACAAGACAACCAAGGAAACCAATTCCGTGCTGTTGTTGTAGAAGTAACTCCAGATGCAGTTGTTGCTGACTTGAACCACCCAATGGCTGGTAAAAAATTAAACTTCGATATCGAAATCTTAGACACTCGCGAAGCTACTCCTGAAGAATTATCTCATGGACATGCTCACGGTGCCGATGGTAACGAAGGACACTAAGAAAATTTAACACAAAAAAGGTCGCTGGGGTTTATCTCAGCGACCTTTTTTTGCTTATATTAGTTAAAAGACCTAAGCCCTATGATTTATCGAATTCCCTTGCTGCTCGCAATAAGCATCCTCTTTAACAATGCTTTTGCACAGAAAAATCTGACTAAGCCTAATATTATCCTCGTCTTTATGGATGACCTTGGCTATGGTGACCTTGGTGTTACCGGAGCGTTGGGATATCATACAACAGAATTGGACAGGATGGCAAATAATGGAATCCGCTTCACCAATTTCCTTGTACCTCAAGCGGTCTGCTCAGCCTCTAGATCGGCATTATTGACGGGTAACTATCCTAATCGGATGGGGATCAGTGGAGCATTTATGCCTTCTACTGGAGTGGGCCTGAACCCAGATGAGATCACCATGGCTGAATTGCTCAAGAGCAAAGGCTACAGCACACAGATCATCGGCAAATGGCACCTTGGAAGCGAACCGGAATTTCTTCCTACCAAACAAGGCTTTGACGCCTATTATGGAATCCCCTACTCCAACGATATGTGGCCAGTAGGCTTTGATGGTAAGCCTGCTAAACCTGATAGCTATGTTTCAAAATACCCTGTATTACCTCTATTGAAGATAAAAAATGGACAAAGTATTCCAGATACGGTGTTGAAAATTAACAACCTTGAAGATCAAGCGGTATTAACTGAAAACTACACTAAACAGGCTCTAGACTTTATCAAAGCCAATAAGGACAATCCATTCTTTCTGTATTTAGCCCATAGCATGACCCATGTGCCCATTGCTGCTTCAAAAAAATTCCGAGGTACATCTGATCAAGGGCTATATGGGGATGTCATGCACGAAATAGATGATTCCATGGGGCAGATTTTCCAAACCTTAAAATCAAATGGCCTGAGCGACAACACGATTGTAATTTTTACCAGTGATAATGGGCCTTGGCTTAACTTCGGCAATCATAATGGTTCATCAGGAGGGTTTAGAGAAGGCAAAGGAGCCAGTTGGGAAGGTGGGCAGCGTGTCCCTTGCATCATCTATTGGCCAAACATGATTAAGGAAGGTCAGATCAACAACAACCTTACCAGCAGCATGGATATTTTTGCTACGGTTGCTGAGATCGTGAATTATAAAGACAATCCTAATCAAATTGATGGAATTAGCTTCTTGGCACAGATCAAAGATCCTAAGGCAGAAGCTCCACGCAAATCCATGTACTATTATTACAACCAGAATGACCTGGAGGCAGTCCGTTTTGAAAACTGGAAGCTGGTCTTTCCACACAAGTCCAGATCTTACGAAGGTATACTTCCCGGAAATGATGGCTTTGGAGGCAATTACAAAGAACTAGAAATAAAAACCATGGAGTTATACGACCTCCGCCGCGATCCTGGAGAACGGTACAATGTCATCGAACAGAATCCAGAGGTATTAGAGAAATTACTCGAAATTGCTGATGAAGCCCGTAGAGATCTTGGAGACAACCTGACCAAGGCTGAGGGACAAAATCGAAGACCTGTAGGGAGAATCCCTAAAAAATAAGAAATCCTAAAGCTTGGTTGCTCTCAACATTTCACGTTTTCCGGGAGCACCAGGCGCTTTTTCAATGCTAAAACCCAAAGCTTTCATCGCTCGTTTTAAGTTGCCCGTAATGGCATAAGTCACAAAGACACCTCCCGATTTCAGGAATTGGCAAACATGAGCTAAAGTCTCAGGAGTCCACATTTCTGGCTGATGAATCTCTGCAAAGGCATCAAAATAGATAACATCAAAAAGTTCATCACTATGAAATTCCATCACTTTCTGATGAGCAACTTCAACCTGTACAGTATCTAAAAGTTTGGTTCTTGAATTGATTGCATTTGGGTATTTTTCAACAAAACTCTCCCAAATAACGTCAGCAACATATTGACCATAATCAGACTGCTGAATCAATTCTTGGCTCAAGGGGAAAGCCTCAATGCCAACATAATCAAGGGAAATCTGATGCTGATGGCAATAATCTGCTGTCATCAAGAAATTCAATCCCGTCCCGAATCCAATCTCCAAGACAGATGCCGAACCACTTGATTCCTTCTCCAACCAATACCGTAACCCTGTATTCAAAAATACATGGACACTTTCTTGATGCGCACCATGTTTAGAATGGTAATGCTCTCCCACCTCCTCATGGTACAAAGTTTTTGAGCCATCTGCTGTTTTAACGAATTCCATTATATATTTTTGGCAAATCTAAAATAAAAACAACTATTTTAGCTTGAGCAAATTACTTAAATGAAAGAAATCCTAAAAAATTACGGAAGTATCATCTTACTTCTAATAGGTATTACTATTGGTAGTCTGATCGGAATATTCTTCCCTCAGGCTGTTGATATCCTTAAACCCATAGGTGATATTTTCTTAAACTTACTCTTCGTTTCCGTAATCCCACTTCTATTCTTTGCCATTTCATCTTCCATTGCCAATATTGAGGACAGTAACAAACTTGGAAAGACCATAGGGGTTATGACAGCGGTATTTATCGGAACGATTATCATCGCAGCCATAGCGACCATCGCTGGACTTTGGGCATTTCCTGTCACCGCCATTTCAGATGGTTCGGCAGTCAATGAAGCCCTTTCCACCAATGCCGATGAAACATGGGGCGACCGAATCGTGCGTTTTTTGAGTGTTGATGAGTTTGCCAACCTGCTTTCCCGAAAAAACATTTTGGCCTTTGTCATCTTTGCCCTTTTGGTCGGAACGGCAACCCGTAAATCTGGTGAGATGGGAAAACAGTTCACTGCCTTCTTGAATGCTGGAAACAAGGTTATGGAAAACCTTTTGATCTTGGTCATGAAAGCTGGCCCTGTTGGATTAGGAGCATATTTCGCCTATCAGGTAAAGACCTTAGGTCCTGAACTCTTTGGATTCTATGCCAAGCCATTAGGGTTCTACTATGGTTTTGGAGTCGTATTTTTTATCGTATTCTTCAGCCTTTATGCCTTTGTTGCAAAAGGTTCATCAGGCGTAAAGTCTTATTGGAAACATAATATTTCACCATCATTAACAGCCATCAGTACCTGCAGCAGCTTGGCAACTTTGCCCGCAAACCTGATTGCTTCCAACAGGATTGGCATTCCAAAAGAAATATCTAGTATCGTGGTACCTTTGGGAAACACCCTTTACAAAAACGGATCCGCCATTTCATCTATCCTAAAGATCTATGTCGCTTTCTCCATCTTAGGATGGAATTTCTTTGAGCCAACCACCTTGATTACCGCAGTAGGCATCACCGTCTTGGTCTCTATGGTTGCTGGGGGGATTCCCAATGGAGGATTTATCGGAGAAATGCTAATGATCTCCATCTATGGAATACCAAATGAAGCAGTACCATCTATATTGATTATCGGCGCCTTGGTAGACCCATTAGCCACCGTCCTGAATGCAACAGGTGACACCGTCGCCGCAATGTTAGTCACCAGATTCTCAGGAGAAAAATTTAACCCAGAACAAGCTGAAGCTTAATAAATAAGGATAAAAGAATATAGGAAAGCTCATTCAAAAACAATAATTTGACTGAGCTTTCTTATTTGAATCACTTTTATTACAAAAGCCTGAAATTAGATTTTTCTGGAAATCAAGAACCAAACACCTTCGAAACCTTCACAAAAGGCTATATTCAAGACACTTACAAAATTTAACGTAACTTAAATAGAAACATTCTAAATAACTCAATTTCATTGCTAAATTCATTCCTTGCACTACTATTTCGTAATTTTGCAGTTGGTTAATATTATATTCATATAGAGATGAAGAAAAGTTCGATCATTTTAATTGTAATTATAGCGATAGCTATTGCGATGATACTTGTGATCTATACCGATTCTAGTACATATTCAACATTTACTGAGGCGAGGGAAAAGAAGACAGAGATCTATGTAGTAGGTGTTTTGAATAAACAAAAAGATCTGCATTATGATCCTGTGAAGGATGCAAATCATTTCTCTTTTTACATGTTTGACAATGACAGTACAGAGTGTCAGGTAGTATTCAATGGTTCTAAACCTCAGGATATCGAGCGTTCTGAACAAATTGTTTTGACCGGTAAAATGGAAGGTAATGTTTTCCATGCCAGCAAGATTTTGATGAAATGTCCTTCGAAATACAATCAGGATCAAATGGAGGTGATTGAAACATCATCTACCCCAGCAACAGCATCAGTCAATTAACAATTCAATACCTCAATATTCTATGGACGTAAATTACGTTGGAGAAAATCTACTTCCAGGTCAAATTGGACAGTTTTTCGTAGTCCTTTCTTTTGGAGCAGCATTATTATCCTTCATTTCCTATTTCTTTGCAACCAAATACCCTGAAGAAAAATCTTGGAAACAATTAGGGCGTATTGGCTTTTGGCTTAATGCCCTGTCAATCGTTGTGATTGGTGCCACCCTTTTTTATATCATCTACAATCACCTTTTCGTATATCACTATGCCTATGCGCATTCATCGATGACCCTGCCTACCCATTATATCATTTCATCATTCTGGGAAGGGCAAGAGGGAAGTTTTTGGCTATGGATGTTCTGGCAAGTGGTCATAGGGTCTATCCTAGTATTCAAGGCGAAAAGCTGGGAAAGCCCGGTGATGACCTTTGTCATGCTATGTCAACTTTTCTTGGCGTCCATGCTGTTAGGTGTAGAGGTCTTCGGTTCCCGCATTGGTAGTTCACCATTTATTTTGCTTAGGGATGCCATGAACTGGCCTATCCTAAAGGATCCGAATTACCTGAGCATGATCAAAGATGGCCGTGGATTAAACCCATTGTTACAGAACTATTGGATGGTTATCCACCCTCCTACCTTATTCTTAGGCTTTGCATCCATGATCGTTCCTTTTGCTTACGCAGCAGCCGGACTTTGGCAAAAACGCTATAAAGAATGGATCAATCCAGGATTGCCTTGGGCATTATTCGCAGTGATGATCCTTGGTGCAGGTATCATCATGGGATCTTTCTGGGCGTATGAAGCACTGAACTTTGGTGGCTTCTGGGCTTGGGACCCTGTTGAAAACGTATCGATCATTCCTTGGTTGACCTTGATTGCTGCCGTTCACGTCATGGTAGCTTATAAAAACACTGGACATGCTTACTTTACTGCCGTATTCTTGGCAATGATCAGCTTTGTCCTTGTAATCTATGCTTCGTATCTGACACGTAGCGGTATCTTGGGCGAAACATCGGTACACTCCTTCACCAGTTTAGGGATGTCCGGGCAGCTTATCATCTTCAACCTTATTTTCTTGATCATTATGATCGTGTTATTGGTTGCAAGAAGAAAAGAAATGCCAAGCACCAAGAAAGAAGAAGAAATATATTCACGCGAATTTTGGTTATTCATCGGTGCATTGGTCCTTACCGTTGCCTGTGTGCAGATGATCGCAACGACCTCCATTCCCGTATTCAATGCATTGTTTGGAACAAAGGTAGCCCCTCCGGTAGACCCAATTCCTCATTACAACAAATGGCAAGGTGCATTTGCAGTTGTTGTCATGCTATTAACTGCATTTACGCAATTCCTAAAATACAAACGTACCGATAGCAAAAAGTTTTGGGCAGCTACTCTGGCATCCTTTATCTTCGCTTTGGTCATCTCAGCAGCTATCGTTTACTTCACAAATATTTACACCAATATCATGTTCATCCTGATCACCTTTACTTCGGTGTTCGCAATCTTGGTGAACTTAAGGGTATTGGGTGATTCGTTCAAAGGTAAATGGCGCTTGGCAGGATCAGCTGTATCCCATATTGGTTTTGGTCTTTTGCTAATCGGAGCATTGATCGCTGCAGCTACCAACGAGGTGGTTTCTGTAAACAGCAGTAACTATATCGCCGTAGCAGGATTTGACCAAGTAGAAAAACCAGGGGACAACCTGTTCTTAACAGAAGGTGAACCTGTTGATATGGGAAAATACAAGATCACTTACATCGGTGACTCTGTTGCCAAACCTAACGTCTTTTATAAAATCAAATACGATGAAATCGACGAAGAGACAGGCAACATCAAAAATTCCTTTGTCTTAAAGCCTTTTGCGCAGAACAACCCGCAAATGGGTGGATTGATCGGAACTCCAGGAACGAAACATTTCCTTACCCATGACATCTATACGGTTATCACCGCAGCAGCTTCTGATTCCCAGAAACCAGCTGAACAGGATGCTCAGGAAGGAAGTGCTGGTTTTGAAGACTATGAAGAACCTGCAACCTATGAGGTCAATGTTGGTGATACCCTTCGTTATAGAAATGGATTCTATGTGATCCAAGGCATCAACAAGGATGCTAAATTGGAAAACATGCCAAAGGCTGACGATGACATTTTGGTTGGATTAAAGATCAAGGTGGTTGCTTCAGATGGCAAGGAATTCCCTGTAGAACCAATCTTTTTGATCAAAGGTGGCAATACCTTCGATTTCTATAAAGATGTCCCAGAACAAGGGCTAAGATTCAGATTTACGAAGATTATGCCAGAGAAGAACAAACTGGAATTAATGGCTTACCAAAAACCTCTTCCAGAAAAGAAATGGGTGGTATTCAAAGCCATCAAATTCCCTTATATCAACTTCTTCTGGTGTGGTACCATCGTCATGACCATTGGTTTTGGAATGGCCATTTATCGTAGACTAAAAGACAATAAAATTAAAGAAGCTAAACAAGCAGCATAATGAATATCGTCCTTATCGGCAGTGGAAATATTGCGACCCACCTTGGGAAAGCATTCACTGATGCTGGACATCATGTTGCTCAAGTATATTCTAGAACATTAGCCAATGCCAATGCATTGGCTAATGTTTTATCCGCTCAGGCTATCGATAACTTCGCTCAATTGGACTCCAAGGCCGATCTCTATCTATTGGCCGTTTCTGATTCAGCAATCGCTGAGCTTGCTCAAAACCTTCCGAATGATCTGGAAGGCATCATTGCCCATTGCTCAGGTGCCACTGAAATTGAAGTTCTCAAGAAGTTCAAAAACCACGGGGTGATTTACCCTATCCAGAGTTTTTCCAAGGACAAGGAGGTAGATCTGAGCCATACCCCCTTCGGCATTGAAGGAAACAATGAAAAATCCGCTCAAGCACTCTTGCAAATAGCCAGCGAGATTTCAGATTATACATTCGCTTGCAATTCACAACAGAGGCTTGCCTTGCATGTCTCCGCTGTTTTTGCAAACAACTTCAGCAACGCTCTTTTCCAGCTTTCCTATGACCTGCTCCAAGAGCATAATCTACCCTTCGATCTCATCCGTCCGATCATCCAGGCAACGGCAGAAAAAGTGCAAAATCACGAACCTAGACAGGTTCAGACAGGACCTGCAGCAAGAAATGACAAAACAACCATGGTTACGCATTTCAACTTTCTTAGCCCCCATCCTGATTGGCAACTTATTTACCAAAAAATATCGGACCTTATTATTAAAACAAGAGAGAATAATTCAGAAAATTAACAATTCAATAAATCTTTAAACTTCTTACTAATTTTTTCATAATACCCTCTGAACTTGCTAATTTTGCATGCAAATAACCGGTTATAGGGTTCTTGTTCCGTTTATGGCACATTTATGGCGGAACCTAGACTGTGGTAATAAATTATAATAAGTTTAGCATAATAATTTCATCATGCAGGTAAGAAAACTCATCCTAGGGATCATTATTTTAGTAAACCTAATAATTATCTCTTTTGGTGTCATCTTTACTCCAAAATGGTTTTGGTTGTTACTGATTCCATTCCCGCTCTTAATCATCGCCCTATATCACAGTTTCCAAACGAAACATGCGATCTTAAGAAACTATCCCGTGGTTGGATACTTCCGTTATTTCTTGGAGTCCATCCGCCCAGAATTAAGACAATACTTCTGGGAGTCTGATACAGATGGTAGACCTTTCAACAGACGTCAGCGTTCTATCGTTTATCAACGTGCGAAAAACCAACGTGAAACTGTTGCCTTCGGTATGCAAAGCGACCCGCAGGCTGTAGGAAACGAATGGGCTGCACACAGTATCTTCCCTGTTCATATCGAAGATCACAATTTGCGTACTACTGTAGGTAATGCAGCCTGTAAGCAACCTTATAGCTTAAGCGTGTTCAACATCTCCGCAATGAGTTACGGAGCATTGAGCCGCACGGCCATTACTGCCTTAAATAAAGGTGCAGCCTTACAAAACTTTGCCCACAATACCGGTGAAGGTGGTATTTCACAATACCATATCAACGGTGGTGACCTGATTTGGCAGGTGGGTACCGGTTATTTCGGCTGTAGGGATGAAAATGGTTACTTTGAACCAAACCTTTTCCGTGAAAAATCGACCCGCCCTTATGTGAAAATGATCGAATTGAAACTTTCTCAAGGTGCTAAGCCTGGTCATGGAGGTATCCTTCCGGCGGCAAAAAACACCCCTGAGGTTGCTGCGATCCGTCACGTTGTTCCGGGTACAGATGTAATGTCTCCACCGGCACACAGTTCATTCAAAACTCCTGTAGAGATGATGAACTTTATCCAAAAGCTGCGTGAACTTTCCGATTACAAACCTGTAGGTTTCAAACTTTGTATAGGTGATAAACAAGAGTTCATCGAAATCTGCCAGGCGATGCAAGAGACCCAGATCATGCCTGACTTCATCTCTATCGATGGATCAGAAGGTGGTACCGGTGCTGCTCCTTTGGAATTCACGGACAACTTGGGTATGCCGCTTTACGATGCCTTGGCTTTCGTAACTACGACCTTGATCAACTTCGGATTGAAGAAACATATCAAAATCATCGTTTCAAGTAGAATCGTTACGGGATTTGATATCCTGAAAGTGATCGCTTTAGGTGCTGATGCATGCTATAGCGCACGTGGAATGATGTTCGCATTAGGCTGTATCCAAGCCCTGAAATGTAATGAAGACGTATGTCCGGTAGGTGTTGCAACGCAACAGCCTCACCTTTACAAAGGATTGGACGTAGAAGATAAATATGTGCGTGTAGCACAGTTCCACCGTAACACATTACGTGCTACCGTAGAAATCATGGAAGCCTGTGGTTTCAATAGCCTCGATGAGGTCAATGCTGACAAATTCTTCCGTAAGGTCGATAGTCAGAATACACTAAGCTTCCAAGATATTTACTTTAAGAATACAGGTAAATTGGTAAACAACCGCAGCGACTTCGCTCCGGAAGTATTTGATTAAGCCAATCTTACTTCAAGTTATTAAAAACTATCTCCAAAAGCTGTTGGGCCTGTTTCATAGAGTTTCTATCAACACCCGCCATAGCTTCAGAGATAGTTTTTTCTGCTTGTTGCATACACTTATCCTTGATTTTATGGCCCTGCGCCGTTAGATAGATCTGGTTTGCCCGTTTGTCTCCAGAACTGCTCACCCGCACCAATAGCTTCTGTTTTTCTAGATTGGAAATCAATCGCGATACACTGGGTTTGTCGCGAAAGGTCAGCTTGGCAATCTCCTGTTGGCTCAATCCTTCCGATTCCCATAGGAAATAAAGGACGCTCCATTGCTCCGCTGTAATATGAAGTCCACTATCCTTAAAGTTCCTTTGCAAGCGTCTGCCAATTGCTGTTGAAACTCTCCCCGTTAAGAATGAATAGAATTCATTTGCATAATAAATCTCATTTGTTATCATATCAGGTTAATTTGGTAATAAAGTTGTTGATGCAATTAAATGATTAATTGCTGTAATTGCAAATTATTTATCTATGATAAATAATTTCAATGAAAAATTTAGCTATTTTTATAGATATGGATAATCCTATTTTAATCATTCTTATCGTTATCGGCAGTGTAATCTACAAGATTTACCAAGGCTACCAAGAAGAGCAAGAAAAAGCTAAAAAAAGATTGGAAGAGCTCAAAAAGAAACTTCCAAACCAAAATCCATTTCAACAAACTAAACCAGCCCCTGCCCCTGTTCAGACCACTAAACCGGCTCCAAAACCTGTCGTATTCCAAAAACCCAAACAGGTAGAAACCTATAGCGAGATTCCATCTTACGATGAAGTGGAAATAGCAAGGCAAAGAAAAATAGAACAGAAAAGATTGGCTGCTGAAAAAAGACTCAAAGAAGAGAAATTGAAATCCGAAAGAAAACCAATGGAAGTCATAGACCTAGAGCCTCAACACTTTAACCTCCGTCAAGCCATCGTCCAACAAGCAGTCTTAGAAAGACCGTATAAGGATTGATAATAACCTCTTGATCCTCTGAATCAGAAATAAATTGAATTTCAAATTGGCCTAACTCTTAACTGTTCAAATGAACTATAAGAATTTAAATTGGTCTTGGTCCTTCAGGAAAGGAAATTGCTCTCTACTTTCCTCCAAATCTTTAGGGTTCAGGGTAAAGGTATACAGGTCTTCATCTTCTGGCTTATAGTAAACTACATCACCATTCGGCGAGATACACATCGATCCACCTGAATAATATACTTCTTTCCCATCATGGCCTACTCGGTTCACACCGATTACAAATGCTTGATTTTCAATAGCACGTGCCGGTATCAATGCACGCCAATGCGATGATCGCTTGTCTGGCCAACTCGCCGTATAGACCATCAGATCATATGCCCCATTCTGATTCCTCGACCAAGTCGGAAATCGCAGGTCATAACAGATCATCGGACAGATTCTCCAACCTTTCAACTGGAAAATAATACGCGATTGTCCTGCAGTGAAGACTTTATCCTCGCCGGCCATTGAAAATAAATGTCTTTTATCGTAATGTACAAAGCTGCCATCTGGCGACATCCACACAAATCGATTGAAATACTTACTGTCTTCCTCAATGATCAAGGTACCTGCAACTACACATTCAAACTTCTTCGCTGTCTCATACAACCAATGCATGGTCTTGCCATTCATGGTCTCTGCACATTTTTCCACATTCGTGGTAAAGCCTGTATTGAACATCTCTGGCAAAATAATCAGATCCGTTTTCTCACGCAATGAAGACAGCCTTAAACCTAAATTCTGAAGGTTCTTATCTACATTCTCCCAAAAAAGGTATGCTTGAAATATGGTGATTTTTAGTGGCTCCATTAATGTCCTTAGCTCTATTAATTCTTTTTCTGTTTTCACCAAATTATAAAAATCTTGGCAATTTTCATAATTAGCGTGTACGGTGCATCAAAGTATCTGCTAAATTCTTCAATTCCACCTTCTGCGATTCAGGAACGGCAATTTCTTCCAATTTATTGTAAGCCAGATCCATAAATCGCAACTTAATTTCTTCAGCATGCCTGTCGATATTAAATCTCGCATATAGATTTTTCATTCGGCTTACTTTCTCTGTATCTTTTATATCATCCGAATTGATCAGTTCCCCAAACTCTGCCCTAGCGGAATCATCAATCAAATGCTCTGTCTTTATCCTTAAATACGTCTTCTTGTTGCATAGGATATCACCGCCTACCTGCTTTCCAAAGGTCTTAGGATCCCCGTAAACATCTAGGTAATCATCTTGAAGCTGAAAGGCTATTCCCAGATTCACTCCAAAATCATAGATCAATTGTTGCTGCTGCTCATCAGCATGCGCCAATATCGCTCCCATTTGCAGTGCTCCACCAAGTAAAACCGATGTTTTCAAACGGATCATATTCAGATAATCATCCTCAGATACATCTGCCATATTCTCGAAATCCATATCCAATTGCTGCCCCTCGCAAACTTCCAAAGCGATCTTACTGAACACATGCAATAAGCTTGGGATACGGTCAGCAGGACTTTTTCCCAATTCTTGATAGGCTTTCACCAATAAGGCATCGCCAGATAGGATCGCAACATTATCGTTCCATTTCTGATGAACTGTTTCCTTGCCTCTTCTCAAGGGCGCCCGATCCATAATATCATCATGTATCAACGAGAAATTATGGAAATATTCTATGGCGATACTTGCAGGAAGAACCTCCTCCAAATTTTCCTTGCCAAACAACTTTGCTCCCATCAGGACCAACATCGGTCGGATGCGCTTGCCAGCCAAGGAAAGGATATAAGCTATTGGATCATATAAGTCGGCAGGTTGTTTTGGAAACTCAGCATTTTGAATATATCCAGCAATCAACTTGCCATAGGGATGCTGTTCGAACATAATCTTGTAAAATTAGGACGAAGATAACAATTTGAGACGGAATAGCTGAAGCCTTAGGATTTGATTTTAGCCTTTTAACATGTAAATTGCAGGGAATTTTTAAGGATCTACTCATGCGCATACTCATCATACACAATCAATACCAACATATAGGCGGCGAGGATTTTGTCATGGGTCAAGAAATGGAAGCTTTAAGAAAGAACCATGAAGTAGATCTTTATACCGTACGCAATGTCAGAGGGACAAAAGGATACCTACAATATCTGCTCTACCCCATAAATTGGCCCGAGGTAAAAAAAATCAAGGAACGCATCGAAGCCTTCAAACCGGATATTGTTCATATCCACAATATGCATTATGCTTTAGGTCCGCTGTTTATCCTTCATATCAAAAAAATGAAGATCCCAATGGTCATGACCCTGCATAATTTTAGGTTGATCTGCCCTTCTGCAACCTTGTTTTATGATGGAAACATTTACTTAAACTCCATCAATGCAGACTTCCCATGGGATGCCGTTAAGAAGAAAGTATTGGAAAACTCCTTTATCAAAACCTTCTGGACAGCTTTCACCTATTGGGTCCATAGAAAAAGAGGTACCTTCAAGGCTATAGACCGCTACATCGTCCTCTCTGAATTTTCCAAATCCATCTTTGCAAAGTCCAAGTTCAATGTTCCAATGGATAAATTCACCGTCAAACCAAACTTCGTAAAAGTAGCAGAGGTGAACAAGGAGTATACATCTGATTATTTTGTCTATGTCGGTCGATTGTCGGAAGAAAAGGGCATCATCCCTTTATTACACGCTTGGAAAGCAACCAATCATCAGATTAAGATCTATGGAACAGGGCCTTTACAGAAAGAGGTGGAATTGATCTGTAGCCATAGCCCAAACATGCAATACATGGGTTTCCAGGACAAGCAGACCTTGAGCAATCAAATTGCATCCGCCTCCGCAGTCATCGTACCATCAGTATGCTACGAATCCATGCCCTTAGCCGTTCTGGAAGCATATGCGCTGGGTACACCTGTCATTGCCAGTAGTATTGGCATTTTAAATGAAATGGTTGTACCTTTGTATACCGGGTTATTGTTTGACCCTCACAACCATATCAATATGGTTCAGACCTTGGCAGAATGGATATCACTCCCCAAAGAGAAGATCTTGGAAATCAAAGCAAACTGCCAAAAAGAATATTTAGATAAATACAGCCAAGCCATTGTAATGGATGAACTTGAAAGAATCTATGCAGAGGTACTGGCTGATTCAAAAAATTAAGATATGAATATAATCATCATGGATAGGTTGGGCCTTGCTCCTCAAATTCAAGAAGCCCTTTCCACAATTTACGACCCCGAATTAAAACCCGCTAACATATTGGATCTAGGATTGATCTATGAAATCATAACCAAGGAAAATAAAAAAGCGAAGATCGTCATGACATTGACTGCCCCTGCTTGTCCTGTGGCCGGACAGATCATGGATGAGGTGCAACAAAAAGTTGCTGCAATCGAGGGTATCGAAGAGGCTGTAGTTGAACTTACCTTCGATCCACCTTGGACGAAAGACATGATGTCTGAAGAAGCTAAACTGGAATTAGGATTTATGTAAAAATCTAGCTTTTATCAGCAAAATACGTTTTAAGTGCTTGCATCTGTTTTAGATTAAGCACTTTTTTTAATTCTTCTTCTGACGCTTCCCGAACTTTCTTCACCGATTTAAAAGTCTTCAATAGTTTCTCGACCGTAACCTTGCCAATGCCTGGAATATTGTCCAGCTCCGAAACAAAGGTTTTCCGACTCCGCTGGTTTCTGTGGAAAGTAATACCGAACCGATGCGCTTCATCCCGCAGGTGCTGAATGATCTTTAAGGTTTCCGATTTTTTATCTAGATATAACGGATACTGGTCTCCCGGATAATAGAGTTCTTCCAATCGTTTGGCAATACCGATTACAGTGACCTGCTTCTCTATCCCCAACAACTTCAAACTCTTCAGGGCAGCTCCCAATTGCCCCTTACCCCCATCAATGATGATCAGTTGCGGCAACGTCTGGTCTTCATCCAAAAGTCTTCTATAACGCCTGAAAACAGCCTCCTCCATCGTCGCAAAATCATTCGGCCCTTCAACAGTCTTTACATTGAAATGCCTATAGTCTTTTTTCGAAGGTTTGGAATCCTTGAAGACCACGACCGCTGAAACAGGATAGTTACCCTGTATATTCGAGTTATCAAAACATTCTATATGTTTTGGCAATTGTGGCAAGCGAAGGTCCTTTTGCATTTGCTTCAAGATCCTGTCCGTCTTCACCTCGGGGTTGAGCTTCTCATATTGCAATAGGCGCTCCTTCTTAAAGTAGGCCACGTTCTTTTGTGAAAGCTCCAATAATTTCTTTTTATCTCCTAGTTTAGGCACATGGAACTTGATATCTTCATTGCCTTCAATATCCAATTCAAAAGGAACGATGATCTCCCTGGAATGGCTTCTGAATCGCGATCTCAACTGTGGAATGGCAATGGCCAATAATTCTTCATTGGTTTCATCCAACCGTTTTTTCAATTCGACGGTCTGGGTCTGGATCACGACACCGTTTACTACCTTCAAGAAGTTTACAAAGGCATAATTATCTTCAGATGCAATACTGAATACGTCCACATTCGTAATGGAAGAACTAACCACGGTGGACTTGCTTTGATAGTTGGATAGCTTATCCAACTTGACCTTAAGTTTATGCGCCCCTTCAAAATCCATTTGTTGAACGGCTTCGTTCATTTGTTCCTTGATCCGATTGGTTACCACCGCTATCTTACCATTCAAGATATCCTTGATGTCAGAAAGGTTCTCATCATAGTTCTCCTCCGATTGATACCCTTCACATGGGCCCAAACAGTTTCCTAACTGATATTCCAAACAGACCTTAAACTTTCCTTTTGAAATATTCTCCTCGGTCAGGCTCAGGTTACAGGTACGCAATGGGAATAACTCCCTGATCATGTCCAAGATGATATGCATCATCCCTACAGAAGCATAGGGTCCGTAGTATTTGGAACCGTCCTTGATGTATTTACGGGTCCAGAATATTCTCGGAAAGGGTTCATTCTTGATGACGATCCAGGGATAGGTCTTGTCATCCTTAAGCATGACATTATATCGAGGTTGATGCTTTTTGATCAAGTTATTTTCCAATAACCAAGCATCAATTTCGGTATCGACAATGGTAAAGGCAATCCGCCTGATCTTACGGACCAATACCCTAGTTTTGCTGTTGAGTTGGTTTTCGTTGACAAAATAAGAACCAACCCTATTCCGCAGGTTCTTCGCCTTCCCTACATAGATCAGCGTATCATCCTTGTCAAAATACTGATAAACCCCTGGTTTATGGGGAATCTTGGTCAATTCTTTCTTATAGTCAAATTCCATCGTAGCAAAAAAAACAGACCTTTATTTCTGAAGAATAAAGGTCTGGTCTAATTTATTAAAGAAACGGTTAAAATCCTAACCTATCGTCTTCCAATATTTGTGAATCGCTCTTCGAAGGATCATTTCCATAGAATTGCGAGAAGTTGGAACAGTTCATCTCAAACCTCGTGATTCCTCCTGGAGGCTGAGGAAAATCTTCCTGCGTATAATTCAGGTCTTTATCCTTGTACACCTTATTCATGTACAGACCAAATACCGGCATCGCTGCAGCGGCACCTTGTCCATATTGCATACTGCTAAAGCTGATTCCACGATCCTCTGCACCCGTCCAAACTCCAGTAACAAGTTCCGGTGTAATACCGATAAACCAGGCATCCGAGTTGTCGTTGGTTGTACCTGTTTTACCTCCGATTGGGTTTTTCAATCCACCAAAGTTAGGGTCCCATCTCAATCGTGAACCAGTACCCCCGTCCACAACACCTTTCAGCATATCTACCATTGCATAAGCAGTCTCACTGTTCAAGGCTTTCAATACTTTAGGGGCCTTTTCATAGATCGGAGAACCGTTTTTATCTTCAATTCTCAAGATCATCGTTGGCTCTACCCAGGTTCCTTGGTTTACAAATGCAGAATACGCTCCAACCATATCAAATAATGATGCATCATAGGATCCCAAGGCTATGGATAGGTTGCTCGGAATATTCGAGTTCACACCCATACGTTTGGTCAGATCTGCAACATTGGCTGCACCAACCTCACTGATCAGATAAGCTGATGCAAAGTTTTGGGAGTATTTGATTGCATTTTTCAAGGTAATAGGGTCACCACCCTGGGTTGTTCCTCTTGGTGTCCAATCGCCATAAGTACGCATATGGTTGGGAACCGAAACACATGGTCCATATCCATTATCGATGGCGTATGCATAGACAAATGGTTTCGCAGTCGAACCTACCTGACGGGTACCTAATTTTACTTGGTCATATTTGAAATGCTCAAAATCAACACCACCAACCCATGCACGGATATATCCTGTTTGAGGTTCCATGGATATCATCGCATTACGCAAGAATAACTTGGTGTATTTGATGGAGTCCATCGGAGACATTACCGTATCCACCGCGCCCTTCCAGGTAAACAAGTTCATCGGAACTTTCTTCTCAAAATCTTTCTTGATCTGATCCTCCGATAGACCTTCCGCTTTCAAGACTCTATAACGGTCCGAACGTTTCATTCCCGTTACCAATAGATTGGCATTCTTTCCAGTAAAGGCATTCCTTCTTCTCCATTGCTTGTCAAATTCATTCTGCAGACGACGCATCCACTCTTTTTGAGCTTCTTCTGCGTATTGTTGCATCTTGTAATTGATTGGCGTATATACTTTTAATCCATCACGATCTAGGTCGTATGGGGTTCCATCTGGTTTGGTAATCGCCAGACGTTGGAATTCTTTCTTGATCTCCTCTTTTAATACCGCACGGAAATAAGGCGCCAATCCTTCACCATAATTCGAGATCGTCAATTTCAAGCCCAAAGGCTGCGCTTTATACTTATCGAATTCTTCATTGGTGATATAGTTCTGGTCCCTCATGTTCTGGAGCACCAAATTTCTTCTCGCAATCGCTCTTTCTGGGTAACGAACAGGAGAATAATATCCAGGTCCCTTCAACATTCCGACCAATAGCGCTGATTGATCCGGTGTTAATTTGTCCGGAGTGGAATTAAAGAAAGTCCTTGCTGCTGATTTTATCCCAAAAGTATTGTACGCCCCGAAATCAACCGTGTTGAAATACATCATCACAATCTCTTCCTTGGTATAGTTTCTTTCCAAACGAACGGAGGTAATCCATTCCTGGAATTTCTGCATGATACGTTTTAAGGAGTTCTTTTCCCTTTTTTCAGCGAAAAGATTCAGGGCCAACTGCTGTGTAATGGTACTACCACCTTGCTTGTTTCCAGCCAAGGTCAACAGTACAGTTGACATGGTACGTGAATAGTCGATTCCAGAGTGTTCATAAAAACGCTTGTCCTCTGTCGAGATCAAGGCTTGAACCAAGGATGGAGCCAACTCGGTATATTTTACGTTTGAACGGTTGTGAACAAAATAGGTTCCTAAGACCCTATTGTCATCGGTCAAAATTTCTGAAGCTAAATTACTTTTTGGATTTTCAAGATCCTTGAAGGTAGGCAACTTACCAAAAATACCAATTCTAACACTCAGGAGGAATAAACATGCAAAAGCCACCAAACCCAACAACACCTTCCAAAAGACCCCTGTATATCGCTTTACATCCTCTTCTGTAAGTTTACTACTTTTTGATTCTCTCTTCATTTGATAATTTAATGAAACAACGAACTTATCCTTACTACTTTAAGTCCATTTCCCTATAAACAGTAAGTGTGCCAAATCTCATTTGGCAACAACAAAAATACCATATTTTTCCCGATGTAAATAAATCTTAACCTTTATAGTTCCAAAAAATGTGGTCTAAGGGCCAAATTTCTTTCCAGAATCCGTTATCAGGGGCAAAAAAAACAGTATATTAGAGTAGCATATGCCGAAAATAAAATCTCAAGCCGGGTTACTTTTTATATTTATTACTGTAGTTTTAGACTCCATTGGTTTAGGAATTATTATCCCTGTAATGCCTGCCCTGATCAAGGAACTGATCCACGGCAACCTCAGCCAAGCTTCTGCTTATGGTGGCTGGTTGACTTTCTGCTATGCTTTCACCCAGTTCTTCTTCGCCGCCATCCTCGGAAATTTAAGTGACCATTATGGCCGAAGACCTGTCCTGCTCTGCTCCCTTTTTGGATTTACCATCAACTACCTCCTGATAGGATTTGCACCCAGTATTTTCTGGCTCTTCGTCGGAAGATTGGTCGCTGGAATCACCGGAGCTAGCCATACCGTAGCCGCAGCCTATATTGCCGATGTCTCAACCAAGGAAAATAAAGCCCAGAATTTTGGCCTGCTCGGTGCCGCCTTTGGTCTTGGATTTATTATCGGACCGGTGATCGGTGGAGTTTTAGGGCATTATGGCCCTCGATACCCATTCTTTGCCGCTGCAGGGCTTACCTTTCTCAATTTCCTTTATGGTTATTTTGTGGTTCCCGAATCATTGCCTAAAGAACACCGCAGAAATTTCCGCTGGATCAACGCGAATCCGGTAGGAAGCTTCCGCCATATCAGAAAATATCCCGTGATCATGCCCTTGGTCATCTGTATTTTTTTGATCAATATTGCCGCACATGCCGTGCAGAGTACTTGGTCCTACTTTACCATGGAAAAGTTCCATTGGGATGAACGGATGGTGGGTTATTCCTTAGGGATTATTGGCGTCCTGCTTACCATTGTCCAAGCTGGACTGATCCGCGTTATCATCCCTAAGATTGGAATTCCAAAGAGTATAATTTTTGGGCTATTGCTGAATTGTATTTCCTTACTTGGTTTTGGATTGGCGGGAGGCACCTTAGCCCTTTTTGTCTCCAGTATATTTTACGTATTTGCCGGAATCGCCGGACCTGCCATGCAGAGTTCCATCTCCAACCATACTCCAGCCAACGAACAAGGACAGATTCAAGGCGGTTTGGCCAGTATTATCAGTCTGACGGCCATCATCGGACCTTTACTCATGACCACCTTATTCTCCTATTTCACCAAAAAAAATGGCCCGATATATCTACCGAGCGCACCTTTTTATCTTGGAAGTCTTTTAGCTTTGACAGCAGCTGTTATTGCCATCAATTACTTTAGACGATTTAATCAATAGTTTGTTTTCTCCAACAAACAGACTGCATAGGCTACCACACCTTCTTCCCTACCGATAAAGCCCATCTGCTCATTTGTCGTCGCTTTTATGGAAACATCCTCAACAGATATTCCGGCAGCCTCCGCAATATTCGCTTTCATCTGCGGAATATAAGGTTTGATCTTTGGCGCCTCTAAACAAAGCATCCCATCAATATTGCCCAACTCAAAGCCCTTATCCTTAATCAACTTGATGCAATGTCTCAACAGGTCCAAACTATTGGCTCCCTTCCAGCGATCATCCGTATTGGGAAAATGGTATCCGATATCTTCCAGATTCGCAGCACCTAAAATCGCATCGCAGATCGCATGCGCCAAAACATCCGCATCCGAATGCCCAAAAGCTCCCGCATGATGATCCAAGGTTACACCGCCAACAACAAAAGGATGTCCTGCCTTCATCTGATGGACATCAAAGCCAAATCCTACTTTAATTTTCATGTACGAAGATAAGGAATATTATTGAACCAGGATGCCCATCAGCTTCGCTCAGGGTATGGGATAAGAGGATGGACCATGATCTAGCCTAACATTCCATTGGACAGGTGTAAATTTTGTAGGAGCGTATCGAATACGCCCGCTTTATATTTTGAATAAATATTAGGATTGCATTACCATGTCTTTCTCAATCTTCGATTGAGAAAGACATGGTAATGAGACGAAAAACCATACAGATTCTTCACTGATCGTTCAGAATCAAAATGTGCAAAGGAGAGATTCAGAGTGAAACGAAGAATCAGTTTATTTTATATTTTTAAGAGAAGTGTCATCGTGAGCAACGCGAACGAACTATTTTCTTATTCAGAAAGATTTATTGAAAAATATTTCACCCACGCTGTGGGTTGGCAATTCCAAACATCCAGGTTCTATAAATATTTCACCCACGTTGTGGGTTTTTAGTGCCAATATACAAACATCTATCCTTCCGAAGAAAGCCCTTTAGCCCCCGGCTCATTTCCAGTGGCGGAAAGATGGAAAGAATGCCGATGCCCCGTGCGATGGGATTGGCCTTGGGATGCTTTCAAAAAATTCTCCATCAAAAGGGAGAATTTTGAAGGAAGATATCCCCGACAACAAGGCATTCTTGTCCATGTGCGGATGACCGTGCGAAAAGCCACCTTAAATGGGCCGAAGCCTTTTGGTTACTTTTGGGCTTCAAAAGTAACAAGAAGTTTGGTATACCTTAGCTCTGCCGTTGGGTATCCTGGTTCAAACAAAAACCAAAAAAGGGCAGAGAAATGATCTCTGCCCTTTTTTGGTCTCTTTTTATCCTCAGCTTAGGCTGAAACTTCTTCGTTTACGAACTCATCATATAGTTCAGAAAAGGCTTCATAGTCCTCATCTGACGAAGGTTCGAAGGTACGGATGTTATTTTCTTGGATGTAAGAAAGAATTTCCGGATTGATGTCTGCGTCGGCTTTCACGGCAACGTCTGTAAAGGATAGAGCACCTTTATAGATATCAACATAACTGCCAGATCCATAATCCTTCAATTTGCTTGCATCAATGTCTGACTGTGCAGCCATCTCAGCATACTTGCTTCCTAAAGAATCGTTTCCGAATTCTTCATTGTACAAGGAGAAGAACACTTTGGAATCTTTGAATGTAGGATCATCCTGATAAACTGTTTTCAAGTAAGCAGGTACCATCGCGGTAAACCATCCATGACAGTGAACCACATCTGGCGACCATCCTAGTTTCTTAACGGTTTCCAAAGCGCCTTTACAGAAGAATAATGAACGCTCATTATTGTCTGCAAAGCCCTTACCATGCTCATCACGAAAAACTTTTTTCCGCTGAAAGTACTCTTCATTGTCCAAGAAGTACACCTGCATCCTTGCCGCCGGCAATGATGCTACCTTAATAATTAGCGGATTATCATTATTGTCCACCACTATGTTCATTCCCGACAACCTTATCACTTCATGAAGACGATTTCTGCGCTCATTAATATTACCAAAACGCGGCATCAGAATTCGGATTTCGAACCCTTTTTCTTGCATAGCATGTGGTAACTGGCGTGTTATTTCAGAAATTTTACTTAGTTCAAGGAAAGGCGACATTTCATGGGTTATAAACAAGATTTTCGTTTTTGCCATCTCCAACTGTTTTTTATATTATTGAATAGTAAAATCGGTCTACAAAGATACAATTAATTTATCAATTTTACAATTGATTAAAAATCATCATTTTATAATTTAAACTTTATTCCCCATTTTTGCACCTTATTTCTAATTTTTGACCGTGAAAATTTTTCGCACTAAACAGGAACTCCAACATGAACTTGCTGGAATCCGCCAACAAAATCAAGTCATCACCCTGGTACCGACCATGGGTGCGCTGCATGAAGGTCACCTCTCCTTGATCAACTATGCTAAACCACTGACCGACATCACAGTATGTAGCATTTTTGTCAATCCAACTCAATTTAATGACCCGAAGGACCTGGAGAAATACCCACGCCCTATAGAAAATGATATCGCCCTGTTGGAGTCGGTAGGCTGTGATATCCTCTTTATGCCGACCGTTGAGGAAATGTACCCTGAAAACGACCCTCAATGGCATATCGACCTAGGAAACCTAGACCAAATCTGGGAAGGCGAACACCGCCCAGGACACTTCCAAGGTGTTACACAGATCGTTTTTAAGCTCTTTGACCTGGTAAAACCAAACCAAGCTTGCTTCGGCCAAAAAGACTTCCAACAGGTCATGGTCATCCAACGCATGATTGACATCAAAAACCTGGACATCAAACTCTTGATCTGCCCTATTATCAGAAGTGAGGCAGGTTTGGCATTGAGTTCTAGAAATGCACGCCTTTCTGAGGAGGGTAAAGAAAATGCCCTGACTTTAATTACTGCGCTTCGCTTTATCCAGGACAACCTTAAGCAGAAGTCCGTCGCTGAGCTATTGGATGGAGCAAAAGCAATTATTGCTTCCAACCCTGCTGTGGAATTGGAATACCTAAGCATCTGTGAAACGAGTACCTTGGCCCCCGTCGAAAATATCGAATCAGGCAAAGACTATGTTGCACTGATCGCTGCATGGGTTGAAAAGGTTCGTTTGATCGACAACATATTACTTTCCCGTTAGAATAATTTTTAAGCCGTTTTATATTAAAAGAGTAACTTTGCATCATGATGATAGAAGTAATGAAATCAAAAATTCATAGAGCTCGCGTTACGCAAGCTGAATTGAATTATGTGGGAAGCATAACCATTGATCAAGACCTGATGGATGCTGCGGATATTATTGCCAATGAAAAAGTACAGATTGTCAACAATAATAATGGCGCCAGGCTTGAAACCTACGTCATTCCAGGTGAACGTGGTACCGGAACGATCTGCTTGAACGGAGCTGCTGCCCGCCTGGTACAGGTTGGCGATATCGTAATCATTATTTCTTACGCATTAATGGAACGTGAGGAAGCGAGAAACCACAAACCATTGCTTGTGTTCCCTGATGAACACAATAAAATCGTTTAAACACTGATCTTAGCAATTTAATTGCTAATTTTAGCAGATATTTGACCAGTGCATGCATAGACTAACCTCATACCGCCAATTCGTTGCCCATTTCCTTCTTGTATGGATGTGTGGCATCATCATCTCTGGCGTAGTCTTCATGCACAAAGAGGTCACCTCAACCGGTGAGATCGTCACGCACATCCACCCCTATAACCTTGGCGAAAAGAATCATCATCATCACCATTCCGATGCTGAAATCCGTTTCTTAGATATCGTCTACCAAGGTTCTTACTTACATTGGTCCCCATTTGTTTTTGAAGTACCGATCTTACCTGAATTCAATGTCTATGAATTCGGATTCAAGACCTTTAATATTATTTTCCAAATCCACGATATCCGTGCTGGACGTGGCCCCCCTTCCATTTTAGCTTAATCAATATTTTTCTTTTTGAACCTATTGGCTCCAATCCCATTTGCTATGGGATCATACTGCTCAATCAGGTTCGCAATTCATTAATTTATGTAGTGGCGCGAATGATGCCCTACCCTATTTGGGTTCCTGTACTTTCAGGAATTCAAGTGCAATTGAACAGTTAAAATTATATATGAAATTATTTCTACTCAGGAATTTCCTGATCATTATATGCCTTGGCCTAGGCAATCAGGCGGTTTATGCCCAAATTTCAGGTCGCGTAATCAATGACAAACAACAAGCTGTCCCTAATGCAACCATTCTATTGGATGGCACCAAAGTGGGAACTTCAACCGATAGCCTTGGATATTTCGAACTGGATACCAAAGGCCAAAACAGCAAAAGCCTTTCCGTAAGAGCGGTAGGCTATCAAAATGCTAAAAAACAGTTCAGTGCAAACGAATCAGGATTGAACATTGTCCTGCATGAAGACAACTTAAACCTGAACGAAGTGGTAGTCAGTGCTTCCCGTTACGGTATGGAAAGAAAAAAGGCGCCGGTAATCGTGAATGTATTGAGCCCAAAACTATTTACCGCAACACAGTCTGTTGCCATGTCTGAAACCTTGAACTACCAACCTGGGGTTCGGGTGGAAAACAATTGCCAAAACTGTGGCTTTACCCAAGTGCGATTAAATGGAATGGAAGGGGCCTATTCACAGATCCTGATCAACTCACGCTCTGTTTTCTCAGCCTTAAACAGTGTGTATGGCTTGGACCAGATCCCAACATCCATGATAGACCGCATCGAGGTGGTACGCTCCGGTGGTTCGGCCCTATTTGGGGCAAATGCCATCGCCGGAACGATCAATATCATTACCAAAGACCCTGTTGAAAACGATTGGCAGATTAAATCGACCAATTCCATCATCGATGGCCAAGCTTGGGACAATACCATTGATTTCAACACTTCCTATGTAGACAATGACCTTAAAGCAGGTGCTACTTTCTACGGAATGCACCGTAACCGTCAGGCCTATGACGCAAATGGCGATGGATTTTCGGAAATGACCAAATTGAAGAACATCACCTTTGGTACCAAAGCCTTCTATAAGCCTTCTGAATTCAATAAAATTACTTTAGACTTAAGTGCCTTGAATGAATTCCGAAGAGGTGGTGACAATCTGGACAAAGCTCCCCACTTTACCGATGTAACGGAACAGTTAAGGACAAACACCTTCATCGGTGGCTTGACCTATGATCAGTATTCTAAAGATTACAAACATAAACTGTCCATATATGGTTCTGGCCAGATTACCGATAGAGAAAGCTTCTATGGTGGTCTTGGAGGCGGCAGAACTGCTCAAGACAGCGTCCTGGCTTCCAATGCATACGGTGATACCGATGATTTTGCCATGGTTGTAGGTGCGCAATATACCTATACCTTCGAACGCGATGTCATAACGGCTGGGGTGGAATACAACAACAATAGAACTAAGGACAATATCCCTGGATACGATAGACTGATCGATCAAAAGACCCATGGGGTGGGCTCTTATGCGCAATACGAGTGGAATATCCTCGAGAACCTTAAAACATTGATTGGTGCCCGTTATGATTACACCTATGTAGATGGAAACTATAAATTGGCCGGATACAACAGAAATTCTGCCCAAAACTTTGGCACATTCAGCCCTAGGTTTACCTTACTATATGACATTACGGATTACCTGCAATTCAGGGGTGGATATGCCCGAGGATTCCGTGCTCCACAGGCTTTCAACGAGGATATGCACGTCACTTCCATCGGAGGGCAACAAGTGTTCGTATTGATCGGCGAAAACCTAAAGACTGAATATTCCAATGCCTATACAGGTTCATTTAACATAACCAAAAACTTTGGTTCGGTACAGACCAGTTTATTATTGGAAGGTTTCTATACCGATCTTCAGAATCCATTCACCAATATCATGACTTCCCAAGATGAAAACTTGATCATCCAGGAAATGCGCAATGGATCCGGAGCGAAGGTATATGGTTCAAACGTGGAATTGAATATTGCTCCATCTGCAAAATATAGTTTCCAGATGGGCGGAACGGTTCAGCGATCTGAATATACCGATGAGCAGCTCTTGTATGAAGGTAAAACTCCGGCAGAAAATATCAGCAGCAAAAAGTTTGTTCGTACACCAAATGTGTACGGATACTTTAATGCGAACTGGAAACCATTGGAACCTTTTAACGTTGACATCACTGGTGTTTACACCGGTAGCATGATCGTGCCCCATGTCTTGGAAGGGGAAGAGATGATCTTGAAAAACTCTCCAAATTTTGTGGAGGCTAACTTCCGTTTAGGTTACACATTCTCCCTGAAGAAAGATTTCAGCATTGAAGTGTTCGGTGGAATGCAAAACGTCTTCAACGCTTTCCAAAAAGATTTTGACAAAGGCGCTTTGCGTGACTCCAATTATATCTATGGACCATCAAGACCAAGGACAATTACCTTCGGTATCAAGGTAGGACATTTCCACTAATGAAGTTGTTACAATATATATGCATAGCCATCCTATTGATGACAGGTTCGCTCCAAGCTCAAGAGCGGAACGAGCCTGCCGTCAATTGGCTTTCCTTTGAGCAATTGAGTGATTCTTTGACGGTTAGGCCCAAACCCGTATTGATTTTCTTTCATACTGATTGGTGTTCCTATTGCAAAAAGATGCTAGGAGAGACCTTTAATGACCCAAAAGTGATCGAAAAGCTCAATTCTGAATATTATGCCGTAGAGTTTGACGCAGAATCCGTAGATACCGTGAGGTTCGACGGAGAGATCTACGCAAGTGAATTAAAATCCAAAAGGACTGGAAAATATCACCCCTTGGCAAGTATTTTAATGGGCAGCAAAAACAGGGCTGTTTTCCCTACTACCATTATCTTAGACACCGATTTTTCCATGAAATTCAAAAAATTTAATTACTTAAGTATTAAGCAACTATTAAATATTTTATAAATTTATACCCGCAACTGTAGCGTATTAAAAAATTCATGCGTTATCAGAAGCATTATTAATGATACTAAAAACAAATATGAAAAACTTAAAATTATTCTTAGTTGCTCTTTTGGCGGTGGTAAGTGTTTCTTCTTGTATGAAGACGGAAACTAATGATTTTGATTATGAAGCTAATCAAAGAAGAATCGATTCAACTTTGAAAGCTCAAGCTCCACGTATTGAAGCTTATGCAAGAGAGAAATTTGGTGACAACATAGATTCAGCTTATGGTATTTGGTACGAAGTATTGCCTACTACCGTTGATAGTGCTGCATTCGAATATGTTTCTGCAGGAAATGGTTGGGTACCAGTAACTGCTAACGTAAAATATAAAGGTGAATTAATGGATGGAAAGGTGTTTGAAGAAAAAACAACTGCTACGCAAATGACCATCAACAGATTAATCACTTCATGGATGGTGATGTTCTACCCTAAAGCTTCATCAGGTTATTCTGGTGTTTTACCTCATGGATTATTAAAAGGAAATAAAGTGAGATTTATCGCTCCTTCTCCTCTGTGTTATGATAACCAAGCACAAGAAAATATCCCTGCGGATTCACCGCTGATCTTTACTATTGAAGTAACGGATATCAGAAACGCAAACTAAGCGCAAAAAATCAAATAATATTTACAAAAAGGCAATCGAAAGGTTGCCTTTTTCTGTTGGAACTCAACTCAAAAAACTAGATAAAAATTAGGGTTTCATTCGAGACTCATTCGAGACACATTCGGGAAATCCTTTCAAAGTACTCGATTCATTTTGCGAAAATTCCGAATATGGGTCGAATAAGATCAAAACAACAGAGTAACTTCTAAATTCATCCTGAAATTTTCCTGTATTTGTTACCTGATGGCGTAAAGGCTTTAGGCGATAACTAAATTAAATTACTATTTTTACAATAAAAGTCAACACATGAAGATTGCTTTATCACAGCTCAACTACCATATAGGAAATTTCGAAAAGAACAATCAAAAAATTATCGACAGCATCCAGAAAGCTAAGGGTGAAGGTGCTGAACTGATCGTATTTGCTGAATTGGCAATTGGAGGCTATCCTGCTAAGGATCTTTTGCGAAACGCTGCATTTTTGCAGCAATGCTATCAAAGCATAGAGAACATTGCTGAACATTGTCAGGACATCGCCTGTATCATTGGCGCACCAGTTCCGAATCAAGACGGAGAAGGAAAGTCCCTTTACAATGCCGCTGTTTTGATCGAACAAGGAGAAGTTAAGCAAATTACCAAAAAGAGCTTGCTTCCAGATTACGATGTTTTTGATGAGTACCGCTATTTTGAACCTAATGCACAGGTAAGCTGCATCAAATTCAAAGAGAAAACCATTGCCTTGACCATCTGTGAAGATCTTTGGGATGATGATGGTCCGAATTCTTATGTTGGCGACATTATGTTGGAGTTAGCTAAAGAGAACCCCGACCTGATCATCAATATTGCAGCCTCACCGTTTTCATACACCCATTTTGAAAGCCGAAAAAATGTATTGAAACGCAATGTGATCAAAGCAAGCGCTCCTTTAATCTATGTCAACCAAATCGGTGCCCAGACGGATATCATTTTTGATGGTCGTTCCTTGGCATTGAACAAAAAAGCTGAGGTGATTTTGGAATTAAAGGCATTTGAGGAAGACCTACAGTTTGTGGAATTGATCAACAATGACCTGAAATCGACTGTAGAGTATGACTCACGCAAAACCTCGGAAATATCATTGATCCATGATGCCTTGATCTTGGGACTAAGGGACTATTTTCAAAAATCAGGGTTTAAGTCTGCGGTACTTGGGCTTTCAGGAGGCCTGGATTCAGCATTGGTTGCTGCATTAGCCTGCGAGGCCCTAGGTCCTGAAAATGTCCTTTCGATTCTGATGCCTTCAGTTTATTCTACGGACCACTCGCTGAAAGATGCCTTGGACCTAGTGGAGAATACCGGATGCCAACATCAGATTATACCGATTAAAGATATTGCAGCGGCCTTTGAGTCTACTCTTGAAGAAACCTTTGCTGGCCGTGAGAAGGATACCACCGAAGAAAACATTCAGGCGAGAACCCGTGGCACCCTGTTGATGGCGATTTCCAATAAATTTGGAAACATCCTATTGAACACCTCCAACAAAAGCGAAGCTGCTGTTGGATATGGCACGCTATATGGCGACATGGCTGGCTCAATCAGTGTCATTGGCGATGTTTATAAAACGCAGGCATACGAGCTGGCAAAATACATAAACCGTGAACGGGAAATTATCCCTATCAATACAATTGTTAAACCGCCATCGGCAGAGTTAAGACCTGATCAGAAGGATTCGGACTCCTTACCCGATTATGATCTTTTGGATGCTGTCCTTTTCCAATTGATCGAAATGGAAAAATCCAAGGAGGATGTGATCAATTTAGGCTTCGAGGAAAGCTTGGTAAACAGGATCTATAAACTGCTTTGCAATGCGGAATTCAAAAGATTCCAAGCCCCTCCTATTCTGCGCGTTAGCCCTAAAGCATTTGGCCCAGGTAGGTCCATGCCATTGGTTGCAAAATATTCGTTTGGTGGTTAAACTTTTTAAGGTAAAGCACGTCTAATAAAATAAATTGAGATTTATGAAAAAGTATTGGTCAATCATGCTACTTGGGGTAGTCTTCATATTAGGCTCCTGTAGCTCCTATAAATATAATACCACGAGAGTCCAGACTTTGGACTTCGCACAATATAAAACATATGGTTGGTTACCTCCTGTAGATTCCCTTTCCAAGAACTACTTTACGAACGATATCGCCAGAAATAATATTCTGTCGACAGCAAACCGTGAATTAGAGGCTAGAGGAATGCGCTACAGCAAAGAAAATCCAGACATCCTGTTCCGTTATATCACGATTGTGAACAACAAAAGCAGAATGGTGTACGGTAATACAGGCTGGGGTTGGGGTGGTCCTTGGGGATTTAGTCCTTGGTGGGGCTACGGCTGGGGCGGAAGATCTTATCCGGTAGGTAAAGAAAAAGTCCGCTACTCCCACTTGATCATCGAAGCCTTGGACCGAAAATCAAATTCGGTGGTATGGCAAGCGAGAGGATCAGGTGAAATTCAAACCCCTGAAAAATCAATCAATAATTTACCAAAAGTGGTAGAAGGAATTTTTAAGGAATATCCAGTGAAATAGGAAAAACAAAAAAAGCGAGCGATGCTCGCTTTTTTTGTTTTTGGATTTGAGATGTGAGAGAGGAAAGAGTGGAAAGGGGCTAACTTTTTAGCTTTATTTGTCATGTTGAGAATTTAAAATTTAAACTAAATTTATCGGAAGGTGATGACAGCATGTTGGCAATGAAAATCTATTAGCTCTTTTATTTTTAAATATAGAACCCCATTTGGGGTTCCATTATTTTAGCTGAAATGGCACGTTAGCCTGAAAGTCGCGCAAAAACGATGTTCGATTAATCAAACATCATTTTTGCATTAGCCCTATATTGTTTACCATCCATGCTAAAATAATTCATCCCCGCTGGGGATGTATGGCGGATAAAAGATATTCTTCTGGAAAATAAATATAGGTCTAAATACCTAGGAACACAGTTCTGTCAAACTTGTCATTGGCAGGAACGAAACAAATCGGAACTATACCCTTTATTTCCCTCTGCTTGTCTTGTTGAGGAACGAAACAAATCGGAACTATAAATACTGATAATCAAAAAATGATACCATTGATAATCAAAAAATGATACCATTGGCGTACAGTTCTTCAATCTTCGATTGAAGATGACAGACCATTTTTATAAGAACCGTACAGATTCTTCACTCCTCGTTCAGAATTGGAAATGTGCTAAAAAACCATCGGTCAATTATTTGTATGATACAGTTTAAATCTTGGTCTATCCTCCCATCCCGTACCCTGAGCTCTGCCGAAGGGCATCCTGGTTCAAACAAAGGAATGGAAAAGGTTTCCAGAAGGTGCTATTTTATCATAGGCAGGTATCTCTTCCAGTTGTCGGCTATGATCCAGATATCAATCAGCCCCAATACGGCAGCCATTGGCGCTCCTGAAGGATCTAAGGTAGTATGGTGAAGGAAGACGCCTATCAAGATAGGCAACAGAATTATTGCCCCTAATGCACGCGTTTTGGGGATAGCGACCAAGAGACCACCGATAATCTCCATCGTACCGACCAAGGGGATAAGCCATTTCAATTTCACTAAAGCTGCTGTGATGGATAATTGTGCTTCAGTCAATTCAGGTGTCGGAATGATATTGATAAACTTGGCTGTTCCGAAGAATATAAAGGCCAAGCCGAATAGCGTAAAAATAACAGTCTTAACAATTTTCATAAGATTATTGATTTTGTGACCTGATATTGAACAGATTACAGAACAAATTGTTTACGACTGGAAGCAAGTTTTGGATGATCCTAATTTACTAAGTTTACTAACTGATTAAATAGATGACCTTTGCTTCAGGTAAAAAGGAACTTCTACATGGTCTTTCGATTTGTTCTTGATAAGCTCTGCCGCCATCTTACCCATCATTTCAAAATCTGTGGAAATCGTGGTGATCCCATTGAGGATAAATTTCTTTAAGGGGGTTTCATTATAGGAGATTACGCCTACATCCTGCCCTATCTTGAGGTTCTTTTTGATGATCTTGTCCAATAGCTTAACCAGATCATCTTCTGCGATATTGATATAACAGCTGCCCAATTCAATTTTTTCCTTCTCCAATTCACTGACTAGAGAATGGTTGAACGCATATTGCTGGGCAAATTTATAGAAACCCTTGATAATCGCCTTGGGATAGTCGCTATTGTCCGGAAAGATCAGGTTCAGGGTATGGTACTTACTCAATGAAGGTAGGGCTTCTTCCAATGCCCCATAGATATCCTTCTCATAATTCTCATATACCGCTGCAAAATCCCCTTGTATATCATCTATGTACTTACCCAATAGGATCAACTTTTCAGGTGGAATCAATTTATTGATAATTTCAGGAGCCTGATCTCTTCCTTCCTTAAAATGGGGGAAGAGCACATAATAATCATACGTCTTCGTCAGTCCTCCTAAAAGTGTCCGCAGATAGGTGATATCTGAGTTATATACAAAAAGATCGAGGGCGGCATCATCTTCCAATTCTCTTGCAAAGGAATCATAAACCAACTTTTTGTGGGCACTGAGTTTATTCAGGAGGATCGCGATCTTCTGTCTCTGTTTGACATCTGTGGTCGCAATGTAATATCCTTTACCCGGAATGGAGGCGATGACTTCCGCATTTTTTAGGAACTTATAGGCTTTTTCCACGGTATCCCGGGAAATATCCACATAGACGGAAAGCTCATTGATGGAGGGTAACATATCCTCTTTTTCCAATGCACCATTCTTGACCGCATCGATTATAGCACTGGCTAGCTGCTTGTATTTCGGGGTAGCAGAAAAGTCACTAATCTGAATGGTCTTTAAGAAATCAGTTACCTTGGAAGTCATAAGATGTGTATTACAATATAGGTTTACTTTGTATACATCCTAAGGTAAGTAAAATACTTGTTTTAAGGGAAAAGTTTTTGGTGAATAATCTGCATTGGTTTCCATCAGATCCTTCATATAGGCCCACCATTCCTTCATAATGGGATCTGCCTTTAATTTTTGTTCTTCAAATCCCTCGGCCAAGGTCTGCACCGCAAAGAGATCCAAAGTCTCCGAATCTAAAAAAATGGAATAATCAGAGATCCCATTCTCTTTTAAGAGTTTTGCCAATTTAGGCCATATCTCCTGATGCCGACGAAGATATTCCGCTTCATTGCCCGGCAGGAGTTTCATTTTAAAGGCTACCTGTTTCATAAATCTATTTTGATTAAAGAGCTGTTCTGATTGTATACTTACCCGAGCCAAGTTCGACCAAGATTCCCCCATCTAGTTTCTTTAAGGAACGCACTAGGTTGTTTCGATCGATGGGTTCTCCATTTATTTTTACATCCTTTAAATCCTCTGTATTTATACTGCAATAGGCGACCACATTGACTGGGATCTGAATTTCCTGTACGACCTCCTTTTCCGATCTGCTCCAAGCACTTTTGATGTTGCCCGCTATGGAACGATAGGATCCCAATACTTCATTGATTCCAAAATCACCAATTTCAGGCTGTATATAGACCTCCTGGAAGCCATTTTCCTTCAACTTTATGCCCAGCATATGCTCAAATATCCATTCGTTTACCGAACCGAAGGCATAATGTGAGAAGGAATTCATAGCGGCATTATGGACAAAGCCCTTATCCTTACTATAGCTATCCCAACGTTCCCAAATGGAAGTAGCTCCATTTACCACCTCATAGCCTAGAGATGGGTACTCTGTGCTTTGCAAGAGCATATAAGCTTTATCAGTTGAACCAGAGGCTGTCAATGCTGGCAGAAGCGGTTTGAAACCCAAGAATCCTGTACTCAACTTATTGCCATTGGCTTCCAACAACTCACGGAGGTATTTACCTGCCAAGGCTTCATCCTGCTCATCCAATATTCCTGAATACAATGCATTGGCATAGGCGGTTTGGGTATGGCCAGAAAAGCCGTTTTGACCTTCCACATAGCCTTCCCCCTTTCCATAGAATTCGGCATTGGTTTTCAGTTTTCCTTGTTCGTCCATATAATGCTGCTTGAACCCCATCTTAACAGCAAAGGACTCCTTTTCATAATCCGTAGCCAGTTGCATATCTCCTATTGCACGACACATCTCAGCCATCAATTTATTGCAGTAGAAATAATAGGTTGTGGCCAATAGATCTGGACTTGTCTTTTCTCCTACAGATAACCAATCTCCGAATCCTCCTTTTGGGTTTACATCTTCAAAAGATCCTTCCTGCAATACATGTCCTTTTGTTCTGGCTTTTAGAAAAGCCATAAATTTCCTCATAAATGGAAGCGACTCCCGAACAATCCGAAGGTCATTATAGGCTTTAAAATATTCATAGGTGCAGATAATCCCCGCCTCAGACCATCCCGGTGAGAAAGAATCGGATGCTCTGATTGCAGCTACCCCTTCCGCATTTATAGGCATGGGGGCATAGATGGGATAGGCACCATTGGGCCATTGGGAATCATTCAGGTCTTTGATCCATTTCTTGTGGAATGGTGCAACATCGGCATTGAAGATTGCCGAACGCATATATACTTGGGCATCGCCCGTCCAGCCCAACCTTTCATCCCTTTGGGGACAGTCGGTCGGAATATCTAAATAATTAGCTTTCTGGGTCCAAAGGATATTACTGTACAGCTGATTTAGCATGGGATTGTCGGATTCAAAACTTCCGACCTGGTCGAGATCCGAACTCATCACCAAGCCTGTCAAGAAATCAAGGCTAGGTTCCGCTTTCAATCCGGTAACTTCCACGAACTGGAAGCCATGGAAGGTGAAGCTAGGGATCCACTCCTCATTCTTAGAACCGTTTAGGATGTATGTATCCGTAGCTCTTGCTTTTCGCAGATTATCCGTCATCAGCTTACCATCAGGAAACAGCATTTCTCCATATCGAAAGACCAAGGAATCTCCTTTGCTGCCATTGATCTTTAGCCGGATATTACCAGCGAAGTTTTGGCCAAAATCCACGATATACTGACCATCAGCAATTTTCTTAATGGACTTGGCGGATAATTCCTGCAATACCCGCACTGGATTACTAGGATAGATTTCTAGTTTCTGCCCTGCTTGTTCAGGGAATTCTTGGATATCGGTCCATGCTGTTGCATCAAAACCTACTCTGTTCCATCCCTGTGGTTCCTTTCTGGCATCATGCTTTTCCCCTTCCAAGAAATCTGATTCCAGTATCGCAGCGGTACTGTATTTCCAACTTGAATCTGTAGCAATATGCTCCTGGCTCCCATCCTCGTAGGTTACATCGATCTGTGCCTTCAAAAGGGGGAATTTTCCATAGAACTGGTTTACCTGTTGGGAACCGACCAATATGGCATAGCCTAAATAGCCGGCATACCAGCCACTGGACAGTATGGCACCAAACACATTGTTTCCATCGCTCAATTGGTCTGTGACATCATAGACATTGTAATATACCCGCTTGTTATAGTCAGTCCAGCCTGAGGCAAAATAATCGCGGCCTATCTTTTCTCCATTGACATAAAAATTATGGAGTCCAAGGGAGCTGATGTATAATCGCGCGGATTTAATCTTCTTCTTAAGGGAGACTTCCTTTCGCAAATATGGCGAAGGTGGTAAATGATATTCTCCTTTAATGGCTAAGTGGTTTAAATCAACCCCGATCCACTTTGCTTTCCAATCCTCAGGATTAGGTTTCGCCAATTCCCAATATTGAATTTCCGACCATTTGCCAACTCTATCCTTTTCATCCCAGGAGCGGACCTTCCAATAAACACGCTGTCCCGGCTGAAGTAACTTTCCGGCATATTCAATTTGATTGGTTTGGTTGCTATTGACCTTTTTGCTATCCCAAAGGTCTGCTTGGTTCTTTTTAAGCAAGGCTTCCGAACTGGCCACCATAACCTGAAAAGCTAATTGAGATTGGTTGAAACCCTTGCCTTCAAGCTCCCAACTCAGTCGCGGTTTACTTTCTTCTACATAGGGATTGATCTTATATTCTGTACGCAGGTATTTGGGCTGTATGCTTGCATACGAAGCTGCAAGGTTTAACAACAAACCTAGACAAATAATGCATACTATCCTTAGAATCCCCATACGTTATGATTTAATCAGGTATAATTTTTTAGGTACTTCAATTTCGGAAATTACCTTTCCATTTTCATCCTTTTTATGCAATAGTTTTATCAAGTGGGTAATTTTTGGAAGAAAAGCAGGATGGATTAAAGATAGGAATAGGTTAGGGAAAGACTATCCTGTTCTATCAGGCGAGGGGATTAATTAATAAAAAGTAAAGTTTTAAGTAATACAGAACCCCTACCTTATTGACATGAAGCCAATCAAAAAATTATATTTTGTCTATATAATTACAAATCTATCAAGGACTGTCCTTTACACTGGAGTTACCAATAATTTGAGATATCGATTATATCAACATGAGTTTCAAAATTATGGAATGAATAGTTTTACAAAAAAATATAAGATAAAATACCTCTTGTTTTATGAGATTTTCGAGAATATACGTGCGGCTATTAATAAAGAAAAAGAAATTAAGGGATGGACCAGAGCGAAAAAAGAAGCATTAATAAATGATTTTAATCCAGAATGGAAGTTTCTTAACGATGAAGCAGAAGAATTACACTAGATCCTAAACCAATTCCTGATTAGTGAGTGAAAAAGTGTTTTTGTGAGTTTCTTTTATTTTGTCATGTTGAGGTACGAAACATCTCGGAACTTTATGGAACTTATATCAAACACTTACTCCGGGACCCTTCTTGCATCAGGGTGACACGACTAAAACACAACCCATCGGTGTGTCATGTTGAGGCGCGAAACATCTCGGAACTTTATGGAACTTATATCAAACACTTACTCCAGGACCCATCTTGCATCAGGGTGACACGACTAAAATACAACCCATCGGTGTGTCATGTTGAGGCACGAAACATCTCGGAACTTTATGGAACTCAAGTCAAAATCGTACTCCGAGACCCTTCTTACATCAGGGTGACACGACTAAAATACAACCCATCGGTGTGTCATGTTGAGGCACGAAACATCTCGGAACTTTATGGAACTCAAGTCAAAATCGTACTCCGAGACCCTTCTTGCATCAGGTTGACACGACTAAAAATGGGTCCACCCCTCCTCCCCTTCAACCTCTCCTCAAAACCCTTTTACAGGACGGTGCAGGATGCTCAACCTAAAGTGGATAGCTATATTTGGATTACAGCCAAAGTATTGGCAACCTATAACTAATAACTGATTCCGGTAGCTCTTCAACCTAGACTGCCAATAAACCAAATGAAAAACGAAAACATGTATTACTTAGAAAAAGGATGATCTGTTATTGAACAATAACATTGAAAAAGACCCATAAAAAAACCGACAGTGTTCCCGCACTATCGGTTCAATATCAATGGTCTTTTTAAACTAACCAAGAGGGTCGAAACTCTTTATTGTTTAACCATTTAACTTTGCAAAGGTATGCAATATGACCAATTAAACAAAACTAAAAACCATCGATCAATTGCGCCTATCGTAACATTTAGGAGGGTTTTAGGGTTCACATTCGGAAATGAACCCCAGAAAAGATTCCTGCAATTATCGTTGATCTTTCCTGCTTTGATTCTATCGCAGGCTGGCTATTCCGAGGTCAACAATTATTCTACTATGAATAAAGAAACACACAACATTTCCGTGGAACATAACACGGGCATCAGCAACTTAAACATGTTTGGCCAAGAGAAAATCAAGGTCACAGGAACGGTTAGTGATGCCAATGGGGTTCCTATTGCTGGTGTTTCTGTTCGCGTAAAGGGCACGAACTCGGCGACTGCAACCGATGAAAACGGAAATTATGAAATCGAATTGAACAAAGGCCAAACCCTGACCTTTGACAATATTGGTTTCACTTCGAAGGAAATCGTTGTCAATGCTGCTGGTACACAAAACATTGCATTGGACAGTAGCAGTGAGGATATCACCGAAGTGGTGGTCGTTGGTTATGGTAGTCAGCAGAAAAAGGACGTTACTGGATCGATTGCCGCTGTGTCCATGAAAAATGTAAAAGGACAGGCTATTGCTAGTCCTGACCAGGCATTAACGGGACAACTTTCGGGAGTACAGGTCAGCAATTCCAACGGTACTCCAGGAGGGGGACCAAGAATTCAGATCAGGGGAATTGGAGCAATTGGTGCTGGTAGTCAGCCGTTGTATGTTATTGATGGATTCCCGGTTCCTGGATCTTCCAGTGAAAGGGGAAATCCTTTGGCAACCATTAATCCCAATGATATTGAGTCGATGACTGTATTGAAGGATGCTTCTGCTACGGCAATCTATGGTTCTAGGGGTTCTAATGGGGTAATCTTGATCAATACCAAACGTGGTACGGATGGTAAGATGAGAATCGATGTGGCGGCAAGTTCCGGCCTTCAACAAGTCCCTCAGAAAGGTAGACCTAACCTGATGAATGCGGCAGAATTTGCGCAATTCAGGAAAGAGGCCATTGAGGATAAAATCAGGTTCGAAGAAGGAAGGGAACCCACAATAAATGATATCCCTGAAGAATATAGAAACCCTGCTGCATTGGGTGAAGGTGTGGATTGGTATGATGCAGTTACCCGGATCGCTCCGATGTCGGATATCAACGTGAATTTCTCTGGTGGTAATGAAAGCATTCGTTCTTTTGTTTCTGCAGGATATTTGAACCAGAAAGGCGTGATGTTGAACTCAGGCTTTGACCGTTTCTCCATCCGTGCGAATGTGGAAGGGAATTTTGCAAAGAAATTAAAATTAGGGATGAACATCAACCCTACCCTATCCTACATTGAAGGTGGAATCAATGGACAAGGAAGGGATGAATTCTTTGAAATCACGACTCCTGTCGCTAAAATATATAACGATGATGGCTCCTATGTTCCGTATATTCAATCTGCGGGAACTTTTGGGAACCCCAATCCTGTGATGTTCTTAAATGAGCGGACCAACAAAAGCTCCAAATTGAAACTATTGATGAGTACCTATGCTGAATATAGCTTTCTGGACAACCTAAAGTTCAAGACTACCTTCAACGTAGACTATCAAGATGAAAGTGGCGAGACCTTTAGACCTTCCACGCTACCTAATCAAAATGCCCCGGGTGCATCTATTCCTAGCGGAAGTTATGGAAGAGGCCAATACATCAACTGGGCAAATGAAAACACCTTAAACTACGATTACTCTTCAGATAACGGACATTCGATTTCTGCATTGGCTGGTTATTCCATCCAAATGCAAAAGAACAAGAATGCCAACTTCAACGGTGCCCAATTCCCAGATGATGACATTCAGACCTTGAATGCTGCAGCAAGAATAACCGGAGGAACAGGAATCGAAGACTGGGGATTGATATCCTATTTAGCTAGGGTTAACTACTCCTACCTAGATCGATATATCTTGACAGGGTCTTTCCGTGCTGATGGTTCCTCAAGATTTGGTAAGGACAATCGCTGGGGTTCTTTCCCATCGGTTGCAGTCGGTTGGCGATTATCCGAAGAAGCTTTCCTGAAAGATAAAGAGTGGATCGATGAGTTAAAACTGAGGGCTTCTTATGGACGTTCCGGTAACTTCAATATTGCCAATTATGCTTCTTTAAGTAGCATCGGTGCATCCAACTATATATTTGGAGGCGGATTGGCACCAGGCCGTGTGATGAACAGCCTTGGAAATAGCTTCCTAGGCTGGGAAAGGATGAAGGAGTTGAACATTGGTTTGGATTTCACGACATGGAATAACCGTTTGACTTTGACTGCCAACTATTATAAACGTAACACCTTAGATCTATTATTGAATACCCCAATCCCTAATTCATCAGGATTCGGGTCCGTGGTAGAAAATCGTGGTGATGTCGAAAACAAAGGTTTTGAGTTTTCAATCAGTTCAGCAAATATTGCCCGTGAAAACTTTACCTGGAATACCGACTTCAATATTTCCTTCAACCGCAACAAAGTCATTGCACTGGGCCGTAGTACAGACCCTATTTTCTCAGGACAGAGTTCGGAAGGAAACTTTACCAATATCACCGAAATCGGTCAACCGGTAGGTATGATCATCGGCTATGTGGTAGAAGGAATTTATCAAAATCAAGCAGATGTAGACAATAATCCAGCATTCCCAGGGGCTATCCCAGGGAACTTAAAAATGAAGGATGTGAATGGAGATGGCCAGATTACCCCGAACGATGACTTTGCGGTAATCGGTAACCCTTATCCTGACTTCAACTTTGGTATGACCAATACCTTGACTTATAAAGCATTCGATTTCCGAGTGATGATGGTCGGTTCAATGGGACAGGAAATGTTGCATGCAACCAGGTTCTATACAGACAACATCGACGGGGTATTCAATGTGCGTAAGGAGGTTGCTGATCGTTGGAGGTCAGAATCTAATCCAGGTAGTGGTCTGGTACCAACAACCAATGGTACTGGTAGAGGCCGTGTGATGTATCGTGATACCCATTCCCTATTTGTCCAAAAGACAGATTACTTATGGATCAAGAACATCACGATCGGTTATTCCCTACCTAAGAGCATTGGCGGAGTGTTAAACAACCTTAGGGTTTATGCCAACCTTCAGAATCCATTCTTATTTACGAATTATGATGGAAATCCAGAAGGCACGAACATAAACAGAGGGGATATAAGTCCGTTGGTACCAGGTATCGACTATTCGGCTTACCCTGTTCCAAAGATTTACACATTAGGGTTGAATTTCAATTTTTAAGACAAGGATTATGAAACTAAGATATATTCTATTAGGTCTAGGGTTATTGAGCATGAGCTCCTGCAATAAATTATTGGATGTAAAACCCTATACCTTTTCAAGTGGAGAGAACTATTATGAAAATGAAGGACAGATCCTTCGTGCAGTTAATGGTGCATACAGCAGGTTGCAGGTGCTCTATACGAGTGATTTCAATGCAATGACAGAGATGAGATCGGACAACACCAATTATCAATATGATGAAACGGACCGTGGCGTGCAGCAACGCGAAGAAATTGATGAATTCTTGATCACCTCTTCCAATAACTACGTGAATACCACCTGGGTAAACCTTTACGTTGCGATCCAACAATCCAACGCCATCATCAGCAGAATTGACCAAGTACAGTTCTCGGATGAAAAATTAAAGTTACAATACCTAGGAGAGGCGAAGTTTTTGAGAGCATTTTCGTACTTTCATTTAGTCAGACTTTTTGGAGAAGTTCCATTGCTGACAAAAGAGGTTGCAAATCCTTCGGATGCATTCTCTGATGGCAAGAAAGGAACAGTTGACGAAATTTATGCAGTCATTATCCAAGATGCTAAAGATGCCATCGCAAACTTACTTCCAACCTATGATAAAGGTAGCGTTGGAAGGGCGACCAAGGGTGCAGCTTATACCTTGTTAGGCGAAGTCTACCTAACGAGAAAGCAATACGCTGAGGCAGTAACCAATTTTCAAGAAGTAACCAAATTAGGCTATTCATTGATGCCAGATTATGCATCCTGTTTTAGTCCTAATTCAAAGAATAATGCAGAGTCAGTTTTTGAAGTACAGTTTGACCAATCAGTAGAAGGTGAAAACAGCAACTTCATATTCATGTTCGGCCCTAGAAATGCCAAGATGCAATTGGTCGGTTTCTCCGGAACCTTAGGCGGAAGCAACATTCCTACACCGAGCATATATAATGCCTATGAACAGGGAGATGCGCGTCGTGATAAGTCTATTCAAATGTTCAACGACCCTTCAAATGCAGCATTTCAAGAGTCAAAAGCATTTGGAGGTAGTATGCCATTTATCAAAAAGTACTATCACGCACCTTATATCGAGGATGGAAGATCGAATGAAAACTGGCCTATCTATCGCTATGCCCATGTGCTATTGATGTTGGCAGAGGCGCAGAACGAAGTCGGATCGGGAGATCCTTTGGCAAACCTGAATATCGTGAGAAAAAGAGCGGGATTGAAACCTTTGTCAGGACTAGCCAAAGACGCTTTGAGAACAGCCATCGCAAATGAAATAAGAGTTGAGGTCGCCTTTGAAAACCATAGGTGGTATCAACTTCTGAGAACTGGAAAAGCCATTGAAGTGATGACTGCACATGGTATCGAGGAGAAGAAAAGATTGACTCGACTAAGCAGTGCTTCATATAATATCCAACCGTTCAAACTCCTGTATCCGATTCCTCAGCGTGAGGTTCAGATCAATGGAATCAAACAGAATGAGGGTTGGTAGGCATTTTTAAGCTGTTATAAACTATATCAACATAAAAACCAAATGATAAAAACGAAAAGAGCACAATTGTATTTGTTTGCCTTGTTCCTGTTCATATTCGCAGGAGCATGTAAGCAAGAGAAGGAAAAGGAGGAGGTAAAAGAACCCAATCCTAAAACGGATAAAATAACATTGCCCGATGGCTTTGAAATCGAGCATATCTACAGCCCTTCTGATGACAAAAAAGGATCTTGGGTTTCCATGACTTTTGATGACAAAGGTCGTATGATAACATCGGATCAATTTGGTGGTCTATTCCGCGTTGAATTGCCCCCTCTTGGTTCAGATTCAACTGTTAAGCCGAAAATTGAAGCATTAGACTTCCCTATTGAAGGCCGTGACCCTAATGATACGACCAGCAATAAGGTAGGGATGGGCTTTGCGCAAGGTTTGCTATGGGCATATAACAGCTTATATGTGATGATCAACCACCGTCCTAATGAGAACCTTTCAAAAGGCTCTGGCCTATATAGACTTCAAGACACCAACAACGATGATAAATTAGATAAAATCACGCAATTGATGGAATTGGAAGGCGAAGGGGAACATGGACCGCACAGCATCGTGTTAGGACCAGATTCCATGATCTATGTGATCGCGGGTAACTTTACTAAAATCCCAAAAATGGACAATTACCGTTCATTACCAAACGATAAGGTGGACAATCTGATTCCTTATATCCTTGATACCCATGGACACGATGCGGATTCACATCTGAATGGTGGATGGATTGCTAAGACAGATTCAGAAGGAAAATCCTGGGACCTTATTGCATCGGGAATGCGTAATGGGTTTGACTTAGCCTTCAATAATGAAGGGGAGTTATTTACCTACGACTCCGATATGGAATGGGATTTCGGAATGCCTTGGTACCGTCCGACAAGGATTTTACATGTTCCTAGTGGTGGTGAATACGGCTGGAGAAAGGGGGATGCAAAATGGGACGAAAGATTCTTGGACAATCTTCCTGCGACGCTAAATATCGGTCAAGGTTCTCCTACAAACTTCATCAACCCTAGCCAAGCTAAGTTTCCTGATAAATATAGAAACAGCCTGTTCGCATTTGATTGGAGTTTCGGTATCATCTATGCCATCCAATTAGAACCAAATGGAGCTAGCTATACTGCGAAAGCGGAAGAATTCATCTCAGGTTCTCCACTACCTTTGACCGATGGAACAATTGGTCCCGATGGAAGTCTTTACTTCCTTACTGGTGGTAGACGTTTAGAATCTGACTTATACCGCGTATACCATAAAGACCGTGATAAGATCAATAATGAGGTCAAAAAAGCTGAGCCTAATGAATTGGTGAAATTGCGTAGAGAGATTGAGCAATACCACAGACCTTCTGCTGCAGGAACTGTGGATAAAGTTTGGGAATATTTAGGTCATGAGGATAGATTCATCCGTTATGCAGCACGTCTAGCAGTAGAACACCAACCATTTGACACCTGGAAAGACAAAGTTTTTGCAGAACGCAACGTGGTTAGATTGACTGAAGCGATGGTAGCGATGGCACATGTTGCTGATCCTTCCCTACAGCCTCAGATCATGAAAAAATTGGCCACTATTCCAGTTGAAAAGATTACACCGAAGATGTTGGAAAACCTGCTAAGGGTTTACGAAATTGTCATTGCCCGCATGGGAAAGGTCAATGATGCTGATGCAGCTGCCTTGGCTCAAAGGTTAGAACCTTTCTATCCTGCCAAATCCAACTATACCAACAGGGAACTGTCCAAAATCTTACTTGCCCTTAACAGTGAACCGGCAGTTAAGAAGACGCTTGACATTTTAGCCAATGCAAAAGATGACACTACCCAAACCAGCTTTATGAACTCTTCGGATTTAATCCTGAGAAATCCACAGTATGGATTGGACATTGCTGATATGTTGGCCAATATTCCACCTGCACAACAGATCTTCATGGCTACTGCATTGAGCAATACCAGTGTGGGTTGGACCCCCGAGCTACGTGAGCAATATTTCAATTGGTTCTACAAAGCTTTCGGCTATAAAGGAGGTAACAGTTACATCGGTTTTATTGACAACGCACGTAAAATGGCATTGAAAAACGTACCGAAAGACCAACTTGCCATGTACGGTAAGATGTCAGGAGATTCATTGATCAATGCTCAAGGAAATAGATTGGCTGAGAAAGTAGAGGGTCCGAAGGGTCCAGGAAGAGCATGGGAAATTGATTCGGCACTGAAGGTAGTGGATGAAAACACCGGTGTTCGCAATTTCAACCGCGGAAGAGAACTGTTCATTGCTGTTAAGTGTGGTTCCTGCCATACCATCAAAGGTGAAGGTGGTTCCGTAGGTCCTGATTTAACCCAATTAGGTACCCGTTTTTCTAAACGCGATATGTTAGAGGCGATCATCGAACCTAGTAAGGTGATTTCCGATCAGTATGAATCCAAAGTATTCAATCTGAAAGATGGAACGAATGTATTGGGCCGTTTGATGAGTGAGGATGAACACAATTATGTGATATCACAGAATCCTTATGCTCCTCAAGTGACCAAGACCATTGCGAAAAACACAGTTAAATCCATGAACCGTTCCGAGGTATCGATCATGCCTCCAGGTACATTGAATGTAATGAGTCCTGATGAGGTTAAGGATATCATGGCATACCTGATGTCCGGCGGTAATGAAAAAAGTGAAGTTTATAACAAAAAATAAGTAAGGCATTGGAAAACTCAAAGCAAGACTGGTTGAACAAAGTCTCCCATGTGACCCAAGTTGGAGGCATAGAAACTTCCATTTTGGATAATGGAAGGGGGAAAGGAACGCGAATAGCTTGGATCAATACGGGAGCAGGACTACGATTCAAGGTAGTCATCGACCGCGGTATGGACATAGCGGATGCTTCGTTCAATCAGTTTAACTTGAGTTGGCTGAGTCGCTTGGGCGTCACTGCTCCGCAGCCCTTCTCAGACAAGGGAATCGATTGGTTAAGAACCTTTGGAGGTGGATTACTGACGACCTGTGGGGTCACCCATGTTGGAGGTCCGGAACAAGATGAACATGGACAACGCGGCCTGCATGATCAATTCAGCAACAGCCCCGCAGAGCTCATATCCATCAAGCAGCCCGATCTAGCCAACGGCGATTACGAAATGTCCATTACTGGAAAAATATTTCAAGGCCATCCCCTAGGAGATAACATCGAGATTACGCGCACAATACGATGCATTCTAGGTCATCCAACCATTTATTTGGATGATGAGATTCAGAATATCGGTAATATCTATTCTTCCCATATGATTTTATACCATTTCAACTTTGGGTGGCCTTTCATTGATGCGGGAACCAAACTGCTCTGGAAAGGAGCTTGGCAATCTCGCGAAACCGGCGCAGACAACAAGATTTTCAAAGAAGGACAAGACTTCCGAACCTGTCAAGAACCAAGGGAAGACCACAGTGGTTCAGGGGAAGAAGCAGCATTGATAGATGTAGATAGTGATGAGCAAGGCCAAGTAGACTGTGGAATCTTCAATGAGAAATTAGGCTTTGCCTTAAAATTAAGCTTCAACAAGAAGCAGCTGCCGTGGTTGACCAATTGGCAACATTGGGGCAGAGGTGAATATGTAACAGGTCTGGAACCTGGTACCAACCCCCCTCTCGGGCAGAAACTGATGCGCGAACGAGGGGAATTAATCCAATTGAAACCCGGAGAAAAGCGGAAATATAACTTAGAAATCAGTATATTGAATAACCCCGACTCCATTACGGAATTTGTAAACAAGTATATAAACCTATAAAAATAATTAGAATGGAAATCATTGAAAAGGCATTCGAACAAGGCAAAGGAATATTGAGATTAGCACCTAACTGGGTGCCGAGATCTTTTTGTGTACCAGGCAGAAGGATAAAACTTCACCCCGATGACTACTATGTATTAGGCGGTGAACGTGGCGGTATTGATGAACGTTGGTTTTCATCGACCACTCCTGCGAAGAATGGTCCTTTGACGGGTGAATTTGAAGGATTGAGTTTTGTAGTATATGAAGAGAATGGCAAAACAGAACAGGTTTTATTAGCTGACTGCGTTGACCATTTAAAAGGAAAATTAATTGGTGACCGTCTTTGGGATGAATACCAAAGCTGGCCTATGTATTCCAAGTTCTTTGATAACATGGGACCACTACCCCACCACATCCACCACAATGATGAAAAAGCGGCGCTGATCGACCAACAAGGTAAACCAGAGGCATATTATTTCCCACCACAGTTAAACAACCATGGCGGTGATTTCCCGTACACCTTTATGGGAATTGCTCCAGGAACTCCGAAAGAGACTATCAAAGAATGTCTGGAGAACTTTGCCAAGGGTGACAACAAGATCACCAATTACTCCCAGGCCTACCGCTTGGAACCGGGTACCGGATGGGATGTCCCTCCTGGCTTATTGCATGCTCCAGGTAGCTTATGTACCTATGAGCCGCAAAAGGCTTCAGATGTATTTGCGATGTACCAATCCTTGGTGAATGAAGCAATCATCCCTGAAGAGTTATTGTGGAAAGGTGTGCCTGAAAACATGAAAGGCGATTATGATGCTTTGATGGATATCATTGACTGGGATCTGAACGTTGATCCGGATATGATGAAAAATAGATTTATGGCTCCCCTACCTGTAAAGGATGAAAAAGAGATGGAAAGCCAAGGCTATTCAGAAAAATGGGTATGCTATAAATCAACTGCTTTCAGTGCCAAAGAATTAACGGTATTCCCTGGACAAACCGTAACCATTACAGATGGTGCAGCTTATGGATTGATCATGATGCAGGGATATGGCAAGATGAATGATTGGACCATCGAAACACCAGCCCTGATCCGTTATGGACAACTGACTTTTGATGAATACTTTGTATCTGAAGAAGCCGCAAAAAGAGGAGTAACCATTCAGAACCATTCTACAACAGATCCGATCGTGATGTTAAAGCATTTCGGCCCAGACAATCCGGATTTGGTAATAAAAGGTTAATTAATGAATAAATAAACGTAGTTATGAGCAAGAACAATTTCCCAAAATTACACAATGCTACATGGCCAGGCATTGTTGGAAAAGGAGACCACGAACCCATCATTTCTTTGGATGAGTTATTGGAAAAAACAGCAAAAGCAGAAGTAAACGGCGTAAAATTCGATGGTGTTGACTTAGGATTATTTGATCCACATGTTAAGTTGGACACTTCGGACGACCATATAAAATCAGTGGTAGACAAGATTGGAGGAACCTATGGTCTAGCTATAGGTACGCTAGTTGCCCCTATCTGGCCTCCCGATGGTGGTTCAGCAATGGGCTCACAAGCAGACAGAGACCGCTTTGTAGAAGTGGTAAGAAAAGCTGCTGAGTTTGGATATAAACTAAGAAAAGAAGGAATCCGAACCAATAATGTAATCCGTGTGGACTCAGCGAGCAGTGTAGAGGAATGGGCGAAGAACCCAACGGAAAACACCAAATTAATTGCGGATACCTTCCGTAGAGCATGTGATGCTGCGGCAGAATATGGCGAGCGCCTAGCAGCTGAAGGTGAAATCTGCTGGGGTGGTATGCAAAGCTGGAAAACCATGCTGGAAACCCTAGAGATGGTAGATCGTGATAATATGGGCTTCCAAGCCGACATGTCCCATACTTTTCTTTATCTATTGGGCTATAACGCACCTGAAGACCGCATCTTAAAACCTGATTTCCAATGGGATGACCGTGAAGAATTGGAACGAGGACTTAAGTTCCTGACTTCAAAACTACGCCCTTGGACCATCGACTTCCACGTTGCCCAAAATGATGGAACCGTATTCGGATCAGGATCACACGATAAAACCGGAAGGCACTGTTTACCGACAGACCCTAACGGCCGTTTGGATATCGCTAAGGATGCTGGCTTCTGGATGAAGGATGAAAATGGCAATCCGACCAAAGCCTTCAACCATATCTGTTGGGATGGATGTATGTTCCCGAATGAGGTCATGCACAAACAAGAAACCTGGGATTCGATCTTGAAAACCTTGATCGAGGTTCGCGAGGTAAATGGATGGTCGGAGTAATCTTCAAAAGAAAAAATCATGAGCAAAAAAGAATTAAGAATTGGATTAATAGGATGTGGATTCATGGGAAGAACCCATTCTAATGGATATAAACGCGTGCCTAATTTCTTTCCAGACTTGGAATATACACCTGTCCTAAAGGCTGTATGTTCACGCAGTGAAGCCAAAGTGAAAGCCTTTGCGGAGCAGTGGGGCTATGAATCCTACGAGACCGATTGGAAGAAACTGATCGCTAGGGATGATATCGATGCAGTAGACATCTGTACCCCAAACAATATGCATATGGAAATCGCTGTTGCTGCAGCAGCTGCCGGTAAAATGGTGCTCTGCGAAAAACCGCTTTCCAGAACTTTGGAAGAAGGTGAGAAAATGGTAGAAGCCGTAGAATCCAATAAGGTAAAAAATACCATTTGGTACAATTACCGCCGTTTACCTGCCGTTACACTGGCTAAACAGATCGTCGACAGCGGCAAGCTAGGCAAGATCTTCCACTATCGCAGTAACTTCCTTCAGGATTGGACCATCAACGAGAACCTTCCACAGGGAGGTGCCGCATTTTGGAGAATGGATGCAGATGCTGCGGGTTCCGGAGTTACCGGTGACCTATTGGCACACTGTATTGATTTAGCGATGTGGATCAATGGAGGTATCAAGGATGTATCGGCCATGACGGAAATCTTCGTGAAGCAGCGTATGCATGAAGAGACCGGTAAAATGGAAGATGTCAAGATCGATGATGCCTGTATATTCCATTGTCATTTTGATAATGAGTCATTAGGACTGTTTGAATCTACGCGCTATGCACGTGGTCACAAAGCCTTGTTTACCTTTGAGATCAATGGTGAGAAGGGATCCTTAAAATGGGATTTGCATGATATGAACCGACTGGAATACTTTAACAATGCCGATGATTCCATCGTCAAGGGATGGCGCTCAATCCATGTTACAGATGGCGACCAACCCTATATGGATAAGTGGTGGGTTCCAGGTCTGTCTTTGGGATACGAACATTCCTTTGTACACCAAGTAGCAGATTTTTTACAAACCCTGGAAACAGGCGAAGAATGCCACCCAACTTTTAGGGATGCACTGGAAACACAGAAGGTCTGCGAGGCTGTCATCAACTCTGCAAAAAACAGAAAATGGGAAGATACCCATGTAGAGTGGAAGAACAAATAAGCATTAGAGAAATCCATTATGAAAAAATTATTCAAATATAGCTGTATCTACCTCAGTGCTACTATTTTACTAGGTTCTTGCAATGGAACCAATGCAGAACAAAACAACAAACAGGACAGTGCAGCTACGGATACCATAGGGTTAGAAGACGGTTATATCGCGATGTTTGAGCGCAATTCCCTATCCGGTTGGGAAGGTGACACGACCTATTGGAAAATGGAAAACGGGATCCTTTCAGGCGAGATCAGGGAGGACCAAGAGCCATTAAAAAACAATACATTTTTGATCTGGAACGGCGGTGATGTTGCTGACTTTTCGCTGAAAACTAAATTTAAAATTTCCGAAAATGGAAATAGTGGTGTAAATTACAGAAGCGATCGTTTCACAGAGGTGCCGAATGCCCTAAGAGGTTATCAGGCAGACATTGATGGAAAGAATAATTACACTGGTCAAAACTATGAGGAACGAAAGCGAACAACCTTAGCATACCGTGGTCAGCGAACTGAAATATTGAACCCTGCAGATGGAAATAAAGGCGAGTCGAAAGGCAATGCCTGGACAAACATGAAGGTAATCGATTCAGTAGCTACCGATGAACAATTAAAGACCCTAGTAAAACCCAATGATTGGAATGAACTGGAAATCGTTGCTGAAGGCAATAAATTAACACATTTTATCAATGGAAAGGTAATCGCTGAGGTGATTGACAATGATCCTGAAAACCGCAAGGAGAAAGGATTGATTGGTGTTCAAGTGCATGTTGGTCCACCAATGAAAGTAGAGTACAAAGACATGCAGATAAAAGTTTTAAAGTAATTATAATATAAACCGCAATATGGAATGGAAAGAACAAGTGAGAAATACCTTATTCGAACTGCTGACCGCAGAGGAGAAAAGCTATTTAGAGGAATGTGAAAGAAATATTGCAGATAATTATTCTACAAGTTTTGTAAGGATATTTTCCTCATTGAGCAGGAAATTAAATACCAGCAAGGATAAAACAGTAAGTATGGTCCAAGAGGATAGCAATCCGCTGATTGTTGACCATTGGACCGTACTTAGACTTGCAAGAGTTTACCTATTGGGTTTGATCGAAGATCAGCAAGAACCCTATTTTACCTTTATCGAGAAGCTGTTCAACTATGCAGACATGCAGGAGCTAGAGGCCCTGTATTCGGCTTTGAACATCTTCCAGTTCCCAAGAATCTGGATCGACCGTTGCCAAGAGGGTATTCGGAATAATATTGGGCTGGTTCAAGGCGCTATCATGGAGCAGAATAAGTTTCCTGCTACCTATCTAAATGAAGAGGCCTGGAACCAAATGATTTTAAAAAGCTTTTTTACCGGCAAGGACATCGAGAAGATCTACGGTCTGTACGACCGCAACAATATCCATCTTGCAAACTCCATTGTCGACTATATTTATGAACGCGATTCTGCCAATCGAGAGATACATCCCATGTTATGGGTTTTGGCGAAGGATCACTTACCTCCTCGCGCTAAAGAAATCTTGAAGCAGCAAAACAATAGCCCAGAATTATTAGAGAAAAATTAAAAACAGACAGGAATGTGCACAGAATTAAATAGAGACCTGGCAAGCATGGGGAAACCAATGCCGCTAGACTTTGAATTAATTAAAGGGATGAAATTTGTGGACCCACATATTCATATGGTTTCACGAACGACGGATGATTACCAAGCGCTGTTTGATGCGGGAGTCCTATTACTGATCGAACCCGCTTTTTGGGTTGGACAGCCTAGAACTGGAATAGATACCTTTAAAGATTATTATAGTAGCCTGATTGGTTGGGAAAGATTTAGAGCTTCCCAATTTGGTATAAGACACTTCTGTACCATTGGGCTCAATTCTAGAGAAGCTAACAATGAAGCTTTAGCAGAACAAGTCATGGAATTACTTCCTCATTTCATTTACAAGGAAGGGGTTCTCGGAATTGGAGAAATTGGTTTCGATGACCAGACTCCTGCTGAAGATAAATATTATAGAGCTCAACTTGAGCTTGCTAAAGAAGCTGGACTTCCCGTTCAGGTTCATACCCCACACCGCGATAAAACACGTGGTACGACCCGAAGTATGGATATTGCCATTGAACATGGCCTCGATCCCCAAACGGTGATCATTGACCATAACTCCGAAGAAACGGTAAAAGAAGTATTGGACCGTGGCTTTTACGCCGGCTTTACCATTTATCCATTTACCAAGATGGGAAATGAACGCATGGTGGACATCGTGAAGGAATACGGCTCGGAAAGGATCATGGTCAATTCAGCAGCTGATTGGGGAATTTCAGACCCCTTGGCGGTTCCTAAAACTGCTGCCCTGATGCTGCAATATGGTGTTTCCAGAGAAGATGTGGAAAAGGTGACCTATCAGAATGCATTGGATGCCTTCCAAGTCAGCAAGCATCTTGACCTAAGCACTTTGGACAAGACCTTATTTGCAGATCCGAATGAGAAATTTGAAGGTAATACAATCCTTCGGGGTGGTCAACAACCTAGGTTAAATAAGGATTCTATTATTATTTCTTAATACCGTTGCGTATGTTGAAACCATGGATCCAAATCATCAGGCCGTCCAATGTTTTAACAGCCATATCTGATGTTTTAGCTGGTGTCGCTTTAGCCTGCTTGTTTCTGCAACAAGATTTGCCGCAGGTCAATCCATTGATCTGGATTACCATTTCCAGTATGTTGCTATATACTGGGGGCATAGTCTTCAATGATGTGTTTGATGCTGCACTGGATAAAGTGGAGCGTCCGGAACGACCTATCCCTTCGGGCAGGATAAAAAAATCCGCTGCCAGTATCTTGGGTACATTAGCCTTTGCAATTGGATGCTTTTTGGCCTTTCAGGTCAATATGACGGCATTCTATATTTCATTGGCCATCGTCCTGATGTGCCTACTGTACAATGGTCAAGCAAAACATCATTTTTTAGCCGGCCCAATCGTCATGGGAGGCTGTAGAGGTCTGAACCTATTATTGGGAATGGCCGTTTTACCAGATTCATTGAGCTACTGGTACATTGCCATCATCCCGATTATCTATATCGCTTCAGTAACAAACATAAGCCGTGGAGAAGTATATGGCAGCAACAAAACAGCCTTACTGGTATCCATAGGTCTATATTCTATTGTTATCTTAACACTCCTTTATTTCACCTACAGCAGCAAGAATTACTTGGCCCTGGTCTTTATCCTGCTTTTCAGTCTTATGATCGGTTCGCCGGTTTCCAAAGCCTTGAAAACCTTACAGCCACAGGATGTCAGGAAAGCCGTGAAATTTGGAGTGCTCGCACTGATTTTAATGAATGCTAGCTGGATTGCCATTGCTGGCCATTGGCTGTTAGCATTGGCCGTATGTGCCATATTACCGGTTTCGATCTTCTTAGCCAAGAAATTTGCCGTAACCTAAACCCTATTTAGAATGGAACGTGTATTAGAACAAAAATTCACTATTGAATATCAATATAACATCTTTTTCACCAAAGGTCTTTTCACTGTAGGCAATAACCTATTAAAGGACTTTCTAGCCAAGAACAGCAATCCCGGTTTCAAACAGAAGATCCTGTTTGTCATTGATGCTGGATTTATGGATAAACATCCCGGTCTGACAGAACAGATCTTTATCTATTTTATGGAAATGGAAGATTTTTTCCTGGCGAGTGAACCTTTGGTCATTCCCGGTGGTGAAATCTGCAAGAATGACACAAGCTGCTTAGACGCCATTATCCAGGCAGTGGACCAATACGGTATAGATAGACATTCCTATGTGATCGGCATTGGCGGTGGAGCAATTTTAGACCTTGTTGGCTATGCTGCTGCGATCTCACACCGTGGGATCAAGCATGTCCGTATTCCAACTACGGTCCTATCTCAAAATGACTCTGGAGTTGGAGTTAAAAACTCCGTAAACTATAAAGGGAAAAAGAACTTTTTAGGAACTTTTACACCAGCAAAGGCTGTTTTCAATGATTATGAATTCTTGCAAACTCTAGACGAAAGGTCTTGGGTTGCGGGGGTATCGGAGGCTATAAAAGTGGCCCTGATCAAGGATTTATCTTTCTATGAATGGATAGAAAAAAATGCCAGCAAGATCAAGGAAAGGAATTCCGAAGAAATGGAAGATTTGATCTACCGATGTGCCGATAAGCACCTAGAACATATCCGTAATGGAGATCCATTCGAATTAGGTTCTTCAAGACCATTGGATTTTGGCCATTGGAGTGCCCATAAATTGGAACAGATGACCGACTTCCAAGTGTTGCATGGCGAAGCTGTTGCCATTGGAATCGCCATGGACGTTTTATATTCTTATTTAATTGGCAATATTTCAGAAGAAGAGGCTACTCGAGTAGTCAGCTTGATCCGCAATCTTGGACTTCCGATTTATCACCCCATCCTAGATTCCGAAGAGGCGAGGTTTATTTTACTATCAGGTTTGCTGGATTTTCAAGAGCATCTTGGCGGAAAATTGACCGTGGTCCTTTTGGAAAAAATGGGAAAAGGCAAAGATTATCACCAATTAGATTATGACCTGATTATCCAAGCTATGGATTTCCTAAAGAACTTTAGCCAAAATCAAAACCCTTTCTATGAAGCTAGCTAATTCACATCTTTCTTATTGTAGCAATATCCATCCTGGCGAAGCCTGGAAAGACCATTTTCAAGAGCTAAAAGACAATCTACCGAAGATAAAAGCGGCCGTATCTGCTGAACAGGACTTTGGATTGGGATTGCGACTTTCCGCTCAAGCAGCCAAAGAACTAAGTCAGCCGCAAGCTTTAAAAGATTTTCAGGATTGGTTGAAACAGAACCATATCTACATCTTCACCATGAATGGGTTCCCTTATGGTGATTTCCATATCAAGGAGGTCAAGGACAAAGTGCATGCACCGGATTGGACAAGCACAGAACGCTTTGAATATACCAAGAACCTTTTCGATATCTTAGCTCAATTATTACCAGAAGGCCAGGAAGGTGGAATCTCCACTTCGCCTCTATCCTACCGTTTTTGGCATGAACAGCACACCCCGGAATGGCAACAAAAGCGGGATATCTGTACAAAACATATTCTCTTGATTGCTGAGCACCTATATCAAAAAGAAGTGAACAGCTCTGTTTATATGCACTTGGATATCGAACCTGAACCCGATGGTATGTTGGAGGATTCAAGGGAATTTATCGCTTGGTACAGCCAAGAGTTGATCCCAATGGCCAGCGAGTTCTTTAAGGAAAAATATAAACTGGATGAAGACCAAGCCAAGGCAATCATCAATCGTTATATCTGTCTATGTTATGATGTCTGCCATTTTGCCCTGGAATATGAAGACCATCAACAGAGCATGGATGAATTGGAAAAACTGAACATCAAAATTGGCAAATTCCAAGTCAGTTCAGCCTTAAAAGTAGCACTTTCGGAGGATCCAGATAAAAGAGCCATCCAAAAAAACAAGCTGAAAGAATTTAATGAGCCGATCTATTTACATCAGGTCATTGCAAAAGACAGCGAGGGTAACCTGATCAAATATAAGGATCTTCCTGACGCATTAAATGACAGCAATGATGAAAACCATGTGGAATGGAGAAGCCATTTTCATGTCCCTATCTTTTTGGAAAGTTATGGTGAGCTGGATTCTACCCAAGGGGATATCTTAAAGGTCATTGAACTGCATAAAGAAAAGCAAAGAACAAATCATATCGAGGTAGAGACATATACCTGGGGCGTATTGCCAAAATCCTTGCAGGCTCCAATTGAAGAGTCAATTGCAAGGGAACTGAATTGGTTATTGAATAAATTAAGGAATTAAATATGAAGAGAATTGCTGTAATTGATATTGTTGGGCTTTCAAGTTCCGTAATTGGAGAACATACCCCGTTCATTGAGAAATTCATAAAACAGAATAGATTACGTAAGATCAAACCGGTACTTCCGGCATTGACCACCTCGGCGCAGACCACCTATTTGACCGGGGTCGCTCCGAGTGAACATGGGATCGTTGGTAACGGATGGTATGACCATACCGATTCTGAAATAAAATTCTGGAAACAATCCAACAAATTGGTCCAAGGCGAGAATATCTGGGTTACCGGAAAGAAACAGAATCCGGCCTTTACCTGTGCACAGATGTTCTGGTGGTACAACATGTACAATGATGCAGATTTCTCGGCCACACCAAGACCAAATTACTTGGCCGACGGCAGAAAGATGCCGGATTGTTATGCTTATCCCAGCAGCCTTCGCGATGAATTGACCGAAAAATTCGGAAAATTCCCTCTATTTAACTTCTGGGGTCCCAACGCCAATATCACCTCTTCCAATTGGATAGCCGATTCGGCCATGTATGTGGAGGAGAAACATCAACCGACCCTAAATCTGATATATCTTCCACATTTGGATTATTGCTTACAGAAATACGGTCCTAAAGGAGAAAGTGTCGCAGCGGAGTTGAAACAGATCGACCAGTTGGTTGAAAAACTTACGACATTCTTCCAAAAAAGAAATGTGGAAGTAGTCCTATTATCGGAATATGGTATTGGACCAGTCGATCAACCTATCCATATCAACAGGATCTTACGTAAAGAAGGCCTGATCGATATCCGGATTGAAAGAGGACTGGAACTATTGGATGCAGGAGCTTCAGAGGCATTTGCTGTTTCTGATCACCAGATTGCACATGTATATGCCAAAACACAAGAAACCCGAGATAAACTTAAAACCTTGTTGTCCAAGGTCGCTGGTGTGGCCAAGGTATTGGACAAAGAGGAACAGAAGGCCTATAAAATCGACCATGAGCGTTCTGGTGATTTGGTGCTTCTAGCCAACCCTAATGCTTGGTTCACCTATTACTTCTGGGAAGATGATGCTGTTGCACCAGACTATGCCAGAATGGTAGATATCCACAAGAAACCGGGCTACGATCCGGTGGAAATGTTTATGACCTCCAAGTCTAGGGCAATCGGCAAACTCATCTTGAAGAAAATAGGTTTTGCAGCTGTTCTGGATATTACTCCATTAGATGCATCATTGGTGAAAGGTTCACATGGCATTGTAGATGTAGACCCTGATTACTACCCGATCTTAATTGGTGATTTTGATGGATTGGACGAAAACGTGGAACCTACTTCCATCAAGCAAATTCTCCTCAACAAGATCTTTGTAGATAAAAAAGTGCAGGAAACTGTTGTTTCTCAATAAATGTAGATAATATGTAAATAGTCTGCATATGTTTAGTTAAAGATCAATAGGATAATCTTTTGCATCTTTAATTCATACAAATACAGCGCTATTATGTCATATCATGCTATAGAAAATTTGGTTGAAGATGCAGTTCACCTTCTGGAAAGATCTGATCTTTCTGTCGCGGAACAACGTAAAATCATTTTTAATATCTATCAATTCCAAAATCGGTTTGATACGAGCTATACTGTTTTACGTTGTTTCCCGTATTTGGAAAAAATCGGCTTTATCAAGAAGCTTCCCATTGATCAACATCCTGACTATAAAAAGAACCCCGATTATTTCAAAAACCTAGAAGATTCCGACTGGCTTCTCAGTGATGTCAACAATGAGGAGGCTGATGTTGTCTTTCAGGAGGACGGCTATTTTTTCCCTGAGTATGGTTCTGAAGCCTGGAAAAGATTGCTGGCTGCTGGACAATGGAAAGAAGCTCCCGAAGAAGTAGCGCATATTTCCATTCCACAATTGATCGCTGAAATGATTGACCTATCGGAAAAGCAAGGCAACAAGCAGCTGATGCATAATTTTTATCTTGCTTTTGTCAATGCCTATCTAGAAGCAGATATTGGCACAGAGGAAGGCTTGTCAAAAGATTTCGAGCAATGGGTAAATAATCCTGATTTGATCAGGTTACATGAACTCCTCAGCCAACATGATTTACTAAAGTTCAAAAAGAAGGAAACAGATTTTGAAGTCCCTAGACTTTCAGATGAATTGTCCGGTCTGATAGACCCTGATGAAAGAGCCAAGGTCAGTATGTTGATGGACCCCAAAAAATCTGTCGAAAAAATATATGCCAGCTACCTCAAGGAAAAAAAGGCAGCAGTGGAGTTACCTCAACATATCGCGATGATCTCAACCATGGTCAAGGAGAAGATGGAAATAAGTTCATGGATATTCTTGGAGGAAATGGTTGAACAACCCTTGGATAAATACAAGTGGGTTTGGTACAAAGATCTATCAGATGGTGTTAGAACAAGTCGTCTCTTTACGGAAATATGCTTAGAGGTAAATTTAAGTTCTATTTTCGCCATCCAATATGTACAGCATGGTTTGCTACTGGAATGGCAGGAGAAGTCGCTGAGCACGAACTTGGAAGACGCTCAGTTTAAGACCAATCCTTTCGAACTTATTGACAATGATGATGTCGAAAAGAATCTCAACTTTTTAGGCTTATGGGTTCTGCCGTTAAAATCTTCAGGAAAAAGGATCGCTACATCTACCGAACATTTCTTGCAATACTTAGATGCTGTGGGGACAGGTTATTTTGACAGGATCAATAAAGAGTTTCCTAAACCTTTCTTCGCTAAGCCATTTAATTCATATATTAAAATATTTGAATCCATGGAACCGATAAGCGATTTTTTATTGTTCAATGATCTGTATTCCATTAGTGAGATATTCATCCACAACCTCATTCATCAAGGCAAGGAAAAAGAAGCTCTGAAGATCTATGATACCATGGAAGGTCGATTGACGGATCGTTTTCGGGAAAATATACCTTGGTATAAGAATGAATTTTTACCCTTTATCAAGGCCATCAAAGCAGGTAAAAAACCAGCCTTGCCAGGTTTGTTCAAAAAGGATTAGTGACCTATCAACAAATTGTTCGTGGCATTTTAAACTACTTTTTGGATGCTCCCCCTTTTCCATTCCTTCGTTTGAACCAGGATGCCCATCGGCATCGCTCAGGGTACAGGATGAGAGGATGGACCAAGATCATAGTTGAGGACCTGTTGAAACACTTCTTAAACAACGGCACTGAACCATTGAATTTCGGAGATAATTATGGCAGTCTTATTCGGGTCTTATTCGAGACACATTCGGAAAATTCGGAATGTGTCTCGAATAAGGTCAATCGAAAAAGGCAATTATGAAAGATGAATAAGTTTCATTTTTGGAACCAATATTCTCATGATGGTCCAAGCCAATAGATAGGCTATCGAACACACGGCAAAGATGATAAAGTATCCAGATTCAATTCCTTCAAATCCAAAAACTTTCATATTGGTTTGTTCTGCATAGTCAAACAGAACGCCCGAAATTTTATTGATCAAGAAAGAGCCAACCCCACCAGCTAGACCACTTATACCGGTCACTGTCGCAATCGCCTTCTTTGGAAACATATCACCTACGGCCGAGAATATATTGGCAGACCATGATTGGTGCGCCGCTGCACTGATACCGATCAGGATAACCGGAAACCAATACGAATATTCGCCCAAGGGCTGTGCAAAGAGTATCAATAAAGGGAAGAACGCAAAGATCAGCATGGCTCTCATTCGTCCTGCATAAACCTCCATACCTTTCTTTTCTACAAAATAGGTCGGTAACCAGCCTCCGATGATGGACAACATGGTAATGGCATAGAGTACAAAGATGGCAATTTGTCCTTCAATATCAGAAGATTTAATATCATATACGGAACTTAAATAGGCCGGGAACCAAAACAAAAGAAACCACCATACCCCATCGGTCAGGAACTTCCCGAAGATCAATGCCCAGGTCTGTTTGAATTTTAAGCATTCACGGATGGAGACTTTTGCTTTCACAGTTTTATCGGCCTCTGCAACCTCTCCATGATCCACATCCTGCTTGATATAGGCGAGTTCAGCTGCATTCACGTGCGGGTTTTCTTCTGGCTTCTTGTACATAAACTGCCAGAATCCCATCCAAATGAAACCTAAGGCCCCAATAATAATGAATGACATTTCCCAACCGTATTTGGCTGCAATCACGGGAATAATCAATGGCGCTAAAAGTGCTCCAATGGTCGTCCCAGAGTTAAAGATGGAAGTAGAAAATGCCCGGTCCTTCTTTGGAAAGTATTCTACACAGGCTTTCATGGCTGCCGGAAAGTTTCCACCCTCCCCCAATGCCAGGATGATGCGTGCAAAAATAAAGACAGTGACAGAAATGTTAACCACCTTGGTTACATCTTCAATCCCGGCAATGATTTCCTTGGCCTGACCAAAACTGACCAACCATTCGCCTGCGAGCACACCGGAAGTGATCATGCCACAGAAAGCATGCAGGATAGCGCCTACCGACCAGATCGCGATTGCCCATAGATAGCCTTTTTTTGTTCCTAGCTTGTCGATAAAACGACCAGATAACAACATGGAAATGGCATAGACAATAGAGAATATGGCCGCAACATTACCATAGTCATTGTTTGTCCAATGGAATTCTGGGGCAATAAAATCTTTCCAGGTTAAGGAAAGGACTTGCCGATCCAGGTAATTGATGGTCGTTGCGAAAAATATCAGTGCACAAACTGTCCACCTATATTTCGTAGGTTTACTCGTATCCATAATTTGTTGTTTATGTTGGTAGATCCTTGGTTAAGATCTCAAAATTCCTAATTCCAAACCCCTTAATTCGGCCAGACCACGAAGTCTTCCAATTGCTGAATAACCAGGATTGGTCACTTTATCGATATCATCAAGCATTTGATGCCCATGGTCAGGTCTAAATGGAATAGCCAATGCTCTGCGTTGGTTTTCTTCACTCAAGCCCTTTACGATGGCATACATATCCACATCCCCATCCAAGTGATCTGCCTCATAAAAGCTTCCAATGGCATCACGTTTTACATTTCGCAGATGGGCAAAATGCACACGATGTTTCACTTTGTCCAGGATCTGAGGAAGGTTGTTTTTTGGACCAGCGCCCAAAGAACCCGTACAGAAACAGATTCCGTTGAATTCCCGTGGTTGTTCGGAAATAATATAGACTAAATCTTCTTCGTTGCTAACCACCCTAGGAAGCCCTAGGATTGCATACGGAGGATCGTCAGGGTGAATGGTCATCTTGATTCCATTGGCCTCACAGGTGTCCGCAATGGCCCCCAAGAAATAAAGCAAGTTCTGTTTCAAACCTTCCCGACCAATACTTTTGTAGATATTGATGCTATTTTGTAGGGATTCCAAGGTAATATCACCTTCACCTGGAATTCCCATCAGGATATTGAATTGTAGATCTGTTTTCTCTTCCGTAGACATCTTGTTGTACTTCTCCTCAGCTAGCTGTTGAATTTCTTGGGAATAGTCCTGCGCAGCTGCTTCTCTCTTTAGGATATAAATATCAAAGATAGCCAGGTCGATCCAATCAAAGTACAGCGCTTTGGAACCATCCTTCATGGTTAGGTCCAACTGGGTCCTTGTCCAATCCAGAACAGGCATAAAATTATAGCAGATCGTCTTGATACCACAAGCTGCTAAATTCTGCAACGATTGCTTATAGCGCTCAATATATTGGTCAGCCTCGGCAGATCTTGTTTTGATGGCTTCGTGGACAGGAACGGATTCTACAACCGACCAAGTCAATCCTGCTTCTTCAATTATCTTTTTCCTTTCCTGTATGTCCTCCAACGGCCATACTTCACCATGTGGGATATGATGCAAAGCCGAAACTATGCCAGTAGCCCCAGCTTGCTTCACATCTTGCAATGATACCGGATCATTAGGTCCGTACCATCGCCAAGTTTGTTCTAAGAATTTTTTGTTTTCCATGTTATACGCCACACCAAGAGTTAAAGCCACCATCGACAAAAATGATCTCGCCAGAAACAAATGCCGAAGCATCGCTTAAGAGATAAACTAAGGTTCCTTCCAATTCAGACGGGTCACCCAATCTTCGATATGGTGTCCCATTGATAAACTTCTGTGCCCTGTCGGTATAACTGCCATCTGTATTGGTCAATAGGGTCTTGTTTTGCTCCGTTAAGAAGACACCCGGCGCAATAGCATTGACACGCACTTTGTCTCCATAACGCAAAGCTAATTCAGTGGACATCCATTTGGTGAAGCCATCAATGGCATGCTTGGCTACGGTATAGCCCAGCACACGGGTCAAGGGTCTTGATGCTGCCAAGGAAGAAATATTGATAATGGAACCCTTGCCCTTGTTAGCAATAAGTTCCCCAAAAATCAAGGTCGGGATTATGGTTCCATAAAGGTTAAGCTCGATTGCTTTTATGGTATCCTGGATTTTATTGTCAAATAGGTTTTGATCATCAGCGATCGTTGCACCAGGGATGTTTCCTCCCACGGCATTGATCAGGCCATCGATGCTACCATAACGGTTCACGATCTGTTGTTTGGCATCCTTGACCGACTGCTCATCCATCACATCGGCAACAATACCTATGGCTTCTGCCCCGAGGTCATTGGCCATGCTGATACGTTCATTGATTTTTTCTTGGTTTCTCCCGATAATACAGATTTTAGCGCCCGCTTCAGCTAATGCCTTTACGAAGGATTTGCCCAAAATTCCGGTGCCTCCTGTAATAACGATAACTTTATCTTTTAGGGAGAATTTATCTAGAATAGTCATAGTTTATAGTTGATTATTATCCAATAATACAGAAATTAAAGGGAAAAATCGGCATGGAAATCAGGATTATTACTTAAACGTTTTCGTAAAATCGCTGCAACAATCCATCAAAAACTATTATATTGTTGTTCAGTTTGACCTATGCCACAGATATTAACATTCGGAGAAGTATTGTATCGCCTTCAAAGCCTCAGTGAGTCGATTTTTGAGGGTGGAAATAATCGTTTAAAAATTTTTCCAGGGGGTTCGGAAGCCAATGTTGCTGTTGGCTTGGCCCAAATGGGGGATCAGGTCCAGTTCTATTCGGCCTTTCCTGAGAATACCCTCGCAAAGGAGCTGCTGGAGAGTATACAACATGTAGGTGTGGATTGTTCCAAGGCTATCCGTATTGGGGATCGCATCGGCAGCTATATCCTCCTTTCGGCAAATGGCCTGAGCAGTGGCGAGGTGGTATATGATAGAAAGTATTCTAGTTTCAGCCTGTTAAAACCTGAGGATATCGATTTTGACCTTCTTTTCCAAGATGTGGATTGGTTCCATTGGTCAGCATTGACCCCAGCACTTTCCGCAGACATGGCAATCCTGATGGAAACGGTACTGAAGGAGGCCGATCAAAGGGGGATCACGATATCTGTGGACCTCAATTTCCGGAGCAAACTCTGGAAATATGGTAAAGAACCTCTGGAAATCATGCCAGATTTGGTCGCTTATTGTGATGTTATTATGGGGAATATCTGGGCGGCACAAAACATGCTGGATAGCCCTGTGGAAATAGGACTAAATCGCCAGACAACCAAAGAAATTTATTTCAATAGTTCCCAAATCTCAGCAAAGCATATTTTTGAGGCTTTCCCGAAAGCGAAACATATCGCCAATACCTTCAGGTTCATGGACCATCCAAAACATAATCTGTTTTATGGCACATACCATAACAGAAACGAGGACAGCATTTCAGCCACTTTTGAAACAGAAGCTGTAATCGATAGGATCGGTAGTGGGGATGCGTTTATGGCGGGGCTGATCCATGCCCTAAGGCAAGGTTTGCCTGCACAGGAAACCATAGACTTCGCAACAGGAGCTGGTTATCAAAAATTATTTGTAGAAGGAGATTTTGGAAATGGAAAAGCCAACTAAGATGAAAGAAGAAATTATCAAAGAAATCATTCGAAATCCAGTCTTACCTGTTTTTTATGATGATGACGTCAATACATGCATTCAGGCCCTACAAAGCTGCTATGAAGGCGGTATTAGGGTTTTTGAATTTGTAAATCGTGGTGCGGAAGCGGAACAGAATTTCAAAGCTTTGCGTAACTATAAGGAAGAGCACTTCCCCGATCTGAAACTGGGGATAGGAACCATCATGCATGCGGATGATGCAGACCGTTTTATTGAACTGGGAGCAGACTTTTTGGTGAGTCCTATTTTTTCGGAATGTGTTGCGAGTTCTGCCAAGAAGAATAACATCCTTTGGATACCGGGCTGCATGACGCCTACTGAAATTGCGGATGCCCAATTGGCTGGTTGTACTTTCGTGAAACTATTTCCCGGCGATACCTTAGGTCCTGGATTTCTGAAAAGCATCAAACCGATCTTCCCAAATTTACGGTTTATGCCGACGGGTGGCGTAGACTGTACGCAGGAAAGCATCAACAAATGGTTTGAAGCCGGCGTCAGTGCTGTGGGACTTGGCTCGAAACTGTTCGTGAAAGTCAATGGAAAGTATGAATTTGGGCAGATTGCTGAAAATTGCAGAAACCTATTAAATTGGGCAAAAAGAGGGGCTTGATCTGCTACAGACTGATCTCGACCAATTGTTTGTTTTCAAGAATAGATCTTTCAAACTTGCGGATATTCCGCTTATCGATCAGCACCTCAAGCTCGATGGTCAATAAATCGGCAGACATGGTCTGCTTTTTTATTTTCACATGCTTAGAAAGCGGCCTGATATCTGTCAGCAACTGATCCTTGGCATCCAGGTCCTCCCTTTTCATACTGACACTCACCAAGCGCACGATGTTGTGGATCACATATTTGTTCAATAAGGGTCCCGAAACAATAATGGCAAAACATGCGAGCAAGAAAATGGCCGCAATGACATAGACTCCAAAACCGATGGCCATTCCAATGGCTGCTGACATCCAGATAATACTGGCGGTAGTCAATCCATTCACATTCACCCCATCTTTGAAGATTACCCCAGCACCTAGGAAACCAATCCCTGAAACCACGTACGAGGCTATCCGAGTGGCATCCTCCGATTCTCCAGCACCCAATTTAAAGGATAGCAAGGAAAACAGGGTACTCCCCAGACAGATAATGGAAATGGTCTTGAAACCAGCCGACTTATCCTTCCACTCGCGCTCAAATCCCAATACAAATCCGGCACAAAGTGATAATACGGCTTTCAACAAGTCATTCCAATCCCATACAAGTTGAGTGATGATAAAGTCGATAGATGCGATGTCAGTCATAATCAGAGGAACAAATATAATATGAAATTGTTAATAAAAATCTTTAATTCTCCCAAAAACAAAAAAGCTCGGCTACAGGAGCCGAGCTTTTTATATATCCTTTAGGAAGGTTAATTCCTAAATCTTTCGATATTAATCTTCTTCTTTAGAAGCCAACAACTGATCGTATTCTTCACGAGAACCTACGATGATGTTGCTGTATTGGCGTAAACCTGTTCCTGAAGGGATTAAGTGACCAACAATTACGTTTTCTTTCAATCCTAACAAGTTATCACGTTTACCTGCGATAGCAGCTTCGTTCAATACTTTGGTAGTTTCCTGGAAGGAAGCAGCAGAGATAAATGACTTCGTACCTAATGAAGCTCTGGTAATACCTTGCAACAATGGACTAGAGGTAGCTGGAATAGCATCACGCACTTCCACTAATTTCAAGTCTTGACGTTTCAAGCTAGAGTTTTCTTCACGTAATTTACGAAGGTTTACGATCTGTCCTGGACGCAATGATTTAGAATCACCTGCATCTACAACCACTTTCTTGTCGTAAAGTGAATCGTTTTCTTCCATGAAATCCCATTTGTTAACAGCTTCTTTTTCTAAGAAACGAGTATCTCCTGGATCTTCGATATTCACTTTCTGCATCATTTGGTGAACGATGGTTTCGAAGTGTTTATCGTTGATTTTCACACCTTGTAGACGGTAAACCTCTTGGATACCATTTACAATGTATTCCTGAACTGCAGAAGGACCTTTGATCGATAAGATGTCCGAAGGGGAAATCTGACCGTCTGAAAGTGGCATACCCGCTTTGATAAAGTCATTATCCTGTACCAAGATGTGTTTAGAAAGTGGTACTAAGTATTTCTTCACTTGTCCGTCACGGGACTCGATCGAAATCTCACGGTTACCACGCTTAACACCACCTAAAGTTACAACACCGTCAATTTCAGTAACAACCGCTGGGTTTGAAGGATTACGAGCCTCGAACAACTCTGTTACACGAGGAAGACCACCCGTAATATCTCGGGTCTTACCTGTAGAACGAGGGATCTTAACTAAGATCGCACCTTCTTTCACTTTTTGGCCATCAGATACCGAAACGTGTGCTCCTACTGGAATGTTGTATGAACGAATGATTTCGCCTTTGTTATCCAATACTTTGATCGTAGGGTTTTTAGTCTTATCACGAGTCTCGATGATCACCTTCTCTTTGTGTCCAGTTTGTTCATCAGATTCCTCACGGTAAGTAATACCTTCGATAATCGCATCAAATTCTACCTTACCTGCAAATTCAGAGATAATTACAGCGTTGTATGGATCCCAGTCTACCAACTTGGTTCCTTTATCCACTTTCTCTCCTTCTTTCACGTATAGGTTCGATCCGTAAGGGATGATTTGTTGGTAAAGGACTTTCTTATCGTCATTTACAACCTTAATCTCTCCTGAACGACCCAATACAACTTGGTAAGGACCGAATTCACCTTCTTTTTCTACTGTACGAACGTTCTCAAATTCGATTTTACCATCGTATTTAGAGATGATCGAAGATTCAGCAGCAATGTTAGATGCCGTACCACCGACGTGGAATGTACGAAGTGTCAACTGTGTACCTGGCTCACCGATTGACTGAGCAGCAATTACACCAACAGCTTCACCTAATTGAACACGTTTACCTGACGCTAAGTTACGTCCGTAACAACATGCACAAACTCCACGCTTAGACTCACAAGTTAATACAGAACGGATTTCAACTCCTTCAATTCCTGCATTCTCGATTGCCTCAGCAACTTCTTCCGTGATATCATCATTTGCAGCAACGATCAATTCGTTAGTCTCCGGATGAACAACATCGTTCAATGGCGTACGTCCTAAAATACGGTCGTACAATGGTTCAACGATATCATCATTATCCTTAAGCGCTGTAGTATAGATACCGCGTAAACCGTTACAGTCTTGCTCAACAACAATCATATCCTGAGCAACATCATGTAAACGACGAGTTAAGTAACCCGCATCGGCTGTTTTCAACGCTGTATCGGCAAGACCTTTACGAGCACCGTGGGTAGAGATAAAGTACTCCAATACCGACAAACCTTCTTTGAAGTTTGAAAGGATCGGGTTTTCAATAATCTCACCACCTGAAGTACCAGATTTCTGAGGTTTCGCCATCAAACCACGCATACCGCATAACTGACGGATCTGCTCTTTCGATCCACGAGCTCCAGAATCCAACATCATGTATACAGAGTTGAAACCTTGGTTATCGTTCGAAAGGATATCCATAACGTGCGCAGTCAACTTGTTGTTGATACGTGTCCAGATATCGATGATTTGGTTATAACGTTCGTTGTTCGTAATGAAACCCATGTTATAGTTGTTCATTACTTCTTCAACTTCGTTTGTAGCTTGAGTGATCAAATCAGCTTTCGCAGCAGGAATGTTCAAATCTTGAAGGTTGAACGATAGACCACCTTTGAATGCTGTTTGGAATCCTAATTCTTTCATGTCATCCAAGAATTTCGCTGCACGAGCCATACCCGTGTTCTTCACGATCTCTCCAATGACATTACGAAGTGACTTCTTGGTCAATAGTTCATTGATGTATCCTACCTCTTCTGGAACGATTTGGTTGAAGATCACACGACCTACAGTCGTTTCAATGATTTGATCTTTGAACTCTCCTTCTTTAGTCTTAACGCGAGCTTTAACCTTGATAAAGGAGTGAAGATCTACTTTTGCTTCGTTCAAGGCAATGATTACCTCTTCTGCTGAATAGAAAGTACTTCCTTCACCTTTCATCACAAGCTTGTCATCAGTCTTACGGCCTTTGGTAATATAGTAAAGACCCAATACCATGTCTTGAGATGGTACTGTAACTGGTGAACCGTTTGCAGGGTTAAGAATGTTGTGTGCTGCCAACATCAAGATTTGGGCTTCCAAAATTGCAGCATTACCTAATGGTAAGTGAACTGCCATCTGGTCACCGTCGAAATCGGCGTTGAACGCTGTACACACTAATGGGTGTAATTGGATCGCTTTACCCTCAACTAAGGTTGGTTGGAAAGCCTGAATACCCAAACGGTGAAGCGTAGGTGCACGGTTTAGTAATACTGGGTGACCTTTCAACACGTTCTCAAGGATATCCCATACTACTGGATCTTTGCGATCTACGATTTTCTTCGCTGACTTAACTGTCTTTACGATTCCCCTTTCGATCATCTTACGGATGATAAACGGTTTGTAAAGCTCAGCAGCCATATCTTTAGGAAGACCACACTCGTGTAATTTCAAGTGAGGACCAACGACGATTACCGAACGAGCCGAGTAGTCAACACGCTTACCTAATAAGTTCTGACGGAAACGACCTTGCTTACCTTTAAGGATATCCGATAAAGATTTTAAAGCACGGTTACCTTCAGTCTTAACAGCATTTACCTTACGTGAGTTATCGAATAACGAGTCAACAGCTTCTTGAAGCATACGTTTCTCGTTACGTAAGATTACCTCTGGAGCTTTGATCTCGATCAAACGCTTCAAACGGTTGTTACGGATAATTACACGACGGTAAAGGTCATTTAAGTCTGAAGTCGCAAAACGACCACCATCCAAAGGAACTAAAGGACGTAACTCTGGTGGGATAATAGGTACGATCTTAACGATCATCCATTCCGGACGGTTTTCGATATGATCATTAGCACCACGGAAAGCCTCAACAACATGAAGACGTTTCAACGCCTCATTCTTACGTTGCTGTGAAGTTTCGTTCGCTGCTTGGTGACGAAGATCGTATGACAATTGGTCTAAGTCTAGACGTTTCAACAAATCTTCCAATGCCTCTGCACCCATCTTAGCGATGAATTTCTGAGGATCATTGTCATCCAAGTATTGGTTTTCTTTTGGAAGGGTATCCAAGATATCTAGATATTCCTCTTCTGTCAAGAAATCCATGTATGAAATACCATCTTCTTCTTTGATACCAGCTTGGATAACCACGTATCTCTCGTAGTAGATGATCATATCCAACTTCTTCGTTGGAAGGCCTAATAAATAACCAATTTTGTTAGGTAGAGAACGGAAGTACCAGATATGAGCAACCGGAACCACCAAGTTGATGTGTCCCATACGCTCACGACGTACTTTCTTCTCTGTAACTTCAACACCACAACGGTCACAAACGATCCCTTTATAACGGATACGCTTGTACTTACCACAGTGACATTCGTAGTCTTTTACTGGACCGAAAATACGCTCACAGAATAGACCATCACGTTCTGGTTTATAAGTACGGTAGTTGATAGTTTCTGGTTTAGTAACCTCACCACTTGAACGCTCCAAAATAGTTTCTGGAGAAGCTAAGCTGATCGTAATCGATGTAAAGTTACTTTTGATTTTGTTATCTTTTTTGTAAGACATACTTAGTAAAAAGTTAAAGCTGTATGTGAAAGCTTAAGAAGGTTATGCACCTTCTTAAGCTCAATTTGCTTGATTAATCTAATGTGATATCTAAACCTAATCCGCGTAGCTCGTGTACCAATACGTTGAACGATTCTGGTACCGATGGAGTTGGCAGGTTGTTTCCTTTTACGATTGCCTCGTAAGTTTTCGCACGACCTACAACATCATCAGATTTAACAGTCAAGATCTCTTGTAGGATGTTGGAAGCACCGAATGCCTCTAACGCCCAAACCTCCATCTCACCGAAACGCTGACCACCGAACTGTGCCTTACCACCTAATGGTTGTTGAGTAATCAACGAGTATGGTCCAATTGAACGTGCGTGCATCTTATCATCAACCATGTGTCCTAATTTCAACATGTAGATTACTCCAACTGTTGTAGGTTGGTCAAAACGATCACCTGTCAATCCATTATATAGGTAAGTACGACCTGACTTAGGTAATCCTGCTTTCTCAACCCACTCTTCTACTTGGTCCATTTCTGCACCGTCAAAGATCGGAGTAGCGAATTTAACACCTAATTTTTGTCCTGCCCAGCCTAATACAGTTTCATAGATCTGTCCAAGGTTCATACGCGAAGGTACCCCTAGTGGGTTCAACACGATATCAACTGGAGTTCCGTCTTCTAAGAAAGGCATGTCCTCATCACGTACAATACGTGCAACAATACCTTTGTTACCGTGACGTCCCGCCATCTTATCTCCTACTTTCAGCTTACGTTTTTTGGCAACATATACCTTCGCCATCTGAACGATACCCGATGGAAGCTCATCACCGACAGAGATTGCAAATTTCTCACGCTTGAATGCACCTAACTCCTCATTAACTTTAATGTTGTAGTTGTGCAATGCAAGTTTGATCATGTCATTCTTGTCATCATCAGTAGTCCATCCTGTAGGATTAACGTTGTTATAGTCAAGATCAGTAAGGATCTTTTGAGTAAACTTAGCGCCCTTAGCTACCAATAATTCTTTGTAAACATTGTAAATACCTTGAGAGGTCTTACCATTTACGATCGTGAATAATTTCTCAACCAAACGATCTTTAAGAATCTTGATGTTTCTATCGTGAGCAACTTCTAGTTTCTCTAAAGCTTTACGTTCAACTTCTTTAGACATTTTCTTCGCACGAGAGAATAACTTCGTATCGATAACCACACCTTTGATTGATGGTGGAGTTTTCAATGAAGCATCCTTCACATCACCAGCTTTGTCACCAAAGATTGCACGTAATAACTTCTCTTCTGGTGAAGGGTCAGATTCTCCCTTAGGAGTGATCTTACCAATTAAGATATCACCTTCGCCAACCTCAGCACCAACACGGATAATACCGTTTTCATCAAGGTCTTTCGTAGCTTCTTCTGAAACGTTAGGAATATCAGCTGTTAATTCCTCTTCACCACGTTTAGTATCACGAACTTCAAGTTCGAATTCTTCAATGTGTAATGAAGTGAATAAATCCTGAGATACTACACGCTCAGAGATTACGATCGCATCCTCAAAGTTGTATCCTTGCCAAGGCATGAATGCCACTTTCAAGTTTCTACCTAATGCCAATTCACCATCTTCGGTTGCATAGCCTTCACATAATACCTGACCTTTTTCAACTCTTTGTCCTTTCGTAACGATCGGTTTCAAGTTGATACAGGTATTTTGGTTGGTTTTCTTGAACTTGGTCAATCTATATGCTTTCACATCATCATCGAATGATACCAAACGATCGTTGTCGTTTCTATCGTAACGGATGTGAATTTCTTGTGCATCTACATATTCTACTGTTCCGTTTCCTTCTGCGTTGATCAACGTACGGGAATCTTTCGCTACACGAGCTTCCAATCCAGTACCTACAACCGGTGCTTGCGGACGCAACAAAGGAACTGCTTGACGTTGCATGTTGGAACCCATCAATGCACGGTTGGCATCATCATGCTCCAAGAAAGGAATCAATGAAGCCGCGATTGATGTAATCTGGTTCGGAGAAACGTCCATATAGTCTAATTTCTCAGGTTCAATAATCGGGAAGTCACCCTCATATCTAGCTTTTACTTTAGCGTCTAAGAAATTACCTTTATCATCATAAAGAGCATTTGCTTGCGCAATTGTCTTATCGTCTTCATCTTCAGCTGACAAATAAACAACTGGCTTATCCACTACCACCTTACCATCAGAAACGATACGGTATGGAGTTTCGATAAATCCTAGGTTATTGATTTTCGCGTGAACTGACAATGAAGAAATCAAACCAATGTTTGGACCCTCTGGAGTTTCAATTGTACACAAACGACCGTAGTGCGTATAGTGAACGTCACGTACCTCGAAACCGGCACGCTCTCTTGAAAGACCACCTGGACCTAAAGCTGATAGACGACGTTTGTGCGTAATCTCAGCCAATGGGTTGGTTTGATCCATGAACTGTGATAACTGGTTCGTTCCGAAGAATGAGTTGATCACTGATGACAATGTACGCGCATTAATCAAGTCAGTAGGCGTAAACACCTCGTTATCACGAATGTTCATACGCTCACGGATGGTACGAGCCATACGAGCTAGACCTACACCGAATTGCGCATATAATTGCTCACCAACCGTACGAACACGACGGTTAGATAAGTGGTCGATATCATCCACCTCTGCTTTCGAGTTGATCAGGTTGATCAAGTACTTCACGATAGCGATGATATCTTCACGGGTCAATACTTTTGTATCCGACGGAGTATCAAGTTTCAATTTACGGTTGATACGGTATCTACCCACATCACCTAAATCGTAACGTTTATCCGAGAAGAACAAACGGTCAATGATACCACGTGCAGTTTCCTCATCAGGTGGTTCTGCGTTACGCAATTGACGATAGATATGCTCTACCGCTTCTTTCTCTGAGTTGGAAGTATCTTTTTGTAAAGTGTTATATATAATCGAATAGTCCGCATTGTTTGACTCATCTTCCTTGGTCAGGATAATGGATTTCACTCCAGCGTCGATGATCAGGTCAATGTGGTCTTCTTCTAATATGGTTTCACGTTCAAGGATGATCTCGTTACGGTCGATGGATACTACTTCTCCTGTATCTTCGTCCACGAAATCTTCTGTCCATTTGTTCAATACCCTAGCCGCTAAACGACGACCAACGTATTTCTTCAATCCAGATTTACTAACTTTTACTTCATCTGCAAGGTCGAAAAGTTCTAAGATTTCCTTATCCGAATCGAAACCGATTGCACGTAACAAGGTAGTAACTGGGAATTTTTTCTTACGATCGATGTAGGCATACATCACGTTGTTCACGTCTGTTGCAAACTCGATCCAAGAACCTTTAAAAGGAATAACCCTAGCAGAATAAAGTTTAGTACCATTGGTATGTCTACTTTGACCAAAGAACACACCAGGGGAACGGTGCAATTGAGAAACGATAACACGTTCAGCTCCATTGATTACGAAAGTACCTTTTGGAGTCATGTACGGAATAGTTCCTAAGTACACGTCTTGTACAATGGTTTCGAAATCTTCGTGTTCTTCATCATTACAAGACAACTTCAATTTAGCCTTTAAAGGTACGCTATAAGTCAATCCACGTTCAATACACTCTTGGATATCGTAACGCGGTGGATCAATGAAATAATCCAAAAACTCTAGCACAAAGATGTTTCTTGAATCAGAAATAGGGAAGTTTTCTGCGAAAACCTTGTAAAGCCCTTCCTGATGGCGGTTGTCAGAAGTAGTCTCTAATTGAAAAAACTCCTTGAAAGACTCTAATTGTACGTCCAAGAAATCCGGATAATCAATTACCTTCTTACTTGTCGCAAAATTTACTCTTTCTTTTTGAATATTATTGTTTGCCAAGGGAATAAGAATTTAGTTTTAAAAAACTGAGCTAACATCTGCTGATTCCGTCTTCCGATCAAGCATCAGCAGGGGCTTGATCCATACACTATATTTATAAACAGGAATAGACTCTGATAGATTTGGACTATCAGAGTCTAAGTTTTTGGTGCCTTATGCGAGATTACTTAATCTCAACAACAGCTCCAGCTTCTTCTAATTGTTTTTTCAAAGCTTCAGCTTCGTCTTTAGAAACACCAGTTTTTAATTCTTTAGGTGCACCGTCAACTAAGTCTTTTGCTTCTTTCAAACCTAAACCAGCTAAATCTTTAACTAATTTTACGACAGCTAATTTCTGGCCACCAGCTTCTTTCAAGATTACATCGAAAGATGTTTTCTCTTCAGCAGCAGCAGCACCGTCACCAGCACCAGGAGCAGCAGCAACAGCTACAGCAGCAGCAGCAGGCTCAATACCGTATTCGTCTTTTAAGATATCAGCTAATTCTTTAACTTCTTTTACTGTTAAGTTAACTAACTGTTCAGCAAGTTGTTTTAAATCTGCCATTTTATTTTGAATTTTTGAATGTTCTTTTAAAAAAATTGTTAATTAAAATTTAACGAACGTTTGTTATTAAACTGAGGGTTCGTTAGCCTCTTTCTTCTAAAGCTTTTACTAAGCCTGAAATTGTATTTCCGCCTGATTGAAGCGCAGAAATAACATTCTTCGCAGGAGATTGAAGTAAAGCAATAACGTCTGCAATAAGTTCTTCCTTAGATTTAAGGGTCACTAATGCGTCAAGTTGGTTGTCGCCTACAAAAGCAGTCTCTTGTATGTATGCTGCTTTTAATACTGGCTTGTCACCTTCTTTACGTAATTGTTTGATCAATTTCGCTGGAGCATTCCCTGTTTCGGAAAACATAAGGGTTGAAGCTCCTTTTAATACGCCAAAGATCTCTTCTGAATCTACACCCGCCTCTAACAACGCTTTCTTAATCAAGGTGTTTTTCACAACCTTAATCTCGATTCCCTGCTCGAAACATTTACGACGAATATTATTCACCTTTTCTACAGTCAGATTAGCAGTGTCAGCAATATAAAAATTACCGTAAGATTTAATCTGTTCTGCTAAAGCTTCAACAATTTCATGTTTAAGTTCTTTTCTCATGATTAAATTCCTGCTACTGATTTAGTTTCAATATGAATACTAGGACTCATAGTTGAAGAAATGTGAATACTCTTGAAGTACGTTCCTTTTGCTGCAGACGGTTTCAAACGTGAAATTGTTTGTAACACTTCTAATGCGTTGTCATAGATTTTATCTGCGTCGAAAGACACTTTACCAACTGAAGTGTGGATGATACCTGTTTTGTCAACCTTGAAGTCGATCTTACCAGCTTTTACCTCAGTCACAGCTTTTCCAACTTCTGGAGTTACTGTTCCTGTTTTAGGGTTAGGCATTAAGTTTCTTGGACCTAAAATACGACCCAATTTACCTACTTTCGCCATAACACTAGGCATTGTGATGATAATGTCAACGTCAGTCCAACCACCTTCGATTTTGCTGATATAGTCATCAAGACCTACGTAGTCTGCACCTGCCGCCTTAGCTTCTTCTTCCTTGTCAGGAGTACATAAAACTAATACACGTACCGTCTTACCAGTACCGTGTGGCAATGTTGCAATACCACGAACCATTTGATTTGCTTTACGAGGATCTACGCCCAAACGAACGTCGATATCCACAGAAGCATCAAATTTGGTGTTGGTGATCTCTTTTACTAAAGCCGCAGCTTCTTTCAAAGAGTATGCTTTACCAGCTTCAATTTTGGATAGTGCCGCTTTTTGATTTTTTGTTAATCTAGCCACTTTCTTAAACTGATTTCGTTAATTAATTTTTCCAAGGAGCATCACCAGATACAGTGATACCCATACTACGCGCTGTACCAGCAACCATTCTCATAGCTGATTCTACAGTAAATGCATTCAAATCTGGCATCTTATCTTCCGCAATCTGTTTTACTTGATCCCATGAAATGGAAGCAACTTTCTTACGGTTAGGCTCTCCCGATCCACTCTTAAGCTTCGCTGCATCTTTTAACTGAACAGCTACCGGTGGAGTTTTAATGATAAAATCAAAAGATTTGTCGGCATATACAGTGATCACAACAGGTAATACTTGACCTGGTTTGTCTTGCGTACGAGCGTTAAATTGCTTACAGAAATCCATAATGTTCACACCTTTAGCACCTAATGCAGGTCCTACCGGTGGAGATGGATTCGCAGCTCCGCCCTTCACTTGTAATTTTACTAACGCACTGACTTCTTTTGCCATTTTTTCTGTGATTTAATTTGTTAAATGTTTGTTAGTAAGTTGGAAGCAATAACGTAACATTTAATTCTCGATGGCAACAAAACATAGTTTTGCAACCAAACGAGGTGCAAAGATAACTAAATATCTGATAATAAAAAAGTATTTTTTCTTTTTTTATTTACCTAGTAATAAGCGCACTTGGTCCCCCCAAGCCCCGATCATCAGGTCCGGAATCTTATCCCCATTCACGTCCCCCACATCGATCCCCCAAGCTCGCTCCACCGTCACCTTCGGAATGGCCTCCTCCGTGGCAAAACTGAACTTGCCCGAACCATCATTCTTCAAGGCCTGAACCTGCATCGCCTCAAATGGCGGAATCTTCAAGGCACTTAATATAATATCTAGATCTCCGTCGCGATCAAAGTCGATCACATTACAGGCATAAGTTGAAAATTCATAGGCGGGGATCCTTGCCTCCGTTTCATCGACAAATTTCCCATCGCCTTTATTTATAAATAGGCGTCCCGTAGGGTTCCGCTCTTTCTTACCCCCATTGCTAGTCAGGTTCGCAAAGAAAATATCGTTCTTTCCATCCTTATCGGCATCAAAAACGATGACCTCCCTACTGTGCAATGGTTCGCTAGTCTGCAATGCACCTTCCTGTTCGGTAAACTTTCCCTTCCCGTCATTGAAATACAGACGGCTTGGCGGAGCCTCCGTTGCCAGTACCATATCCAGGTCTCCGTCTCCATCGGCATCAAATAACTTAACCGACTGCACCTCATCCATGTTGTCAGGGATACTGCCAGGAGGAGAATCAACCAAATATCCTGGTTTGTTAGGGTCATTTAACCAAACCAAGGTCCTTGCCCCTTCTCCCGTATTGCCGATGACCACATCGGGCAATCCATCTCCATTGACATCACCTATATCCAAGCCATTCCCTTCACTCTTGCCCAATAGGCGGTCCGAAACATTCCGGAAGGTTCCATCCCCATTCCCAAGATAGTATTCATGGGTCTTATTGTCCTCTGCGACAAAAATGACATCTGCAAAACCATCATTGTCCATATCAGCTACACGGACATGCTCTGTATCATTGTTCTCATTGGCAAAGACATCCTTCATCCAGGTAAAGTTGCCATTACCATCATTGATATAAAGGCGGTTAGGCAACATTTCCAGTGCAAATATGGCATCCAATGCGCCATCTCCATTCACATCGACCAAAGCTACATCCAAAGCATGCGTTTTTGGATCCAAAGGTATGCTGCCTTCCGTAACATCAGAAAAATAAGCGGTCTCATTATCTTGTGCAAAAACATGATTTCCTGAGCTCAGGCCAAGGAAAATCAATGCAAGTCCCAAATATTTGGGTTTAAAATCTTGAATAATCATAAGCTTATTTTTTATAAGGTTTACAGAAATTGTGTCTATAACTACTTAATATCAACAGTTTACAGCAACATTTGTTTGTATAGCCTATTTCAGGCCTTCATACAGCGCCTTGCTCAAGGTCAACTGATCATCATCACCCTTAAATTCCCAATACATGGCTCCAAGGATACCTTGGGATTTTATATAAGCAGCTTTTTCCCTGATGGATTTCTCATTTTCAAAGGTCAGGACCAACTTCCCGGTGCTGTCCACGAGATAAGGTACTTTCGATTGATCATCCCATTTTTCTTTAAACTGGGTCAACTTCGGTATGTTGCGGAACATCACAAAATCACTGACCTGAACTTTATCTCCCCTTCCATAGAATGGAATACCCATCACCAATTTGCTTTTTGGAACACCGGCATCAATATGCGCCTGCAGGGCTTCAACTAAGGTAATACGCCCAGCCAGATCCGATTTATACAAACTGTTATGCTGCAATGGAGGTTTCGAAACATCATACATCATGATATTTACAAAATCAATATCCTTATCGATCGCTCTAAAATCAATATACTTTCCATCAGCAATCGTCGCCAAGGTCAATAGCTTTTTCGGTCCGATAGCCTTGCGGATATCATGCATCAAAAGCGTAAAGTTCTTGGTGTCGTCAGGAGAAGAAGAGATCCCAGCTTCATCACTGGTTGGGTACTCCCAATCAATATCGATCCCATCCAGATCAAATTCCTTCACGATCTTTTGGCAATCTTTCGCAAAGCCCAATCTATTGTTCTTGTCTGCCGCCATTTCACTGAAACGTCCCGAGGTCCAGCCACCGATCGACAACAGGATCTTCAGGTCCGGATGCTTCTTCTTTAAGGTCACGATCTCCTTCAGTCTAGCTGGATTGTCCACTTTTACACCATTGAAGGTCTCGTTTACATGGCCAAAGGCATAATTGATATGGCTGATCAGGTTAGGATCAGGCAGCGGACCTTTCCCCGAAGTAACATAAGCGATGATTACAGGCTTCTTACCCTGTGCAACCAAGGTAAATGGAACTGCAAACAGCATAATCAGAGCCATTAGGATCAGCTTGTTCGTGTGGTTTCTTTTCATGGTAATATAATATTATAGTTTAAGTTTTATTCCAAAACGGTTCAATAAGATACCAAACCATAGCATGGCATAAGCCCATAGTAAGGAGCCTGATACAGCTAACCACATGTGATCAGCTTGTTTGTAGAAAAACAAGGGAATTCCGAATCCCCAAACCAAGAAATAGATCAGGTCTGGAGCCAAATAGGTAGTTAGTGAATTTTGACCTGCCAACTCAAAAAGTCGGCTATAACGGCTATTGCCCCTTACATCAATAAAATAATAGACCAAAACAAAAAGCAGGATACTGATGCCATTGCAAAGCAGGCCCCAGGAAGGAGTCGCTTGAATCTTGGAGACGATGAACCATTGATGGAATATCAAGCCTGCAATCAAGCTAATAAGGCCGTACATAGCTAAATAAATGGCCAACTTCTTCCAATCCGTGGCATATTTCTTAACAATCAGGGTTGCTGCCATTCCGGAAAGGACAATCATCGGCACATTGCCATGCAGGACAACGTCAAAGAACTCCTGGAAAGAGAACATTTGCGGAATCCAACCGCTCAAGGAGGCTACATTCAGAAAAAGGAAAAAGACAATTGCCAAAAATGCTGCCCATAATTTATCCCTAAGGAGGAGATAGACCGAACCTGCCACCAGATATCCCCATCCGATCTGCCCCAAAATGCCCCACCAACTCTTCTCAAACCATGCTGGAGATTCGGGAGTTCCAGCCCGGAATACATAGGCCAAACCAAGTAGCCCTACAATCCCCAACAATTTCAGTCCAACAAAAAGGTTCTTATTTCTATCCTTCGGATAGTTGTTCCAGATCAAAAAGATACAGATGTAGACCAGCCCAAGCCATAATAGCTTGTTCATACCGGTCATTTGCGGGTTCAAGCTGCTGGAATTAACCACCAACAGACCAATGATGATCAAGCTGATCGACCTACTGATGATATGGAACCAGATCTGCCAAGTAGGCTCTCCAATTTTCCGTCTTGCCGCAACGGCATAGGGAATAGCCATACCCACCATAAATAGAAAACCTGGGAATACCCAATCAGCCAGTCCCATGCCATCGACCTCCGCTTCCGTGTGCAAAAGCCATTTCGGCACCCCCGGCATAAAAAGATCATTGACAAACAACATCAGAAAAAGGGTAAGGCCCCGCATGATATCAATAGCACGGACCCGTAATTTCTTAGGCTCCGCTGGGAAAGAAGGAATAGATGGTGACTTCGACATCTTTAATTTAGGTAATTCAATTCCTAAATATACAAAATTGAATCGGACTTGAGTCTTGTACTGGATCTCGATGGTTATCGAGCGGAGCAGAGCAATCCTTCCGTTACTTTTGAAGCCCAAATTAACCAAAACCGACGAAGGAGCTCACGGATACCATAAACAACTCGAATCCGTAACGCTTCGGCTCATTTAAGATGGCTTTTCGCGCCATCCACTACACATGAAAAGAATGCCTGGATGTCGAGGATGCTTTCAAGAAATTCTCCCCTTAGATGGGAGAATTTCTTGAAAGCATCCAAGGCCAATCCCATCGCACATGGCAACGGCATTCTTTCCATTTTTCCGCCATTGGAAATGAGCCGCCGGCTAAAGGGCTTCCTTCGGAAGGATTGATGTATACAGAAAACCCCTAGCAGGGGTGGAATCTTTGTAGAAAGTGTATGTTCTTATGACGAACCCACAGCGTGGATGAAATATTTTTCAATCTCAGGACACTTCCAATTCTGAACGGATAGTGAAGAATCTGTACGGGTATATATTTAAAATACATGTCATCCATAATCTTCGATTATGGAACCGTACGCCAATGCAATCCGTAATAATAGTTATGATCTTGGTCCATCCTCCCATCCCGTTTGGCGAGCGCAGTCGAGCCACATCCTGATACATTCCATGATCTTGGCCCATCCTCTCATCCTCGTGTGGCGAGCGGAGTCGAGCCACATCCTGGTTCAAAATCCAGATCTTGGCCCATCCTCTCATCCTCGTGTGGCGAGCGGAGTCGAGCCACATCTTGGTTCAAAAAAAAGCCCTATCCAAATGGATAGGGCTTCTTATGTCTATGTCTTTTGTCTACTGACTAAAAGAGCTTACTCTTTTTCAACCTGCATATAGTTCAGCTCGAGTGGAGTTTTACGACCGAATACTTTTACCATTACGGTCAATTTCTTCTTGTCTTCGTGTACCTCTTCGATTTCACCTGTAAATCCGTTGAAAGGACCGTCGTTTACTTTTACGGTCTCACCAACGTAATAAGGAACGCTGATTGATTCACCTTGTTCAGCCATTTCGTCAACCTTACCTAAAATACGGTTAACTTCAGCTGGACGTAGAGGGATAGCATTACCTGCTTTATCACCTAAGAATCCAATTACACTATTTACGTTTTTGATTGCGTGTTCGATCTCACCGTCCAAAGCCGCTTCGATCAAAACATACCCAGGGTAGTAGTTACGTTCTTTGGCAACTTTCTTGCCATCGCGCATTTGGTAGTATTTCTCCATCGGGATTAATACTTGGGTCACCAAATGTTGTATGCCTAAGCGGTTAATTTCAGCTTCAAGGTATTGCTTAACCTTTTTCTCTTTTCCGCTAACAGCACGCACAACGTACCACTTTAAACTTTGATCTGCCATAATACTGTTGGATTAGAAAATTAAGACGCTGTATTGTACAGCAGTTCCATTACATTGCTTGATGCTTTATCCATTATGAAAATTACCAACGCAATAATAACAGATGCAACAAGTACAATAACCGCATGACTTTGTAGTTGCGCCCATGTAGGCCAAGTCACTTTCTCAGTAACCTCTGTATAAGAGTCCTTAATAAAATCAAGTACTTTTGCCATTTTTTAAGTTTCTATTTTTATTAGCACGGGCACTAGGATTCGAACCCAGATCGAAGGTTTTGGAGACCTCTATTCTACCATTGAACTATGCCCGTGTAGATTTTTTTGATGATGCAAATATAGGCTTTAGACCCCATTGCAGCAAATATTATTTCAATTTATTTGCGATTTCCGCAAGATTTTTTTCTGGTCAATCTATTCCTATTTTGCCCTGGAACTCCCCTACTTCGCTAAGTGTTTGAGCCTCAACAAAAATGAATAATTAGAAAAAATAAGCTAATTAGCCGGAGCTAATTAGCTTATCTTTTATTTAGATAATCCCTAAGGACTATTTAATGATTTCAGTTACCTGACCAGCACCTACTGTTCTACCACCTTCACGGATAGCGAAACGTAGACCTTTTTCCATAGCGATAGCGTTGATCAACTTAACAGTGATTGTTACGTTATCACCTGGCATAACCATCTCAGTACCTTCTTCTAGAGTGATCTCTCCAGTTACGTCAGTTGTACGGAAATAGAATTGAGGACGGTATTTGTTGAAGAACGGAGTGTGACGACCACCTTCTGCTTTCGACAATACGTAAACCTCAGCTTTGAAGTCTGTGTGTGGAGTTACTGAACCTGGTTTACAGATAACCATACCACGACGGATATCAGTTTTCTCAATACCACGTAACAATAAACCTACGTTATCACCAGCCTCACCGTAATCTAAGATCTTACGGAACATCTCAACACCTGTTACTGTAGATTTCAAGTTTTCAGCACCCATACCTAAGATCTCAACTGGATCACCAGAGTTGATTACACCTCTTTCGATACGACCTGTTGCAACTGTACCACGACCTGTGATCGAGAATACGTCTTCAATAGGCATCAAGAAAGGAAGATCTGTCAAACGTGGAGGGATTGGAATGTAGTTATCTACAGCATCCATCAATTCCATGATTGAATCAACCCATTGAGTCTCTCCGTTCAATGCACCTAATGCAGAACCTTTGATTACTGGAACATCGTCACCTGGGAATTCGTAGAATGATAATAATTCACGAACTTCCATCTCAACTAAGTCTAATAACTCAGCGTCATCAACTAAGTCAACTTTGTTCAAGAAAACTACTAACGCAGGAACACCTACCTGACGAGCTAATAGGATGTGCTCGCGAGTTTGAGGCATAGGACCATCTGTAGCAGCAACTACGATGATAGCTCCATCCATCTGTGCAGCACCAGTTACCATGTTCTTAACGTAATCGGCGTGACCTGGACAGTCAACGTGTGCATAGTGACGGTTAGCTGTTTGGTATTCTACGTGTGAAGTGTTAATTGTGATACCACGCTCTTTCTCTTCAGGAGCAGAGTCAATTGAATCAAATGAACGAGCCTCTGAAAAACCTTTATCAGCTAAAACTTTAGTGATAGCAGCTGTTGTAGTTGTTTTACCGTGGTCAACGTGACCGATAGTACCAATGTTTAAGTGGGGTTTACTACGGTCAAATTTCTCTTTTGCCATGTTTATGCGAATTAGTAATTATAAAATATTTCTTTTAATTAATCTTACAAAGTTACAAAACTTATGTATTCGAGCCAAAGATGGGATTTGAACCCACGACCTCTTCCTTACCAAGGAAGTGCTCTACCCCTGAGCTACTTCGGCTTTCAAAAAGCTTATTTACAGATATAAGCCTCTACCCTTTCAAAAATAAATTGTTAAGAAGACAGAGACTTAGATTTGTTTTATAAATTGAGCGGAAGACGAGGTTCGAACTCGCGACCTATAGCTTGGAAGGCTATCGCTCTACCAACTGAGCTACTTCCGCTTTTCAGTTTTACACTCAGGAACTCCTGCCTTTCACAACCGGAAGAATGAAAACTTTTTGGTGGAGGGAGAAGGATTCGAACCTTCGAAGCCGAAGCAACGGATTTACAGTCCGTCCCATTTGACCGCTCTGGAACCCCTCCAGACCTACAACTTGCGTTGTTTTTGAGCCTCCTATCGGAATCGAACCAATGACCTACTGATTACAAGTCAGTTGCTCTACCAGCTGAGCTAAGGAGGCGTGCTTTATTTAATAAAACTTTCTGTTTTAAAGAACGGCTATCTTTGGATAGCGAGTGCAAAAATCTAATATTTATCTGATATTCGCAAGTTTTATTTTTAATTTTTTTTCTACTTAAAGAACAATCTCATTTCGGTACTCATTTTCCCGATTTGATGATGCAAAGATAGCTACTCCATGAACATATCAAAAATATTTGGTCATTTTTTTTACTCCTGAAAACCATATCATTGATATGCAAGTAAATAATTTTCATATTCCATTTCAAAGGATACCCTATATTTGCACAAATAAATGGAATTGCTTTGAAAAATTATTCGCTCGTAGTATTGTTCTTTATTAACCTTTGCATCTTCCCTGAGCTTGGAAACGCTCAAGAAAAATCCGGAATCATCCAAAAATTGATGCAAAAGTTCGTCTCCTCCAAAAAAGATTCTTCCCGCTCAGGTAGCTTTGTCGTCCTGCCTGCCATCGGTTATGCCCAGGAAACGGGCTTCGAATACGGGATCGCTAGTACCTATAATTTCTATATCGACAAAGAAAACCTCGATAGCAGAACCTCCAACGTAACCCTGATCGGTACCCTGACCACCAAAAAACAAAAAAACATCAAACTGACCTCCGATATCTGGACTAAAAACAACGACTACCATATCCTTACGGAAATGCGATTCAGGGATTGGCCTTTCAATTTCTACGGCCTTGGTAATGATACCTGGAAAGCTGATGAGGATTATTTAGACCAAAAACTCTACCGCATCAAACTGGATGGTGAAAAAAGATTCGCCCCTAATTTTTATGCCGGTGTCAATTTAAATTACGAACACTTCGAGTTCAATGACATGGAGGCCGGTGGCATCTTCGAATCCCCAGAGGTTTATGGTAAAGATGGCGGTCAATACCTTGCCCTTGGCGTTTCTGCCCTGTATGACACCCGTAACAACACCACATATTCTACCAATGGTTTTTATAGCAGGCTAAAATATAGCTATGCTCCCAATTTCTTTGGAAAGGACAATTTCACGGGAAACCAGCTTGAACTGGATGTGCGCGGCTTCTATCCCATCAACAAAAAACTCACCGTCGCCGCCCAAGGGCTGTACCGTGGTACTTACGGAAAAAATGTGCCTTTCTATGTCATGCGTGAACTGGGTGGGGATATGACCATGCGTGGTTATTATCTGGGTCGTTATAAGGACAAGAATTACTTAACTGCTCAAGCAGAACTTAGATACCGCTTCATCCCCCGCATAGGAGTCAATGCATTCCTAGGCACCGGTAGCACCTTCTCCAAGCAACATGACATGCGCCTTATCCCATCCTTTGGTGGCGGACTGCGCTATTTCTTCAGCCTAGAACACAACAGCAGCATCCGTTTTGATTATGCTTATGGTGAACAAAGACCTGGTGAAAAAAGACAGTCTGGATTTTACCTCAGTATCAGTGAAGCTTTTTAATGGGATAAAATAATAACCGAATCTGGAAACTTGTTTGCTTTTTGCAGGAAGGATATTAAAGATATCGTAGGAGAAAATCTTGTTTTCTTTGCCCCTCCCTTTTCAAAAGGATGCCAAAATGAAATAAATTGATGGACACGGTCACCCGTTGATCGGCAATCAATTCTTTCCATAGCCATTTTTGCTTATAAGGCTCATGGAAAACTATGATTTTCCCTGCATCAATTAACGGCAGGATGACTTCGGAATCCTCCTTCCCATCGATCCAATAGGACTGTGCGTCCATATCCTGTAGGTCTTTACTCAAGGCATTGACCTCCCAAAAACTCCATATCTTCTTTAACAATGAAAAATAATTTGGATTGAAGCCTTCGGGAAACTCAACAAAATTTTGGCTTTTATAGCTGGGATTGTAGATTACCTTTTCCGTCAGTGCATACACAAAAGGGGAATGTGTACCATGTCTGCTATTGGAAACCAAAAAATGATAGATATAGTCGAAGTAATACCGCATTGCAGCACAAAAATACAAATTGCTTTAGAATTGCAAGGTAAATGTACTTCCCTCCCCTTCAATGCTGTCCACAGAGATATTGCCACCATGCATTAACATGATCTGCTTACTGAGGGTCAAGCCAACACCGGTACCCGTCTTTTTGGTCGTAAAGAATGGCGTAAAGATCTGTTCCTGGATCTCGGGAGACATTCCTGCCCCATTGTCCTGGATCTTTAATTGGATATGGTCCTTAGTTTCAATCGCTGACAAACTGATATAGGGCTCTTCCTCACCCTTCACCGCTTCGATGGCGTTCAACAACAGGTTGATGATGACCTGTTCCAAAAGATTCCCATCCGCCCGGAGAATCATGCGGGTATTCTTGATGATAATATCCACATCAATGTTCTTTTGGATCAGGGTAGGTTCTAATAATTGATAAATGTTTTCAAAAAGCTGTACAACCTGGATTTCCGAAAACTGAGGTTGGTCAACCTTATTGATCAATCTATAGCTTTTCGCAAACTGCAACAGTCCTTCACTTCTTCGCTTGATCGTAAAAATCCCAAGCTTCAGGTCTTCGATATCCTGCTCACCTTCCCAATGTTCCAGACGGTCATGTAAGGTTTCCGCCAAGGAGCTGATCGGACCGATGGAGTTCATGATCTCATGGGTCAATACCCGCAACAGTTTATGCCAGGCCCTAGTTTCAGTTTCGTCAATGGCTTCGTTGATATTCTGATAGACGATAATGCGAAAGGAACCATCCTGTGTTTCAAAGCCAGAGCTTTGCATCAATAGCTTGATCTTGCCTTTACTGGAATGAGCTGTTTCCATCTGATGCTTGCCGACCTGCAACTGCATGGTCTTGATATAAAGTTCAGGATGTCGTTTTTCCATCCCCGAAATATTCCCTAGATGTGGAACTTGAAAAAGGTCCTTAAAAGCTTCATTCAACCAGATTACCTTCCCTGATTCGGCATGATAAAAGATGATGGCGGTATCCAGCATATTGATCACCTTATTCAGGTACTGATGTTGCAGGGCCTGATCGATACTGATATTCTTATAGACATCATTGATCTGATTAAATGCAGCATACAACTGCCCTTCAACAGATTTCTCCCTTTTCACCACAAATCTCCTTGTGAAATCACGATATTTTACCGCTTCCGAAAATTCAACCATCTGTCTCAACAGAAATCGATGTTTGGAGAACATCCTATAGGAAAGTACCAACAAAAAGAAAAAACCTAAACCGGCATAGAGATAAAAACCCTTAAATATCAAAAATGCTATACCTACAGCCAAAGCCATAAGGAACAGCATCTTAAAAAAATCTGCTATAGCCAGTTTGGTCATTATTAAAGATTATATTTTTCCAATCGACGGTACAGTGCTGCACGGGTCAGTCCCAATTCCTTGGCCGCCTTGCTGATATTTCCATTATAGCGCTCAATGGCAGACTTAATGGCCTTACGCTCCATCTCCTCCAAATTATGGGATGAGAAATCGTCGACAATCGGTTTATCGGGCAACTGCTGTTCAATGGGAGAGAACAAGATGTCTTCAGCACGGATACTCTGCTGATCGGACATGATCACAGCGCGTTCAATACTATATTGCAATTCGCGAACATTCCCTGGGAAATGGTAGCCTTTTAGTTTATTAATAGCATCGGCTTCCAATCCGCCAATGTTCTTATGATACTTTTCGTTATAGAATTTCAGAAAATGCTCTGCCAGAAGCGGGATATCACCAACACGTTCCCTTAATGCGGGAACCTGGATTTCCAAGGTGTTTATCCGATAGACCAAATCCTTCCTAAAACGGCTCTCATCAGCCAGGACTTTTAGGGGTACATTCGTAGCCGAGATCAATCGGATATCTACTGGAATCGCTTGACTGGAACCTAAAGGAACCACCGCTCTGTTCTGAAGTACACTTAACAATTTTGCCTGTTGCTGTAGACTGATGTTACCAATTTCATCCAGAAACAAAGTTCCAGAATCCGCATGTTCGAAGCGACCTTTACGATCCTCCCGAGCATCCGTAAATGCACCTTTCTTATATCCAAAAAGTTCAGATTCAAAAAGGGTTTCTGTCAGGGAACCCACATCCACCTTTACAAATGCCTTTTTTGATCGTAAGGAACGTTGATGGATGGCATTCGCGATCAGATCCTTACCTGTACCGTTTTCCCCTAAGATCAAGATATTAGCCTCAGTAGGCGAAACCTTGTCCAACTTAAACTGCAGGTCTTCCATAATGGGAGAATTCCCAATGATCCCATGATGTTCACGGGGACTGACGATCTGCTTTTCCTTTTGATTGGGTTTGTTTTCTTCGTATATGCTGTTCAGGGTATTGAGCAACTGTTCATTCTGCCAAGGTTTGACAATAAAATCAGAGGCTCCTTGTTTCAACGATTTCACGGCAAGGTCAACCGCACCGTAGGCGGTGATCATCACCACGTTGACTTTTGGAAAATGGGTCTTGATCTTAGACAACCAGAACAAACCCTCATTGCCTGTATTGATGGCACTCTTGTAGTTCATATCCAGCATGACAATATCAACTGGATTCTTTTCCAGGATATTCATTAACCTTTCCGGATTATGTTCTACCAGTACTTCTTTGACGTTAGGTCTTAATAATATTCGTGTGGCGGTTAATAAATCTTGATCATCATCAACAACTAGAATGGTCGCTTTTTTCATTTAAAGCTAAGTTAATTATAAATTCAATGAACCTGCATAATAATCATTCACATATTTTTGCATCAACCATTCATATTGCCTGATGATCAATTGACTGCGCGTAGCATCTAATTTATTCTTCGCTGTTAAATAAATAACCGAGTTGCTATTGCCTGCCTCAAAATGAACTGTGGCAATCCGAAAGGACTCCGCATAGCTAACTTCTTGGTCACGCAGATTCAGCACATTCTTTTGCGTAATGTTCAAATCGAAAACCGCTTGGGCAGTCTTCATGCGTAGATCATTACGCATGATATCCCTACTTAAATTCGCATCATCCAAAGACACCTGGGCCAAACGGACCTGGGTTCTATTCTTGAACTGGTTAAAGATTGGAATGGACAAGGTCAATCCCACACCTTTACTCAGGTTATTCTTGATCTGGTTAAAGATTGCTCCACCTTCTTTACTGTAGTTGGAGCTCATTCCACCGCTTAAAGAAAGACTAGGCCAATAATTAGATTTTGCCACCTTAATGCCTTCTTCCATTTCTTTGATTCTCCAATCCAAGGCCTTATACTGCGGCAGGATATTTAAGGATTGTTGAAATAACTCCTCCGAACTTTTGGCCTGAATTTCTGTTGGAATATCGATTTCCTCTAAGGTACCTAGCGTATTGACATCCACATTCATCAAACCCGCCAAGGTTACCCTGGCGTTATTTAAAGTCTGTTTAGTTAATTCAACCGTATTCAGGTCACTGCTATATTGGCCTTTGATATCATATAGGTCTCCCGGATTGGTAGCACCTTCCCTATTCAGTACCTCATTCCTGTTTAATTGCTCTTTGGTCACTGCCAATTGTCCTTCGGTCTGGATCAACATGTCTTGTGCAGTTAACACTTTGACATAAGCTTCAATAACGTCCAATTTCAGTTCATTGACAAAGCCTTCATATTCCAGTTTGCCAGCATCAAGCGCATTGGACCGCATTCGGATATTATGGATAATATAGAAACCATTAAAGATGGGAACATTTAAGCTCAGGGACTGTCGCCCTGAGCTATTGTTCTGATCTATATATTGATTGGTAGTCGGATCGATGGACCTACCTTGAGAAATGTCATGACCGATATTGGCATTCAATGATGGCAAACGGTCATACTTGGCCTGTTTGTACTGAAGATCTGTACGATCGATAACCAATTCATTTCTTTTAAGGGTAGGATTGTTCTGTATCGCTTGCTGAATGCAATCGGCCAAAGACAGAGAGCTACTCTGTCCTTTTGCCGTGCTAACTAAACAACAAACAATTATGATTACGTATAGGTAATTTCTTTTCATCTAAAAACATATTTCCCACTGCATTCCACAGGCTGTGCCAAATAATTAAAACATTGTTTATCAGCAATTTAATAATTAAAGAAGGCATTAGCTGTTCGAAGCCGAACATGAAAGTGTTCGCTTATGAACACTGAAACCGTACAATAGACCCGCTTTAATGAAGAACTTCAACTCTTCTATCAAATTTTATAAGAAGTAGAGTTCCAAAGTAGATTAGTTCTCGACCTTATTCGGGACATATTCGGAATTTTCGCAAAATGCCTTGCATGAGGTTCAATTTTTTCTCGAAGCTGCCTCGAACAAGGGTAGAATGAAACCAATTAATTGTAGAATATTTAACAGTACAAAACTAAGCTCCAACATTTTTAAGCTTTTTAATTAAGTACTTGAAATCCCAAACCAGTCCTAGCATTTATTAGCCTGCTTTTTTATTGTTCAGCATCGCACAATTACTGTTCGCTTTCGAACAGTCAAATCCAGCATATTTTATTTAAAACATTGATTTACATTTATTTAAAACTTTGGCACAACCTTGTATATGCATATTGCAAATTTGAACATAGAATTACATGGACAGACCAATTGAACAAAAGAAGTGGAATAGCAAACGAATCCTAACTGTAGCTGGAATTGCAGGTATTGTTGCGCTGATCGGTGCGAGTTATTACTATACCAGTGGAAACAGCAAGTTGAATGTGGATGCAGAGCGTATTTCCATCTTTGAAGTTAAAGAAGATACATTTCAAGAATTCATCCCTATAAATGGTACCGTACTTCCTATCAGCAGTATCTATCTAGATGCTTCCGTTGGTGGTCGTGTTGAAGAGAAATATGTAGAAGATGGAGCGCATTTACATAAAGGGGATCCCATTATGCGTCTTTCCAATACAGATATGGAATTGAGTTTAGTTCAGAATGAAACGCAGGTCTTGAACCTTTTGACGCAGGCCCAGATTGCGCAGACCAATGCACAACAAGCTTCCATTTCCAACAAGAACCAAATGGCCGATGTAGAGCAGGCCTACAAGGAATCAAAACGTATATATGAATTGAACAAAAAACTTTTGGAAGAGAAAGCAATCGGTTCACAGGAATATCAGAAATCGCTGAACGAATATAATTACCAAAAGGAAAGGGTAGAATTGACCAAGCAGATCTTGAAACAGGATGAAATTTCCAACAACCAAAAATTGAATCAAGATCGCAAGACATATCAAAGTACCCAACAGGCTTTGGATCTAATGCGCAAGAAAGTTGGAGATTTGATCCTCCGTGCTCCAGTGGACGGCCAATTGACATCATTTGATGCAGAAGTGGGACAAAACAAGAACCCAGGGGAACGACTAGGTCAGATAGACGTATTGACTGGTTTCAAGGTCCGTGCAGAAATTGATGAGCACTATATCAACCGTATCTTCCCAGACCTGAAGGGACAATTCAGCATAGGTAATAAAACCTATGAGCTCAGGATCAAAAAAGTGTACACCCAGGTAAAAGACGGAAGGTTCCAAGTGGATATGGAGTTTATTGGTGAAAGGCCGGAAGGCATACGCCGAGGTCAGACCTTAACCATCCGCTTAGCTTTAAGCGATGAAACCAAGGCAGTATTGTTGGCTAAGGGAGGCTTTTACCAACAGACCGCCGGAAACTGGATTTTCAAACTGGATAAGGATGGAAAAACAGCTTACCGTACTGATTTACAATTAGGAAGGCAGAATCCTGAATATTACGAAGTATTAAATGGATTGAAACCTGGGGATAAAGTGGTGGTTTCGAGTTATGAGACCTATGATAAAATACAGGAATTAAATATAAAGCAATAAGGTGTTTGCCTATTAACCGTCGTCATTGATCTGCTAATTCGAGGGCGACGGTTATGGAAGATAAAAATCCGAATGAATAAATAAAAAATAAAGGCATGTCGAAGTGCTGTGATGGCTAGGAAAGCCTCACAGTAATTCGGCATAAAGACAAAACAACCAAAAATAGATTATGATCAAAAATTTTATTAAATCTGCCTTTAGAAACCTCTGGAAAACCAAGGGATATAGCTTTCTGAATATTTTTGGTTTAGCATTGGGAATAACCGTAACTGCCTTAATTTTCCTTTGGGTTCAGGACGAGCAACCCTACGAAAACATTGAGAAACGAATAACATTAACCTATTATAAAACTGAAATTTATTTATTTTAAACAAAGAAACTCATGATAAAAATAACCAATCTTCAAAAATTCTACCGTACCGAGGAGGTAGAGACCGTTGCCTTGAACAATGTGAATATCCATGTTAAGGAAGGTGAATTTGTTGCAGTGATGGGACCTTCGGGATGTGGAAAGTCTACCCTTTTGAACATTATCGGTCTTTTGGATGATTTGGATGAAGGTAGTTATCTTTTCAACAATATTGAGGTGGCACACTTCAAGGAAAACAAACGCTCGGATTTGCGTAAGCACAATATTGGATTTGTCTTCCAAAGTTTCAACCTGATCGATGAGCTGACCGTATTTGAAAACGTGGAACTTCCATTGGTATACACCAATGTTCCTCCTGCAGAACGTAAGAAACGTGTGGAAGAGGTATTGGAGAAAGTACAGATTATGCACCGTCGCAATCACTTCCCACAACAGCTCTCCGGTGGTCAGCAACAGCGTGTTGCTGTTGCCCGTGCGGTAGTCAATAATCCCAAACTAATCCTTGCCGATGAGCCTACAGGTAACTTGGACTCCAGCAATGGTAATGAAGTCATGCAGCTGTTGACCGAGCTCAATGAAAGCGGCACAACAATCGTTATGGTTACCCACTCTGAGCATGACGCAAAATTTTCGGACCGCGTAATCCGGATGCTGGATGGTCAGGTAATATTGGAGACTACGACGGCATTGTAAAGGAGTATTTAGTAGAAAGTATTTGGAAAAGAGTATTTAGTATTAAGTATTTAGTATTTAGACTTTGTTAAACTTTTGATATAGGAGCTGGCCCAAAAGGCCGGCTTTTTTGTGTGAGGTTTGGGGATTTGAACCAGGATGGATTGGATGGGAGGATAAACCAAGATCTGGGTATGAACCAGGATTAAAGGGATGAGAGGATAGACCAAGATCTGGGTATGAACCAGGATTAAAGGGATGAGAGGATAGACCAAGATTATTGGCGGATTGCCTATCAACCATATATTCATCATGGTTGGTATTGACTTATCGGATACGCCCGCCGTTGATCTGTCCATGAATATTACCGCAATTTAGGGTGTTATTCATTGAAAATATATATAATAGATTCTTCATTTTACTCTGAATCCCTCTTTAGAAACTTCCAATTCTGAACGATTAGTGAAGAATCTGTACGGTTCTCTAACACAATTGCCTGTCATCCATAATCGAAGATTATGGAACTGTAAGTCAATGCGTTCTTTTTTGCTTACAAAATAGGATTTTTGAATAGTCTCGAGTTGTGGAAATTTAATTCATGAGAATATGAAAACCGAGGAAATTCTTTAATCTGAAAATAATGTTATTTTAGGTTTGTATAGGACAGGCGTATTCAATACGCTCCTACACAATGCGGGACTTTCAAGCTATATTTGACCATAATCTTGGTCCTTCCTCCCATCCTTGTTGGGTGAGCGGCGTCGAACCCCATCCTGGTTCAAACCATTGTCCCAAGGTCTTTCCTTCGTATCAATGACAGGTTGAACCTTACATGATTTTCTTCGTTACTTTTTCACGTAAAAGTAACGAAGAAAATAATTGAAAAACATTTCATGTCCAATGGAGATTGAGTTGTGGAATTTTTACACACGAGAATTTGAAAATCGAAGAATTTCTTTAATCTGAAAATGATAATAATCTAGGTTTGTATGGGGACTTTCAAGCGATAATATGTAACCTAATCCTGGCTCAAGGTCTAAATACTAAATACTCTCTACTAAATACTATAACTGCCCGTCCATTAACGAACAAATAACCGTCCGATAACGGACAATTAGAATACCTGAATAAACAACAATCGATTGACAATGAGTTATTTGTATTTTTGGCAAATGAATTGGATATTGATTTTTGGATTGAAATAATTATGGTTTCATAACCTTATCACTAATCAAAGGCCATGCATAATCAATATTTAGATAAAACCTTTACGCTTCTGAAGAAGATTAAAGGATTAAAGGGCAAAAACTCAGTTTGGGGCATCTGTTGCCTATCAAGCTTGATGGTTTTGTTGATGTTAAACCTGCAATATGGATTTAATAAAAACATCCCTGCAGATGGGGTTTGGTATGCTGCTGAGTCGAAAGAGTTTTCAATTAAGAAGCAAGTTGTTGCTGGAATCGAACGTTCGGAAATGGAACTGAGCAGATTATGCAAAAAGGAAACCATTATAAGAATAAAACCACTTGCAAGTGGAAATAAGGTAATTGTTGTCTTGCGTAAGGCTTCAAACCTTCCGCAGTTCATTAAACAAATCAATTACCTGATCTGATATGCTAAAAAACTATTTCAAGATAGCCTTTCGTAATCTTAAGAAGAACAGGGGTTTTACGGCAATTAATATAGTAGGATTAGCCATTGGTATGGCAGCAGCCATGCTGATTTTATTATGGGTCAATTTTCAATTTGGGTTCAACAAGAATTTCCCAAAAATCGAAAATCTTTATAGTGTAGGTTCTAAAGAAGCGACAGATCAGGATTCCGCAACATGGTTTTCTACTCCAAAACCTATGGCAGCCGTGGTGAAGGAGGAAATTCCAGAAGTAGTGAATGTTTCTAGGTTAAGTGGAACCAGGGGTTTTTTATTTACAATCGGCGATAAAAAAGTTCCGGCAGGAATCGGTGTATTCGTAGATTCAGCCTTTTTGAACATGTTTGAATTACCCTTATTGAGCGGGAATAGAAATACACTGTTAAAAGCCCCGAATAGCATTGTCTTATCTGAGAAACTGGCCAACAATCTCTTTGGAACTACAGATGTACTGGGGAAAACGATCAGACTGGATAGTACCAATGTGCTAGCAGTTACTGGAGTCATAAAGGAAACAGAATCTAATTCTATATTCCAAGGCTATGAATATTATGTTCCTTGGACCTTAATGGAAAAACTAGGGTTTTCAGATAGCCAATGGGGAAATAGTTCCGTGGATCTATACGTAGAAATAAATGATAAAAAGCATCTTCCTAAAATCCAAGAACAAATCAAAGACTTGATCCCAAGGCACTCCGATGTAAAGACAGTCAGTTTTCTGACCGCCTTTGCTGATAGATACCTTTACAATAAATACGAGAACGGAAAAGTAATTGGTGGAAGGATAGAAATGGTGAAAACATTTACCCTTATCGCTGCTTTAATCCTGTTGATTGCCTGTATAAACTTTATGAACCTCAGTACAGCCCAAAGTGAAAAGAGGGCGAAGGAAGTAGGGATCCGAAAGGTAGTTGGAGCGCAAAAAAAGAGTTTGGTGTTTCAATTCCTTTCAGAATCATTATTACTGGCTTGTTTTTCAGGTCTGATTGCCTTTATACTTGTCATCTTGGTTCTACCGGCCTTTAATGATTTGGTGGGCATGAAATTCAAAGTGCCATTTCAGGATTTCAGGTTTTGGATCCTATTTGTTGGCTTTGTTTTGTTCACAGGCTTTCTAGCTGGCATATACCCTGCATTCTTTCTGTCTTCTTTTAATCCGGTCAAGGTGTTAAAGGGACGTTTGCATAGCATACAGCAAAAAATCAACCCCAGGAAAGTACTTGTTGTTACCCAATTTAGTATAGCCTTGATATTGATCGTGAGTACCGTAGTGATCCAAAAGCAAATCAAACATGCCCAGGATCGCGACTTTGGATTTGAAAAAGAGAACCTGATCTATGTTCCAGAGGTCGGTGAGATCACTAAGAATGTGCAACTGATCAAGCAGGAACTATTAGACCAAAATGTGGCGCAATCAGTTAGTCGATTAATGTCTCCATTAACAGAACGTTGGAGCGGCTGGAATGGCTTCACTTGGGAAGGAAAAGACCCCAATAGCATTATCGATTTCAATCGCCAAACAGGTGATGATAGAGTTGTTGAAACCATGGGCTTTACCCTAATAGCAGGTCGCGATTTTAATCTGACCAAATTCCCGACTGATTCGATGGCTGCCATTATCAATGAATCCGGAGCAAAAGTCATGGGCTTCCAAGACCCCATCGGCAAAATCTTCGATGATGGAGGAAGGAAATTTCAAATCATCGGCGTGATTAAAGATTTCATCCAAGAGTCTCCATTTGAACCGGTCAAACCATTGGTTATTGAAGGAGCTAGTGGCTGGATGAACAATATCCATATCCGCTTCAATCCAAGCTTGACAACAACAGATGCTCTAAAAAAAGCAGAGGCTATCTTCAAAAAATACAATCCTGATTTTCCTTTTGACTACAAGTTTGTTGACGAGGCCTATGCCTTGAAATTTAAGGAAACCCAAAAAACTGGTAAACTGGCAGCGTTATTTGCTGGCCTTACCATCATTATCTCTTGTCTTGGTTTATTTGGACTAGCAGCCTATATGGCAGAAAGCAGAACCAAGGAAATTGGGGTCCGTAAAGTCCTCGGCGCTTCGGTATTCTCTGTTACCAGGTTATTGTCTAAGGAGTTTATTTTATTGGTAGGAATCGCCTGTCTGATCGCCTTCCCTATCGCCTATTGGGCCATGAATAAATACCTCAACTCCTATACTTATAGAATCAATATCAGCTGGGAAATCTTTGCATTTACAGCCGTACTGGCTTTGCTGATCACAATCTTGACTGTGAGTTATCAATCCATTAAAGCTGCAATTGCAAATCCTGTGAATAGCTTGAGGGATGAGTGATTCAAGGGCTTTGCCTTTGAATGGATATGAGATCTGAGATATGAGATTTGAGAGAGTGGAAAGACTGCATGGCTGCATGGCTGTAGACAATAGACACAAGACAACAGAAATTTCCGACGGACTCTTGTTGGGCATTAACAGATTAGTAAGAAGAGGGATTCAGAGTAAAACGAAGAATCTATTTTTATAAAGAATAAGAGCTGCTGTCATCGTGAGCACAGCGAACGAACTGTTTTTTGATAAGTCTTAAGACAATAGACATAAGACACAAGACAATAGAACTTTCTAGTTGGATATTGCTTCGCAGAGACAAACAACGATAAAAAAACAGTTTGCTCATCTTGCGATTCGCAATGAAAGCAAGTTGCAAAAAAGTAAGGAAATAGATTCTTCGGCGAGCCACTGAATCTGTTTCTAACCATTAAATAAGAAATTTATGCTTAAGAACTATATCAAAATAGCGTGGAGAAATCTCTTAAGGAATAAGGGGTTTACGGCCATAAATATTATCGGATTGGCGATTGGGATGGCTGGCGCTTTAATGATTATGCTTTGGTTGCAGAATATGCTGACCATGGATCGCTTTCATGAGAAAAGTGACCGCTTGTATATCATGAGCAATAGGGATGAGAATCAAGGATCAAAATATGCTTGGGTTTACACCCCAAAGATCCTTGGTCCTTCCATGAAAGAAGAATTTCCGGATATTGAATCGTATTCTAGATATAGCGATCAGAATTACTTTTTGACCAGCTATCAAGATAAAAAATTAAAAACCAATTTATCATTTGTAGACCCTGGGTTCTTTAATATGTTCAGTTTTCCTATAATAGCTGGAGAAAAGAGTAATTTACTGAATGACCTAAAATCCATCGTCTTAACAGCCAAGAAAGCCAAAGACCTGTTTGGTAATGAAGATCCAATTGGCAAGATCATAAAAATTGATTCTGTGGACCAAGTCAGAGTACAAGCGGTTATCGCGGATATTCCCTCGAATTCAAGTTTTGATTTTGAAGGCTTAATTTCTTGGGAATATCCCAAAAGTATCAATTATTATGATGAGAATTGGTCTAACAATTCTATTTTCACTTATATCTTATTGAAAAATGGAATATCACTTTCTGATTTCAACAATAAGATAAAGAGTTTTACAAGGGACCATATCAATGGTGACAACAATACATCAGTTAATAGAAGTACCGTAGATATTTTCGCATTTCCCTATAAGGATCAGTTTTTATATAATAATGGGAAAGGTGGCGAATTCAAAACAGGGAGGATTGACCTAGTTAATCTGTTTGCGTGGATCGGTGGTTTTATCCTATTAGTTGCCTGTATTAATTTTATGAACTTAAGTACGGCAAAATCAGAAAGAAGGGCAAAGGAAGTTGGCGTAAGAAAAGTTATTGGAGCAGACAAAAAAAGTTTAATACTTCAGTTTTTGACAGAAAGTATCCTCATCAGTCTGCTCGCAGCTGTACTTTCGATTATCATCATAATAATTGCTCTTCCTTACTTTAATGAGTTAGTTTCTAAGAATATCTCAATTTCATTTTTAACAGCCTCAACCTGGTTGTTTTTATTGGGTTTTGCTTTATTTACAGGCTTATTAGCTGGTGCATATCCTGCATTTTTTCTTTCAGCGTTTAAACCAATCAGTACGCTGAAAGGGAAGTTTAAGGCAACCACTAAAGGTGTAAGTATGCGCTCGGTTTTAGTTATCGTTCAATTTACCCTAGCCATCATCTTGATTATTGCAACCGTAGTTGTTTATCAACAGATCAACCATAGCAAAGAAAGAGATCGTGGATACCAAGAAAATGGTTTGGTTTATACTGAAATTGAAGGAAAAATTGAGAAGAACTTCAAAAGCATAAAAAATGACCTTCTCAGTAGCAATGCAGTGGTTTCAGTTTCCAAAAACATGTCTCCAGTTACTGATCGTTATAGTTCCGGCTGGGGATTTTACGCTGATGCATCCCTAGATGAAGATAAAAGAATAAATTTTAACCGTTTCAGTTCTGATGCTGATGGTATAAAAACCTTAGGCTTTACCTTGATCAATGGGCGAGATATTGACGCATACAAATTTCCTACAGATAGCAATGCTGTACTTATTAATGAGGCTGCCGCTCAGGTATTGAAGTTAAAGAACCCGGTAGGAAGCATTATCAATGGTGATGGCAGGAGGCTGACAGTGGTGGGGTTAATCAAGGATTTCGTGATGGCATCTCCATTTGGCAAAAAGGAACCAACAGTAATTTTAGGTCCATCATCTTATTTTAGTGTTGTTCATTATCGCCTAAATCCAGCATATTCTACTAGCGACAACTTAAAAACCATTGAAGGTATATTCAAAAAGTATAACCCTGAATATCCATTCTCTTATCACTTTATTGATAAGGTATTTGAAAACAAGTTCAAGGAAGCTCAGGCTATTGGTACAATTGCCATGCTCTTTGCTGGACTGACCATCTTTATTTCCTGTTTGGGACTGTTAGCCTTGATTGCCTATATGGCGGAAACTAGAATGAAGGAAATTGCCGTAAGAAAGGTGTTAGGTGCTTCGGTTCCTCAGATCACTTCTCTCCTATCCATGGATTTTATCAAACTGGTGTTAATATCCATCTTAATCGCTTCACCAATTGCTTGGTGGGCAATGAACAACTGGCTGCAGGATTTTGAATACCGCATCCATATTGAATGGTACTATTTTGTGATCGCAGGAGCAGCAGCCATCTTTATTTCTCTGGCAACTATTAGTTTCCAATCTATAAAAGCCGCACTTGCAAATCCGGTGGATAGCTTGAGGGATGAGTAATTCAAGGGCTTTGCCCTTGAATGGATATGAGATGCTTAAATGGATATGAGATGTGAGATATGAGATTTGAGAGAGTGGAAAGGTTTTAAGACTTAAGATATAAGACAACAGAAATTCTGGTGGGGTATTGCTGGGGGGATTAATAAAGAAGACATTAAATTAAATATTGACCAAAATGTTAAGAAATCATTTTAAAACGGCTTGGAGATTTTTAAAGAAAAATATACTGGTAACCTCTATTAGTGTAATCAGTTTGGCCATTGGGATCTGTGCGACCTTGATCATTTTTCTGATGGTGCGCTATGACTTTAGTTTTGACAAGCATCTGCCCCATGGGGACCGTGTTTATAAGGTTGTAAGTGATGGAGGTTATAAAGGAGATGCGGTATTGGTTCCATTGATACGGGCAATGCAAACGGAATTGACAGGTGTAGAGGCAGTGGTCCCAAATTTGGAATTAGGCAGATCGAAGTTGAAAATCCAAAAAGAAGCTGATCAGGAAGAAAGGGTGTTTCCAAATGAGGAAGGTTTGACCTTTAGCAATGAAAAATACTTCAGCATATTTCCACATGTATCACTAGCGGGAAATATCAACTCCCTAAAAGAGCCTAATACTATTGTTCTTACCCAAAGTAAGGCCGAGATTCTATTCCCAAAGGCTAATGCTAGTGATGTGCTAGGGAAAAATATCTTATTTGCTGATAGCATACAATTGACTGTTGGAGCTGTCGTAGCTGATATGAAAGAGAATTCTGATTTCAAGTATGATGGAATAATTTCAGTTTCTACGGTTGAAAACAATGCTTCCTTGAAAGTGATAAAATCTTGGGATCAATGGAGTAATTATAATGGTGGCAATCAGTGTATTCTCTTATTAAAAGCTGGAACTTCGCCTAAAAATATTGAAAAGGTAATTGCTGGGATCTTAAGTAAGAACAAAGAGCAAAATGATTATGAATGGAAGGATAATTTTATCCTTCAACCTTTAAAGGATGTCCATTTTGACATTAAATTCAATTACAATGCTGTAAAAGAATCCACCTTAAGAAACTTAATCTTGTTAGCGGTCTTCCTACTGACTTTAGGAGCTATTAATTTTATTAATCTCTCTACGGCTCAATCTACAGAGCGTGCTAAAGAGATTGGAATCAGGAAAACATTGGGTGGAAAGAAGTCAAATTTGGTAAGACAATTTCTATTGGAGACATTTTTAGTTGCAGGATTTGCTACGATATTATCCGTAATATTAATTCCTATCCTGACTCAGGCCTTCGCAGGATTTCTTCCTAAAGGATTTACCGTTTCGTCCATTCCAGTTTTGGAAATCATAGGTTTTTTGGTTCTTCAACTGCTGGTTATTACCTGTATCGCAGGTTTTTATCCGGCATGGGTACTAACGGGATACTCTCCTATTATGGCCTTGAAAAACCAAGCCACAAAAAACAGTAATCTAAGCAGAAGCGCCTGGGTAAGAAAAGGATTGACCATTTTCCAATTTGTTTTGGCGCAAGTCTTTTTGATTGCCGTTTTAGTGGTATCCAAGCAGATCCATTATGCTGTTAATATGGATATGGGTTTCAATAAGGATGCTGTAGTGACCTTTTTTGTTCCAAATTTCGACAGTGAGCAAAAGGGAAAGGTCCTAAAGACTGAATTGGAAAATTTAGCTGAAGTAAATGCGGTTAGTTTTGGCAATCAATCGCCGGCATTCAATGGTTACATGAGCTCAGGAATGGCGTATGACCAAAACACTTCGGACAAGAAAATGGTCACCTTCGATGCTAGAAACGGCGATGAGAATTTTATTAAGGTTTATAATATTCCGCTAATAACTGGTAGAAACGTCCGAGTCCTTGACTCTGTTTCGGAAAGTATTATCAATGTCAAGATGTTGGAACTTCTTGGTCTAAAAAATCCTGAGGACGCCATTGGCAAAACATTCAATAATGGCCAAACAACCATTGTAGGTGTAATGAAGGATTTTAATATTTCTTCTGCCCGCGAAGCCGTAAGACCTACGATGTATTGGAGCAGCAATTCGGGTTATATGATGCATGTGGCTTTGGATAAAAACCACCCAGAAACTTGGAAAAATGCGATTAGTAAAATCGAAAGCAAGTTTAAAAGCCTCTACCCTGAGGAAACATTTGACTATAAATTCGTCGATGATATTATTGCCAATTTCTATAAAACAGAACAGAACCTATCTAAGCTATTGAGTTGGGCTGTATGGCTTTCCATCAGCATTGCTTCATTGGGATTGTTTGGTTTGGCTGTATTCATCACCAACCAGCGTGTAAAAGAAATCGGCATCCGTAAAGTTCTAGGTGCATCGATCAGCCAGATAATATTCTTATTGTTGAAAAACCTTATGCTCCTTGTCATTATCGCTTCTGTCATCGCATTCCCTATTGCCTGGTATTTTATGCATGAATGGCTGAACGATTTTGTCTATAAAACAGAGCTCTCATGGTGGATTTTTGTTATCGCCGGAATTGGACTTTCGGCAGTGGCAACCCTGGTCCTTACGTCCAGGACCTACTTCGCCGCCAAAGCAAATCCTGTGGATAGCTTGAGGGATGAGTGATGATTCAAGGGCTTTGCCCTTGAATGGACATGAGATGTGAGATATGAGATTTGAGAGAGTGGAAAGGGTTTAAGACTTAAGACCAAAGACACAAGACAATAGAATTTTCCGGCGGGCTAATGCCGAGAATTTAAAGTTTTGAAAGTAGAGGGATTCAGAGTACAATGAAGAATCTATTTTTTATTTTTTTTGGATAGGGGTCATTTCGAAATCGTAAGATGAGAAAACTATTTCAAATGAAGTTTGGATAGTTCCGAGATCCTTCGGCGGAGCCATCAGGATGACACCAAAAGGGTATAGAAAAATATTTCACCCCTGCTAGGGGTTCGCCTATATAACAAATCATTTTCTACAAAGATTCCACCCCCTGCTGGGAGTTTTATTTTGTCTTATTTTTCAGTTAAACCTTCATATTGAGGTCTATCCGAATTAGCTTGGATCATCCATAATCTATATTATTATTTTAAAAGCAATAATGATTGCATTGGCGAACAGTTCCTTGACCTTCGGTCAAGGATGACAGGGTCGTTAGGTATTTAGAAGTTGATCCCCATCCAGGTTCAAATCCAGATCTTGGTCTATCCTCTCATCCTCGTTGGGTGAGCGGCGTCGAACCCAATCCTGGTTCAATTCCAGATCTTGGTCCATCCTTCCATCCTCGTTGGGTGAGCGGTATCTCGACTTCGCTCGATAACCGTCGAACCCCATCCTGGTTCAAATCCTGATCTTGGTCTATCCTCTCATCCTCGGTGGGTGAGCGACATCTCGGCTTCGCTCGATGACCGTCGAACCCCATCCTGGTTCAAATCCATTACGTTCATTTGCGAACAACAAATCGTCCGATAATGAACATATCAATCTTTATTGATATATACAAACAACAGACAATCAACATCTTACAATTATGGCAAATGAATTGAATCGCTATTTATAGCGAAAAAAAAAATGATATGGAATTTACTATCTCCATATCTCAATACTCAAATCTCAATACTACTAAAATGCTTAAAACAGCTTGGAGATCGATATTAAAGACCAAATCCTTAAGTGCTATTCACATCATAGGATTGGCTATTGCCATTGCAGCATCAACGGTTTTGTTTTTGACAGCAATGTTTGAGTTGTCGTATGATAATTTCCATCCCAATGGGGAAAGAATTGCGCTACTTTATAAAAGTTCAGAACCTGAAACTGGAAAAAGAGAGGATTCTTCGATGCCTTCACCTTTAGCGCCACAGTTGAAAAAGGATATTCCAAGTATTGAAAGTATTACGCGCTATGCCAATAGTAAATTGGTACTGAAAAATGGAGAGAAAGAATTTACTTCAACCAATAGATTTGTGGATGAGGATTTTTTCAAGATTTTCGATTTTCCTTTTATTTCGGGTAATAAGAATGTCCTTTCTGGTCTTGACAATATGGTCTTGACGGAGAATATGGCAAAGAATCTGTTTGGCAACACAGATGTAGTTGGAAAACAGATTGAGGTTAATTTAAATGGAGTTTGGAAGGCAGCAACCATTGGCGCGGTACTGAAAGATATACCCAGCAATTCGAGCCTTCGTTTTAACTCGCTCTATAGGTTTGAAAACAGACCTGGTTACCTTGAACAGACGCAAGTCTGGGACAACTCAGACCATGAGGTTTATGTAAAAATGAAAGCTGAAGTCAACGATGCGACCTTCAGCAAGGAAACCAAAGCATTTACGGAACAATTCTTTAAAAATGATATAGACCGGTTGAAACGTGATGGCGGAAAAGCAGATGTTAATGGTAGTTATTTCAGTTTTCACTTATTGCCAATGGCAAAGGTTCACCTCAATGATTTTGGGCCTTCGGCCTCCTTATCATCCAACTATCCCTGGATATTATTGTTGATCTCGGGTTTAATCATGTTTATCGCATCCTCTAATTTCATCAATCTTTCATTAGCCAATGCTATCAGTAGAAATAGAGAGATCGGCACCCGCAAGACATTAGGTGGAACGACCTGGGATATTGTTAAGCAATTGACCCTAGAGTCTTTTATCTTATGCCTTATTGCTTTGTTGGTAGGGTTACTCATCGCCTATTTGGTTTTACCGCAGTTCAATGCCAATATGAATTATCAATTGAAAATAACAGATCTATTTAATATCAAGAACCTCGTTATCTTCCTATTGGCATTCCTGCTAATCTCCCTTCTTGCCGGAGGATTACCGGCGTTTAAAGCAGCACGGACAAATATTATCCAATCCCTAAAGGGATCCAATAAAATAAAAACATCAAGTCTTAGAAGTTCATTAACGGTATTGCAATTTGTGATCGCCATTATTTTGATCATAGCGACCATTGTCATCAGCACCCAGTTGAATTATATATCTAATAAGCCATTGGGATTTAATAAGACTGAAGTCATCAGTATTCCAATTGGTGCTGGAGTCAATAAAGAAGATATGGTGCAAAGGATGCGTGTGGAATTAAGCCAGCAAACCTGGGTAAAGAATGTCAGTGCAGCGGATGTAAATATTGGTAAGGGTCGTGACGGCACTTTACAAAGGAGCATTTTTGGATTTGAACATGAAAACAAGGAGATCCAAACCAATTTCATCCGGGTTGACTATGATTACCTAAATACGTTAGGCATCAAATTATTGGGAGGTAGGGATTTTGACCGTTCCTTTGGTACCGATACGAATGCTGTGGTTATCAATAAACAGATGGCAGCTCAATTTGGCGGTGCTGATAAAATATTAGGAAAGGAAATCGAACTGAACGGTAAAAGTATCGTAATCGGCATCATGGATGATTTCAATTTTCAAGATCTAAGGGCCCAGGTCGAACCCTTAACCATTTCAGTGAATCCAAATGTTTTCACCGTGGAATATATCTTTGTCCGTGTCGAAACGCAACAGCTTGCTGAAACCTTGGATAAGATAAATGCGATTTGGAAAAAGGTAAATCCAAAGGCGAAGGTCGAACCATCCTATCTTGATGAAAATACGCAGAACCTGTATCAATCTGAGCGGACATTTTCAAAAATTGTCATTAGCGGAACGAGCATAGCTATTATTATATCTTGCTTAGGCTTATTCGCTCTAGCTTTATTAACTATAAACACACGTGTAAAAGAAATTGGCATCCGCAAGGTCTTAGGGTCTTCGGTATCCAGTATCATTATCCTCCTTTCAAAAGACTTTATTAGACTAGTCCTTATCGCCTTTTTGCTGGCAGCACCATTGGCTTGGTGGATTATGAATAACTGGCTACAGACCTATGCCTACCGCATCGATATACAATGGTGGATGTTTGCCCTAGCAGCAGGTCTAGCCGTTGCCATTGCCTGGTCTACTATCGCATGGCAAGCCTTTAGAGCTGCCAATGCGAATATTGTGGATAGCTTAAGGGATGAGTAATTCTTTTTAAAGTATTTAGTATTAAGTATTTAGTATTTAGACCTATGGGTTCTATGAAACTAAAGCTTTTAATACGTTAATAAAATTGATACATAAGAGTCTAAATACTAAATACTAGCTACTAAATACTTAGAAAAAATGTTTCAAAACAATATAAAAATCGCTTGGAGGAACCTTAAGAATCAGAGGTTTTATTCCATAATCAAGATTGGGGGATTTGCATTTAGCATGGCTATTTGCTTATTGATTGTGCTTTATATACAGCATGAATTGAGTTATGATAAGTTCTATAAGGACTCGAATCAGATATTCAGGGTTGTAGGAGTAATTACAAGGGATAATGTGGTACAGAAGGGCGTTTCTATGCCTGCTCCTGCTGGGCCTGAATTGAAGGAGGAGTTCCCTGAAATTACAGCTTTTGGTCGCGTATTATCGAATCCGCTTTTTGGTGCAGGCAGTAATCAGGTTGCAACAAATGAAAACCCGGAACTGTTTAGTGAGGAAGGCTTTTGTTATGCTGATCAGGGCATTTTGGACATGTTTCCTATAGCAACGATATATGGTACTTTAAATCATGCTTTGGATAATCCCAATACGATTGTCATTACCAAAAGTAAGGCTGAGAAGTTATTTAAAGGGGATCCTATTGGAAAGATTATTTATCTAAATAATGATAAATCTAAGGGCTATAACATAACCGCTGTAATCGATGATATCCCAACTAACTCGAACTTTTACGGCTTTGATTTCTTTATGACCTTAAGTGGTCATGAACCTTACCCTGGGGAGAAACAGAACTGGTTAGCCTCCAATTATTCGACCTATTTCAAAGTAAAAGATGGAACAGATATTTCTCAACTAGAGAAAAAACTAACCAGGTCGTATATTGATGATCATTATCGACCTGCAGTAGTACAGGCTGGTATGGCGGTCAATGAAGAAATATGGAAGTCTGCGAAAATGACCTTACAGCCTTTGAAAGATATTCACTTGCATTCAAAGGGAATCCAAAATAATAAGATTGAAAACCAGAATCGAGGTGATGCCCAATTGGTCTACATCTTTGCCGGAATAGCAGCTTTAATTTTGATTATTGCCATCATTAATTTCATCAATCTTTCCACTGCCAATGCTAATACGCGTGCTAAGGAGGTTGGTGTAAGAAAAACGATTGGTTCTGACCGCAGTTCACTGATTTGGCAGTTTATTACCGAATCGTTATTATATTCCCTAATATCGATATTGATTGCCATTGCCATTGCTTATCTTTTATTGCCTTATTTTAATGGCATAGCTGGCAAATCCCTGACTTTCCCATGGAAGAATTTAGTCTATATTCCTTCACTCTTATTTTTTGGATGTTTTATAGGCGTAATTTCGGGTGTTTATCCTGCACTTTATCTTTCTTCCTTTAAACCAATTGCCGTACTCAAAGGAAAACTCCATTTAAAATCGGGGAACAACTGGTTTAGAAATGGATTGGTGATCTTTCAATTTTCTACATCAATTATCCTGATCATAGGAACATTAATCATCAATCAACAGGTAAAATATATTCTCCACAAAGATTTAGGTTTTAATAAGGAACAGGTCTTGGTTTTACGCGGGACAGGAACTTTGGATGGAAATCAAAAAGCGATGAAAGAGGAACTGAAAGGTATTTCGACTGTTTCCTCGGTTTCGGTTGGTGATTATTTACCGGTCATGATGGATGGGGTAAGACGGAATGGCAATGCCTATTGGATCGATGGCAGGCAGAATGAGGATGTAGGAATTGGCGGGCAAAATTGGTTGGTCGATGTAGATTACCTAAAGACATTTGGTATCAAACTGATTGAAGGCAGGAATTTTAATATGGAGATGCCGACCGACTCAACAGCAGTCGTCGTCAACCAAAGCATGGTTAAGGAACTCGGCATAAAAAATCCCATCGGAGCCAAGATCCGGAATTTCGCAACCTTTACCATCATCGGGGTGGTTGAAGATTTTATTTTTGGCGATATGAAAGGCGAGGCGGTAAAACCATTGGCATTGATGATAGGTGGTAGTCCTAATATGATTTCCATCAAGCTTAATACGAATAACCTCGAACAGACCCTTGCTGAAATCAATAAAGTTTGGAACAGTTTCTCTCCAAATCAGAAAATTCAATATACTTTCTTAGATGAAGGATTTGAGAATCTCTATGCTGACGTTCAACGCACTCAAGCGATCGTTTCAACCTTCGCCCTGTTCGCCATTTTTATTGCCTGCTTGGGATTGTTTGGCTTGGCAGCATTTGTCACTCAACAGCGGACAAAAGAAATCGGTATCCGAAAAGTATTAGGTGCAAGCCTTCCAGGGATTATCAAATTGCTTTCTACAGATTTTATAAAACTGGTTTTTATTGCCATTATTATCGCTTCACCAATTGCATGGTGGGCAATGAACAATTGGTTGAAAGATTTTAGCTATAGAATTGATATTAAGCCATGGGTGTTTTTAGCAGCTGGTGGTATAAGCCTGTTTATTGCTTTCTGCACCATTTGTTATCATGCTCTTAGGATTGGAAGGATCAATCCTGTCAATAGCTTGAAGGATGAGTGATTTTTTTTCAAGTATTTAGTATTAAGTATTTAGTATTTAGACCGATGGCTTTTAGTGGGGATGGAATTATTAACAGGGGTAGAGTTTGAACCTGGATGGAAGGGATTGGAGGATAGGCCAAGATCTGGATTCGAACCAGGATGCCCTTCGACGCAGCTCAGGGTACGGGATGGGAGGATGGGCCAAGATTTGGAAATGAACCAGGATGGGGGTTCGACGCCGCTCACCCAACGAGGATTGGAGGATAGACCAAGATTTGGGAATATTCCTGGATGGGATTTGACTTCCCCATACCTAACGACCCTGTCATCTTTGACCGAAGGTCAAGGAACTGTTCGCTAATGCAATCATAAGTGTTCATAACATTAAAATATAGGTTATGAAAGATCCAACTTAATTCGGATAGACCTCAGAATGATGGTTTAACCGAAATATTAGACAAAATAAAACCCCCAGCAGGGGGTGGAATCTTTTTAGAAAATGATTTGTTATATGGGAGAACCCCTAGCAGGGGTGAAATATTTTTCAACAGATCCTTTTATTGGTATTTATCCATTAAAAATAGTTTTCTCATCTTACGATTTCGAAATGAGCCCTATCCATAAAAAAATATTAAATAGATTCTTCGTTTTACTCTGAATCCCTCTACTTTCAAAACTTTAAATTCCCGGCATTAGCCCGCCAGAAATTTCTTTTGTCTATTGTCTTGTGTCTTATGTCTGAAAATTAGATTCTTCGTTGTACTCTGAATCCCTCTAATTTCTAATCTGTTGATTCTCTCGCAATAACCCAGCCGAGAGTTCTGTTGTCTTGTGTCTGATGACTATTATCTCCCCGACCGTTCAGTACCGAACAAAAAGCGTTCGATATCGAACATGTTAAACACCCTAAACAATTGCATTAATCTGTTTTTCAATACTTTACATTAATGGCAAATGTATTGTATTTTATTTCAGCGGGTAAATAGCTCAATGCAATTAGGCATTTACTCGAAGGGAAACACATTACCAATATTAACATGAATAATTTAAAGATAGCTTTTCGGAACATTCGCAAAAACAAGGGTTTTTCGATTATCAATATTGCCAGTTTAGCATTGGGGATAACCTGTTTTTTATTGTTGTTGGCCTATGTTTACCATGAGTTGAGTTATGATCGATATCTATCCAATTCGGATCGGGTTTCGCTGGTTACTTCTTCGGTGAAATCTCCGGAAGATGCTGATTTTACTTATTGGAGGGTAACTCCCACGGCTGTTGCTCCGGTCTTTGCAAAGGAATTTCCTGAAATCGAGAAAGCCGTCAGGATGTATACTTACAATAATGCTGCCTTGATCGAAAATGGCTCGGAATCAATTAAAGAGTCTGGTCTAAAATATGTGGATGAGGATTTTTTAAAAGTCTTAGATTATAAGGTCCTTTCAGGAAATGTAAATGCTGCACTATCGAATCCGAATGATATTGTATTGACTGAATCGTTGGCTAAGAAGTATTTTTCGAATGAAAATGCTATTGGTAAAACGATTATGATCGATAAATCACCTTGGACCATAACAGCGGTCATCGAGGATTTACCAACCTATACCGAAATCAAGTTTTCTGCTTTGCTATCAAACAAAGGCTTGAAGAGATACCAACAAGAACCTCAATGGGGATCAGCAAATGACATCACTTTTGTTTTGTTGAAAACGAATGTCAATCAGCAGGCATTACAGGAAAAGGTAGATGCCTTTATGAAGCAGCAACTGAAAGAACAATATGATGCTGGTTATACCATAAAAATCAATCTAGAAAATATTGAAACGGTGCATTTGCATTCAAAAGCAGCTGGTTCGGGGAATTTATTGTACCTCTATATCTTCGGCTTTTTAGCAGCTGCCCTCCTATTGATCTCGGCGGTGAATTTTACAAATCTTTCCCTTGCTCATGCTACGGAGAGAGCTAAAGAGATTGCTGTCCGTAAAGTAATTGGTGCTCATAAAAAGGGGATTTTCAATCAATTTATTGTGGAAGGCGGAATGATGGTGGGCATAGCTTTGGCAATGGGGATTCTACTTGCCTGGCTTTTATTGCCGGTATTCAGCATGTATTTAGGAGTTCCTATGAAGCTTGAGGTATGGTCCAACCCATATTTCTATTTAGCGGTTATAGTTTTCTTCATCGTATTGAATTTTATTGCTTCCGGTTGGCCAGCATGGGTGATCGCACAATTCAAGCCGATCAGCGTGATCAAGGGTCAACTCAAGTCGCATAGGACGAACTTCCCTTTGGCCAAGATCTTGATCACCTTCCAATATTGCATTTCGATCTTTTTGGTAATCTGTACTTTGTTTGCCTATAGGCAGATGCAGTTTATCCAGACCATGGATACTGGCCTGAACCGTTCTCAGATTGTTGTTTTGGATGGAGACGTATTACAATCTACAGGGGTGGAAAACTTGAAAAATGAACTTAAGAACATCGGATCCATCAAAAGTATTTCGGCTTCTTATGATTCGCCTGTCAATGTGCAGGGTGGTTATTCTTTGGAAACCTCTGATGGCAAGAATCCAAACTTCAGCATGGATATTACGGCATTGCCGATCGAACGAGACTTTTTGTCGACTTTTGAAATTCCAATTCTCGCTGGGGAACCATTGAATGAAACGGACATCATTAAAGCTAGAGATACTTCTGCAAACCGTTCCGTTGCCATCATCATCAATAAAATGGCGGCAGAAAGAATTGGGTGGACTCCAGAGGAAGCAATCGGGAAGACCGTCAATATTAATGGAAGAAGGGGACCTGTTAAGGCAGTGGTAGACAATTTCAACTTTGCTTCATTGAAAGAAGAAGTTCGACCAGTAGCGTTATTTCCTGAATACAGCTATTTTGGGAATGTTTTTGTAAAGATAAATGCAGGTGCCAAAACGACTCAAGCTTTACAGGATATACAGGTAGCCTTTAACAAAATATTACCTAATACCACCTTTAATTATCATTTCTTGGATGATGATTATGCTGCACTTTACAAACAAGAGCAACAAACCACCAAGATTATGCAACTCTTTGCCTTAGTCACCATAGTAATTGCTTGTATCGGTCTCTTTGCGATATCTGCCTATACAGCACAGCAACGCGTTAAAGAGATTGGTATCAGAAAGGTGTTGGGTGCTTCGGTAAGTAAACTGGTGGCTCTATTGACTTCTGATTTCATAAAATTGGTAGTCTTGGCATTTATAATTGCTATTCCATTAGGGTATTGGGCCATGGATAAATGGCTCAGCAACTTTGTTTACCATATCCATATTGAATGGTGGATATTCTTTGCTGCTGGCTTGATTACCCTCATGATTTCATTTATGACCATTGGAGGCCAGGCGTTTAAGGCAGCAAGGGCAAATCCGGTGGATAGTTTGAAGGATGAATGATTTTTTTAAAGTATTTAGTATTAAGTATTTAGTATTTAGACCTATGTCCATCCCTTAATAAGATTGAATTGGGGATTTAGTTTCAACTAATAAGATTATGAAGAACTTGAATTTGATTTTTAGGAAATTATGGAAGAATAAGTTATTTACCTTCCTGAATATTATAGGCTTGGCCATTGGGATCAGTGCCTGTTGGATCGTTTTTAGGCTGGTGAACTACGAATTGAGTTTTGACAAGAACCATGCTGAAGGGGAGAAAATATTCAAGGTATATGGGGTTTTCGATGAGGTAGGTTCTACTGATCGGTTTGATGGGGTTCCAACTCCATTAGCCAGATATATTAAGGAGAACCTTTCGAGTGTAGAGCTTTCGGTTCCGGTCAATAGGAGGTATTATCCAAAAATCAGGAACAGTTCGGACTCCAAGGAGAGTTTTACAATTGAACATCAAGAGAACATCATTGAAACTACGAGTGATTATTTCAAAATGGTTCCTTATGAATGGTTGGCTGGAAATCCCAATAAAGCTTTACAGCACCCAGATGAGGTCATACTAACCAGCAGTAGGGCGAATCAATATTTCCCAAATATGGATCCCAAAGAAGTTGTTGGAAAAACATTAATGTATGACACGACACTCTTTTCTGTTTCTGGAGTCGTAAAAGATCTGGAAAGTCCAAGTAGCTTTTTGGCAAAGGAATTTGTAAAGATATCGGACAGAAATTGGAATTCAGACCTTTGGGTTTCCTTTATGTCTGATATCACTTTATTTGTTAAATTAAAGTCGCCAAACAATAGGGATGCTTTTGTAAATGAAGTCAGCAAGAAAATCCATGAAATGACCAAAACGGAATTCGCTGAAATGAATACCAAGGCCAGAGCTGGGGTTACTCCGCTTGCCGATGTACATTTTGACAAGAACCTTCAGAACAGTTCGAATATTAAAGTAGTTTATGGATTCATCGGAATAGGAATATTTTTACTCTTATTAGCGACCATCAACTACATCAATCTGACTACAGCTCAAGTACCTTATCGAGCCAAGGAAATTGGCATCCGCAAAACATTAGGCGAACAACCTTTTGATGTCACCAAATCATTTTTGCTGGAAACATTTTTCATTAGTCTGTTCGCTCTATTTCTATCTTGGCCCTTAACCAAAATATTCGAAAAAGCATTTGCCTCTTATTTACCAGCAAACCTGAATTCATTTTCAGATATTTTGCCAGTAAGTATCTTCATAGTAGGCTTAGTCATTTTCATTAGCATTGCCTCGAGCCTTTACCCTGCTTACCTGATCAACAAGGTTCAGATCTCTGAGGTCATCAAGATGAAAGGAATTGGAAAATTATCGGTTGGAAGCATTTCCATCAGAAAGGTATTGATCATATTTCAATTTGTCATTGCACAGGGCTTTGTTGTTTCCACCTTTATCATGGGGATGCAAATGAAACATACCATGACTTCAGACCTTGGGTTTAACCATCAAGCATTGATTACAATGCAATTACCTTATAAGGTCGATCAAAATGCTGATGTCGACCCTTATGTATTTAAGGATGCTTTGTTAAAACATAGTCAGGTTGCTGGGGTGGCCCTAGGTCATTTACCATTGTCCAATAACCATTGGGGGAACTTTGTTTCTTCCACAGCGGACACTGGAGTAGTGAAAGTGAATGTGCCTTTCAAGTTTGTAGACAAAGACTATTTAGATGTTTATGGGATTAAGTTGCTTGCCGGAAGAAATATGACATTGGCAGATACCAGTTCAGGAATCATCCTAAATGAATTAGCTATCGAAGAAATGGGCTTCAAAAGTCCTGAAGAAGCGATTGGAAAAGCCGTAAGTGCCTATGGTAAGGACAGAACGATTAAAGGTATTACCTCAAACTATACCAGCAAATCTTTTCATACTGAAAAAGAAGGGGTAGCTATGTTGACTACTAAATTTAGAGGTCAGCTCCAATACATATCCGTCAAACTACATGCTGATCCAAAAACTTGGAAATCTTCTTTGGAGACAATCGAAAAAGAATGGAAGAATATATATCCCAATGCTCCATTTGCCTATAAATTTTACGATGAGAATATCCGTCAACTGTACGAGGCGGACCATAAGTTTTCTAAAATCATCAACCTTTCTACAGGGGTTACCATCTTATTGAGTTGCCTAGGGTTAATTGGTTTGGTGACTATTTCTACCGCTCAACGAACGAAAGAAATAGGGATCCGTAAAGTATTGGGAAGTTCCATTTCTGGAATCGTTGGCTTGCTTTCAAAAGATTATATCAAGCTGGTCTTAATTTCCATTCTTATAGCTTCACCAATCGCCTGGTGGGCGTCCAATAAGTGGTTAGATGATTTTGCCTATAAAATTGAAATATCTTGGTGGATGTTTGTAATTCCGGCACTGGCTACCGTAGTTATTGCCTTTTTGACGATGAGTTTCCAATCTTTGAAGGCTGCTAAGGCTAATCCCGTGGATAGCTTGAGGGATGAATAAATCAAGGGCTTTGCCCTTAGTGGATTTGAGAATGAGATGTGAGAATTGCGATATTTTGAACCAGGATGGAAGGAATGAGAGGAAAGGCCAAGATCGAGGAGCAGGAAAAGTCTAAATACTAAGTACTAAATACTAAACATAAGATATGATAGAGCACGATTTGAAAATAGCATGGAGGAATCTATGGAATAACAAAAGTTTCTCATTGTTGAATATTCTTGGTTTAACCTTGGGTTTTGCAGGGTTTATTTTATCTTATCAGTTTATTAATCGGGAAAGCAGCTATGATAAATGGAATCCAAATTATGATCGAATTTATCAAGTTGGGCTAGAGGCTAATGGAGAATACAGCGTTGATATGCTACCTTCGATGGCGCAGACGCTGAAAGATAATTTTCCAGAAATACAATATGCCGGACGAAAGATAGATTTCACTTGGGGAATTTATCCATTATTTGGAGAATCAACAGTCAATATTAAAAAAGCTCTTGCAATAGACTCTTCGATAGCTAGGATATTTCAAATTGAAAGTCAGAACGGCCCCTTATACAAGAATGCTGAGCAGAATGAGGCGAACCTAATCAAGGAACCGATTGCAAAATTGCTTTTTAAGGAATATCAAGATTTTAGTGAACCCAAGAGTGTTCCTGCATTAAGCCTTGCCATGGGGGTTCATGATACGTTCTATGGGCTGATTAAAGAAAGAAAACTTTCGATTATCGATGGCGATGTCCTCTATATTCGAAAAATAGATACCGAGGAAGAAGGTAACCCTTATCTAGTTCAGACCTTTATTCAAGTAAAAAAGGGTACCGATATCGAGCAATTGACGAGCAAAATAAATGACCTCTTTACCAACACATTTTCCAAGAAGGCAAGAATTCAAAGTTCGGCTTTTGCTAAAGGAAAGGCCTATTTGGATCCGCTTCAAAATCTATATTTAAAACCAAAAGCTGGCAGTAATACGAACTACCTCATCGTTTGGATCCTTGGGGTTATATCAATCACTATTTTGGTCTTGGCTTGCGCCAATTTCGCCAATATGATGATGGCAAAAGCCAATCAGCGCCTGAAAGAGTTAGCCATCAAGAAAATTTTGGGGAGCTCAAGATTAGCTTTGATACGGCAACTGCTCTTGGAAGTATTGATACTTACTAGTTTTTCCGCAGCCTTATCTTTTGTATTGCTCATCATCACTGGAAACTCCTTGCAGAAATGGTTTAATGATGATCTGATGAGTTATATCCTGAATATTCAAACTTTGGGTCAATTGCTGATTGGAGTTTTGGTTTGCACCTTGATATCAGGAATATATCCTGCGGTTTCGCTATCTAGATTTAATTCTGTGAGATTATTAAAGGGTAACAATCTTTCCTTTGGCATGAATAACCGTCTTCGGAATATTCTAACCATAGCCCAATTTATTATTGCGATCATATTTGTAACTGGCATGTTTGTCGTAAGACAGCAAGTCAATTTCATGAAGGAATCTGATAAAGGATTTGAGCCTTCCCAGGTTATCAATTTTATCGGGGTTGCAATGTATTATGACAATAAGGTTGACGGGACTTTTTATGATTTCAAGCAGCGATTGCTACAAGACCCAAGTATTGTTTCCGCTTCGCGAGCAACCACTATTCCTGGAGCCAGAGAGTTGCCGCCTCAATTTGAATTTATGTATAACACTGTAAAACAGGACTTGGATCATGTGGGCATTGATCCTGAGTTTTTCCAGACATTAAACATCAAATTCTTGACCTCTGGAAACCATCTTTCATTGGACAAAATAATTACGGACTCTACCAAAAATTATGCTGTCATTAATGAAGCTGCAGCAAAAGCATGGAACCTTGACAACCCGATAGGAGCTTCCATCGCTGGTTGTGATGCTAATTTTGAAATCGTAGGGGTGGTGCAAAACAGCATAGCCTATGGATTTGAAAACAAAGTGAAACCAACAATTTACTCATACAAGGATGAATGTGGCAAGGGAAGATTTAAAACAGCTTTTATTGTAAAAACCGCGGATGGAAAAACGGAGGCAGCGATAAAAACCATAGAAAAGGAATGGTTGAAAAACCCTTCTGCTGAATCATTGCCTTTGGATTATGAATTTATGGACCAAAGCTATGCCAGCTTGCAAAAGAAACAACTAGAATTGCAAAAGGCATTCAATGGATTTACATTATTGGCTGTTATTATTGCTTGTCTAGGATTGTTTAGCATGTCTGCATACCAGATATCTATCAAAAGAAAAGAAATGAGTATCCGGAAGGTCTTAGGGGCTTCAATCGCTTCTATCTTTTTCCAACTCAATAAGCCATTCTTTAAAATATTCATTATTGGGACCGTGATTGCAGTGCCAATTTCTTACCTTTTAATTGAATCTTGGCTGAACAATTTTGCCTATCATATTGAAATAAAATTCTGGTATTTTGGTCTAGCCATTCTAAGCATATTGTTTATGTTATTTATTACGGTATGCTTCCAATCATTAAAGGCAGCAACGGAGAATCCAGTGGATAGCTTGAGGGATGAGTAAACAAGGGCTTTGTCCTTAGTGGATTTGAGAATTGAGATGTGAGATTTGAGATATTTTGAACTAGGATGAAAGAGATGAGAGGATTGGCCAAGATCGAGGAGCAGGAAAGGTCTAAATATTAAATACTTGATACTAAATACTATAAAAAAAACATGATAAAATTAGAACACATATTTAAGTGGTACAATGTTGGTGGTACCCGGAACTTTATATTAAAGGATATCAATCTGGAAATCAATGAGGGAGATTTTGTTTCCATTATGGGGCCTTCTGGGTCTGGGAAGTCGACTTTATTGAATGTTATTGGGATGCTGGATGAACCTGATGAGGGTAGTTATAATTTTATGGGGGAAGATGTGCTGAACATGAAAGCGAAGAAGAGATCGCAATTGTTTCAGTCGCATATCGGATATGTATTTCAATCTTACCATTTGATTGATGAGTTGACCGTGTATGAAAATATTGAAACGCCATTGATCTACAAGAACCTTTCGTCTTCAGAACGGAAAAGCATTGTATCCGATATGTTGGACCGATTTAATATCGTGGGCAAGAAGGATCTTTTTCCGGCGCAACTTTCAGGTGGACAGCAACAAGTGGTGGGCATTGCGAGGGCATTGGCAGGATCGCCAAGATTGTTATTGGCTGATGAGCCTACCGGAAACCTGAATTCGAAACAAGGCGAGGAAATCATGGAGCTGTTCAAACAACTGAACGAAGATGGCATGACCATCATACAAGTGACTCACTCTGAGAAGAATGCAGAATACGGCAAGTCCATCATCAATATGCTGGATGGTCAATTAAAATAACAATTTGCTGAAGGATTTTTGGGATTGCCTTTTATTTCGTAAATTTCATTGTGAATGAAAAAGAAATTAAGGCACTCATCTATCTTTTGGATGATCCCGACCGGGAGATTTTTCAAGAGATAGAGCACAAACTAATCACATGTGGGCCTGAGGTTATACCTTTATTGGAACACTCGTGGGAATCTTCTTTTGACCCGCTTTCACAAAGCAGGATTGAAAACATCATTCATAAAATCCAATATGACCAGGTCAAGAACGACCTTCAACTTTGGAAACTTAACAACTCCGAGGACCTCCTGGAAGGCCTGCTGATCATCAACCGATATCAATATCCCAATCTTCATGAAGAACAGGTTTATTACCAACTGGCGGAACTGCGCAGAAATGCTTGGTACCACCTGATGTATGATATGAGTCCGGTGGAGAAAGTAAAACTGCTCAACAATATCCTTTTCCGGGAATTTGGTCTCTCTGGAAACACCTCTAATTATCATGATCCGCAAAATTCCTTTATCCATAAGGTACTGGAAACAAAGAAGGGAAATCCGATCAGTTTGGCCTGTATCTATGCATTGGTGGCCCAGAAGCTAGACATTCCAATCTATGGTGTCAATCTTCCGAAACATTTTGTTTTGGCCTATGTAGACGGAGAGAATCAGGATAAGGTCCAATTCTATATCAATGTTTTCAACCGTGGTCAGATCATGCGCGAAGAAGATATCTATGCTTTCTTGAGACAGTTGAACCTACCGCTTTCTGATAACTATACCCTTCCCTGCGATAATATTGCGATCATAAAAAGGGTTCTGAGAAACCTGATCGCAGCCTATGAGCATGTTGATAATGCGGAAAAGAAATTTGAAGTGGAAACCTTGCTGACGTTAATCGAAGAAGACGAGATTAATTAACCTCGTCTTCCTATATAAATTCAATATTTTTCTTATCTAATTCCGGGCATCCAGGGATATTCCTCTTGGAACCGAAGCTTCGGCTCTTCCAGGTTGCTGATATTGATAAGTTGCATTTGGCGCAACATCTCCATTGTCTGTCTTTAAGAATCGATAAACTGCTTTTGATATTGGATCAGCAACATAGATATATTTGCTGTCCTTTCTGAAATCAAGTTCTACATCCACTGGTTGTTTTAACTTGGTATTTACCCCTTTAATGATACGTGTTGGGCTGATAGCACCAGATGCGGCACTAATTTTCGCATAATCATCAAAGATCAGGATTCTTCCCTCGTAAGTAGCTGATGCTCCTGTTCCAGTCTGTACAAAATCTGTCAGAGCTAGCATATTGTTCACTGTATCAACCGACATTCCACGGATATTAACTGCATCTGAGACCGTCAGTATCTTAGAAGGCTCGACCGATTGGACTATTGAATCTCGGGAGATAACTAGATTGTCGTAAATTTCAACTCCTCCATTAGCACCAGATTTACTTACCACCAATCCACTTTTGACAATGGTCACATCCCAAGGTACAATTTCGTTTTTGAAATGATAGGTCTGTCCAGGTTTCCTGAATTCTGACAATCCTCTAGGTCTGTCGAATACATAGTAGGCCGGTGTTCCACCGCCATTGGAAATGGCATACAATTTATCCAGACTTGGGTGGAATACTAAACCTCGGACATCTCTTAAAAGGCCTTGACGAATTCTATTGTTGTCATTGCTCAATGCACCCGTTTCACCGATATTAAGCTTATAGACGAAGGTATCTGTAACCGTTGTATTAATAGATGATTGAAAAATGAGTCTTGCACTTGGATTAAAATAGATGGTATTCCCCCCCTTCACATTTGATAAAAAGGGAGTGGCACGAAGCCCCATATTTTCTTCATCATCTGAATTAGGCAATAGCACAACATTGTTGAATTGCGTTAAATCAGGGTTATCGTTAAAATCAGAGTAAGATATATAGAGTCTTGAAATCGAGTTGCTTGCAGGTGGTTCATCATCGTCTTTTTCACAGGAATAAAATCCAATGAGGGTGGCAATGGCGAGGAGAGCGAATAAGTACTTCAGTTTCATAAAATAATCAATTATATTACAAATGTATAAAATAATCGTTTGAAGGCGAGCTCTCAGGGCTTTAAGATTGTTAAAGTTGGTTAAATAGATGTATTTCCGTAAAATTGCAGAATAGATAATAAAGCAATGGAGAACAAAGAATTTGTAAGAGAGAAGTTGGAATTGCCCAACGAAGGGAAAAAGCTTTTGCTTCACTCCTGCTGTGCTCCCTGTTCTGGTGAGGTAATGGAGGCATTGATTGCTTCAAATATAGATTTCACGATCTATTTCTATAATCCTAACATTCATCCACGGAAGGAGTACGATCTAAGGAAGGAGGAGAATATCCGATTTGCCGAGAAGCACAATATTCCATTCATTGATGCCGATTACGATGTTGATTATTGGTTTGAGTTGGCAAAAGGCATGGAGCATGAACCTGAAAGAGGCATTCGCTGTACCATGTGTTTCGATATGCGTTTTGAGAAAACAGCGGAATATGCGGCCCAAAATGGTTTTGATGTCATCTCTAGTTCATTAGGAATCTCACGTTGGAAAACGATGAGCCAGATCAACGACTGTGGAGTAAGAGCTGCTTCGCGATATCCGAACATGGAATATTGGACATTCAACTGGCGCAAGAAAGGTGGTTCGGCGAGAATGTTGGAAATCAGCAAGAAAGAAAGGTTTTATATGCAGGAATATTGCGGTTGTGCCTATTCATTGCGCGACACCAATAAATGGCGGATGGCGAACGACCGTCCGAAAATTGAATTAGGAAAAAATTATTACGAATAGCCTAGACGATTTTTTAAAATAAATTTCATTTATACTTATTTAATCGTTACTTTTGCAGGCTCAAATGCAAGATTGTGAAGTATCTAAAAAAATACAGAATACCATTTTCAGGTCTTTCAACAGGTAAGCACAGTTTTGACTTTGAAATCGACGAGAAGTTCTTTGCATGTTACGAACATTCCTTGCTACAGGAAGGCAATCTAAAAGCGGTTGTCGACTTGCAGAAACAGGAGAACATGTTGATAGCTAATTTCGACATTCAAGGCACCATAAAACTGACTTGCGATGTTTGTCTATCGACCTTTGATTCCCCAGTTCACATTAAGGAACGTGCTTTGGTAAAATTCAGCGATGAAGATTGGAATGAGGACACGGAAGAAGTGATCACCTTATCCAAGAACGACTATGAATTGGACATCGCTCCGTTGCTGTATGAATACATCAATGTGGCAGTCCCTCCCTATCCTAAGTGTAATGAAAACGGAGAAGGGATAGCATGTGACCCGGAGATGTTGAACAGGATACAAAATGAAGAAGAAAGCTCGTCTGAGGAGGACAATGAAAACATTGACCCTCGTTGGGAAGCATTGAAGAATATTAAAAATAACTAAAACAAAAGATACGAGATGGCACATCCAAAACGTAAAACTTCTAAATCTAGAAGAGACAAGAGAAGAACACACTATAAAGCTGAATTACCTAGCTTAACTGTTTGTAAAGAAACTGGCGCGGTGCACAGACCTCACCACGCATACACAGTAGACGGTAACTTATACTACAACGGTAAATTAATTATTGAGAACACCGCTGCTGTCTAACGACATCTTTCTTAAAAACATCCCAAAAAAGTATAATATTTTATATTATTAACTTTCACTTGGGATGTTTTTTGCGTATTATTGAATAATATAAATAATAACGAATGAAGATTGGATTAGACGTGTTGGGAGGGGATTTTGCTCCTGATTCTAATATCAAAGGAGCGATTGAAGCTCAAAAACAGCTGGACGATTCGCAACGGATTGTGCTATTTGGTGATGAAGAAGCCATTAGAAGCGCTATTACCGAAGCTGGATCTGACCCCTCAAAATTTGACTATGTTCATGCACCTGAGAACATCAGTATGCACGAACATCCCACAAAAGCAATCAGCCAAAAGCCTAACTCTTCTATAGCCAAGGGATTTGACTTATTGAAAAACGGAGAGATCGATTCTTTCTCTTCAGCAGGCAATACTGGCGCTATGCTGGTAGGTGCCATGTTCAGTGTAAAGACCATTACAGGGGTATTGCGTCCTGCCATTGCGACCAATGTACCGAAGCTTAAGGATGGCTTTGGGATCTTGTTGGACGTAGGGGCCAATGCAGACTGTAAGCCGGAAATGCTGAACCAATTTGCTATCCTTGGAAGCCTGTATGCAGAACATGTTTACGGCATATCCTCACCAAAAGTTGGCTTGCTAAATATTGGTGAAGAAGAAGAAAAAGGAAACAACCTAACCATCGCAACCTACCCTCTTTTAAAAGAAAACAACAAGATTAATTTTATTGGAAATGCAGAAGGCCGTGATCTATTCAGTGATCATGCCGATGTAATTGTTTGTGATGGCTACACTGGAAATGTAGTACTGAAGCTAGCTGAATCATTTTATGTAGTTACTCTGAAGAAAGGTTTCAAGGACCAATTCTTTGACAGGTTCAATTACGAGCAATATGGCGGCAGCCCAATTTTAGGGGTAAATGCCCCTGTAATCATTGGCCACGGTATTTCAACGCCGAAGGCTATAAAAAATATGGTATTATTGTCGAGAGATATGATCGCCTCAAAATTCATTGAGAGGATCAAATCTGCATTTAACTAAAACATATGTCTAAAATTCACGCAGCTATTACTGCAGTACATGGTTACGTTCCGGACTACATCCTGACCAACAAGGAGTTGGAAACAATGGTAGACACTAACGACGAATGGATCGTAACCCGCACAGGAATCCGTGAGCGAAGAATATTAAAAGATCCAACAAAAGCTACTTCTGACCTGGCTGTGCCAGCAGTAAATGGCCTATTGGAGAAAAGAGGGATTTCTGCTGAAGATATCGACCTAATAATCTTCTGTACCAGTACGCCGGATATGTTATTCCCTGCTACAGCAAATATCTTGGCAGACAAAATTGGAGCTAAAAAAGCTTGGGGTTTTGATCTTCAAGCAGCTTGTTCAGGATTTCTATTCGGATTGACCACGGGTGCTCAATTCATTGAATCTGGAAAACACAAAAAAGTATTGGTTGTTGGTGGCGATAAGATGTCATCAGTAGTCAATTATAAAGACAGAAATACCTGTATCCTATTCGGAGACGGATGTGGAGCAGTATTACTGGAACCAAATGATGAAGGAAATGGCCTGATCGACGCTGTTTTAAAAACAGACGGATCTGGTGGACAGTTCCTGAACATTAAAGGCGGTGGTTCGTTGAACCCGGCGACTCATGAAACGGTAGATGCTGGCCTTCATTACGCTTACCAAGAGGGACGTACAGTATTTAAATTTGCCGTGACCAATATGGCTGATGTAGCTGTTGAAGTGATGGAGAGAAACAAATTGACCTCGGAAGATGTTAATTGGTTAGTTCCACATCAGGCGAACAAGCGTATAATTGATGCAACGGCAGAACGTGCTGGACTACCTGAGGAAAAAGTAATGGTAAACATTCAAAAATACGGAAATACTACCAGCGGCACCATTCCATTGTGTTTATGGGAATGGGAAAGCCAGCTTAAAAAAGGAGACAACCTAATCTTAGCAGCATTTGGCGGAGGGTTTACATGGGGCTCTATTTATTTAAGATGGGCGTATTAATCTGCATTTTATTATTACCTTTATAGCTATTTATTTTTTAAAATTATTAAACAAACCTACTAGCATATGAGTATGGATATTAAACAAATTCAAGATCTTATCAAATTCGTTTCCAAATCGGGTGTGAATGAAGTATCGATCGAAGAGAAAGATTTTAAAATTACGATAAAGACTAATCAAGAGCCTACTTACGTAACGGCAACACTTCCAGCACCTCAGGTTGCTCAAGCAGTTGCTCCAGTTGCTGCTCCTGCACCAGTTGCTGCTGCTCCTGCAGCTCAGGCACCTGCTGCTGATGAAAGCTCAAAATATATCACTATTAAGTCTCCAATTATCGGAACATTTTACCGTTCTCCAGGACCAGACAAAGCATCATTTGTGAATGTAGGTGATGATGTTACACCTGGAAAGGTTATCTGTATCGTTGAGGCAATGAAATTGTTCAATGAAATCGAATCTGAAGTATCAGGTAAAATCGTGAAGATTTTGGTAAATGATGCTCAACCTGTAGAATACGACCAACCTTTATTCTTAGTAGATCCTAGTTAGTTTTTGGAGTAATTCCAGAAACTTTTTTTATTGTGCTAAGAGATAAAGTGTTACATCAAAGAGTATTATGTTCAAAAAAATATTAATTGCAAATAGAGGTGAAATTGCACTTCGAATTATCCGTACTTGTAAGGAGATGGGTATTCAAAGTGTGGCAGTTTATTCAACTGCTGACCGTGATAGTTTACACGTTCGCTTTGCGGATGAAGCTGTTTGTATCGGCCCTCCTGCTAGTAAAGATTCCTATTTAAATATTCCAAATATCATTGCAGCAGCAGAACTTACAAATGCTGATGCAATCCACCCTGGATATGGTTTCTTATCCGAAAACGCTAAATTTTCTGCTATCTGTGCTGAATATGGCATCAAATTCATCGGTGCTACAGCGGAACAGATTGAAAAAATGGGAGACAAAGCTTCGGCCAAGGAGACCATGAAGAAAGCTGGTGTTCCAACTATCCCAGGTTCTGAAGGTTTGTTGCCAGATGTAAAAACTGGTTTGCAAATTGCAAAAGATATGGGTTACCCTGTCATCCTTAAAGCTACGGCCGGTGGTGGTGGTAGAGGTATGCGTATCATTTGGAAAGATGAAGATTTTGAAAATGCTTGGGATTCTGCTCGTCAAGAGTCTGGTGCAGCGTTCGGAAACGACGGTTTGTACCTAGAGAAATATGTTGAGGATCCTCGCCATATTGAAATCCAAGTAATCGGTGACCAATATGGAACAGTATGTCACCTTTCTGAGCGTGACTGTTCTATCCAAAGGAGACATCAAAAATTAGTTGAAGAGGCTCCTTCTCCATTCATTACGCCAGAATTGCGCGCTAAAATGGGTGAAGCTGCTATCTTAGGTGCCAAAGCTGTAAAATATGAAGGTGCTGGAACAATCGAGTTCTTGGTTGACAAACACCGCAACTTCTACTTTATGGAAATGAACACACGGATCCAAGTAGAGCACCCAGTTACTGAAGAGGTAATCAACTTTGACTTGATCAAAGAACAGATTAAAGTTGCAGCAGGTATTCCAATCTCTGGTAAGAGCTACGAGCCTACTATGCATGCAATCGAATGTCGTATCAATGCGGAAGACCCATTCAACAACTTCCGTCCATCACCAGGTAAAATTACCAACTTCCATTCACCTGGGGGTCATGGTGTGCGTGTAGATACGCATGTTTATTCAGGATATACTATCCCTCCAAACTACGACTCCATGATCGCGAAATTGATTTGTGTAGCCCAAACTCGTGAAGAGGCTATCAATACGATGGAGCGTGCGTTAAGTGAATTCGTTATCGAAGGCGTAAAAACAACCATCCCACTTCATCTTCGTTTAATGCGTGACCCGAACTTTAGGGCAGGTAATTTCACGACTAAATTCATGGAAACTTTCGACCTTACGGAGTATCCTGATGAGGAGGTTGTATAAAATTTACTTTACATATACAAAACATGCCATTCTTCGAGAGAAGAATGGTATTTTTGTTTTCTTACGATTAGATCACCGCATTAAAACTACATGTCCAAGAATATCAAACTTATAGAGGCAATCAAGAATAAAGGAAAGAACATCGAGGCGGAAATGTCCTTCTTCGATCATTTGGAAATCCTAAGGTGGCACATCATCCGTTCTGTAATTGCTATTACCGTATTTGCGATCCTTTCATTTACATTTTACGATTTTGTTTTCAACCAGATCATCATGGGACCGAAGAACTTGGACTTCTGGACCTATAGAATGATGTGTAAGGTTGGGGCAGCCTTGAACCTGGAAGGTTTCTGTGTAGAGAAGATCCCATTCAATATCATCAATACGGAATTGGCGGGTCAGTTTATGCTTCAGATCAACTCCTGTCTATTGATGGCTGTTGCTTTGGGCTTCCCTTATCTCCTATTCGAAATCTGGTTATTCATTAAACCGGCTTTGACCGATGTTGAAAGAAAATCGGCTAGAGGATTTGTATTCTACGCGACGGTGCTCTTCGTGATAGGTGCATTATTCGGCTACTATATCGTGGTTCCTTTGTCGGTTAACTTCCTTGCGAACGTATCATTAAGTGATGAAATCACGAATCAGATTACAATAGACTCTTATTTATCGACCATTGCGACATTGACACTAGGTTGTGGAATCATCTTCTTGCTTCCTATCCTGATCTTTATCCTGTCTAAGATAGGAATCATGACCCCAGAGTTTATGCGTGCTAGCCGTAGATATGCCATTGTGATCATCTTGGTCATTGCAGCTATCATCACCCCTACAGCGGATGTTATCACGTTATTGACGGTAAGTGCTCCAATGTTTATCTTATATGAATTGAGCATCATGGTTTCGGCGAATGTTAAAAAAGCGAAGGAACTTGCAGAAAAAGAATTTTATAATACAAAATAATACATCATGTCTAAAAAAATTGCAATTGGCAGTGATCACGCTGGGTTTGAATATAAAACAGCATTAATCACATTCTTAAATGAATTAGGTTATACTGTTCAGGATTTCGGTCCTGCTACTGCAGATTCTGTTGACTATCCAGATTTTGCACATCCTGTATCTTCAAGTGTAGAGAGCAAAGAGAATGAGTTAGGCATCTTGATCTGTGGCAGTGCAAACGGAGTTGCCATTACAGCTAACAAACATCAAGGCATTCGTGCTGCAATTTGCTGGTTGGAGGAAATTTCAGCTCTAGCTCGTCAACACAATGATGCAAATATCGTTTGTATTCCAGCTCGTTTTATTGATCTTGACCTAGCAAAACGTATTGTTCGCACCTTCTTGACAACAGACTTCGAAGGTGGCCGTCATGCTAACCGTGTGAACAAAATTTCTTGTGCATAACCAATTTAAAATCGATAATGAAAAAATTACTTATTCTTTCTTTTTTGATACCGTCGCTGTTCAGCTGTTCGGTAGCTCAACAAGCAAATCAAAAGAAATATGCTGACCTCTTAACCGAAGAGTCGGCAAAAAAACACCTGACCATTCTTGCTTCCCGTGAGTTTGAAGGACGTGGAACTGGGCAAGAAGGCGGTAAAAAAACTGTTGAATACATTGCAAATGTATTCAAGGAATTAGGCTTAACACCAGCAGTAAATGGTTCTTATTTCCAACCTGTAGCATTGGAAAGAACATCTTATATCGTTGATAAATTCAGCATCAACAACAAAGCACTGGAAAATGGAAAAGACCTATTTATCCAAGGCAACAATAACAGCAGGGACTTCAAGGCTTCTGATATCGTTTTCGTAGGCTACGGAATCCAATCTGATAAATATAATGACCTTAAAGGCTTGGATATTGCAGGTAAAGTGGTATTGGTAATCAACGAAGGAGAACCAACCAAAGACGGCAATTCCTTGATTTCTGGAACTTCTACACCTTCCGATTGGTCGACGAGCCGTTTCAAAAGAATTCAGGAACTGAGCAAACTTAAGCCACAGATGATCTTGGCAGTTAGCTCTCAGAATGCAGAGATGATCAGCCGTTTTGGAAACCGTTTGACCGGAGGTCGTTTTTCATTAAAATCTAATGAAACCCAGACCAACCAGCCTAGCATGGATATCCCAGTAGCAAACATCACTGTGGAAACTGCCAATCAAATCCTAGCAACTAAAAACACTACTGTAGAAAAAATCAAAGAATCGATCAATAATACAGGAAAAGCAAATTCATTTGATGTAAAAGCATCAGTAGATGCTACCATGGGCGTTAAGAAAGAGGAATTCCATGATCCAAACGTACTAGGTGTAATCGAAGGGACTGACCTTAAAGATGAAGTTGTAATTATCTCTGGACACTATGACCATGACGGAATCCTTCCTGATGGAACATTCTTTCCAGGAGCAGATGACAACGGTTCAGGAACTGTAGGTGTTATGGAATTGGCAAAAGCTTTTGCAGCAGCTAAAAAAGATGGCAAAGGTCCTAGAAGAACTATCCTGTTCATGGCATTTGCTGCAGAGGAGAAAGGTCTATTAGGATCAAATTATTACTCTCAGCATCCGATCTTCCCATTGAGCAACACAGTAACCTGTTTGAATATGGATATGATCGGTCGTATTGATGATAAGCACTTGAACGGAAACCACAATTACATCCATGCTATTGGATCAGATATGTTGAGTTCGGAATTGAAGGCAATCAATGAGAAGGCCAATAAAGACTACACACAAATGGAATTAGATTACATGTATGATGATCCAAAGGATCCAATGCGCATCTATTACCGTTCTGACCAATACAACTTGGCCAAACATGGTATTCCAGTGATTTTCTTCTTCTCAGGATTACACCCTGACTATCATACACCAAATGATACCGTGGATAAAATCGACTTCCCAATGATGGCTAAACGCGAAAAACTGGTTTTCCATACAGCTTGGGAAATCGCTAACCGTGACAAAAAATTAGTGGTTGATAAAACACCTGCTCCAGCACAATAAGCAATTTGAGCAAACAATATTAAAATGGGCAGAATGAGAATTCTGCCCATTTTTTGTGCAACCCTCTCTCCCCTAAAACCTTATCCCTCAAAATATTTTCACTTTTTTCTTGCAGATCATGAATACGATTGTATATTTGCAGTGTACTACCACATTAATACACTAAAACAATACGCTATGTTAACCATTAAATCATTATCGTATTATTATAAACCGAACAAGAATATTCTTTGGAATATCAACACAACTTTAAAACCCGGAAGCATATATGGCTTATTGGGGTTAAATGGTGAAGGCAAGACCACATTATTGAAGCTTATCGTCGGCATGTTGATACCAAAGGATGGAAGCATCGAATTCAAAGGACATTTCAGTTCAGAACGGATCGCCGAATATTTCAATGAGGTATATTTTCTCCCAGATTACAGCAAATTACCTGATCTTGGGATTGAACAATTCGGAAAGCTGTATGGTGCATTCTACAGCAAGTACGATCATCAACAGTACTTGGACTGTATCAAGGAATTCAATATCCCAATCAGCAATAGGCTTAGAGCGCTTTCATTGGGACAGCATCGAAAGGTCCATCTTTCTTTTGCATTAGCCTGCAACAGTTCGGTCCTATTGATGGACGAACCGACCAATGGATTGGATATCCCTTCAAAGGCAGTCTTCAGAAAATTGCTCAGCAAGTTTATCAATGAAGACCGAATCTTCTTGATTGCAACCCATCAAATCCGCGATGTAGATGTATTATTTGATCATTTAATGATCATGAAAAGTGGCAGCCTGGTTTTAGATGAAAACATCTATCAATTATCAAAAAAACTCAAGGTCAGCAAATCAACTGCAGATGCTGAAAAGGCGCTATATGTTCAGGAAGAACTTTCTGGACCTTATTATTTAGTGGAAAACCATTCAGGCTCCGAATCCAAATTGGACATAGAATTCCTCTTTAATGCATTTACCAACAACCCTAAACCAATTGAATTATGAAGACAGTATTTCAATACCTCAACTGCATTTTTGCGTCTCATCGTTATTTGTTGATTTCGATTCCAGTTATTGCCATCATATCCTATTCCATCAGCTTGATATTTATTAGCAATGACCTATCAACCTACTTGTTGTCGCCTAAAACCGAAATCAATGACAATATGTTAATCAATCTTGTGGACAGCACTAATATCAGATGGAGCTTTGCATTGATTGTAGGGTTGCCTTTCATTCATTTAACCTTTATTTCCAACCTATTCTATAAAAGTTATGATTTCACTATTCCGATGAATTCCTGGCAGAAGCTAACTGCTTACCTATTGATCGGGCTATTCATTCTCTTATATAATTACCTCATTATCCTTGGCCTCAATTACATCATAGAAATATATTTCAGGCAACAGTATTGGGACGAGGTTATAGCGGCATTAGACCGTCAGGGCAAACTCTACACTGAAATCTCAAAATATAGCATCTTTTATAACGGCAGCTTCACGATCATATCTGCCCCGATGGCCTTATTGTTTTTCTTATTTTACCCTTACTTTTTATTTGCTGCTCTCTATTTCAGAAAATACAGCCTTGTTATTTCGGCGGCCATTTTACTCACAGGAGTAGCTTTGGGAATTTTTATTAGCTCAAGAATTTGGGATGGGTATTCCTATAATATTTCCAACCTATCCTATATGACCTTCTACAGCTGGGGACCGACCTATGTGGCTGCCTTAATTACCTATATCGGTTTTTATTATTTTTTAAAGGAAAAGGAGGTCTAAATGCAGTTTCAATCAGATAAACCCATATACCTGCAGATCATCGACATCGTCATGGAGAAAATCCTTAAAGATGAATGGCAGGTCGGAGAGAAGATCCTCTCTGTCCGGGACTTTGCTTCCTCGGTGGAAGTAAACCCCAATACCGTCATGAGAGCTTATGACAAGCTCCAGCAAGATGAAATTATTTTCAATAAAAGGGGACTAGGCCTATTTGTAGCTGAAAATGCCATACAGATCATCCTCAAGGAAAAGAAGGAAAATTTCATCCAGGTAGAAGCTCCCAAATTCTTCCAGACTGCGAAACTGTTGAAGATTACGGAAGAAGAATTAATCGAACTCTATAAATCGAACTAATTATGAAAAAGTCAAATATATTATTGTTTACTGCCCTTGCCATTTTATGGTTGGTCTGCTTAGTCATAAAACCGCTGCAAGGCATTGTCTTTGCAGATCCCTTAAGCCATGAACCCCGCGATTTAGTTTCTGCTTTTGTCAAAAACTTCGACAATACAGATAAAATGGAAAAAGTATCCTTGGATGGCATTAAGAATATTAAGGTAATCGGTTATGATAAAAATGCCTTCCTATCAGTTGTTTATGCGGATACAACACAAATTTCAGTAAAGCAAAGTAATCAATTTATCAATTTTGATCATAAAAGAATTGGTGATACCTTACAGGTCACCCTAAGCCAGAAAGTTTATTCGAGGGTTGAACTCACCTTAAACCCTCAGGAGTCCTACGGTTTGACCCTAGAGCATTATAGAGGATCTATCGAGATCATCCCTACGGATAGCACTGCCAAAGGCCTCAACAAAATTGTCGTTCTCAAGAATAGCTCATTAAAAATTCGAAATTATTCCAGGGAAAGCCAAAATTTCAGCAATCCTTTTAGCATGCAAATCTCAGGTAAATCGAAAATAACCTTTGATAACCTCAGTTTCAACAAACTTGATGTTTCCTTGAATGATGGGCTGCTGAATGTTTTTAACAATAACCATATAGACTCCCTGAATGCCGATCTACAGGGGCTCAGCAATATTATCGTTGGAAAATACCCAGAAGATAAACGCGTGAAATCATTGGTCCTTTCAGGAAACTTGGACTATTACAATTCCAGAAGGCCTAAATAAGTTTAAGAAACCATGCTATTCAAAATTCTGATTAAATATCTCAGCACGTTTCTAATTGCTCTCATTCCCCACATCCATTCCTTTGTGAAAATTGAAGAAAGGAAAAAAGAAGAAGCAAGAACCGAAGCATCCAATAGCATTTCCATGCAGCATAAGAAAACAAGAATGGAATGGCATGATTCCAATCAGTTAATCAATAAATAGAAAAGGGCAGAAAATATTCTGCCCTTTCATTTTTAGCTCTCTCAGCCAAATATCGTTATTCCGGATTATCTGCTGTCGATTCTCTAGCCAATGGCACATCATCAGGAGCATTTCCCAAATATTTATCCAATTCAAACAGCGATTCGTCTGTTGCACGATCTCCACCTGCAATCTTCAATTTATCGATCAACGATAATGCTAATTTCTCTTCTTCCGTCTGTTCTTTTACAAACCACTGCGCAAAGTTCCATGTCGCCCAATCCTTTTCCTCCATCGACTGGTTAACCAATCCATAGATTGCATTGGTATTATCTACCTCATGCTGAAAAACCATATTGAAACATTCCGACATGGATTTAGGCAGTTTGGTATGCTCAGCTACGGCTTCAACTTTTGGAGTTCCACCCCTTTCAAGAATATACATCATGATCTTGATCATGTGGTTCCGTTCTTCCTGAGCATGGCGAAACAAGAAATTTGCAACACCGCCATAACCTTTCGTATCTGCCCAACATCCCAAAGCCAAATAGATCTGAGAAGCTTGGTTTTCTTTTGTCATTTGTTTAATCAACGATGTTTCCATCGCTTTTGAAAGTCTATTGGTATCCATAATAATTCCTTTTTCTTTTTTAACACTTCACATCCTACTTTGTTTACCTTTTCTCCCTTTACTTTTACACATATACATTGTAAATTTGAGAAAGGCTATTAATAAACAAAACCCTACTCAACTTGTTCTTTTTTTAAATCAATATTCAATATGGCGTTTGTAGACTATTACAGTGTATTAGGATTGGATAAATCCGCAAGTCAAGATGACATCAAGAAGGCTTACCGAAAGTTGGCCCGAAAGTACCATCCTGACTTAAATCCAAATGACGAAAGTGCAAAGAAAAGATTCCAGGAAATAAACGAGGCCAACGAGGTTCTGACCGATCCAGAGAAGAGAAAAAAATACGACCAATATGGTGAAAACTGGAAACATGGCGAGGAATACGAAAAAGCCCAACAAGAGTATGCCCGTTCTAGAGGATCCCGAGGAAGTTCTGCAGGAGCTGGCCAAAATCCTTTTGAAGGATTTGATTTCAATAATTACAATGGCAATTACGATACTGGCGAATATTCTGATTTCTTCGAAGATCTATTTGGTTCTAGATTCGGTGGAGGCAGGTCCTCAGGAAAACGGGGCAGCTACCGTGGACAGGATTATGAAACCACGGTCGACCTAACCCTTCTCCAAGCTTCCCAAACCCATAAACAGACCTTTACGGTCAATGGCAAGAACATCCGTATCACGGTGCCTGCCGGAGTGGAGGATGGACAGAAAATTAAACTTAAAGGCCAAGGTGGCGACGGTGTCAATGGTGGGCCTAAAGGTGACCTATACATCACTTTCTCCATCAGACCTGATTCAAGGTTCATACGAAAAGGAAACGACCTCTATACGAATATTGAAGTTGACCTGCCAACTGCATTGTTAGGTGGCGAGACCATTGTCGATACCTTAACCGGAAAAATCAACGTTAAGATTAAAGAAGGAACCCAGAACGGAGCTAAGATCCGACTTAAGGGAAAAGGATTCCCTGTATATAAGAAAGATGGTGACTTTGGCGACCTATATGCAGAAATCCAGGTGAAATTACCGACCGAACTCACCGAGGAGCAAAAGAAAATAATAGAACAATTAGCGGATTCATTAAAGAAATAAGACATGGAAAAGACATTATTTAGAGTAATCGACATCTGCAAAACCAATAATATCGAACGTACCTTTATTCAGGAACTGCATAATAATGGACTTATTGAAATCATTATCCAAGAAGAACAGGAGTTTCTGGAAGAAGAACAGGTACTGCACGTAGAACGCTTCTCCACTTGGCATTATGAACTCGAACTCAATGTTCAGGGCATAGAAGTGGTCAACAACCTGATTGATAAAATTGAAGAACTGCAGCGAGAATTGCGGCTCCTTAAACTGGAAAAATAAGCGTTTTTTAAGGATAATTTAGGCATCTCTATCATTTTTTGATAAATTCGCCTCAATTAACTGAAACCATCATGGAAAAAATCTATCAAGGAAAAACTAAAGACGTTTACAGTCTTGGCGATAACCAAATCCTATTGCAATTCAAAGACGATGTGACCGGTGAAAATGGAGTCTTTGACCCAGGAGCCAACACCGTAGGATTAACGATCGAAGGTGCCGGAAGATCTGGCCTTAAAATGACTACCTATTTCTTCGAGGTATTGAATAAACTGGGTGTACCCACTCACTTTATCTCTTCAGACATCGAGAAAGTCCAGATGATCGTTAAAGATGCGAAAGTATTTGGTAAAGGCCTGGAGGTTATCTGCCGTTATAGAGCAGTTGGTTCCTTCCTTAGAAGATATGCAGCTTACTGCGAAGAAGGCCAAGCTTTGGATAGCTTTGTCGAAGTAACGATAAAAGATGACGAACGTGGTGATCCTGTTATTTCTGAAGATGCTTTGGCTATGTTAGGTTTGTTAAGCCATCAACAATACCAAGAATTAAAAGAATTGACCAAAAAAATCTGCGGCATCGTGAAGGATGAACTTGCAAAAAAAGGTCTTGAATTATACGATATCAAATTGGAATTCGGTCATGATAAAACCAACAATCAGATTATCCTGATCGATGAAATATCCGGAGGAAACATGAGAGTTTATAAGGATGGCAAATATGTCGCTCCTTTAGAACTTGAAAAGCTGTTTCTTTCCTAAAAAACAAAGGTCCTTCTTCCCAGAAGGACCTTTTTTAATTAAACCCTTATAGCCACTTTTATCCAACATCTTACCCTCCTCATTTTGATATTCCAGCACATAATCATCACAGCCCTAAAAATCAAAGCCATAAAATTGTATGAAAATCTGTTTTTATGTTATTTAATGAAGATTTAGAAGGATAAATTTACATCTGAGAAAGATCTAATCTAATGGGAAGGATATATCTTACCTCGGCTGGAAATCCATAAGCAATTCCTGGACTCCATTTTTTGGTACCCTTTAAAGCATTTACTGCAGCCTGCCCTGTACCATAATTTAAATCCTTAATAACCTTAACATCCTTTATCTCACCATCTTTACCAATTACAAATGAAAGTTCTATTTTCCCTCTAATACCTGCATCTATAGCTTCTTGCGGATATTCTAAGTTCTGGCCAACTTCCTGCCTAAATTTATCAATTCCTCCTGGATAGGTTGGTTTTACTTCAACTTGGTCAAATTCAAATACCCCAAAATTGCCAGTAACTTTTTTGCCAGGTTCATCATGGGGATTCGCCTTGTTTGTAGCCTTGACCTCCGACTCATTTTTCAAGTCATTTTCTTGCACAGCACTACTGCCCTTCTCCTCGTTTGATACTGTGCTTTGATCAACCTCAGCATTATTATTCGAATCTGCAGATATCTCAGGATTTATGTTCTCCTCAACGACAGCAGTACTTTCCGTTTTATCCTTATTGGGCGATTTACAATTGATCACCAAACCCATAATCAATGCTGCAATTGGCAATATAGAAAGGTAAAACAGTCTATTTCTTGTATTCGATTTATCTTTAAAAATCATATTAATTCTTTCCTTTAAAAGTGATTTATTGGAAAACTCATGACTCAATTGATTCGGATGAACATTCATCGCATAAGCAACTAACAGTTCCGCATAAGCAACCTTATTTTCTGCAAATTGCTCATCAACGATAAATTCATGCTGATATTTCAGCTCATCTCTTATCCAGATTAATAGCGGATTAAACCAGTTGAAAACCCGGATAATCTCCATAAACATAATATCATAGCTATGTCCTTGTTTAACATGTATATCCTCATGCTCTCGGATCATTTTTGTATCCTCATTTTTAACATTCAACTTAACGATGTTAAAAAATGAATAACTTCCATGTATATTCCTAACGGACAATCTACCTACAACTAACTGTAAAACACGAGATAACAACAACCCCGCAGCAATGAGGACCCCAATCCAATAGCCCAACTGCATCCATTTATCTGCCAACCATCCCGCTTGTTGAGATTGCACTTCAGCTGAAGTTGGACTTACCTGCACAGCATTCCCTGTCAGGTCCAACACCGGCAATGTAATCTGCATGATTTCCGGAACCTGCAATTCAATAAAGAGAAACAAAGGCATGATATAGGCAATCAAGACACTGCCCAATAAATACCAGCGGTTCATCGTAAAGAAGGTCAGCTTCCTCAATCCAAATCGATAGATAAGGAAGAACAGTGCTAAAGACAGATTTGATATCAGTAGATAGGTCATAGCTTCAAATTTATTTCTTATGCTTCTGAATAAGTTTCATGATTTCATCCAAATCCTGCACATCCAGCTTTTTCTCCTCCAAGAAGAAAGAAAGCATGGAACTCGCAGAATTCTCAAAATAACCTTGTAAGAGTTTTCCGGTTATTAATTTCTTATACTCCTCTTTTTCAATCTTTGGAAAATAGCGATGGCTCTTCCCAAAAGACTCATGATCCACAAAACCCTTGGTCTCGAGAATCCGTACAATGGTTGATACTGTATTATAAGCCGGCTTCGGTTCTGGTAAAACTTCAATGATATCCTTGACAAATCCACCGCCCATTTCCCATAGACTGTGCATGATTTGCTCCTCCGCCTTTGTTAGTTCTTTTAACTCGTTCATTATTCTGTGAAAATTTAAAAAGACAATATTGCCTATAATCGATTATAAAACTAATGTATAACTAATTTTTTAGTTATACAACTAAATCATTAGTTATGCGCTAAAACAAACAGCTATTTACCTGTAAATCAACAGCTTTAATTTCTTTAGTGTTTATTAATTAAGGAAAATGTATCAGGAAATTTGAACCAGGATGAATGAGAATCGGGGGTACGACTCCGCTCACCCACCGGATGGACCAAGATAAAAACGTCAGCTAAGGACCTTCGAATTATGAACATTTAGTGAAGAATTGGGAATGCACTAAAGAGGGATTCAGAGTGAAACGAAGAATCTATTTTTTATATTAATTAGAGGTGTTTGTCATTAAGAAATCGTAAGATGAGGAAATCATTTCAAATGAAGTATGGATGGTTCCGAGACCCTTCGGGGGCGCCCTCAGGGTGACACAGAAAGGGTACAGAAAAATATTTCTCCTACGCTATGGGTTTGGATTGTAGAAATTGTACGCATAAAATTTGAAAATGGAGGTATTTCTTTAATCAGAAAATGATATTAATTCATGTTTGTATGGGGCGGGCGTATTCGATACGGCCCCACAGTATCGGAAGACTTTTTAGCAACACTTGATCATAATCATGGTCCATCCTCTCATCCCTGGTTGGCGAGCGGAGTCGAGCCACATCCTGGTTCAAAACCAGATCTTGGCCCATCCTCCCATCCAGACCCTTCGGGAAACCTTTCCACTTTATCAATCCCCTACCCCTCAAACCTCCATTGTCGATCGGCTTTTTTCGAGGCTTGTTTTTTCTTGCGGTCCAATCTATTCAGGATTACAGATTTTGGGGTCCTGGTTGGCAGACGTTTGGCATCCACCTTTAATGCATCTGTCAATAGATTAAAAAAACGTTCTATCACCAATTCCTTATTCTTGAGTTGGCTACGGTCAATACTCGAGTCCAGCTGCAATAAGCCATCCTTGGAAATCCTATTCGCCAATCGCTCCCTGATCAATGCTTTCTGATCATCATCAAAAACCGATGAATTCTCCACATCCCAATTCAACATCACTTTAGAAGACACCTTATTGACGTTCTGACCACCCTTTCCACCGGAACGCGAAGTTTTAAAACCCAATTCCTGTATTAACTGTTCTTTATTTACATGCATTTGTAATAAAATTACAATTTTTCCCTTTCCGTGAAAAATTTTGCAACACTTATATAGAGACATTATTATCTTTAAGAAACGAAAAACAGTAATATGAAGATAGGCATTGTATGTTATCCAACTTTTGGGGGAAGTGGTGTAGTCGCAACCGAACTGGGTAAAGCATTAGCAAACAACGGACATCAGGTTCATTTTATCACCTATAGCCAACCTGCAAGACTAGATTTTTTCTCTGAGAACTTATTCTATCACGAAGTAGCAATCAACCAATATCCACTTTTTGATTTCCCTCCTTATGAAACAGCATTGGCCAGTAAACTGGTTGATGTGGTTCGTTTCGAAGGCTTGGATCTTTTACATGTGCATTATGCAATCCCTCATGCCTCCGTGGCTTTCCTGGCAAAACAGATTCTGGAAACCTATGGCATCAATATACCCGTAGTCACTACCCTCCACGGTACAGATATCACTTTGGTCGGTAAGGACAAGAGCTTTAGCCCAGTCGTTACCTTCTCCATCAATAAATCCGATGGCGTAACTACCGTATCTGAAAATTTAAGGGAACAAACCTTGGATTATTTCGATATCACAAATGGTATCAAGGTCATTCCAAACTTTATCGATCTACACAGATTCCATAACAAGAACCACGAACACTTCAAAAAGGCAATTGCTCCAAACCAGGAACGCATCATTGTCCATACTTCCAATTTCAGGAAAGTAAAACGCGTTGAAGATGTTGTCCGTATATTCCATAAAGTAACCCAAAAGGTCCCTAGCAAGCTTTTAATGGTAGGTGATGGTCCAGAACGTAGAAATGCCGAAGAATTGGCAAGGGAATTAGACATTACGGATTGCATCCGTTTTCTGGGCAAGCAAGATGCTATCGAAGAGATCCTTTCCATTGCCGACCTATTCTTGATGCCTTCAGGTTCAGAGAGCTTTGGTTTGGCAGCATTGGAAGCCATGGCCTGCAAGGTTCCAGTTGTTTCATCCAATACGGGCGGATTACCGGAACTGAACAAAGAGGGTTTCAGTGGGTTCCTGAGCGACGTAGGTGATATTGACGATATGGCTAAAAACTCCATCTATATCTTGGAAGACTGCCAACGTCTGAATGAATTTAAAGAGAATGCCCTACAGCGAGCAAAGGACTTTGAACTCAGCAAAATCGTTCCTATTTACGAGGAATTTTATTCACAGGTCATCGAAAAGGTAAAAAAAGGAAATAAATCTAATTAATCGCAAGCAAAAAGTCATATCTTTGGCTTTTGGAACTACTCCAAAAAGTCAAATATGAAATACAAACGCATCCTACTTAAACTTAGTGGCGAAGCTTTAATGGGCGAGCAAAGCTACGGTATCGACATTAATCGTGTTCAACAATACGCACAAGACATTCAGGAACTTCATAGCTTAGGCATGGAAATCGCCATCGTTATCGGTGGAGGAAACATCTATCGTGGACTTAGCGCTGAAAAAGCTGGTATGGACCGTGTACAAGCAGATTACATGGGAATGTTAGCTACCGTGATCAATTCAATGGCATTACAAGATGCCCTTGAAAAAGAAGGCATGAAAACTCGTCTATTGACAGCGATCAAAATGGAACAGATCTGTGAACCATTTATCCGCAGACGTGCTGTACGTCACTTAGAAAAAGGTCGTATCGTTATCTTCGGTGCTGGTACGGGTAACCCATACTTCACTACCGATACTGCGGCATCTTTACGCGCTATTGAAATCAATGCTGACGCTGTACTTAAAGGTACTCGTGTAGACGGTATCTATACTGCAGACCCTGAGAAGGATCCTACGGCGAAGAAATTCGACCATATCTCCTTTACTGATGTCTACGAAAAAGGATTGAATGTAATGGATATGACGGCATTCACGCTTTGCCAAGAAAACAACCTACCTATTATCGTTTTCGACATGAACAAACCAGGCAACCTCATGAAACTTGCCAACGGGGAACATGTTGGAACAGTGGTTAGTTAATAATTAAAAGCAAATAATAATCAAGATATGAACGAATTAATTTCACTTCAACTGGACGACTGCAAAGATGGTATGACGAAAGCTGTAGCTCATACTGAATCTGAATTAACCAAGATTCGTGCAGGTAAAGCTAGTCCTGGTATGCTTGATGGAATTTATGTTGATTACTACGGCACGCCAACGCCTTTATCGCAAGTCAGCAACATAAACACACCAGATGCAAGAACCATCGTTGTACAACCATGGGAAAAAAACCTTCTTTCAACTATCGAGAAGGCTATCATGGACTCTAACATAGGTCTGAACCCGCAAAATGACGGTTCAATCATCCGCCTAGCGGTTCCTCCCCTTACTGAAGAACGTCGTCGTGATTTAGTGAAAAAAGTTAAAGAAGAAACTGAAAAAGGTCGTGTTGCTATCCGTAACATCCGTAAGGATTCGAACGAGCAAATCAAGAAATTGAAAAACGACGGTGCTTCTGAAGACGAAATCAAGGTAGGTGAAGCTGAAGTTCAAAAATTGACCGATACATATATCGCAAAAGTTGACCAGTTAGCTGAATTGAAAGAAAAAGATATCATGACGATCTAAGTCAATCTTTTAAAAGAATATTCTATAAAGGATTCTTAAAATTAAGAATCCTTTTTTTATTAAAAATTTACCTATATTCAATTAACAAAAACATTCTGCATGACACAATCAAGAAGAAGTTTCCTAAAGCTTGCGAGCATGGGATTAGTTGGTGGTCTTGTTGCTCCTCATTTGATTTCTTGTGATAGCTTGAACAAAAAATCAGGCTCTCCACTTAAAAACATTGGCTTACAGTTATTCACTCTTCGCGAACTTCTCGCTCAAAACCCTCAAGAAGTATTAAAATCGGTTGCTAAGGTCGGCTATACCCATGTCGAAACCTACGGAGCAGATCCGCACAATGGTGCATTCTGGGGTATTTCGGTCGATGAACTCAAAAAGATCCTGAACGACAATAACCTAAAAACACACAGTGGACACTATGATCTAGGAAAATACCTAGATAAAGATAGTACAGACAAGGAAAACATCGAAAAATACATCGAAATCGCGCATAACCTAGGCCAGGAATATATCATTGCTCCTGTTCCACCGATGCACAAATTGAATCAACTCAACCAATCTGACTATCAGTACATGGCCGAACAGCTGAACAAAGCTGGCGAAATGTCCAAAAAAGCAGGTATCAAAATGGGCTATCACAACCACTTCTGGGAATTTAAGGAATTCGGAAATGGAACAAATGGCCTAGATGTCCTATTGGCATTCACTGAAAAAGACCTCGTGGATTTTGAATTGGATATGTACTGGATCACCAAAGCTGGTGTTACACCGCAGTCTTATTTCTCTAAACACCCAGGTCGCTTCCCATTATGGCATATCAAGGACATGGACAGAGCTTTCTCCACCCCATTAGACATCAATAAAATTGATCCTAAGACCGGTAAAAGGGATACCCTGGACCTGATGGAAACCATGAAGAGCATCAAGTATGCCGAAGTGGGTTCCGGTAGCATTGACTTTATTTCTATTTCACAGTTCGCCAGCGAAAGTGGATTGAAATATGCATTCGTAGAACAGGATGATATTTATTCACCTGATAAATACGCTAGCATCAAGAAGAGCTACGATTATGTTCAAAAGACATTCAAATAACAACAAAAGGGCGGAAATAAATTTCCGCCCTTTCTATTATCTTTCAAAAGAAGATTAAAATACCAAACGTTCTACCTCTTCAGCATTTTCCTCTACTTTTTCTTTCAGTTCTTTCTTGAAATCTAAAATCCTGGATCCTAATTGCTCATCACTGGTCGCCAAGATCTGAGCAGCAAGAATACCCGCGTTTTTCGCTGCATTTAAGGCCACTGTAGCCACCGGAATACCATTAGGCATCTGTAAGATAGAAAGTACGGAATCCCAGCCGTCAATCGAGTTAGAAGACTTGACCGGAACGCCGATAACTGGCAAATGCGTGATCGATGCAACCATGCCCGGTAAGTGCGCAGCACCACCTGCTCCAGCAATGATCACCTTCAAGCCACGACCTGCCGCCTGCTCAGCAAAATTAAACATACGTTTTGGAGTACGGTGCGCCGAAACTATGCTCACCTCATACGATACCCCTAAATATTTTAAAACCTCAATGGCATCCTGCATCACTGGCAAGTCTGACTTGCTTCCCATGATTACAGCTACTTTTGCGTTTTCCATTATTATCTGAATAAAAAATTATGCAATTACTTTGATCAATTCCTGAACTTTTCTCGCATTTTCGATAGCGATTGCGCGATCTTGATTCACGATCGTCACATGCCCCATCTTGCGGAAAGGTTTTGTATATTTCTTACCGTACAAATGTACATATACCCCCTCAATGCCCAAAGCTTCCTCAATACCTTCGTATCTTGCCAACCCTTCATAACCTGGCTCACCCAATAAATTGACCATTATGGCATTCGCTCTTGAAGCGGTATTGCCCAACGGCAGGTTAAAGATTGCCCTTAGGTGTTGACCAAATTGTGAAGTATAGTTTCCTTCAATCGTCTGATGACCTGAATTATGTGGTCTAGGAGCTAATTCATTGACCAAAATATCTCCATCAGCAGTCAAGAACATCTCCACTGCCAAGACACCGACAATCTGAAGGTCATTCGCAATTTTCATCGCAATGCTTTCCGCTTTCATCTGTATATCGAAAGAATAGGTAGATGGAGAGATCAGGAACTCCACCAAGTTCACCTGAGGATTGAATTCCATTTCTACCATTGGGAAAGTCATCATCTCTCCCTTATCATTGCGGGCTACCATCACGGCGATTTCCTTTTCAAAAGGAACCAGCTCCTCTACAATACTCGGCGCATCAAATGCCGTCTCAAAATCAGCCTGCGAATTAATCTTCTTTACACCTTTGCCATCATAACCGTCTTTACGCAATTTCTGGATATAAGGTAATGCAATCTGGCAGTTTGCCAAACCTTCTTTATTGGATATAAATTGAAATGCCGAAGTCGGAATATCATTTTGCTTAAAGAATTGCTTCTGCAATCCTTTATCCTGGATCAACCTGATCACCCTGGATTGTGGATATACCAAAACGCCCTCTTCTTCCAATGCTTCTAACGCATCTACATTCACCTTCTCAATCTCAATCGTTACCATATCCAAATCCTTACCGAAATTATATACGGTATCAAAATCAGCTAGCGAACCTACCTCAAATTGATTGCACAATTTCTTGCAAGGAGCATTTGGATCAGGATCCAATACATGAACGTTTACATTAAAGTTAATTGCTTCTTGGATAAGCATACGACCTAATTGGCCACCGCCTAAAATTCCTAGGCGCAAATCACCATAAAAATCTTTTGCCATAAATTATTCTATTGCTCTACTTCAACTGGGAAAATATCCCCTTTCAGCAAAGACTGTTGTTCTATTTTTTTCTGTAATTCTAAAAATGCACCGATCAGTGCTTCAGGTCTGGGAGGACAACCTTGCACATAGACATCCACAGGTATGATTTTATCGACCCCTTTGACTACATGGTAACCATGCTGCCAATACGGTCCGCCACAATTGGAACAGGAACCCATGGAGATGACATATTTCGGGTCAGGCATCTGCTCATAGAGTTTCTTGATCCGGTCTGCCATCTTGAATGTCACCGTACCAGCAATGATCATTACATCAGATTGCCTAGGCGAAGGCCTTGGAAATACACCTAACCTATCCAAATCATATGTCGCCGCCATCGCGCCCATCATTTCAATGGCACAGCAAGCAATACCAAAACTGATAGGCCACATCGAGGATAACCTAGCCCAATTTAAGAGATCATCCATCTTAGCGATGATTACCCCATTATTTTGTTGCAATTGTTGGTCTAAACTCATGATTCTGAACTTGGTTTCTTAAACTTAGGCTTGAATCCCATTTTTACCGGTGAAGCGGCTTTCTCTGCCAAGACTTCCTCTATCTCCTGTTCCTTGTAATCCTTCACGACATATTGTTGTGCGTTCAATTGTTCGTACGCAGAGGCCGGAATACCCACCGCAACGGTCGGTTTCACATGCCTAGGCTTGATCCAACTGATATCCCCACTTTTCCATACATAAAGCAAGCCTACGATCAGAACAGCAAGGAATATCGCCATTTCAATCAAGGTAAACCAACCCCATCGAGGATCAATGGCAATGATTTCTGCATTCCCGAATACAGTTGCCCATGGAAAAATAAAGATCAGTTCCACATCAAACAGAAGGAATACTAAGGCAATTACATAAAATCGCGGATTAAACTGTACCCAAGAAGTTCCCGTAGTTTCTTCACCACATTCATAGGTACTTAATTTAATAGGATTAGGATTTTTCGGCGACAAGATTCGAGCTAGGAACATGGTGGCACAAACCAATACGATACCAATGATAGCCATTAAAAGTATCTTACCATATTCCGATATCTGCCCGGGGTCGTCCATGTTACAAAATTAACAATTAATTCAATGCGATTTATAGGATTTTAGCTTTCTTGGCCAATCAATGTACACGAATTTACAAAATAGCCCTCCATTTTTCAAAATATCAGTCCTTTTTGTAGGGAAATGATTGGACGATAGCAATCAATTTTCGTATGGGCGTATCGCAAACGCCCGTTGGTTTGAACCAGGATGTGGCTCGACTCCGCTCGCCATCCGAGGATGAGAGGATAGACCAAGATCTGGTTTTGAACCCACAGCGTGGGTGGCATATTTGTAGAATTTGGATGTTTGAATAGGCGAACCCACAGCGTGGGTGAAATGTTTTTCTATACCTTTTCTGTGTCACCCTGAGGGCACCCCCGAAGGGTCTCGGAACCATCCATACTTCATTTGAAATGATTTCCTCATCTTACGATTCGCAATGACCCCAAATTCAAAAAAAACAACAATAGGTTCTTCGCTTCACTCTGAATCCCTCTTTAGCGCATTTTTATTCTGAACGATCAGTGAGGAATCTGTACGGTCCTCCACTC